>NZ_CP033068.1:616902-1233805 GCF_003668995.1 Flavobacterium sp. 140616W15
TTATATTCTAAAGATAAATTCATTTTTTTAATGGTAAATAGTGAGTTGTAAATGGTGAAATAAAGTTGCCGGTTTTTAATTTATAAATCAAAAACTAACCAATATTTTTAAACCATTTTTGAAAAAGTGCACCTACTAAAGGCACAGGTTTTGTTTCGCCTTTAATAGCGCTAAAAATACCGTATGTCCATAAGATAGAAATACAAATCCACATTGGGAAAGTAATCATGAAGCTGTCAAAATTACTGATTATAAGTCCGAATGAGATAAATGTTAGCGATAAACCTAGTGCTTGACGTATATGAAAAGAGGCAAAACTATTTTTGTTTTCAGAGTTCATCGACATCGCGATTAAAACACCAATGATTAATATATAACTGGTAATAGCAGGAGTTTTTCCTTCTTCGATTGAGTTGTTCATTCTTGTGTTTATATTTATTTTTCTAATACCAATTGATTCTGATTTACAATTCCGTAGACAGAACCTTGTAATTGAGTACCTAAAAAGGCTGAATTTTTAGACTTAGATAAGATATTCTCTTTTGTAAAAGTAGTTTTTCCTTCTGGATTGAATAAGGTAATATTTGCTTTAGAACCTTCGGTAATTGTATTGTTTTCGATACCAAAAACTGATTTCCCTAATGTTAGTTTTTCGATTACAGTTTCTAAAGGCAATACAGTTGTTAAAGTAGCAAAAGCACTTTCTAGACCAATAGTACCATTTTTAGCCATATCAAATTCCATTTTTTTGAATTCAACATCAATTGGATTATGATCAGATGTAATCATATCGATAGTTCCATCTAAGACACCTTTAAGTAATGCTTGTCTGTCTGTTTCAGTTCGTAATGGAGGCGTAACTTTAAATCGAGTGTCAAATCCTTCTAATTTTTCATCGGTTAAAACCAGGTGATGTACAGCAACACTAGTTGTTACGTTTAACCCTTTTGCTTTAGCGTCTTTAATTAATTGAACCGATTTTGCTGTCGAAATAGTCGGGATATGAAGTTTTCCGCCTGTATATTCCAATAAAAATAGGTTGCGGACAATTTGTAATTCTTCGGCAAGATCAGGAATTCCTTTTAAACCTAATTTAGTTGAAACAATTCCTTCATTAGCAACACCATTTCCTTTAATGTTTTGATCTTGCGAATAAGCAATTACTAAGCCATCAAAATCCTGTACATATTGCAATGCGATTTTAAGTAAATTGGCATTGTCAAGGCTTTTATTATAATCACCAAAAGCTATAGCTCCAGTTTTCTTCATGTCGAATAATTCGGCCATATCTTTTCCTTCGCTAGCTTTTGTTAAAGCTCCGATAGGGAAAAGTTCGGTAGCAAAACCATTGGCTTTATTTTTTACAAAATTCACTTGCGATTGGTTATCGATAATCGGGTAGGAGTTGGGTTGTAAAGCAATAGCAGTAAATCCGCTTTTTGCTGCTACGTTCAAGCCATTTGAGATCGTTTCACGGTCTTCGTAGCCTGGTTCTCCAAACGAAACGCTACTATCAAACCATCCTTGCGATATATGTAAATTATCGAGTTTTATCTCGTCGGCATTTTCAGTATTAGGAAGTGAAGTTCCTATTTGTTCGATTAAACCATCTTTAATTAAAATATCTGCAGTCTTATTATGAAACGGACTTTTAGAATCTATAATTTTTGCTTCACGGATGATTATTTTCATATGTAGATAAATTTATTTTAATTGAAATAATTAAGTTTTAAAAGCATTAAAGCTTAATTTGTTTGAACCATGAATAAAGAAGAAACTTAACTTTCTTAATATCTTAATGGTAAAAAAATCACTTCACAAACTTAATAATTGCCATTTCTAATGCTAAAAATAACAATGCAAAGATAACAAACCATTTCCAAATCTCATTGTCAGTTCGCTCTGTTTGCAAGGTGTTAAAAATGGTCGAAATAGTATCAGCAGTTTTGTAATCAGAGATTAGATTTGTATTAATCTGACTCAAATCACTTTCGCTTCGTTTGTAATTAAAACTCACGTTTTCTAGTGCTTCTTTTTTATTATAAATGGTATAATTACCAGCTTGTTCCGGATAATCGTTGAAAACGATTTTTACTTTATTATTTAAAATCTGTTGAATTGGGATAAATTGTTCATCAACACCTCTTACTTCTAATATAGCATCTTTAGATAATAATGCTTCAACAAAATAAGGCTGATTATTACCAATGATTATTGCGTTTATTCCAGATTTTTGATTGTTTTGTGCCATTTTATAAAAAACGGGAACAATTAGCGGCGATTGCTGAAAATTAGAATTGATATTGTTTATAGGTGCTGAAAAAATAGAAACTGCCGAAACTTGATTTTGTATCGAAGTTAAAAAAGCACTTTGATCCTCATAAGACAAAGCCGATGCATAAGAACTTGTAATTGGAAATGAATTTTTTGTTTTTGGATATTGGAAGTTCTTGATTTTATTTTCGAAAACACCTGAGAATATAGGGTGATCAAAGTTGATTTTGGTAATCAGTTTTTCTTTGTTTTCAAGAGCCTTCATTTCTATTTTACCAAAATTTGATAAAAAGGAATTCATATTGGAAACAGCCATTTTCTCTGATGGAATTATAATAACATTTCCACCTTTGGAGACAAATGATCTTAAGGTTGTTTGTAATGCTTGTGGGATTTCATCTAACTCGTTCAGAATAATTGCATCTTGCTTATCTAGGCTATTGTAATCAAGGGAGCGAATGTCAGAATTATGATAATTGAATTCTTCAGCTGTATAAATTCGAGATAAAAAATTACTTTTTGCAGGATCTCCAATACTGATCACGTTAGTTTTCTTAGTTTCAGAAATACTAAAATACAATCGGTTGTCGTATTCTAAACCATTATCTTCGATAGTAACATAACCATGAAAAGCTTGTTTTGGAATGGTAAAGTTGACTTTTTTCTTTTTAGTATCAAAGTTTACAATGGTCTTAGCGATTAGTTTGTCATTATTGAATAAAGACATCGAAATAGGTTTGAAATTCTCACCGTATCCGGATAAACTAATACCGATATCGTAAAAATTATCTAGAGTTTGATTGATGAAAACACTGTCAATTGCTACATTGTTTTTTTGTTCTGCTTTTGATATTATAAAATAAGGATTATCATCGAACTTACTATTTTTTAGTTGTTTTTCATCTAGCCCAACTGCATCTGTAATAATGATGATATCCTTTTTAAAGGCCGATTTACGGGCCTTAACTTTTGCCATTATGTTATCTAGTTCAAAAGGAGTGGCACTGTATTTTAGGCTCTGTAATGAGTTACGAACCGATTTTATATCGGTGTTCCAATAGTTTTCAGTGTTGGTAAGTAAAGAAAATGAAGCGTTCTCTGGAGTGTTTTCTAGTAATTCCTGAACAGCACGTTTTAGTAATTCACCTTTTTTTCCTTTTGCCTGCATACTAAATGAATTATCCAGAATAATATACATTTCGTTATTGGCATTTTTGCTGTCTTTGGCAGTAAAAAATGGTTGAGCAAAAGCAAGAATCAGACAGGTAAGTAATAATAAGCGAGTAGCTAATAATAGCCATTTTTTTATTTTTGAACTTTTTCGAGTTTGAATAGAGAGTTTTGCTAAAAGTCGAACATTAGTGAAATATGACTTTTTGAAACGTCGTAATTGAAATAAATGAACCAAAATTGGAACAATCAATAAGAACAGAAAGTATAAAATTTCGGGATGTTTAAAATGCATTCTAAAGTTTAGTTTACTTCACTGATTTTATTTTCAATGAAGCTCATTGAATTTTTCGTTTGTCAAAAATACAAATTTACAGGCAGTTTTAACTGAAGTTGTTATATTTTTTCGAACTGCTAAATAATTCCTAACGATTATAAGGATATTATGTATTTTAGCATTTCAATAAAATTTTTACAAATGAAAAAATCGTATGCCGTTTTGCTTTTAATTTTATTCTTTACAGGAATTCAGGCGCAAAACAAAGTTAATCTGTTGGTAGGAACGTATACTAATAGTTGTGATAGCAAAGGAATTTATGTGTATGAATTCGATACCAATTCGGGCGAGTCCAAATTAAAAAATACTTCAGAAAGTACAGTAAGTCCAAGTTATTTATCTGTTTCTGCCGATAATAAATTTATTTATGCAGTTAATGAAAATGGTGCAGAAAGTACTGTAAGTGCATTTGGGTATGAGCCAAAATCTGGTAAAGTTGCTTTTTTGAATAAACAAAAAGCGATGGGAGCAGATCCATGTTATTTAATTAATGATGGTGAAAATGTAATTACTGCCAATTATTCAGGAGGAAATATTTCGGTATTCAAAAAGACTACTGAAGGCCTTTCGGAAGCAAAACAAGTGATTCAGCATACAGGAAAGGGAGTTAATACACAAAGACAAGAAGGAGCTCACGTGCATATGGTTTATTTTTCACCAGATAAAAAATATGTTTTGTCAAATGATTTAGGTCTTGATAAAGTTTTTATATACAAATACAATCCAAAATCTAAAGATGAAGTTTTGATATTAAAAGGAAGTGTAGATGTAAAGGCAGGAAGTGGTCCAAGACATTTAACATTCAGTAAAGACGGAAAGTTTGTGTATTTAATCCAGGAATTAGATGCTACTCTAACTACTTTTAGCTATGACAAAAACGGAAATTTAAAATTAATTGCAGAGACAAGTATTCTTCCTAAAGATTTTAAAGGAGGAACAGGAGCAGCAGCTATAAAAATATCACCAGATGGCCAGTTTTTATATGTATCAGATCGTGTCGATGCTAATAATATCTCAGTTTTTAAAATTCTTAAAAGCGGTGGTTTAGAATTGCAAGAGCAAGTAAGTACGTTAGGAAAAGGACCAAGAGATTTTTCTATCGATCCTACAGGGAATTTCCTTTTAGTAGGGCATCAATACACAAATAATATTGTGGTTTTTAAAAGAGATAAAGTTACAGGTAAACTTACTGATACCGGAAAGAGAATTGAGTTGTGCGCGCCAGTATGTTTGGTGTTTACGAAAAATTAATTTAAAGGTTCAAAGGCTCAGAGTCACAAAGGTTTCTCTGTCTTGTACGTAAAATATAAAAGGCTCAAAGATGTAAAGTTTCAAGTTATTAACTTAATTCTACATCTTTGAGCCTTTTTGTTTTTTTTACTTAGAATCTCAGCAGCTTAGTAGCTAACCTTTGAGACTTTGTAATTCTGAACCTAAAAAGACTTATTTATTCTTATCTTTTCTTTTCTTATCTCTTGTTTTTAGCATGTTTCTGTTAACAGATCCGTGCGTTTTCTTTTTAGTTTTAGAAGGACCTCCCAAATTGACTTTTTTATTCTTTTTGGCTTTATCATGAAAAGCTCCATCTCCATCTAGCTTTTGTTTTTTCATCAAAAACTTAATAGGCTGTCTGTCTTTCTCAGGTTCAATTAATTTTATCGAAACTTCTACTTCTTCAGGGAAATCAGCAATGTCAAGTTCTCTATTCATTAAGACTTCCACTTCTACTTTAAATTCTTCTTCACGAGGAGTAATAAAGCTTATTGCGGTACCAGTTGCATCGGCACGACCGGTTCTACCAATTCTGTGCATGTATAATTCTGGAAACTCAGGAAGTTCAAAGTTGATAACGTGAGTAATATTGGAAATATCCAAACCTCTCGCCATAATATCGGTAGTTATAAGTCCACGTAGCGTTCCTTCTTGGAAAGCTGCCATTGTACTCAAACGGTAATTTTGTGATTTATTAGAGTGAATTACACCAAATTGTCCTTCAAAATCTTCTTCAATACGATCGTGAAGCATATCTGAAATCTTTTTGTTATTTACAAAAACCAAAACGCGACTCATGTCTTCGTTGTTTTGTAATAAGTGTTTCAGTAAGTTTACTTTGGTATTAAAATTAGGAACATTATAGGTAATTTGCTCGATGTTTTCTAATGGTGTTCCAGATGCTGCAAGGGTAACTTCTTCTGGGAAATCAAAAAAGTCATTCAAAACGGCATCAACCTCATCGGTCATTGTTGCAGAGAATAAAATATTTTGACGTTTGGTTTTCATCATCGCCAAAAGCGCTGTTAATTGCGTACGAAAGCCTAAATTAAGCATTTCGTCAAACTCATCAATAACTAGTTTTTGAGTTTCATCAAAACGAACTACTGCATCTAATGCTAAATCCATTGTTCTTCCTGGTGTTCCCACCAAGATATCGATTCCTTCGTAAACGGCTTTCTTTTGTGTATTAATATTGACACCACCAAAAATACCCAATGTTTTAACCGACATGTATTTGGTTAATTTCTCTACTTCTTCAACAACCTGAACAACTAATTCACGTGTTGGAACAAGGATTACAATTTTTGGAGTATTGGTTGGAGTAAATTTATATAGTTTTAATAAAGGTAATAAATAGGCAAATGTTTTACCTGTACCGGTTTGTGCAATTCCCATCATATCACGACCGGACATAATTACAGAAAAAGATTTTTCTTGAATAGGAGTAGGTGTAACAAAGCCTAATTCATCAATTGCTTTTTGTACGGATTTAGGAAGATTAAATGTCTCGAAAGTGCTCATTTGCATTAAATTTTGTGCAAAGGTACGTTAAAATAGCGGTTAGTTTACTAAATTCTTGGAATCATCTGATAATTTAAATGTATAACAAGTTAATATTCAGTGTTTAATATGTTGCTAAATACTTAGTTCTAACAATTCTAAATCGTATTTTGTTAGGATTAAAGCATTCATTTTGCGAAGATTTAAATTGAATTCTTATTAGTAGTGCCAAAATAAAAAGCTTGTGATTAATAGAAAGATATCTATTTTAAAGTATTGCTTTTTCATATTTATTCAGCCTTAATTTTTAGTAATATTGATACTAATATAAGTACGAAATGTATTAAAAAAATAAAAAGCACCTTTTGATGATTTATATTTTTTTTGAATATTTTTGGAAGAATGAAATCAGAAGGAATTTTAGGAATTTATCTATAATATCTTAAAAAAAAACAAAAGAAGATTATGAGAAACTTATTGATATTGTTCTTATTTCTTTCAAATATTTGTTTTGCGCAAAAACTGAGTAATTATTTAGGGTTTGATTTAATAACTCATAATTCTTCTATAGTTAGTTTACAGGGGACTTGGGGAATAAGCCAATTGATAGTTAATCCTGATATAACAGAATATTCATTATCTCAGCAAACACTTGATAGATCTGATAATTATAGAAACTATATAACGTTAAATGCCAATCAAACCTTTGTGTGTGGTTATAGTGCTAAGTGCGGAAGTGGTTGTTTTACTAGAATTTTAGGTAAATATAAAATCATAGATGAAAACTACATTTGCTTTTATATTGATAAGATTACTGGTTACGGTGACTGCTTTGGAGACTCTGAGCCAAACAAAGATTTTGGTTTATATTACTATCATAAATTTGATGACGGTTTTCTTCTTTTAAAGAGCACAGGAAGTATTGAAAACGATAAACAAAATATAGAATATCGTAATTTAATTGTTGCTAATTATTCAGAAATTAGAAATTTTGACAATACTAGTCTCACTCATTTGATGAATAGATGCAAACAAACTGACTTAAAAGAAGATTCAGATATCATTGCTTTTTGTATGGCTGAAAACCAAATCAAAGATTATGAGCTATTATATTTGATGAAATCAGATCAATATAAGTCATCGTTTAAGGCTTTGTTAAAAGTCAACGGTGAATTTCGTTATGTAATATATGACGAAGGATCTAAGCAAGTTATTTTATATGATGATAGTCAAATTAAGAATATTGATAGGTTGATTAAAGAAATCAATGATATTAAAACATTAAAAAAGAAATGTTTTAAAGAACCATATGACCCAAAAACAATAACATCTGATAAAAATACAATAACGATATATAAAAAGAAAAAAGAAATTTATAAAATTGTATATGTACAGTATAATCAAAATAGTGAAATTCCTTATACTAAAATTATTTACTTTCAAAATTCAAAACCAATATGTATTGAAAGTCTGAGAAATACAAATGACAAAGAAAATAAACAAATTCCTCAAATGGTAATTTATGTTTTGGATTGGGAAGAGAATAAGGTAGTGAACAAAATAGAAACTGAAACAAGATATATATCGACATCTATTTATAGAGAAAAAATAGTAATTAACCGTATAATGGAAGTAATTAATAAACAGGGCTTATAAATGAAACAAATCTTCTATCTATTATTTTTTTAGTTTCATTTTTTTGTTTTGGACAGAAAAATTATAAAGTTACCAAAGGTGAACTACAATTAATTAGTAGAAATGCAGGCATCATAATAAAAAAAAGTAATAAATATTATGAGTTTAAGATTAATTATGATTTTGATAATAAAAATTTCAAACTGGAAATTGAAGCTAAATTGAATGAAATTTCAGAATCTGATTTTCAGGATATTAAAAATAAAAAAGATCTTGTTTTCAATAACGAAATAGATTCTTATAAATTAAAAAAATACGATAAATACAAATATATTTCAACTCACAATCAAGACGGCTCTAGTGAATTTTATAAATTCAACAAAGATCTTTATTTTCTTAATGGAGAGTTTTACCCATATTTAATTTTAGATTTTGGCAAAAATAAAAAAATAATATTATTAGAATCAAGAGGAGATTATATAATACCAACAGAATCAGGATTTAAATTTTTATTAAATCATTATAGAGATGAATTCAATATGTATCAAGTAGTTCAATTAAAAACTCAAAAAGCGATTGATATCTATACTGGATATTTTTCTAATTTGAGTAAATATTATAAAGTTGATACTCTAAAAAACAAAAAAGTATTTTTAAAAATTTATATAATAAAAACATCTTAAAGACTTCTTTTGACTCGATTAATTTTAATCACCATTTTATAGTTGGCTATAGTGGGGAGAAAATCAAAATTTATAATTATAAATTTGACAGACTTACTCTTTCCAATGTCCAATCGATTAAATTAGAAAAAAAATTCCCTAATGCACAGATTATACAGCATAATACTTTAAAAAAAATTAACTTATTAGGGGAAGAATATAAACGAGGTGATGGACCTTTTAGCGTTAATCTATCATTTCAATTTCCGGATAACAAAGTTGAATTTAAAATATTTAAAGAAAATCAAAAATTTTACATTTCAGGAGATTTTAACGAGCTAAAAACTCATGAATATAAACCTGTTAGTTTTGGAGGTTATTATAAATCAGAACTTTATCATACTTCTGAAATTGAAGATATTGAGTATCATGCTGAAGGTGATATTTATATAACACTAAAAACAGAAAGTGGATACTTGAAAAAAAGACCATTTTTGATATGGTTAAAGTTAAAAAATGGAAAATATAGTTTAAATATTCTTGATTACTTGTTAAATGAAAATCCTAGTGAAGAAGTTAAAAAGATTAATGATGAATTGCCTAAAAACTTAGATTCGATTGCAAGAATTAATCAAGATATATATATAATCGAAAAAAATGGTTTTTATACCTACTTCCCAATTGTAAGAGAGATTAAGTATAAAAAAATAGAAAAATTTCAAGATAATTATGCCCGTTTTGAATTGCCAAATGGGCAAAAGGGATGGTTGGATTTAGATGGAAAAGAATATTTGGATAAATAGAAAAACGGATATAACATACTGGAAAAGATTGGGAATTTAGTTGGACTTATAATTAATCTATAGTAGTATAACTATTGACTAAAATGGATTGGATAAAAAAAAACATGAAAAAATACATTTTTAAATTTTGGTTACTAAACTTTTTATTGACTGCTATATTATTCTTAATTTATTATGTATTGGCTTTTACACAATTAAAATCAAACAATGGGAATTTGTTTGAAATCATTTTAGATTTCTTATTTACACTCTTTAATTTATATTACATATTAGCATATTCTATTGTAATGATTGTTTTTTCAACAGCCTTCTTTCTGAATTTACAAAAGACCATTCGTGCTAATAATTTCTTATCAGCATTAACTTTTATAGCGATACCCTTAGTTGCTGTGATTTATATTCTAATTGATTTATATCCTTATAATTCTTTTGTTGTGGTCTGGTGGATTGGTTTTCCTTTGGCTTACTTACTATTTATAATATTTCAATTTTATATATTTAGAAAAAAAATCAATAAACATGAACTGTAGTAATAACAAAAGAAAATAACTAAATGGAAAAGATTAATTTATTAATAATTGTGATTGTAATCTCTCTGTTCATTTCATTATTTCTTGCATTTTTTCTGGTAATAGTTAAAACAAAGAATAAGATAAGTAATTATCTTTTTGCTACTTTTTTATTATTAACAGCAATAGATACCAGTCAAACTTTATTTAACTTAATAGTTGATAAACCTTCAAATTTCGGAATGTTAAGAGGTTTATTTGCTTTCTTGCAAATTCCTGTTTTTTACCTATATGTATTGTCTGTTTGTTACTCGGATTTTAAGCTCAAACCTAAACACTTATTACATCTGCTTCCATTTGTAATAGCGAATGTAATTTTGATACCTCGTTTTTATGCAGTAGATGTTACTTCTAAAATTAATTTTATTAAAAATTATCAAAATGTGGTTGAAATACAGTTCAATCATATTCTTATACATGTTCAGTTAGTTGTATATATCATTGCTGTTTTTATGGTATTAAGAAAAGCAAAAAAACTATACCTCGAAAATTGTGCAGGTACAAGTATTAGTTCTTATAATTGGTTGTTTCAGTTTACGGTTGTACTAACTATTTTGTATTCGGTTGCTCTTTTAAAAAATATCTTCAAGTTTTCGGATTATCCCTATATCTCTGAATGGATAAAAATTGGGCTCCTCGTATTTCAGTTATTTATTATTTGTTGGTATTTATTTAAAGCATTAAATAATCCTGGTTTATTTAGAAATATTGATTCAAGATTAAAACTGGTTTCTGAAATTGTTTTAGAAGAAAAAAAGAAGGAGCAACTAGTTGTAAGTGAAAAAGAATATAATGAAGATTTATTAAAATTACAGCAGTATATGGCTGAAAAAAAGCCATTTCTAGATCCTTCCTTAACAATTCAGGATGTATCTAAAGGTATTGCAATTCCTGTTAGGGATCTTTCGCTTTTAATTAATCATAAGTTAGAGCAGCATTTTTACGATTTCATTAATACCTATCGTATAGAAAGTGCCATGGATATTTTAAAAGATGTTACAAAAAGTAAGGTAACAGTTCTTGAAATTCTTTATGATGTAGGTTTTAATTCAAAATCTTCTTTTAATACTGCTTTTAAAAAACATACAGGGTTTACTCCTACTGAGTATCGTAAAGCTTTGTAATTTAGCGTTTTGTAATTACTCGTACTAGTTTTTTTAAACAAATGCGTTCGAATATTTTTATTCGGTCGCGTAGGTTTGTCTTCTCCTGCATCTTTGTATCGAAATAAATTCTTAACCTTAAAAATTACGATACAATGAAAAACATTATCTATTTATTACTTTTTATAGTAACAGTCGCAAGTGCTCAAACAAGCAAAAAAGCAGTATCAAAAGAAAGAGACTATAGCTTTCTTACAGACAGTTTAAATATCGATAAACAACTAGAAAAAAATAAACTGGCAGGATTTAGTGTTGTTGTTTTCGAAAATTACAAGATAGTCTACTCAAATCAATTTGGTGTAAAATCAATGGATTCAAAAGAGAGAATGGATCAAAACACCGCTTTTTCTACAGCTTCAATTTCAAAACCAATTACAGCGCTTCTTTGTTTTATGCTCGAAGAGAAAGGATTGATTAATTTAGACGATCCTATAGATGGCTATCTAAAACGCTGGCATTTACCAAAAAGTAAGTTCACCGCAAACAACAGCCCAACCTGGAGACAATTTCTTAACCATACGGCTGGTACAACTCAAAGTGGATTCGCTGATCACTATGAAGGTGATACAATCCCAACAATAAAAGAAAGTCTTTTAGGAAAGATTCCGAGATATGATAAAGAAATTGATTTCTTGTTTACCCCAGGAACAGGTTGGGCATATAGTGGTGGCGGTTATGTAATTGTTCAGATGGCACTAGAAGATACTTTTAATAAATCTATGGCAGAACTTGCAGCGACATATATTTTCTCTCCTCTTGGGTTAAAAAACACTACAATGATACAGCCTAATGAAAAAGGATTCCCTATAAATGTAGCATTTGTTCACGATGAGAATGGGAAGGTTATTAGAACAGGTTTGCCAATCACACCGCAAGTTGGAGCATCAGGAATGTGGTCTACACCTACAGATTTAGCTAAAATTGCTATCGAGATGCAAAATGCCTTACGTAATAAAAACAATAAAGTGATTTCACATAATGTTGCAAAAAAAGTAACTGAAGTAACCGCTTTAAAAGATGCTGTTGGCGGATGGAGTTATGGATGGCAAAAGTCCTTTGGTTATAATAACTATGATTGGTTTATATGTAATGGTTCAAATACAGGAGTGGGAGGTAGTGTTTTTGCTACTATGACAGATGGAAATGGTTTTGTATTTCTGACCAATGGCGAAAAACCGAATCGTTTTCCTGTGATGGGACAGACTCAAAGAAAGCTTCTGACCTTGATGGATTGGAATGGAAAAATGGTTAATGATGAAATCCAGGAAATGCCATCAGGCTTAAAACAAAAACTAATAGGAACTTATGATGATTTCCTTTATGCGCAAGGAGTGAAAACTAAAATTGTAGAAAAGAATAACCGTCTGTATGTTGAATCTCCATTATTAGATCATTTTAAAGGGAAAAATGATAATGAATTGGTATATCTTAAAAATGGATTATTTAAAATTGTAGATTATCCAAACTTGTTAAAATTTGATTTCAGCGATGGAAAATTAAGTTCTGTAATTTTAACTAGAGATAAGATGAGCACAAAAGTTGAAGTGGTTGAGAAAGCAGAATAATTATCGTTAATAAAGAATCCCTTAAGTAATTGAATTTATTTAAGGGATTATTATTATATGATAAGTATATTAAAATCCTTCGAATACGCCAAGTCCAAACAACGCAAAATCGTATTTTACGGGGTCTTTAGGATCCATTTCTCTAAGTTTTTTGTCTAATTCAGCCAAAGCTTTACCATCGTTTTGCTTTCGGGTCAGAATACCTAGTTTTCTAGCTACATTTCCGGAATGAACATCTAAAGGACAGGATAAGGCTGCAGGAGAAATAGTTTTCCATATTCCTAAATCGACACCTTTGCTGTCTTGACGCACCATCCAACGGAGGTACATATTGATACGTTTTGCTGCCGAATTGTTTAATGGATCCGAAATATGCTTTTGGGTTCTTTGTAAATGATCTATTTCAAAGAATGCTTTTTTGAATTCGTGAATGCTTTTCTGTAAACTATCCTCTTCTTGATTTTTGGAGAAGACAGCTTCAAGTCCGCCATGATTTTTATAAATGTGTTGCAATCCTTTTATAAAACTACCAAAGTCTTTTCCGTTGAAAGTACGGTGTACAAAATTTTCTAATCTTGCTATATCTTCATCGTCGTGATTCATGATAAAATCGTAGGGAGTGTTTCCCATTAATTCCATCATTTGATGTGAGTTTTTAATAATCATTTTGCGATTTCCCCAAGCAATTGTAGCGCTAAGGAATCCGGCAATTTCGATATCTTCTTTTTGAGTAAATAAATGCGGAATCTGTACGGGATCACTTTCAATAAAATCTTGGTTGTTATATTGAATGACTTTTTCGTCGAGGAATTCTTTGAGTTCGTTTTGGTTCATGATTGATGTGCAAGTAAGTTTTTGAAATACGTAAAGGCTAGCCCTGATAGAAACGGTATCCTTTTTTGTTTTTTCTTTAAAAACAAAAAGATACAAGTGGATAGCAGGAAGAGGCTTCTAATTACTAATTAAGCCATCAACCATTACGAGTTTTCTGTCGGCCATATTGGCTAGTTCCTCGTTGTGAGTCACTATTACAAAGGTTTGCCCGAATTCATCACGAAGTTGAAAAAATAATTGGTGTAAATTTTCTGCCGAATGGGTATCTAGATTTCCAGAAGGTTCATCGGCAAAAATAACATCGGGTTTATTGATTAAGGCTCTTGCAACGGCAACACGCTGTTGTTCTCCGCCTGAAAGTTCGCTAGGTTTATGATTTATTCTGTGTGATAAACCTAAATATTCTAAGATTCTTTTAGCCTCATTTTCGGTTTCGCCTTTTGGTTTGTTTGCCATAAATGCGGGGATACAAACGTTTTCTAAAGCGGTAAATTCAGGTAATAGTTGGTGAAATTGAAAAATAAAACCAAGATTTAAATTTCGGAAATTGGATAATATCTTGTCTTGTTTGTTTTTCTTTTTAAAATAACGATTCATATAAATCGCTAGTACAAAAAGAGGCAGTAATAAAGCTGCAATGATAATGTATCTAAAGGTATCGTCAAATATTGTAAGCTTGAAGAAAAATAAAAAAACAAGTAAGCATAAAGTATAAATACAACCTATCCAGGAAACCCATTTGAAAATTTTTTCTTGTTTAGAATTGTCAGTTTCTACATCTTGTAATTTTAATACATTTTCTCCGTTTATAATCAGAGACGAATCTGTATTTATTTCAGGTTTATCGAGTGTTCCTAAAATTTGCAAAAGGGTTGTTTTTCCTGCTCCAGAAGCACCAACGATAGAAACAATTTCTCCTTTTTTAATATGCAAATCAACTCCTTTTAAAACCTCAAGTTGATCGTAGAATTTATGTATATTTTTTGCTTGTATCATTATGAAACTGTTTTTACAAAGTAACAAAGATTCTACGGATATAAAAATGTGTTATAACAGAATTTTAGGAACATTTATTTGTAAAATCTAATTACATGAAATGATATTGTGAAAAGTGAATTGTAAAAAGTGAGATGTATAATAATGCTAACTCTGTATCGAGTAAAATTTTAGGAACGGAATTTGATTAATGGATATAGAATTAATGAGTTTACTTAGAAAAATATATTAGTTACTAGTTTAAAATGAATTATATTTGATAGTAACTCAGCTTTTAATATGTATTAAAATGGATGAAAAAACGCTTGTAAAAGACGAGAAGATAAAGAAGCTTTTGTTAGGATTACTTTTTGATGGTATAGGAATGCTTTCCTTTACAATTCCTTTTTTAGGAGAGTTCTCCGATGTTGTTTGGGCTCCCTTGGCAGGTTTCTTAATGACCTATATGTACAAAGGGCGTGTAGGAAAAGTGGCTGGTATATTAACTTTTGTTGAAGAAATTATTCCGTTTACAGATGTAATTCCGTCGTTTACCTTGACTTGGTTCTATACTTATTTTATTCAAAGGAAAGATAAGAATATAGATAAAGACCTTATTCTTTAAATAGAAATCCCAATCCCATATTTTTGAGCATTTTTTTCTCAAAGTTCCAAAAGAAACGGAATTGACCAAAAATAGCTCCAATTGCGACAAGTAGTACCTGATAAATAGGGAAAATGATTATTAATCGAATAAGTGTGAACCAAAACCCGAAATCTTCTTTTGTGATTCCTAACCAAACGCAAAAGGGATGAGACAACCAAGCCGAAGTAGAACCGGTTATAGCAAATACAATAAATATGATGGTGAGTTGAAAATTAGAAGTAATTCCCCAACGTTGTTTTAATTTATTCATTTTTATTTATAATGATCACAAATATAGCAACATTATCTTGAAGGGACATAACCTGCTAGCTTTTGTTTGTAAGTATTTTGAAAATAGATCATGTAATTATAGATTAAGTAATTTACTTCGTATCCATAATTAATAGTTGGGTCATAATCGATTCTCATTTCATATAGATTGGGATTGTAACGTTGTGGTTGTAAAACTCTGCTATTCCATTCTTGTACATATTGGCGGTTTTTATTTTCCAGATATGATTGTGAATAATAATTTCGAGGTAATGCCATTGTAGCTAACCAGGTGCTAAAACCACTGTCAATTATTATTACTTCGTATTCTAATTCGTCATTTGCAATACGAACCGTATCATTTACAGAAGTAGCTGGTTTCTTAGAAATTGCAACGTTTGTCTTTTGAGTAGAGCATGCCGTAATAACAAACAAAATAAGAAATATGTAAATGCTGTTTTTCATGGCCTAAATGTTGAAATATAAAATTACAAAAAATCAGTGAAGGCTTTTTTATTTAACAGTTTTTATGAGAGGGCACTGAGGTTTTTAGGAAGGTACTAAGTTCCGATAGCTATCGGAACAAAGGGACAGAGGTTTCTTGTAGAGGTGTATAATTTTTAGATCCAAAGGTTTTCTGTAGAGACGTACTACAATTCGTCTAAAATATTCAGAGACACAAAGTTTTTTGCAATAGGTGCATTTTTAATAAGGATAAAAAATTTCAAGAAATATATACATACAAAAAAGCTGTTTGCATAAATGCAAACAGCTTTTTTTTTAAACTTATAACCTTAATTTCTCAGAACCTTAGGTTTTTTTGAAGAAACCTATTTCCCGAATAATTTTCCTAGTAAACCTCCAATGCCACCACTTTTGTTCCCTAATTCCATAGCATCACTAATATCTACTTTTCCATCAGCATTCTGATCTAAGCCAAATTGCATTCCGTATTTATTAATAGTTTCCATTATTCCAGATGCCTGACCTCCATTTCCTGAAATAGCATTAATAATGTCTGATATTTGAAAACTACTATCGTTAGGATCTTTTGCTTTTCCTACAAGAGAACCTAAAATTTGAGGAATCATGCTACTTGCTACATTGCTTGACGCTTCTGTGCTTAATCCAAATTTTTCACCAAGATTTCCTGTTAGCTGTTGCGTTAGTTGTTGAACAACAGGATTTGAATTGTCAATAGGGGAGTTTCCTTGAAATAATCCTGCAAGTTGTTCAACACCGCCTTCAGATGCTATTTTTTGTAACCCAGAAAGTATAGAACTACTTGTTTCATTCAGTACTGCTTCATTTTGTTCATTTGGTATAGCAGCATTGTTTACAACAGAGCTACCTCCGTACTGTTGTACTAATTGTGTTAATTGCTCAAACATGAATTTTAGGATTTAGATTAGAACTCAAATTTAATAAAAAAAATAAAGGGATTTATTAAACGATGTTAATAAATCCCTTTTAAGTGATTTAATTATAATTGATTAGCTTAACAAAGTAATGATTTGTTGCGCTAATTCTGTACCAATTCTGTCTTGTGCTTCTCCAGTTGCAGCACCAATATGTGGAGTCAATGAGATTTTTGTATGCATTAAAATAGCCATTTCTGGTTTTGGTTCGCTTTCAAAAACATCTAATCCTGCAAAAGATACTTTTCCGCTATCTAATGCTTTTACCAAAGCAACTTCATCGATAACACCACCACGAGCACAGTTAACAATACCAACACCATCTTTCATGATAGCTAATTCTTTCTCTCCGATGATGTAACCATCTTGAGCAGGAACGTGTAAAGTAATGAAATCAGCTTCTTTAAATAAAGATTCTAATGATTGTGAAACAATAGTTGTAGTTATTGATTGACCGTCAAAGAATTCAACTTTAACATCTACTTTAGGGATAAAGCTATCTGCAGCGATAACTTTCATTCCTAATCCTAATGCCATTTTTGCTGTAGCTTGACCAATACGGCCAATACCAACAATACCAAGAGTTTTACCTCTTAATTCAGTACCGTTAGCGTATGCTTTTTTCAAACCGTCAAAGTTTGTATCACCTTCAAGAGGCATATTTCTGTTTGAATCGTGTAAAAAACGAACTCCATTAAATAAGTGTCCAAAAACTAATTCAGCCACAGATTCAGATGATGAAGCTGGAGTGTTAATTACATGAATTCCTTTGCTTTTTGCATAGTCAACATCAATATTGTCCATACCAACACCACCGCGACCAATTATTTTTAATCCTGGGCAAGCATCGATAATATCTTTACGTACTTTGGTTGCGCTACGCACCAAAACAACATCTACATTGTTTTCGTTTACAAAATTAGCAACTTGTTCTTGTGCTACTTTTGTAGTTATAACTTCAAATCCACCTTTTTCTAAAGCAAGAATTCCACTTTTAGAAATTCCGTCATTTGCTAATACTTTCATTGTGTGTTTATTTTTTTTATTGATTAATCGTTTAACTTTTTAATCGATGAACCAATCTATTATGATTTTTTCTTTTTTGTTTAGTAGCCAATCCCGCTATTCGTTCCAAACGAAGTTCACTGAACTCCGATTAAAATAAATGTTTTAGTGAAGTAATCTTTTTTGTTTTTAAAGAAAAAATAAAAAAGGATTTTTACTTCTATCAGGCTAGGGTTTCCAGATTCAATAGGAATTTCGATTAAACAATTAACCGAATAACCTATTAAATTTTAGACTCTAAAGCTTTCATTACATCTACTAATACCTGAACGCTTTCTATTGGCATTGCATTATAAATAGATGCTCTGTACCCACCAACTGAACGGTGACCTGGTAAACCAGAAATATTAGCTTCTTTCCACATGGCATCAAATGTAGCTGTATGGTCTGGATTGTTTAATAAGAAAGTGACGTTCATTTTAGAACGATCTTCAACTGCTGCTGCACCTTTAAATAAGGGGTTTCTATCAATTTCTGCGTAAAGTAAAGCAGCTTTTGCATCGTTTAGTTTTTCAACTGCTACAACACCACCTTTTTCTTTAATCCATTGTAATGTTAATAATGAAACGTACACTGCAAAAACAGGAGGAGTATTATACATACTTTCTGCTTTGATATGTTTTGTATAATCTAGCATACTAGGAATTGTTCTTCCGTTTTTACCAAGAATTTCTTCTTTAATAACCACTAGAGTAGTTCCTGCAGGTCCCATATTTTTTGAGCTCCAGCATAAATTAAATCAAATTTAGAATAATCTAAATTACGAGAAAAGATATCAGAACTCATGTCACAAACTACTGGTACATTTGTTACTGGGAAATCTTTCATCTGAGTTCCAAAAATGGTGTTGTTACTTGTACAGTGAAAATAATCTGCATCGGCAGGTATTTCGTAACCTTTTGGAATATTGTTGTAATTTTCTTCTTTAGATGAAGCTACAGTAATAGTTTCTCCAAAAAGTTTTGCTTCTTTTATAGCTGCTGCCGCCCAAGTTCCTGAATCTAAATAGGCTGCTTTACCGTTTTCTCTCATTAAATTATAAGGAGCCATTAAGAATGCTGTGCTTGCACCACCTTGTAGAAATAAGGCTTGATACCCTTTTCCTTGAAGTCCTAATAATTCTAAAGCAAGGGAACGAGCTTCTTCCATAACAGCAACGAAATCTTTACTTCGGTGTGAAATTTCTAAAATAGATAGTCCTGAATCATTAAAATTTAAAATAGCTTTTGATGCTTTCTCAAAAACTTCTTGAGGTAAGATACTTGGTCCTGCGCTGTAGTTGTGTTTTTTCATGGTGTAGTTAAGTTCCAATATTTTTTAGAAACGCAAATTTCGGGAATAGGAGTCAAAAAATCGTTAAATTATTCGCAATAATTCTAAGATTTTAACTTATGTTATTAACAAAAACGATATAGTATCTACGTTGTCTGCATAATCCCGGAGCTCAGGAGTCTGTGTTTTTCCAAATGGAATACTTTTTTCTATTAAATTATTACTTACGATGCATTGAATTTGCTCGTTTTCAGCTTGTAAACGTTGTTTTAAATCCTCTATATTTTCGTAATTTTCATAAAAAACACTCGAAATAGGAGAGGCATGGCTTGTGTCTTCTTTTAGAGTAAGAAAGCCATTGTCTAGTAATTTGAAGTTGCTCATCAGGAAAACGGCCTTGTTGTAGTCGTAATTGTTAGCATATTTTTCATAATGTATAACATCCTGATATTCAAAAATTGCTTCAAAAAAAGCATCAAATTTATAGCCTTCAGGAACAAAAAGCTTAGAAACATTTCGGCATCCTAAACCAAAATATCTGAAGATATCTTCGCCTAAGGCAATAAGTTGTTCTTTGGATTCTTTTCCGTTTAGTACAGCAATAGAGTTTCTGCTTTTTCGTATAATTGAAGGTTTGTCTTTAAAATAGTATTCAAAATAACGTGCTGTATTATTGCTACCTGTAGCAATTACAGCATCAAAATTTTCTAATTTCCCATCTACGAAAGTAATATTATTAGCAAAATCTGGATTAATCGCAATAAGGTATTTAGCTATAAAAGGGAGTAAATGCTGATCATTTGAAGAGGTTTTTATAAGTACGCTATGTCCTGTAATTAAAACACATAAAAAATCATGAAACCCAACTAATGGAATGTTTCCTGCTAATATTAGAGCTATATTCTTAGGGTCTTTAATGTTTATATCATATGCAGAAAGCCAAGTATTTATGTTTTCTTCTGTCAATGCTTGAGCCCAAGATTGAATAGCAAAATAAACTTGTTCAGGCGTGTACCAGCCATTATGTGATTGAGATAGTTCAATCAGCTTTATGAAATCATCAAAAAACAAGTCATTACTTAGAACATTATTGTCTTTTTTACAATCATTTTCAGAAAATTGACTTAAAAACTTGCCGAGTTCTATAAAAGATTGTTTTTTTTCGTTTTGTAACATAAGTAATTTGTATATGAATAGTTTTGATTGTAATTTTGCACAAAAATAAGCTATATAAGTTATAAGACAAAGCAGAATAAAATCTTATTATTTCTAAACTTGTAACTTTTAACTCGTAACCAAAAATAAAATGGCAATAATTATAACCGACGAATGTATCAATTGTGGTGCTTGTGAACCAGAGTGCCCAAATACAGCAATCTATGAAGGTGCTGATGATTGGAGATACAAAGATGGAACAAAACTATCTGGAAAGATAATTTTACCAGACGGAACTGAAGTTGATGCAGAAGATGCTCAAACTCCAATTTCGGATGAAGTTTACTATATCGTTCCTGGGAAATGTACCGAATGTAAAGGGTTTCATGATGAACCTCAATGTGCTGCAGTATGTCCGGTTGATTGTTGTGTACCTGATGATAATCACGTAGAAGATGAAGAAACCTTGTTGAATAGACAAGCGTTTTTACATGGTGAATAAAATAGCTCATTTCCAGAGTTTTAAGAATAATCCTGAGCATCAAGCTCAGGATTTTTTTGTTTAAATATTTTTTTAATCATATCGTTTTTGAATACTTTTTTTTGCTAATTTGGTAATGTTTTTTTTACATTTCATTTAGTGACTTTATCAAGGGCCTATGAATAGATTACTATTTTTACTTTTTATGTTGTTTAGCATGAGTGTTTTAGCTCAAAGTAAGGAATATTCGATTGTTGTTAAAGATATAGATACACAACTTCCTATAGATGATGCAACAGTAGTTGTACTTAAAACCAAACAAATTTTATTGAGTAATCAAGATGGAAAAGTAACTTTTATGTTAACTGGTGGTTCTAATTTTCAAGTTTCAGAAGCAAATCATGAGCCATTAATTGTTCGGTGGGCGGCATTAAAAGAAAATGAATTTGTAATTTATCTGAAAAATAAAAAGAATAAATTAGATGAAATTGTTTTATCTAAAGAAGCACCAGATAAAATACTGCACAAAATTGTTTCTAATTCGATTAAGAAGTTAGCGGTATCCTGTCGGCTGAAAGTGTATGTAAGAGAATTTTTTATGCTCGATAATAAATACTCTTATTATAATGATGGACTTGTAAATTTTCAGTTTTCGGTAAATCAAAAAGAACCAACAACAACATTACTAGTAGAACAAAATAGATCTTATGGCTTGATAGATACCGATGTAAGTGCTGATTTAAAGGGATATAATTTGAATAATATTATGGAGAATTATTATAATTTGAATTATTTGGATCCAATTCTAGATTCAAAACTAAAGAAAGAATATTATTTTATCATAAAAGGGCATCCTAGTAATAAAGATTATTATGTAATGTTTGCAAAACCAATAAAGATATCTAAAAAAGTAATGGATAGTTTTGAAATTGTTTATGATCCTGAGAAAAGATTAATAATCGAATTTATGATTGTCACTACTCCAGAAACTGCAGCTAAAATTGAAGATAAAACAAATGTGGGAGCTAAGAATATTACGAGATCACTTGTAAAAGTGAATTACAGAGTAGATGGTTTAGATTACTACTTATTGAGTTCAAACGAGGAAATTGCTTATGACCTTGTATTAAAAGATAAAATAAAAAATATTCAGGTTCGTAATAGTTTTGTAACAACAAACTTCAATAAACAAAAGTTTACTTATAATGAGAGTGATGTTTTTAAAGAGAAAACACTTTTCAATAAAAAGAATAAAATATTGACTAATTACTGGGATACTTCAGGATTCAGAGCCACTGATGAAGAAAAAATATTGATAGGTGCATTAGATTATAAGATGTAGTTTTTAAAAATAGTAACAAAAAAAAATCCTGAGATATGCTCAGGATTTTTTTGTTATATTTAGTTTTCAGATTAAAAAGTAAATCCAAGTCTAGCGTAGTAATATGCTCCGCTGAAGCCCATTTGTACAGCATCCCAATATCCACCAGCTTCAGTATTTCCTTTTTCATCTTGTTTAGTTGGGTAAACATTAAATAAATTGTTGCTTCCAAGACTTAGTTTTAATGATTTGGTTAGTTGGTATCCAAGTGTTAAATCGGTTACTATTCTGGCATGATAAACATCTTCTTCATCTCCGTAGTCAACTAAAACGACTTTGCTGAAATGTGTAAAGGCTAAACCAGCATCAAATTTTTGTCTGGCATAGTTTAAGTTTAAACCAAATTTATTCTTAGGTGCTGAAGCTAATAAAAATGCTCTTTCACGTCTTCCAAAAAAAGTATCTTCGGGTAGGCTACCATTTTTTACATTGTCAATCTTCATGTTATTGATGTTACCTACAAGCGTAGCGCTAAATAATGATCCTCCAAATTTTTTCTTCCATGCAAGAACTAAATCTAATCCAGTTGTCTTAGTGTCTACGCCGTTTACAAAAAATTGAGCTTCGGCAACACCAATATTCAATGGAGCAGCATCAAAGTAGCCAGTAAGTACAATACGGTTTTTAACTTTTATAAAATAACCATCAACTGTAGCTGTAAAATCACCAAAATTAGCAGTAAATCCTAATGAAGCGTTTACAGCTTTTTCTTCGTTTAATTTTTGAATGCCAAATGCTTTGGTTACGGGACTGTTGTTTGGAGCAAGTAATACTTCGGTAGCACCGCTGGCATTAAAATTTGTAAAATGTAAATTATAGTAAATTTGTGCCAATGATGGAGCGCGGAATCCTGTGCTTACAGATCCTCTAAAGTTTATGTTTTTGCTTGCTTTTAAACGCATCGCTAATTTACCATTTAGAGTACTTCCGAAATCACTGTAATTTTCAAAACGAACTGCTCCGCTTATTAAAAAAGCATCAGTGATATCTAATTCGGCATCAGTGTATAAAGAGAGGTTAGTGCGGCCTTTGTCAACAGTATTTAATGGGCTATATCCTGGAAAGCCTTGTGATCCTCCTGGTCTTGATATGGTAGGGCTAGAGGTTGGATCTGAAGGGTCATAATCGGGATTAGGGATGGTTGGAGCACTTTGAGTTGTAGGATCAGTAATAGGTCTTCCGTTTGTGTCGTAAGTTGTATAAGAACCTTCATCACCTGCAAAAATAGTGAATCTCTCTGTGCGATATTCTGCTCCAAAAGCAATGTTTAATCCGCTAAGTATAGAGTCGTAATTTTTAGAAAAATCAAAATTAGTGGTGTTTTGTGTTAAGGTATGTCCGCCAGCATCAAATTCAGTTGGAGAAGCCGCTTCAAGCGAAGCATTAATTGTTCCTTTTATATAGTAATGAAAAAGATTTTTTCCGTAGGTATTACTAATGTCAATTTTCCATCCACTTGCAGTTTCGGTTCTAAATCCTGCAGCTAATGAGTTGTCGATAATATTAGAAGTAATTCTCGGAGTATATCCTCCAGGGTAAATAGATTCTACAACTCTTTCTCCATCATTTCTAGTAAAAGCGTAAGCATCAGTATCTCTGTAGTTTCTTCCTCCGAAGGCATAGAATTCAGTTTTATCAGATACAGGAACTGCTATATTTGCGAAGAGGTTAAAACTTTGTATTTCGGCATCACCAAAACCTTTTCTGAAATCGTATGCAGGACGAAGTGTTTTGTTTTTATTAATGTATTCAGTAGTAAAATTAGCAAAACCTCCTTTTTCTCCTATTGCAACGCCATAATTGGCTGCAACCTTTACAGATCCACCATCAAAAGCCTGGTTTTTTCCATATGAATTTCCATTTCCATTTTGATCTAATCTATAGTTTTTAGTATTTGGGGTACCAGGAAGAAAATCTCCTTTAGCTTTAGTATTAAAAACTCCGTAAGTAACCGAACCGTTTAGTTCGTTAATATTGTCGTTTAATACGATGTTAATGACTCCTGCAATGGCATCGGAACCATATTGAGCAGCCGCACCATCTCTTAAAATTTCAATTCTTTTTATGGCCGAAGCTGGAATCGCATTTAAATCAGTTCCAGTGTTTCCACGCCCACGAGTTCCAAATAGATTGACAAGTGATGATTGATGTCTTCTTTTTCCATTTATCAAAACCAATGTCTGATCAGGGCCTAATCCTCTTAATGAAGCGGGATCAACATGATCGGCGCCATCAGATCCGGATTGTTTGTTGGCGTTAAATGATGGTGCGATATATTGTAGTAATTGATTGATTTCTAGTTTTCCACTTTGTGTGGTAACATCTTTTATATTGATGATATCAATTGGTACTGCCGAATTAACGACAGTTCTTTTAGTATTTCTAGAGCCAACAATCACAACATCTTTTAGTGTTTGTCCGCCATTCTCGTTCATAATGATGTCAATAATACCACTAGTAGCATTTTTTTCGGTATTTGTGTATCCAACATAGCTAAAAACTAACACAGCACCATCTTTTACTTTTATAATATAACCACCTTGCATATCGGTAGATACCCCATTTGTAGTCCCTTTTTCTACAATGTTAACTCCAGAGAGCACCGCTCCCGTATTGTCTTTTACGACACCACTGATTTCTTTTTGAGCAAAAAGAAATGTTATATTTAGTAGAAATACTAATACTGTAAATTTTTTCATAATTAATTGAGTTTGGTTTTGTTGTTTGGTTAGATGTTTAGTTAAAAGTAGTGTTTTTTAACAAAACTTTAATAAAATGTTTAAAATTTTTCATGAGATTGCTTAAAAGTGTATTAATACACAGTTTTTGTTCGACAACGAAGTTTTAAATCTTATATTTGCAAACTTTTAAAAGTGAGAACATAAATTTCAGTAGAATTGAATAGCTGAAAATAAAAATAAATAGAAACTACATATGAAAGCAGGAATTGTAGGATTGCCAAATGTTGGAAAATCAACATTATTTAATTGTTTATCAAATGCAAAGGCACAAAGTGCAAACTTTCCTTTTTGTACAATTGAGCCAAATATTGGTGTTGTAAACGTACCAGATCCAAGAATTGAAAAATTAGAAGAATTGGTAAAACCGGAACGTGTTCAAATGGCAACTGTAGATATCGTAGATATTGCAGGTTTGGTAAAAGGGGCTAGTAAAGGTGAAGGATTAGGAAATCAATTTTTAGGAAACATCAGAGAGTGTAACGCGATTATTCACGTTTTACGTTGTTTTGATAATGATAATATTGTTCACGTAGATGGGAATGTAAATCCAATTCGTGACAAAGAAACAATTGATATTGAGTTGCAATTAAAAGATTTAGAAACTGTTGAAAAACGTTTAGAAAAAGTAAATCGTGCAGCTAAAACAGGAAATAAAGAAGCGCAAACTGAAAAAGCACTTTTAGATAGAATTAGAGAGGCATTATTGCAAGCTAAATCGGCTCGTACTATTGTACCTCAAAGTAATGATGAAGAGGTTTTAATGGAGTCATTTCAGTTGATTACAGCAAAGCCAGTATTGTATGTTTGTAATGTTGACGAAAGTGCAGCAGTAAACGGTAACAAATATGTTGATCAGGTTCGTGAGTTAGTAAAAGACGAAGATGCTGAGGTTATTATCCTTTCAGTAGGAGCAGAAGCAGACATTACAGAATTAGAAAGCTACGAAGAGCGTCAGGTTTTTCTAGAAGATATGGGTTTAAAAGAGCCAGGAGCATCGGTTTTAATTCGTGCTGCTTATAAGTTGTTGAAACAACAAACGTATTTCACAGCAGGAGTAAAAGAAGTTCGTGCTTGGACAATCAATATCGGAGCTACTGCGCCACAAGCTGCAGGAGTTATTCATACCGATTTCGAAAAAGGATTTATCCGTGCCGAAGTAATTTCATACGAAGATTTCGTTCATTACGGTTCAGAGGCTAAAGCTAAAGAAGCTGGAAAATTTAAAGTAGAAGGAAAAGAATATATCGTAAAAGATGGAGATGTAATGCACTTCCGTTTTAACGTATAATTTTCTTTAGAAGATAGAATAAAGAATAAAGAGAATAGACAAAACTGCTGAAGAAATTCAGCAGTTTTTTTTATGCTTAAAATCAATCTGCTTTATCTGTAAAATCTGCGTGAAATATTTTATGTATTTGTTTGGGGCTATAATATTTGGCTTGAATTTTGGTAAATTAAGATGAAAAGAGTTTATGAGAAAAACTATTCTAATTTTAGGAATACTAATTACGATATTATCTTGTAAAAAAGCGGATGCACCTGCTGATGCTTTTGCTTTGTATTTTGAGGCTCCTCAGCCAGTTAATGATTCTGAATTAGATAGATTTCCTACTAAGTTTAAAGGGGTGTACATGGATAAAGATTCTACATTCTTAAGGATTGATGAAAATGCAATTAGGTTTGAGAATTATAATAAATTTAAAATCCATAAAAAGGAATTAGATTCTTTAATAGGGGAATATGATATTGTAGATGGAAGGTTAATAGCAAAAGATACAAAACAGAAATATGATATGATTTCAAAGGGCGATTCGATAGAATTGGTCGAAAAATATGTAGACACACTATTTAGATTTTCATATTATAATAAGGCAAAACGAATCGATGGTAAATTGGTTTTAAGCAAGCGTGATTCTATTTTTTGGACTGTAAGGATTTTATCAATAGAGAATAACGTATTAAGAATTAATAATGTTCTTTTAATGGATGATTTGAAAAAATTAGATTCCATTACCGCTATCAAATCACGAATGCTTGATTCTACTTCTTTTGTTGTTAAACCAACCCGCAGAGAATTCAAAAGCTTATTAAAATTAAAGAATTTCGGATATGAGCAACAATTCAAAAAAGTTTCAGAATAGCTTTTTTTTGTTTTTACCATTAAGGAATTAAGAAAGATTAAGTTTAGTCTTAATGAAGCTTAATGTCTTAATGGTTCAGAGTTTTATTTTCTACAAATTATTCAGTAGCTTTTTTTTACCATTAAGAAATCAATAAAGATTAAGTTTAGTCTTAATGAAGCTTAATGTCTTAATGGTTTAAATTTTTATTTTCAGAACCTATTTCCAGCTTTTCGTTTCAAGATTTTTTGGTAAAACCATTTTTTTGTAATACTATAAAAAGAGCTTCCGCTGGTCGCTTTTTTACAGTAGCAAAAAAGTGGTTTTCCTCTCAAAATGCTTTCCACTGCAATCTGGGGTAGTTATGGTTAAAGTATAACATTTACAGTAAATATAAGAATATCTTTGTTTTTTTAATTGCTTATATTTGAGAGAAATAATTAATTAAAGTATTGTGAATAATCAAAATATATTATCCAAATCATGGTATCTGTTAAAAACTACATTTCTAGAGTTTAACGATGATAATGCGATAAAGCTAAGTGCAGCATTGGCCTATTATACCATTTTTGCATTACCCCCTTTATTAATTATAATTATTACTATTTGTGGTGTTTTCTTTGGAGAAGATGCTGTTGCAGGTGAGCTTTATGGTCAAATAAACGGATTAGTGGGTGATAGTGCGGCGATACAAATTCAGGAAACAATAAAAAATGTACAGCTTTCGGGGAGCAATGTTTTTGCAACTGTTTTTGGAGTCGGGATGTTATTAATTGGGGCTTCAGGAGTTTTTGCCGAAATACAGAGTTCTATAAATTTTATTTGGGGATTGCGTGCCAAACCAAACAAAGGGCTTAAGAAATTTATACAAAACCGATTAATGTCATTTTCTATGATCGTTTCAGTTGGGTTTTTAATGCTTGTGAGTCTTTTTGTGAGTACTATTTTGGATTTAATGAGCGCACGCTTAAAGTTATATTTTCCTGAGAGTACCGTTTATTTGTTTAATGCAATTAATCTAATCATTATCTTGATTAGTATCACCTTGCTTTTTGCAATTATATTTAAAGCATTACCCGATGGAATAATAAAATGGAAAGATGCTTTTATTGGCGCATCCTGCACAGCAGTATTATTTATGATAGGAAAATTTGCAATAGGTTTTTATTTAGGAAGCTCTACGACAGCATCGGTTTATGGAGCGGCGGGTTCTGTAATAATAATTCTGGTTTGGGTCTATTATTCGGCAATTATTCTGTATTTTGGAGCTGAATTTACAAAGGTATATGCTAAATCATATGGAGGTAATATTTATCCCAATGAATACTCAGTAGAGATAAAAAAAGAAATCTTAGAAATAGAGTAACTAAAAATATAAAACAATGAAAGTCATAGCTTTTGGAGGAAGTAATAGTGAGCATTCCATCAATAAAAAACTGGCAACATATGCTGCAAATCAATTTAGTAATGCCAGCGTAGAAGTGTTGGATTTAAATGATTTTGCAATGCCGTTATTTAGTGTTGATGTTGAAAAAGAGATAGGGCAGCACCCAGTAGCAAAAGCTTTTCTTGGAAAATTGGCGGAGGCAGATGTTTTGGTAGTTTCTATGGCAGAAAACAACGGAAATTATTCAGTTGCTTTCAAGAATGTTTTCGATTGGTGTTCGCGTATCGAGAAAGATGTTTTTCAGCATAAGCCAATGTTGTTATTAGCTACATCGCCAGGAGCGAGAGGAGGAGCTTCAGTTTTAGAAATTGCAACAAAATTATTTCCGCGTTATGGTACCGAGATAAAAGCAAGTTTTTCATTGCCGAGTTTTAATGCTAATTTTGATTTAGAGGAAAATAAAATATCAAATACAGAGTTAGATAAAGAATTAAAAGACATTATTAAGTCTAGTTTTTAATCGATGACAATAAAAAAGATTGCCTTTATATTATTTATACTTAATTCTGTTTTTTTGGATGCAACGTATTCACAAAAATACAATGCAATTGATGCTATAGTGCTGAAATATCCGAAACATTTTAGTTCTACAGAAGATCTAGCGATGAGAATTCAAAAAGATTTTACTTCAGAATTTGATAAGGCAAGAGCTATTTATAGTTGGATTGCTTTAAATATTAAATATGATTATAAAGTTTATCTAAATCCACAGAAACCAGTACAATTTAGCTATAGAAATGAAGCTGAAAAGCAAAAACAAATAGAGTTAATAAAAGCAAAAACGTGGCAAAAAGCATTTGATTCTCAAAAAGCAGTTTGCGAAGGGTTTACGCTTTTATACCAACGTTTAGCTTCTTTGGTAGGTTTGGAATCTCAAGTAATTCGAGGTGACTCTAAGCGATTATTGACAGATATTGGTCGAAAAAAACTGTTGTCTAATCATGCTTGGAATATTGTTCAGGTTGACGGAAAATGGATTTTGGTCGACGTAACTTGGGGACAAGGATATTATGACAGTAATAAAAATAAAATGGTAAATTATTTTAACTCCACTTACTTTGATACGAATCCCAAATATTTTTTCGCGAAGCATTTTCCAGATTCAGGGATGTATTTGGGAAGTAAATTAAATCAAGAAAAATTTTTAAATGGGCCTTTGATTTATGATAAATCTATTGAAGAAAATCTCGAAATTTTAAAACCTGATTCAGGAATAATTAAAGCTAATGATGGTGATAAAATAACTTTTAAAATACATAACATTTCAAAATCTGATACATTTTATTATTTAAAAAAAGGGCAACCAAGCAAAGTAGAAAATTCAAAAGAAGTAGGAGGAAGTTTAGAATTTCAGATTACTTATGATAAAAAAATGGGTTCGTTTATTACTTTTTTTCTCTATCAGAATAGTGTCGCTTCTTTTAAAATAATTTCAAAGTAGAGATAATTTGAGGATGAGTGTTTAGGTGATTTTATTTTTTTGTTGAATTGCCGTATCTTAGCAATCAAAGTTTTTTAAAATTAATAAAGCAATTTGTATATGGGAACAATCTTCCTGAAATCAATATTAGATAACGATTTCTATAAATTTACGATGCAGCACGCTGTAATTAAGTTATTTCCTAAAGCAAAAGTCCGCTATAAATTTATAAATAGAGGGAAACATGTTTTTCCTCCAGGGTTTGCTGTTTTATTGCGTCATTCAGTTGAAGCAATGGTAAAGTTGCAGTTGACTCAAGAAGAAAAAATATATTTAAAGAAACATTGTCCGTATTTAGATCCAACCTATTTAGATTTTTTACAAGGCTATACTTTTGATGCTTCAGAGGTTGAAATTGAACAAGTTGGTTCTGATTTGAATATTACAATCGAAGGGTTCTGGTATCGTACTATTTTATGGGAAGTTCCATTGATGGCTTTAATTTCGGAGCTTTTTTATGCATCTCAGAATTTAGATAGGATAGATGATAAAGCGGTTCAGGATATTACCAAGAGTAAGATAGAAAATTACAATGCATTGGGAGCTTCAGTTTTGGAGTTTGGTACAAGACGACGTCATTCATACAAAGTACATACCTTGGTCAATGAGACACTAGCGACTTTTGGTAATGAAAGTTTTCTTGGTACAAGCAATGTACATTTGGCAATGCTTAATGGTAAGCGACCTTTGGGTACGCATGCGCATGAATGGTTTATGTTTCATGCCGCGCAATACGGGTTTAAAGTGGCTAATATAGTTGGTTTAGAGAATTGGACACAGGTGTATGGAGGAGATTTAGGGATTGCTTTAACGGATACTTATACAACTGATGTGTTTTTTGAGCAATTTGATAAAAAATACTCAAAACTTTTTGATGGAGTTCGTCATGATAGTGGAGATCCAATTGAATTTGCCAAAAAAACAATCGCACATTATATCAAGTTAGGAATAGATCCGAAGTCAAAAATAATAGTCTTTTCAGATTCATTAAACTTAGAAAAAGTAAAAGTTATATCCGATTTTTGTAAAGACAAAATAAAAATGTCATTTGGAATTGGTACAAATTTTACTAACGATGTAGGTTTGCCAGCAATGAACATGGTTATTAAATTAACTGAGACAAAGCCAGATTTTACCCATTGGGAAGGGGTGGTTAAACTTTCGGATGAAAAAAATAAAAATACGGGAACTCCCGAAATGATTGCATTGGCAAAACAAGTTTTAGGGATCAAGTCTTAGAGTTTATTTGAATTTATTCAAAAATTAGGTTTGTTTTTCTTTTAAGATTTATCTTGTTTGTAGAAGAATAATTTATAAAATCTGAATACTTAAACTATTAATAGGCTCTTAAATTTTTGCTTAAAAAGCATTTTTTTTATGATTTTAATGAGTTTCTCTTTTTGATTTAAATAAATGGGTTTAAAAGACGCTTTTATTGATAACTTTCAAAAGATTGACTTTCATTTTTTAAGGAGATATAGTACATTAGCAAAAAATCCAAAACTCATTTATGCTAGAGCAAAATCAATATAACGAAGATAATATTCGATCACTCGACTGGAAAGAACATATTCGTATGCGTCCCGGAATGTATATCGGAAAATTGGGAGATGGATCATCACCCGATGATGGTATTTATATTCTGTTAAAAGAGGTTTTAGACAACTGTATCGATGAATTCGTTATGGGTGCAGGAAAAACTATTGAAGTAACTATCAGAGATAAAACCGTATCGGTTCGTGATTATGGCCGTGGAATTCCTCTAGGAAAAGTAGTTGATGTAGTTTCAAAAATGAATACAGGAGGAAAATATGACTCCAAAGCTTTCCAAAAATCAGTAGGATTAAATGGAGTAGGAACCAAGGCAGTAAATGCACTTTCTAATTATTTTCGTGTAGAATCTGTACGTGACGACAAACAAAAAGCAGCCGAATTTTCAGCAGGAAATCTGGTTCATGAAGAAGATGTAATTGATACAACAAAACGAAAAGGAACAAAAGTAACTTTTATTCCAGATGAAGCCATTTTTAAAAATTATAAATTCAGATTAGAATATGTAATAAAAATGGTTAAAAACTATTGTTACCTAAACAATGGTTTGACAATCATTTTCAATGGCGAAAAATATTATTCAGAAAATGGTCTTAGAGACTTATTAGAAGAAACAATTAATGCTGAAGATTTAGAATATCCAATTATTCATTTAAAAGATACGGATATTGAGATTGCTCTAACGCATAGTAAAACACAATATAGTGAGGAATATCACTCTTTTGTGAATGGTCAGAACACAACGCAAGGAGGAACGCACTTAGCAGCTTACAGAGAAGCAATTGTAAAAACGATACGAGAGTTTTACAACAAAAGTTTTGAAGCATCAGATGTGCGTAAATCGATTGTGAGTGCGATTAGCATCAAGGTTATGGAGCCTGTATTTGAATCTCAGACCAAAACCAAATTAGGTTCGATGGATATGGGATCTGATGATGGAACGCCACCAGTATCAGTTCGTACCTTTGTAAATGATTTTGTAAAGAATAAATTAGATAATTATTTACATAAAAATCCAACAACTGCAGAAGCCTTATTGCGTAAAATTCTACAAGCAGAAAGAGAACGTAAAGAATTATCTGGAATCCGAAAATTGGCAACAGATCGTGCTAAAAAAGCCAATCTGCATAATAAAAAATTAAGAGATTGCCGTGCGCATCTTCCAGATACAAAGAATCCTAGAAACTTAGAAAGCACCCTTTTTATTACCGAGGGAGATTCGGCTTCGGGATCTATTACCAAATCCCGTGATGTAAACACACAAGCGGTTTTTAGTTTGCGTGGTAAGCCTTTGAACTCATACGGAATGACCAAGAAAATTGTGTATGAAAACGAAGAATTTAATTTACTGCAAGCAGCTTTAGATATTGAAGACGGATTAGAAAAACTGCGATATAATAATATAGTAATCGCAACCGATGCCGATGTCGATGGTATGCACATTCGTTTGTTGTTGATTACTTTTTTCTTGCAATTTTTTCCAGAATTAATAAAAGAAGGCCATTTATATATCTTACAGACACCGCTTTTTAGAGTTCGAAACAAGAAAGAAACGATTTATTGCTACTCTGAAGACGAACGAAAAGCTGCTATCGAAAAATTAAAGCCAAAGCCAGAAATCACGCGATTTAAAGGTTTGGGGGAGATTTCGCCAGATGAGTTTAAGAATTTCATTGGAGAAACAATTCGACTTGATCCTATTATGATGGATAAAAATACATCGATAGAACAATTACTATCTTTCTATATGGGGAAAAACACACCAGACAGACAAGAGTTTATTATTAAAAACTTGAAGGTTGAGTTGGATGCGATAGAAGAGGAAGTATAGAGACTAAAATAAAAATATATTGTCAACCGATCTTCAAAATAAAGTCATATTTCAACAAGTAGTCGAGTTATTGCAAAGTGCCCGACAACAGGTTTTACGTACCGTAAATTCAACGATGGTTTGTACGTATTTTGAAATTGGAAGAATGATTGTTGAAGAAGAGCAAAATGGAAAAGAAAGAGCACAATACGGGAAACAATTATTAAAAGGGCTTTCTGAACAATTGACAAAAGAGTTTGGAAAAGGCTTTTCTTTAGTTAATTTGGAGAACATGAGAAAGTTTTATTTAGCTTACTCAATTTCAGAATCAGTGTCTCAGATTTCACAAATTCAAAAAACCCAGTCACTGACTGGGGAATTCAAATCTCAAAAAACGCAGTCAGTAGTTACGCAATTTAATAAATTAGATTATCAGGTATTATCTTCATTTTTTAAATTGACATGGACACACTACATTTTCTTAATGCGAATTGATGATGAAAATGAAAGACAGTTTTATGAAATAGAATCAGAGAAACACAATTGGAGTGTTCGAGAATTAAAACGACAGTATGATTCTGCGCTTTACACCAGATTATCTTTAAGTCGCGATAAAGAAGGTGTTTTAAAGCTGTCTGAAAAAGGACAGATTATTGAAAAACCTAAAGACATTATTAAAGATCCATATATACTTGAATTTTTAGGATTGCCTGAATTGCATCAATATTCAGAATTGCAACTAGAAGAAGAAATTATTAATAAACTAGAACATTTTTTACTAGAGTTGGGACATGGATTCACCTTCGTCGCAAGACAAAAAAGAATTACATTTGATGATAAACATTTCCGAATAGATTTAGTTTTTTATAATAGAATTTTAAAATGTTCTGTACTTATTGATTTAAAAATAGGGGAATTAAGACATCAAGATTTAGGTCAGATGCAAATGTATGTTAACTATTATGATAGAGAAATGCGTTTGGAAGATGAAAATAAAACGATTGGAATTATACTTTGCCAAAACAAAAGTGAGGCAGTAGTAAGATATACTTTACCAGAGAATAATGAGCAAATTTTTGCCAGTAAATATAAAACAGTGTTACCAAGTGTTGAGGTTTTAAAAGAACTCATCAAAAGCAAATAGCATTAAATTTATAATTTCGAATATAATTAAATGAAAGACGAAGAAGACGATAACATAATTCCAGATAACGAAGAAAATAACTCGGAGGATACTAATTCTTATGATGACAATCAAGAAGAAGATGAATCTGATGAAATTATCGAAGTAGATGCTAAATCTTTTGAAGGAGGGCATTTTTACGATAATAATGATGAGAGTGGTGATACCATTACCAAAGTTACCGGAATGTATAAAGACTGGTTCTTGGATTATGCCTCGTACGTAATTCTGGAACGTGCTGTTCCTGCTATCGAAGACGGATTTAAGCCTGTACAGCGTCGTATTATGCATTCTCTTAAAGAGTTGGATGATGGTCGTTATAATAAAGTTGCCAATGTAGTGGGGCACACCATGCAGTATCATCCACACGGAGATGCGAGTATTGGTGATGCAATGGTACAAATTGGTCAAAAAGATTTATTGATAGATTGTCAAGGAAACTGGGGTAATATCTTAACAGGAGATGGAGCTGCAGCTTCACGTTATATTGAGGCACGTTTATCTAAATTTGCTTTAGAGGTTTTATACTCACCAAAAATTACCGATTGGGGTGTTTCATATGATGGTCGTCGTGCAGAACCAAATAATCTTCCAGTAAAATTTCCTTTGCTTTTGGCACAAGGAGCCGAAGGTATTGCAGTAGGACTTTCGACTAAAGTATTGCCACATAACTTTAATGAATTAATCGATGCTTCGATAAAAATTCTTAAAGGAAAACCGTTTACATTGTATCCTGATTTTATGACTCAGGGTATTGCTGATATTTCTAATTATAATGATGGATTGCGTGGCGGACGTGTACGTGTACGTGCCAAAATTGCACAATTAGACAAGAATACACTTGTAATTACACAAATTCCGTTTTCGACCAATACGACTACTTTAATTGATAGTATTTTGAAAGCCAATGAAAAAGGCAAAATCAAAATCAAGAAAATTGAAGATAATACTGCGGCCGATGTAGAAATTTTGATTCACCTTTTTCCAGGAGTTTCACCAGATAAAACAATTGATGCATTGTTTGCATTTACAGCTTGCGAAACCTCTGTCGCACCTTTAGGTTGCGTTATTGAAGATAATAAGCCGTTGTTTATTGGAGTTTCTGCAATGTTGAAGATTTCAACAAACAGAACAGTTGATTTGCTCCGACAAGAATTAGAAATTCAATTAGAGGAATTAAAAAATAAATGGCATTTCTCTACTTTAGAGAAAATCTTCATTCGTGAGGAAATGTACATTGATTTCAAATTATATTCTGATAGAGAAACGTTATATAAATATTTATATGACCGATTTGAACCTTTCAAAAAATCATTTGTCAGAGATATCAACGATGATGATTTACAGCGTTTGACTCAAATTCCGATGATTCGTATTACCCGTTTTGATTCTGATAAAGCCGATGATTTTATCGCTAAGTTAGAAGATGAAATGAAGGAAGTAGAATACAATCTGGAAAATTTAACAGATTTTGCGATTGCTTATTTTGCTAAATTAAAGGAGAAATATGGAAAGGGACGTGAGCGTCAGACTGAACTTCGTGTTTTTGACAATGTTGAGGCTACAAAAGTAGTTTTACGTAATACAAAACTGTATGTAAATCGCGAAGAAGGTTTCGTAGGAACCAGCTTGAAAAAAGACGAATATTTAACGGATTGTTCGGATATAGATGATGTAATTGTGTTTTTACGAGATGGTAAAATGATAATTACAAAAGTTGATTCTAAGACCTTTGTAGGTAAAGATATCATTCACGTTGCGATTTTCGATAAAAGCGATAAGCGTACGATTTATAATATGATGTATCGTGATGGAAAGTCAGGGCCTTCATACATAAAACGTTTTAACGTTTCGGGGGTAACGCGTGACAAAGCGTATGATTTAACCAATGAAACTGCAGGTTCACAAGTCGTTTATTTTTCACATAACCCAAATGGAGAGGCTGAGGTAATTACTATTTTGTTGCGTCAGGTTGGAAGTATCAAGAAACTGAAATTCGATATTGATTTTGCTGCTTTAGCTATAAAAGGCCGTGGATCAAAAGGGAATTTAGTGACGAAATATCCAATTAAGAAAATCGAACTTAAAGAAAAAGGGATTTCGACTTTATTGCCAAGAAAAGTTTGGTTTGATGATACAGTAAAACGTCTGAATGTAGATGCTCGTGGAGAATTGTTAGGAGAATTTAAGCCAAGTGATAAGATATTAATTATTAGTCAGACAGGTAAATTGAAAGTTATTATTCCAGAATTATCAACTCATTTTGATGAAGATATGATTGTTTTGGAAAAATGGAAGCCTAAAAAGCCTATTTCGGCAATTTATTTTGATGGAGAAAAAGAACGTTACTTTTTGAAACGTTTTCTAGTTGAAACTGAAAATAAAGAAGAAAGCTTTATTACAGATCACCCAAATTCTCAATTAGAAATTGTTTCTACAGATTACCGTCCAGTGGCACAATTGGTTTTTACTAAAGTGAAAGGAGTTCAAAAAGAGGACTTACATATCGATGTAGAGGATTTTATTGCTGTAAAAGGATTTAAAGCATTAGGAAATCAGCTAACAGCCGATAAGTTAAAACAAGTTAATTTATTAGATCCGCTACCGTTTGAAGAACCAGTAGAAGAAATTCCAGCAAAACCAGAACTATCCGAAGAAGATTCGGTTGGAACAGAACTTGATGATGATGGACAAATTGGATTGGTTTTAGAATAATTACAAAATAGTTTCAAAATCCGTAAGTTTTTTAAAATTAAATTTTGAGATTTATATTTCCAATATAAGTATAAATAAAACTAGAAAAAGAGACTATTTCACGAGCGTGAAATAGTCCTTTTTTATTATAATAATTTAGTGCTCTTTTTTAAGATTGTATTATAATTAAGAATATTTATGGGTTAGTAAAATAGAATAATTAAACTTATTTAATCAAATGATAAATCTAAAAAAGTGGTTTAATATATTGTTTTATTGTTATTTAGTCTTAAGTGTATTAATGATTTTTAGTTGTTTAAATGGTTACTTAAGTTTTGGAAACGGATTAGGTGATCTTTATTATTTGGTTTTTAGTGCTGTTGTTTTCTTCATTACATTGATTGTTTATTTTTATGGAAAATCAATGCAAAACAGGACTAATTCGAATATGATTTTTGGAATAGTTCTTATTATAATCACTATGATAATTTTAATATTAAAATTGACTGTTTTAAGAGGGGCAGAAAATTAGTTGTATTTATTATAGATAATTTTTTACACTTTTAAAAGTCTTTTTTAAAACTAAAAAAGCGCTAAGATTATCTTAGCGCTTTTTGATTATAAAAATCTGATGTTATGATTTTGATCGTTTTCTCATTTTCATATTAATAAACTCTACAGCCAATGAGAATGATATGGCAAAATACAAGTATCCTTTTGGTACTGCGCCAATATGTTCTCCAACTAGAGATGCATTAGATAGGTGCATACTTTCGGTGATTAGCATAAATCCAATTAAGATTAAAAAGGCTAATCCTAAAATTTGTATAGAAGGGTTTGCATTTACAAAATTTCCAACAGGAACAGCAAACAACATCATTACCATTACCGAAATAATAACGGCTGTAATCATAATCGTTAAAGCACCTGTAACACCATTTGTCATTCCTACAGCAGTCAGGATAGAATCTACAGAAAATATTAAATCGATTAGTAAAATTTGTACAATTACATTCGAAAAAGACTTTTTGGCAACACCTTTAAGTGTTTGTTCTTCTTCGCCTTTATGATCTACTTTTTCACTTATTTCTTTGGTGCTTTTATAGATCAAGAATAATCCACCACCTAATAAAATCAAAGCTTGTCCAGTAAAATCGGCATTTAACCAACCCCAATTAATGCTAAAAACAGTTGCTTTCATTGCTATTAAGTAAGAGATACCCATTAATAGAGCAATACGCATGAACATGGCCAAAAACAAACCAATTCGAGTCGCTTTTTTACGCTCTTCGGGTGGTAGTTTGCCTGTTACTATCGATATAAAAATGATATTGTCAATTCCTAAAATAATTTCAAGAAAAGTCAGTGTCAATAAGGCAATCCATGCATCTGGATTTAAAAATACTTCCATTTAAAAAAGGTGTTAATTAAGGGTAATTGGGATAAAAATTAATCTATTCGAACAACGGTTCCACGTTGTTTTTGGTTAGAACCAACCATTCCGAACTCAAAAGTATACGAATCTTTGGTAGTGCTTAAAATTTTCATTCCGATAGCTTTCTCTTCGGCTTTATTTTTTGGATGTTTCTTTTGTAGAACATATTCGCAATCGCTTACCCAACGAATAGTTGCAGTATCGGTTTTGCCTTCAAAAGTTTCGATTTCAATATCATCTTTTCGTTCAAAAAGAGTTGTTTTCTTTACTCCATCAACTTCAAATTCAAACTTGAATTTTCCAGTTTTAAAATCCTTGCAATTGTGTTCGGCATTGTAACAAGAAGCAACAATAAGTAATAAAGGGAGTAATAGTAATTTTTTCATGATAAATGATTTATTTAATTTTTTTGGAGCTTTTTCCTGCTTTTCACTACAATCTTTTTATTTTTTAAAGAAAAAAATAAAAAGGATTTTCACTTCAATCAGGGCTACTCAGAACAGACACAAAGAAATAGAGTATGTTTTATTTTAATTTCTTAAGTTCTTCGTCTGTAAAGTTCTTAATTTCTTTTTCTTGTGCAAATTTTATTGCATTGTAGTTATTCGATTCTTTTTTCGGAATTGATAGGCTTTGCCAGCTACTGTTTTTTAATTGTTTGGCATAAAATACAATTTGCCCCACATGATAAGGATAATGTGCTAATTGTCTGTTGATGGCTTCAATAACAGTATGCCCTTCGTTTCTAATATATATAATGTCTGAGAGTTGGTTGGGCTGTAAGCTGTTTAAAGCATCAAAAAGGCATTTCCAGCCTTTCTCCCAAGTAACCATTACTTCATCCTTTGATTGTATGTCATTTTCAAATTCGTCATCCCGATTACGCCATTCTTTTTCACCATCTGTTGTAAGGAAATCGGTCCAACGCGAAAGCATGTTACCTGAGAGGTGTTTTACTATAGTAGCAATACTATTTGTATCTTCATTTACGGTAACAAAAAGCTGTTCGGGTTCGAGTTGTGCGATTGCTTTTTCACCTAGGGTTTTATAATATAAAAACTGTTTTTTTATACTTTCTAAATACGATTCGGATGCATTCATAATTATACAATTTTAATGTCATATTTATCCAAAAGTCCCAAAACACCTTCGGTTGAGAATTGTGCTTTTTTCATGGGATTAAATTCTGGGTCAATTTTAAAATTATAAGCAGTTTTAAAATTAACACTAGCCAATTGTGTTTCGTTAAAAATGGCTCCTTCCAGATTACAATTGTCAAAAACAGAACTTGTTAAGTTGGTACCAATAAAAGTAGTTTCTTTCATCGAACAATTTATAAATTTTGTTTTTGGCATTTTTTTATTCGAAAATGAAGCGTAGTCTAAAGCAGATTCTTCAAAATATACCTGAAATAGAAAATCTTCACATTCATTAAATGCAATTCCGAGGAGTTTGCAGTTCTTAAAGGTTACATTTTTTAAACTTGTTCCTTTTAAACTAGTCATCGATAAATTACAATCGATAAATTCACAATCTAAAAAAGTATTGTAGGCAAAATTACTGTTTGAGAAATCACAGTTTCTAAATACACAATCTTCAAATTCGCGATTGTTTATTTTCTTATCAATATAGACAACCTTATCGAATGTTTTTTGAATATGAATTAAGCTATCCATTGTAGTCTTTTAGTGTTTATTTGAATTAAAGAAATTAGTCATTAAATAGACCTCGCATAATTGTTTTTAAACCATAAAAGATTAAATACATTCCGGCTAAACAGGCAATGATACCAATAGCAAGAACCAAGTAATGCCAAACGTTTTGCTTGTTCATAAACGCATTGTATATTACCGATGGACCAATAAATAATAGGGGTAAAGACCCAGATAAATATTTAATTCCTTTTCCTATTAACTCTTTGTTTGTTCCCATATTTTTTTAATTTTCAGTTTCATGTTTTATAAAATACATGTCACTTTTATATATTATGATTCTCTATTGCTTTTCGTACACTTCCATAAGTATGCAATAGTTCAGCTGCTTGTTCGTATGAGACGGGAATTTCGCTCATAATCATTTTTACACCACGGTCAACTAATTTGCTGTTGCTTAATTGCATATCAACCATTTTGTTCCCTTTTACTTTTCCGAGTTGAATCATAGCCGTTGTCGAAATCATATTAAGAACCAATTTTTGTGCGGTTCCAGCTTTCATTCTGGAGCTTCCAGTAATGAATTCAGGTCCTACAACCACTTCTATTGGGAATTGTGCTGTTTGCGAAAGTGGACTTTCGGCATTGCATGTTATGCATCCCGTAATAATATTATTTTCATTGCAACGCTCTAATCCTCCAATCACGTAAGGAGTAGTTCCTGAGGCTGCAATACCTATTACAACATCATTTTCGGTAATGTTATGTGCTTGTAGGTCGATCCATGCTTGTTTTGGATTATCTTCGGCATTTTCTACAGCTTGGCGAATAGCTTTGTCTCCACCTGCAATGATTCCGTTTACTAAATCGAATGGAACACCAAACGTAGGAGGACATTCTGAAGCATCTACAATTGCTAAACGACCAGATGTTCCTGCTCCTATATAAAATAATCGTCCGCCAAGTTTTAGTTTGGTTACGATTTGAGCTACTAAAGCTTCTATTTGTGGAATTGCTTTTTCTACTGCAAAGGGAACTGTTTTATCTTCCTGATTAATGTTAGTCAGTAAGTCATGTACAGACATTTTTTCCAGATGTTCGTATTTTGAGGACTGCTCTGTTATTTTTGTAAATGTCATTTTGTTTTTTGAGTTTCTAAGTTACAAAGCATCAAAGTTACAAAGTTTTTCCTACTAAGTGTTAAACAATTCATATGAAATAGAGCGAATTAGTTAAAAAAATAGAAATAAAAAAACTGAATATTTATTGTTTGAAAAATGAGTTTTTTTAATTTTTAAGTCGCGTGAGGGATTGAGGAGGCATCCTTTTTTGTGAGGAACGAAAAAAAAAGATATAGCCAAAAGCCCGACCCAGAGGGGCACGCCCATATTATATAAAATAGGCGAGTGCAATCCCAAAAATAATCATTGAAATTTTGGCGATATTAAATTTGTGTCCTTCGCTGCTTTCAAAAATTATTGTTGATGAAATATGGAATAATATTCCGATCACAACTGCTGTAATTTCGGTGTAGTAATCATTTAAAAATGGTAAATACACAGATGCGATTGTTCCTAGTGGTGTCATGATTGCAAATGTTATCATAAATGCAAAAATGGCTTTTTTGTTAAGATGTGCATTAATAAAAAAGGTCGTAAGTATGATTGCAATTGGTAGGTGATGTATAGCAATACCAATGGCAATATCATGGTGGTGACTTACAGGGAATCCTTCAAGGAAAGCGTGTATGCATAAACTAATAAAGAGTAACCACGGAATTTGTGACATTTTGGCGTGACCATGAACATGTCCGTGCTCGGCTCCTTTAGAGAAAAATTCAAGTATGATTTGGAATAAAATCCCCAGCATTATAAATAATCCAATATTATGGTTGTGTGATTCGTATACTTCTGGCAGTAAATGCATCACTGTAAGCGATAGCAGAAATGATCCGCTAAATGCCAATAATAGTTTAAGATTGGTCTTGTCTTTTGGTTTTAGCACCAACGCAACCATATATCCTAATAATACAGAAAGTAAGGGTAATAGATAATTCATTTAGTTTAATCGTTTTTTAGTTTCCTCCTTTTATTATTTATCAAGTAAATAAAGGATGTTTCAATTACTTAAAAATCATGATTAATCGTTCGCTTTCGGTTTTATGAAACTTCTTTAATTTATAATCCCCAAATAAATCTAAAAGAAAAATACCTGCTTGTTCCATTAGATCTTCAAAATCTTTTAAAGTTAAGGCTTTTACTTTTTCGGTAAAATGAAATTTCTTGCCTTGGTCTTCAAAATCTATTTCTTTAAAAATATGTCCGTCTTCTATATATCTTTTGATGTGAAAATCGATGCCATCGACCGTTTTTATTTCTTCAGGAACGAGTGTTTCTATTACTTGTGTTACATTCATAAAATCGATTACAGCAAAACCATATTCACTTAAACTGGCTTTTATCGCTTTTAGTGTAGTGAGATTATCTTCGTCATTTTCAAAATAACCAAAGCTGGTAAATAAATTAAATATAGCATCGAATTTTTCATCAAAAGGCTCGCGCATGTCATGCACTTTAAAATGCAAAGTTTCATTGCTGTTTTTGCTCGCTTCGGCGATACTATTTTCGGATAAGTCTGCTCCAAGAACATTAAATCCTAATTGGTTTAAATAGATAGAATGACGGCCTTTTCCACATGCCAAATCAAGTACTTTGGCTTTTTCTGGAAGATTAAGATAGTGCGTAAGATTATCCATGAAGATTTGCGCTTCTCTATAATTTCTGTCTTTGTATAATATATGATAATATGGTGTATCAAACCAAGAAGTGAACCAGTTTTCGGATGGTTGATTTGGATTTGTTACAGATGGGTGATGTGCTTCAGACATTTATTCTTTTTCAATTAATTCAAGTCCCGCAAATTTAGTGTATTTTTGCTGAAAAATAACTTTTTCGCAAGCGATACACATATAATGTCGCTATGTAGATTTGAAATTTTTTATTACAGATTGATTTTTGTTTAAATAAGTCTGTTTTAATTTAAATATAAAGATGGAAAATAATTTTAAAATGGTGGCCAAAACCTTTTTTGGCTTTGAAGAAATTTTAGCAAAAGAATTGCAATTGCTAGGAGCACAAGATGTTGAGCAAGGGGTGAGAATGGTGAGTTTTAAAGGGGACAAGGGGTTTATGTACAAAGCCAACTTATCGTTGCGTACAGCATTGAAAGTGTTAAAACCAATTTACTTTTTTAGGGCTAATAATGAACAAGGTCTATATAAAGGTATTTCGGGTGTAAATTGGTCTAAGCTTATAAATGCCAATCAGACTTTTGTGATTGATGCAACAGTGCATTCAGAATATTTTAATCACTCTGAGTTCGTTTCTCAAAAATGTAAAGATGCTATTGTGGATCAGTTTAGAGAACGTACAGGACAACGTCCTAGTATTGACAAAGCACACCCAGACTTAAGAATAAATGTGCATATTGATAAGGACCAAGTTTCTGTTGCTTTAGATACTTCTGGTAATTCATTGCATCAACGTGGATATAGAACAGCTACAAATATCGCTCCTATAAATGAAGTATTAGCTGCAGGAGTATTGTTATTATCAGGTTGGGAAGGTCAAGGTCATTTTCTTGATCCTATGTGTGGTTCTGGAACCTTTCTTGCTGAAGCTGCTATGATTGCTTGTAATATTCCAGCGAATATAAACAGAAAAGAGTTCGCTTTTGAAAAATGGAACGATTGGGATAATGATTTATTCGATCAGATTGTAAGTAGTTTGATGAAAAAAACGAAAGAGTTTCATTATACTATAAAAGGGTTTGATAAAGCGCCAAGTGCAGTAAGCAAAGCTAAAGACAATATTAGAAATGCAAACCTAGAAGATTATATCACTATCGAAGAAAATAACTTTTTTGATACTGAGAAAACTACTCAAGGAACTTTGCACATGGTATTTAATCCTCCGTATGATGAGCGTCTGGATATTCACATGGAAGAGTTCTATAAAAATATTGGTGACACATTAAAGAAAAACTATCCTGGAACGAATGCTTGGTTTATTACGGCTAATCTTGAAGCTTTGAAGTTTGTAGGACTTAAACCGTCTAGAAAAATTAAACTTTTTAACGCAAGTTTAGAAGCTAGATTAGTGAAGTACGAAATGTACGAAGGAAGTAAGAGAACGAAGTTTCAGGTTTCTGAATAAGGTCCTAAAACGTTAAGTTTCTAAGTTTTTTGCTTAGTAACCTTTTAAAAATAATTTTTTGGTTCGAGAATTCAAGTTCTAAAGGTAAAACCTTGGAATCTTAGTCTCTCAGAACCTTAGCAACTCTAAAAGAAAATGACAAAATTACAAGTAAGAGCATTTTTATATCAGCTAGGCTGTTTTGCTATACTATTTATATTAGCGAGATTTTTGGTTGAAAAATATACAGAATTAACTGGTTTTTGGGTTCCGATGACTGCATTTGTTGTGGGAACACTTTTATCTCCAAAATTTCAGGCAGCTAAAACAAAGGATGGAGAGAAACTTTTTATGAAATGGATTTTCATGAAAGGTATTAAAGAAATAGGATAGTCCTAGCTTATATTTTACAATTTGGTTATTGTTATATAAATAACCAAATTGTAATTATATTATTTTTTCGTTTCTGTTCCTGGAATTACAACTTTCTTTTTGTAAATAGGAATGAAATAAGAAACGGTATAGTTAAAACCAATTCCGAAATTACCATTATAAGTTCGGTTAAACCCTGGAATATAAAGATTGTCGAAGTTGTCTGGTTTTTTATTTGAAACTAATGTTTTTAACTGCACACTGAAGCCTACGAATATATTATTAAAAACTTTGGCTTTTACTCCTGCATTTACTTCTAACCAGCTAGCAGATAAACCACTAAATTTTTCACCAGAAGCAGTAGGAGGAAGTTCTCCCCAGTACGGATCTGAATTGTATATTTTGTAATTATTTAGTTCTTGGCTAAATGTACTAAAACCATAGCGGAGTCCAACTGATATGATGTTTTCCATATCAAGCCAGTTTTCATACATATTGTAATCAAATCCTACTTTTAGATAGCTACCTTTTGCTGTCGAGTTTAGTCTATCGTCATCTGTAGTTTTGTTTTCAGTCCCAATTTCGGCGGCTAGATAGTATTTTTTGTTAATCGATAATCTCCTGTGAATTCGACTCCTTTATAATCAGAATCATAGAGTCCACGAGTTAGTTTATATAAATCAACTCCAAAACGAACTCCATAACGATCTGTTTTTGCAGGTATGCTATCTTGTTTTACTTCTGTGGCGACTTTTTTGGGAGCTGTTTTTTCAGCTTTTACCTCTGTTTTATTTGTTATTGCAGTTTTGTTTGTAGTTGTTTCTTGAGCTTGAACCGTAAACAAAGACAACATTAGGCAAAAACTAAAAATATATTTTGATGTGTGTTTCATTTTCAAATTCAATGTTAGGTTCTTCTACAAAAACATTTTGTATCCAAAACCCTTCTGGATTATTAGAATCGGTTAGGATAAATGGATTATTTCTATTTAAAGTAAATATGGTTTTATAGCCACATGCCCTTGAAACAAAAATGTTCTGACGCGTATAATTAAATTGTATTACATCCTCGTTTACAAAATCTAGATTCGTACTATTAGCGTTTAATATAAAACGAAAAGAGGTAATATCTTCATTCGTTTTAAGCGGAATAGAAATGGTATTTGCACTAGTGAGGTACTTATCTGACTCAACAACTGCATTCTCATTAAAGATAATACCTTGGGTCATTTTTTCCCCAATTACCTTTAGGTTTGTTACATTTTTAGGGGTCGAATTAGTACGATCTAAAAATGAAATCACCAATCGAGGTGTAGTTGGGGTATTGGGATCACAAATATCATCCTTTTCACAGCTTGAAAAAGTGAAGGCAATTACGATTATTGTAAAAAGTATTTTTTTCATTTATTATTTGTGATTTATTTGTCACACTTTTTTATTCAATAAAACTAGCGTAGTTCCAAAAGTACAACATTTTCTACGTGATGTGTTTGTGGGAACATATCTACTGGACGTACACGTGTTACTTTGTATTTTTCATCCATTAAAGCTAAATCACGAGCCTGTGTAGCCGAGTTACAACTTACGTAAACTACTTTTTGAGGTGCAATTTTCATAATTTGTTCAATTACGTCTTTGTGCATCCCATCACGAGGCGGATCGGTTATAATAACATCTGGTTTACCATGGGTAGCAATAAAACTTTCGTTGAATACAACTTTCATGTCTCCAACAAAAAACTCACAATTGGTAATGTTATTGCGTTCGGCATTTGCTTTTGCATCTATAATTGCCTCAGGAACACTTTCTACACCAATTACTTTTTTTGCTTTTTTAGAAACAAATTGTGCAATTGTTCCAGTTCCTGTGTAAAGATCATAAACAGTTTCATGACCAGAAAGTCCTGCAAAATCTCTAGTTATTTTGTATAGTTCATATGCTTGATCAGAATTGGTTTGGTAGAATGATTTTGCATTTATGCTAAACTTTAAACCTTCCATTTCTTCCAAAATGTAATCTCTGCCTTTATATAGCTTTACATCTTGATCGTAGATTGTATCGTTTGCTTTTCCGTTTACAACATATTGTAGTGATGTTATTTGTGGAAATTTCTCGTATAGATGATCCAAAAGTAATTCTCTGTTGGCTTTGTCTTCTTCAAAGAATTGAATCAATACCATGATTTCTCCAGTTGAAGCAGTACGAATCATAAATGTTCTTAATAAACCAGAATGTTCTCTTGGATTAAAGAAGGCTAGGTTATGTTCGTTAGCAAAAGCTCTGATTTCGTTTCTAATTGCATTTGAAGGGTCTTCTTGCAGATGACATTTAGTGATGTCTAGAATTTTATCCCACATTTTTGGAATGTGAAAACCTAATGCATTACGATTTCCTAAATCTTCAGTACTTTCTATTTCTTTTTCAGTTAACCAACGGCTATTTGAAAATGAAAATTCCATTTTGTTTCTGTAGAAAAATTGTTTTTCTGAACCTAAAATAGCTTCAAATTCAGGAAGTTCTATTTTACCAATACGTTGTAAATGGTTTTTAACTTCATTTTGTTTGTAATACAACTGTTGGCTGTATTTCATGTTTTGCCATTTGCATCCTCCACAAACACCAAAATGATCACAAATTGGTTCTATGCGATGTTCTGATAATTCATGAAATTTAACTGCTTTTCCTTCATAATACGCTTTGCGTTTCTTGAAAGTTTGCACATCTACCACATCTCCCGGGACTACGTTCGGGATAAATATTACTTTTCCGTCGGGAGCTTTTGCTACCGATACGCCTTTTGCTCCAGCATCAAGGACTTGTATTTGATGAAAGACAACTTTGTCTGTATTTTTTCTTCCCATAGCGCAAAAATAAGGGTTTGTAAACTTTTATAAATTTAAATTTGAAAATATTTTATCAAATTCTTTTATTTAACATTTCTTTTGTGTTTAAAAGTTAACTTTGTTTTAATCTAGAATCCCAAATTCTACGGCTTAATCAGGAACTTATGCTATTTTTATGAAGTTGTATCACGTATTGTCAAATGTTAGTTTTTTGAAGAAAAGCTATGCGTTTAAATTTCTATTTGTCGCTTTTATAGGTATTCATATTCCGTTAATCGGGATTTTATTTTTTGTGCTTTACAGTAATCATTCAATTTCGGCTAATTCTATTTTGATTTTTTCTTTAGTGATGACTTTATTTGCTACTGCAGTTACGTTGTTGATTATTAATCAATTAATAAGGCCGATTGTTGTAGCATCAAAAGCCTTGAATGAGTATAGGATGAATCGCAAGGTGTCTATTTTGCCTTCTCAATACGAGGATGAAGCGGGGTTGTTAATGCGTAATATTCAGGAGTCTATCGAAGAGTCGGAGAGTTTTATCAACGAAAAACAAGATTTGATTTATATGATTTCTCATGATTTACGAAATTTTGCTGGAAACCCTCAAGGATTAGCAAAGTTAATTATAGAGGAAAATCCATCAGATTCGGTTAAGAACATGGCAGAATTAATTTGTGAATCAACAGATTTACAGTTTCGATATATAGAAAATTTCATTAAATTATTAAAACAACAAGATGAAATTGCTAAATCGAGTTCGGTAGATAAATTAATTCAGATAGCTCTAATTCTTCCTGCTGTAAAGGAACAAGTATCTCAGCTTTTAGTTCATAAAAATATTAAACTAGTTTCTGATATCACTGTTGATGAAGCTGTGCTTAAAATTGACGCTGAATTGTTAATTCAGGTTTTAGTTAACTTGATTAGTAATGCAATTAAATTTTCTTATACAGGAAGTGAAATCTCATTATGTATTTTTAAAGAAGAGGAAAGGATCGTTTTTATTGTTTCCGATAATGGAATTGGATTTGATCAAACTCAAATTGAAGAAATGTTTAAAAAATTTACTAAAATGGGTAAATTAGGAACTGCCAATGAAACCTCTACAGGTATTGGATTGTATTTGTGTAAAAAGATAATTGATAAAAACGGAGGGAAATTGAGCGCAATAAGTCTTGGTAGAAATAGAGGAGCTACTTTTACTATCGTTTTTGAAAAAGAGACAATTTTTAACGCAGCTTCTTTTTAATAGATATGTTTCTTTTTGTATGAGGTAAAGGAAATAAAATTTAAAGTTGCAAAGGATTTTAATACGCTACGTTTTTAAAAGCCTTTGCAACTTTGTTTTTTTAATCAAATAAATCAGAAGATAAATATCGGTCTCCTCGATCACAAATTATAGCTACAATTACGCCAGATTCTAGTTGATTCGCAATTTTTAAAGCTACAGCTACTGAGCCTCCGCTACTCATTCCTGCAAAAATGCCTTCTTCTAAGGCTAATCGTTTGGTCATTTCGCGTGCTTCTTGTTCGCTTATATCAATAACTGTATCTACTTTTTTTGCATCAAATATTTTTGGTAAATATTCTTTAGGCCATTTTCTGATTCCAGGAATTTGTGAACCATCGCTAGGTTGCGCTCCTATTATTTGAATAGTATTGTTTTTTTCTTTAAGATAAGTCGATGTACCAATAATAGTTCCTGTGGTTCCCATTGCAGAAACAAAATGAGTTATTTGTCCATCAGTATCTTTCCATATTTCAGGACCGGTAGTTTTGTAATGTGCTTTCCAATTGTCTTCGTTTGCAAATTGATTAAGCATGATGTAACCACCTTCGGCAACTTTTCTTTCTGCATAATCTCTTGAGCCAATTATTCCTTCGCTAGCAGGTGTCAAAATAACGGTAGCGCCATAGGCACGCATGGTTTGTACACGTTCTTTTGTAGAGTCTTCAGGAAGTATTAATTCGATGTTGATGCCCATTAATTGTGCAATCATAGCTAAAGCGATTCCTGTATTACCACTTGTAGGCTCAATAAGCTTATCGCCTTTTTTGATATCGCCTCTTTCTAGAGCTGAAAAAATCATATTGTATGCCGCTCTATCTTTTACGCTACCACCAGGATTGTTTCCTTCAAGTTTTAATAAAAGTTTTACGTTTTTGTTCTTTACTAAGTTCACTGTTTCCATCAAAGGAGTGTTTCCTATCAGGTTTACTAATGTATGAGTGTTCATGTTATTTCTTTTCTTTTACTTTAACTTCGGTTGTGGTAGTATTGGTAACAATCGATTTTTCTGGAATTGATTTAGTGATCCATGCATTTCCTCCAATAATACTGTCTTTGCCAATTGTAGTTTCGCCTCCTAAAATTGTAGCATTGGCATAGATGCAAACATTCTCTTCAACTGTAGGATGTCTTTTTGCATTTTTCATTTCTTTGGTAATGCTTAAAGCGCCTAATGTTACTCCTTGATATATTTTTACATGTTTTTTTATAACAGTAGTTTCTCCAATTACAATTCCTGTTGCGTGATCTATAAAAAATGGAGAAGCAATAGTTGCTCCTGCATGAATATCAGTTCCTGTAATACGATGCGCATATTCACTCATTAATCTTGAGAAGAGCAATAGGTCCAATTTGTATAATTCATGGCTTAATCGGTATATGGAGATAGCGTAAAAGCCAGGATAAGCTAGGTATACTTCTTCTAGGCTATTTGATGCTGGGTCGTTTTCTAAAATATAGGTAGCATCTTGAATTAATTTTTCTAAAACAATTGGTAATTTTTCTAGAAATTGCTCCCAAATTGATTCACATGATTTTTCTGACTTTTTACAGGCGATTATAGCTATTTCTTTAAAACATTTTTCGAGTTCATTGATACTTTTATCTAATGGAGCATTAGAATCGAATAAAGTGTAAAAGAGCTTTTCTGTAAAATCTTCTGTTTTGGTTTTGATTCCATAGTTAATAGAAGAGTGGCTCTTTAAAGCATTTATGTTCTGAATAATCATATTTTTTGTCACAATTATTAAATTGAATTGTTAGTTTGAAATGCTAAAAGTAATGTGTTTTTTGTAAATAGAAGTAGTAATTAGTTAAAGAAATTTAATCATTAACATTCTGTTTGCAATAATTAAAAATAATTAATCAGCTTGAAAGTATCTAGTATAAAATGATTTAAAAGAGTAAATTAGCTTGTATAAATGTATCAAAATGAAAACAAACGGAATGTTTAAAAGTGCTCTTTCTCATATTTATTATCCAGAAAGTGAAAAAGTTTCAGGAAAGGCTATTCAAAGTCCTATTTTGGCATTAATTATTGCCGATCATCCTTCATTTACAAGAGAAGGATATATTTCTGTAAAGGAATTAAATGTGTTTCGTGAAAAATACATTTCAAATTATTTATCCGCAGAGTTAGGAGTGCTTTCTAATCTTGAAAAAAATGTAATGGGATCTCTAGCGGATCAGAAATTATTAGTAAGTGCTGTTGAAGATGAAGTAGAGGTTAGAAGCTTTGGTCAAAAAGTAGCTGATAAAGTAGCTGATTTCGGTGGAAGCTGGACTTTTATAATACTATTTATCGTTTTTATAATACTTTGGATTTCTATCAATATTTACATTTTGGTAAATAAAGGTTTTGATCCCTATCCGTTTATTTTACTTAATTTGATTTTGTCATGTGTTGCAGCTTTGCAAGCTCCAGTAATTATGATGAGTCAAAATCGTCAGGAAGAAAAAGATAGAGATAGAGCAAAAAAAGATTATATGATTAATCTAAAATCAGAATTAGAAATAAGAATGATGCATGAAAAGTTAGATCATTTAATTATGCATCAGCAACAAGAATTAATCGAAATTCAGAAAGTTCAAATCGAAATGATAAATGATATTTTGAGTCGGATTAAGAAATAGATTTTTTGATTTATGGAGCATTAGTAATAGTGTTTGTATGCATAGCTCAATACCATAATTAGACTATTAAGGATACCGAAAAACCAAAGTGTTTTTTTGTAATTCCGGCTTTTATCAAAAAAATATAAAGCAACAATTCCTAAAAATAAAAGGGTAGTATATAGCGCTGGATACATTTCAAAAGCAGCTTTAAAATCACCTTGAAAAAGTAAGAATAAAGCACGTTGAAATCCACATCCTAAACACTCTATTCCGAAGAGGGTTTTACTTAGGCAAGGCAGCATATATTTTTCTAGGTTCAAGAGATTTGTCTTTTTACAATTTTACGAAAAATAGTTCAATCTGTTTCAAGAATAATTAAATGCTATTTTAAAGTTGATTACTTTTGAAATCTGATAATTTATAAAAATGAAAAAGTTAAGAATCCCGATAATGATAATTGCAATTTTGATTGCATTATATGAGCAGTCATCTACTGATAAAAATGTATACATTACAATTGTAGCGATTGTAATTTTTATGATAGGGATGATGCAGTTGAGTGCAAAAACGCCAAGTAAAAATCAAGATAAAGAGGAGCAAGATGTTGAATAAAGGAGATAAGGTTTCGGTTCTGGATGAAGCTATAAATGGAGTAGTGTTATCGGTTAAAAATAACGAGGTAACTATAGAAACAGAAGATGGGTTTGTGATGACATTTTTTGTCAATGAATTAATTAAAATGCATGATTCCAGTAATTTAATGAATTCTATTAAAAGAATTAATTTAAGTGAGGTTTCAAAAGAGAAAGAAGAACCAAAAGCAAGGAGTTTTGTAAAAGAACGCAAGGATAAACGTGAAATTCCAGCACCAGAATTTGATTTGCATATCGAGAAATTAGTACCAAATAAACGCGGGATGTCTAATTATGATATTTTGACTTTACAGACAGAAACTGCAAAGCGACATATCGAATTTGCGATTAGAAATCGCATTCCTAAAATTGTTTTTATTCATGGTGTTGGTGAAGGAATTTTGAAAGCTGAGCTTGATTTTTTATTGGGGCGTTATGATGGAATTGATTTTCAAGATGCCAATTATCAAAAATATGGTTTAGGCGCAACCGAGGTTTATTTTAAACAAAATACCAAATAAAACAGGTTTTATGCTGTGAAATAAATTAGAGCTAAGCATAAAAAAAACGTCTATTTTTAAAAGAGAATTTCATTGAGAAACTCATTTTAAAAATAGACGTTTTTTGTAAGTTTTTTTTTTGAGAGAGTGTCAAAAAAAACTCAAAAAGAAATGTTTAATTATTCTTTTTGAGTGTTGATATTTGTTTTAATCTTTCTTAGTTATTATGGTTCCTAGGACAAAACTCTTTCCTAATTTGAAATCATTTTTATCTTTTTTTAATGTCGTATTTCTAAGCGTTATTGTGTGTGAAAAGTTATTTGCATTGGTTGTTGTTGTAACTTCTATAATTCCACTGTCATCATCAATTTTTCCATTTACACCTGCCCAAATTTGAGTAATCGAGGGGTTAGCTGGAGGAATGGTTTTACAGAAATAATCAGCATCTACAGGAGCACCAGAAAATACGCGATAAAATAATTTATTTGTTATATCGTTAATCAAACCTGTTCTTGGCTCATTTGGTGGTGTGACTTTGTTTACTATTAAAGAAGGGTCTATGTTGTCAATAGTAAGTGATGCTTTATCATTGAAATTATATATCTGTTTTGTAACAGAACATTGATTTGCGTTTGATGGATTAAAAGTTAGCGGCAAGGCATCTATTGTGGTTGTAAAATCTCCAAATGGGAATTTTTTTTCTGTTTGAGGACCACCAGGTTTGTTGAATGTAATATCTTTAAAAACGATACTATAGGTATATCCTTTTATTCTAGAACTATTGTTATCTAGGTCTGTATCTTTTTTTACTATTGTTGCTACTTGTATTATTCCGGATGTTGCTACCCATTCTTCAATTACATTAGGGGTTGCTGGTGGAATAACGTCGCAAATATTGTTTGTACTAACTTTACCGTTATAGGCACGATAAATAACTCGGTATAATTTAGTGTCGATACTGTATTTAAGGGTGTCACCATCAGTAGTAGGCTCGCCTGCAAAAACAGTTTTAGGTACATAAAGTAATAATGATTCCGTGTCTTTTAGTTTAAAAATAAGACTGCTTGTGGATTTTTCATCAGGGCAGTTTGATGGCTGTATGTTTTCAAAATCAATTTTTTCTACAGAAATATTTCCATCGTCACAACCGTTTAGAAGAAAGGCAAATAATGCTATGCTTACAATTTTTTTCATTACGTTTTTATTTGGAGCAAAAATAGTGAAAAAAATGATAATTGATATTTAAGAATAGACAATTGATATTTCTTAACTTTGCCACAATGAAAAAAGTATATCTCGATAACGCCTCTACAACTGCCATACGACCAGAAGTCATTCAGGAGATGACCAAAGTAATGATTGAAGATTATGGTAATGCATCCTCTCCACATAGTTTTGGACGAAATGCCAAGACAATTTTAGAACTTTCAAGAAAAAGTATAGCTAAGCAATTAAATTGCTCGGCACAAGAAATTATTTTTACTTCTGGTGGTACCGAAGCTAATAATTGGATACTTCGTTCGGCTGTAAAAGACTTGAAAATCGAGCGAATAATAACTACTAAAATTGAGCATCATGCTATTTTGCATACCGCTTTGGTGTTAGAATCGGAATATAATATTACAATTGATTATGTAAATATTAACTCTGATGGATCGATTGACTTAACTCATTTGTCAAATTTGTTATCAGAAGAGAAGAAGACTATTGTAAGTTTGATGCATGTTAATAATGAAATAGGGGTTGTTTTAGATTTAAACAGAGTTAGTGTCATATGTAAGCAATATGATGTGTTGTTTCATTCGGATACGGTACAATCTGTGGGTAAAACAAAAATAGATTTACAAAGTTGTCCTTTGGATTTTATTGTTGCAAGTGCGCATAAGTTTCATGGCCCAAAAGGAATTGGTTTTGCTTTTGTTCGAAAAAACTCAGGATTGCAACCATTGCTTTTTGGCGGTGAGCAAGAAAAAGGATTGCGTGCAGGAACTGAAGCGGTACATCAAATTGCAGGTATGGCAAAAGCTTTGACGCTTTCGTATGAAAATTTAGATAGCGAAAAAGAATATATTACAGGATTAAAAATGTATTTGGTTAATCAGCTAGAAATTGAATTTCCAGACTTCAGAGTTAATGGAAATAAAGATGATTTCTATACAATTCTGAATGTAATATTACCCTTTTCCTCAGATAAAACGGCAATGTTACTATTTAGTTTAGATATGAAGGGAATAGCAGTTTCTAGAGGAAGCGCTTGTCAATCAGGAAGTGTACGCCCATCACATGTATTAAAAGAAATGCTATCGGAAGCTGATTTGAAACTTCCGAATTTGCGAATTTCTTTAAGTCATTACAATACCAAAGAGGACATTGATTGGTTAATTGAAAGCTTGAAGCTAATTGATAATTAACAACTGTTAATTATCAATTAGTTCTAAAATTATTTGCGAATTATTTTTACTTGTGAGTCACTTGTTAATTTAATAATTGTAGATGGTTTTCCTGCTATTCTATCGCGATGTAAATTTACTACGTAATCCACTCCTTTAATAATTTCTGGATTAATATCCTTAAAAGCAATTGGAGTTGGTTGTCCAGAAATATTAGCTGAAGTAGAAACTAAAGGCTTTTTCATTCGCTCTAAAAGTTTAAAACAAAAAGGCTCTTTTACTATTCTAATTGCTAAAGAGTTATCTGATGCAATGATATTTGGTGCCACATTTCGAGGTTTATCTAAAATAATAGTTGTCGGTTTTTCGGATAAATCTAAAATTTGCCAAGCTACCTCAGGGATATCCTTGAATACATTATACATCATTTTTTCACCATTCATTAGGCAAATCATACTTTGTGTTTCGGCTCTTTGCTTCAGTTTATATATTTTTGCAACAGCTTCTGGGTTTGTTGCATCGCAACCTATTCCCCAAACAGTATCAGTTGGGTAAAGAATGATTCCTCCTTCTTTAATGACTTCGTATGCGTTGTGTATTTCTTCGTTCATTTTTTATTTGTTTAATCTTCTTGAAAAATAATTAGTATATAATATTTTCGAAATACAAATGTATTTAATTAATAGAATTAAATAGATCTAGTTTAAAAATATTCAGTTAGATTGAGTCTGTTCTTTGGAATAAATATCACTTTACTTTGTGTATATTTGAACTCTAATTTCAAATTTTAAATGAAAATAACCAATTCAAAAATTTTAGTTTCTGTCGTTATACCAGTTTATAATTCAGAGAGATTCATTTCTGAAGCTATCGAAAGTGTTTTAAATCAAAGTTTAAAGGAAATTGAACTAATCCTTGTCGATGACGGTTCTACCGATAAATCATTGATGATTTGTGAGCAATTTTCACAAATGAACGAAAGAGTAAGATTGTTAGAGCAGAAAAACTCGGGAGTTTCAAATGCTAGAAACAATGGTTTGAAGTTGGCTAATGGGGAGTATATTTTTTTTATGGATTCTGACGATACAATTGATTCAGAATTCCTTAGTACTTCTTATGAATTAGCTAAAAAGCAAGATTTAGATATTGTCGTAATTGGAGAAGATTGCTGTAAGCGTTTGCCAAACGTTTATGCGCTGCCTACAATGGCACAATTACTCAAGCATGATTTTTTATTAAAGCATTCTGATATAAGATTTCCAGAGAATATACAACCCTGTGAAGATGGATTGTTTTCGCATCAATTACTTGCTTTAACCACAAGAGTTGCGGGAAATCCTAGTGGGCAATATCATTATAGACATCATGAAAATCAAAATCATAAATCTATTAATAATGCTGTAGGTAAGGTACTGGTACAAATTCCAAGATGGTTTGAAATTCTAGACGATTTTTATAAAAAAATAATTTATATAATTCTCATTCTTTGCATTTAGCACTTTTTATGGAACATGAACCATTTCAATTGAGATATCTTTCTATGCCATTGGATGCAGATCAAAAAAAATATTTACATAAGTTGATAAAGGAATTTACACAAAAAAATGTTTTACCTTTTTTGAAAGAGGAAGATAAGAGGAAATTAAATGCTTATTTTTTATTTTTTATAAATTCCCCTAGTCATGTTGATTTTGAGAATTATTATAAAAGATTAAAATTAAAATGTAAAGTAAAATTGTTTTTTGTTAAGGTTATACCGATTTCAAAAGTTAGAAAAAGAATGCGAAAAGAGATAAGGTCAAAAATTTATTAAATGAAAATATTATTAGTTCAACACCATGGTTTTTTAAACGGATCTGGAGGAACAGAAAAAATATGTTGCTATTTAGCTAATAATTTAGTAAATAATAATTTTGAAGTAGAAATAGCTACAAATCAAAATAGTCATGGAAATCCATTTTTTTCTTTGGATGAAAAAATAAAAATAACTAATATTTTTGATGATCAAGTTATTCAAAAAAGTACATTAGAATTACATAACTACAAAGGAAAAAAACTTTTTTTGTGGGTTTATTATAAGATTCTAAAAAAGTACAGCAAGATCTACAATAAAATTTTGTTGAAAAAATGGGGTGGTATTGATGAATTAAATAAATTCAACCTATCTAATCGATCACAGGCTTGGGGAAAATATGTGATAGCATCTAAACCTGATTTAATTATTACAATGAGCATTAGTTCGTTGTTGGAAATTTCGTATAAAAATGATTACGATATCCCAATTATTAATTCTGTAAACGGACGACCAGATTATGATTATTCAGATCTGTTATGGTATCGTTCTGAGAACGAGATGCAGTTACTTAAAGATTCGTATAAAAGCTTAAGTGGTATTCAGGTTTTATTTGAAAGTTATAAGGAATATTTGCCAGATACATTCAAAGGGAAGGCTTTTACTATAACAAATCCAGTTTTTCAAATTGATGATTCAGAAATAGTAAATCATAATAATGTTAAAGAAAGATTTAAAATAGTAAACATAGCCACATTAGCTACAAATTGTAAGCAACAAGATGTTGCTATTTTGGTGTTTTCTCGTTTGGCAAATAAATATTTAAACTGGGATTTACATTTTTGGGGAGTAGGTAGTGATTTAGAAATGTTACAAAATCTGGTGAGACAGTTAAATATTGAAGATAGAGTGTTTTTTAATGGGTTTACAAGTAATCCTATTGATAAGCTGAAAGAATCGGATCTATTTATCTTTCCTAGTAAGTATGAAGGATTTGGACTTGCTCTGGTCGAAGCTATGACTGTAGGGCTTCCTTGCATAGGTTTTGAAACTTGTTCGGGTGTAAATGAATTAATAGAACATAATACGAATGGTTTTTTGGTTAAAAATGAAGAAGAAATGAAAGACGCCTTGGTTACTTTAATGACGAATTCAGACTTGAGAAAAAAAATGGGAGCAAATGCACATGAAATGGCAAAAAAACATAACGAAAAAGATGTTTTAGATGAATGGATTAGCCAAATAAATCAGTTTTTAGTATAATAAATAGCACTCCAAAATTAAATTTTAAATTATGCGTATTTTATATTTCTATCCTGAAAACCCATTGATGTTTACTCAAGGAAATAATGCTAGAGCTTTATCTTTGTTGCGATATTTTAAAAGTCGTAATATTAAAGTAGATTTTGTGGGAGAAGAATCTGATGATTTTAAAGAAGATTCTATTCTGGAAATGAAATCTAAAGGTTTAATTGCAGAAGGTTTTCTTTTAAAAAGAGGAAATAGAAAAAGTAAAAGGATTAAATATCTTTTGACATATTCTTTGCCAAGAAAGATGAATAGATTTGTCAAAGATTTTGATCGGACTAAATTCGAACATAAAGAACAATTTGCTGAAATAATTGAATCAAGAAATTATGACTATAAAATTATTTCCTATGCTTATTGGGCATCACTTTTAGATAATACAAAAAAAGGAGATAATGAAAAATGGATTATTGACACTCATGATTTTTTGACTTCTCAATTTCAAACTAATAAAAAATTTAGTTTAAGTGATTATTTTCAGACAGAAATTTCTGTGCTTAAAAAATTTGATAGAGTTTGGGTAATTTCTAATGAAGAAAAGTATGTTTTTTCACAGTTTTTAGATAATCAACTAGATTTAATAACTCATAGTTTGCCAAATAATGCACAAGACAGGCATGTTAATGCTAAAAACATAGATGTTGTATATGTTGCTAGTGAAAATGAGCATAATGTAAAATCTGCTAGATGGTTTTTTGAAAATGTGTATCCCAATATAAAAAGGGATATAAAAATTACCGTTATAGGAAAAATAGCCAAATATATACCAGAGTTTGAAAATGTAGAGAAAATAAAATTTATTGAAGATTTAGACGGAGTCTACAAAAAAGCCAAAATTGCTATTTGCCCAATGTTGTCAGGAACTGGTTTAAAAATAAAAGTTGTAGAGTCATTATCGTATGGATTACCAGTTGTCTGTAATGAAAGAGGAATAGATGGTTTGCTAAATAAAACAAATAATGGTTGTTTAGTAACTAATTGTCCATTAGAATTTGCAAATTATATTAATAAACTCTTGCAAGAAGAAGAGTTTTATGAGGCAAAAAGTTTAGAGGCATCAAAATTTTTTATAGAAAATTTTGATATAAATAGCACACACAAAGTATTAGATGATATTTTTTTTGCTGATAAGAAGAGTCATTCACTCTAGATTATTATTACTAAAACATTCATTTTTTTTTAAACTAACTACAAATTAAATGTATAAATCGATCAAATTATATTTCAGATTAAAAAAATTAGCTCAAAAACTAAAAAAAAACAAAGTTAGAATTGACTTTTTAAGTGAATTAAAATATAACTCTTATGTTTTAATTGTTGATACTAAAATACCAGAATTTAATAAAGATTCAGGATCCAGAAGACTAACAGAGATAATTAAGATGCTTTTGCATAATAATGTAGGTGTTTTTTTATTAGCCGATTTTAAAGAATATAAATATCAATCAGAATATATAGAAATATTTAAAGAAATGGGAGTTGTTGTTTATGAACCAACTATCGATAGGTTTAATAAATTAATAACAAAAGAAGGATTTCTGAAAGAGGTTTTACCAAAAGTAGATTTTGTATGGTTGCATAGACCAGAAATTTTTAATAAATATTACCCACTCGTTAAAAAATACAAAACAGAGGCAAAAATATTTTTTGACATGGTTGATTTCCATTATTTAAGATTTAAAAGAGAGTTTGAATTAAAGGGCGATCCAAAAATGATGGAGATTGCGAACAAATACTTAGAACTTGAATTAGATAATTGTGAAAAGGCAGATAGGATTATTGTTATTTCAGAATCTGAAAAGGAAAGTTTAAAGGAGTATTATCAAAATAATGATAAAGCAATAGCAATAGGAAATATCCACCAGTACATAAATAATGTTACTCCTGTATGTTTTGAAAACAGAAAAGAACTACTTTTTATAGGAGGCTTTGATCATACACCAAATGTTGATGCAGTTAATTATTTGTATGAAGAGATTATGCCTTTATTATGGAAAGTATTACCAGAGATTTCAATAACAATTATTGGCAGTAATCCACCAGCATCTATAATGGAGTTAAATTCAGAAAAATTTAAAATTGTAGGCTATGTTAAAGATGTATCTCCATATTTTTTAAACTCACGGATTTTTGTAGCGCCATTGCGTTATGGAGCTGGGATAAAAGGAAAGATTGGACAGAGCTTAGAATATGGCTTGCCATTAGTAACAACAAATATTGGAGCTGAGGGATTTAATTTTGGTGAAAGTGAGAATATAATTATTGGTAATACAAGTCAGGAAATAGTAGATAATATAATTAGAATGTACCAAAATGAAGAAATCTGGAATGAAATTAGTTTAGCTTCACAAAAGGTTATAGAACCATTCTCAGTAGATACAATTAGAGCAAGAGTATTGAGTTTAATTCAATAATTATATCATGAAGCTATTTTTCTTACAGTTGAAAGACTGTTTTTACCCAATTTTCAATAGTATATTTATGAAATGTTTCTGGGCTTAAAGGTTGATATGGTGTTGTGAGAAAATCTTCGGGTATATTTATATTCGAATCATTTTCGTCGAGAATTAAAATGTTATTTGGATTATAGAAATCATATTCACTAATTGATTTATTTGTAGTGATAATCTTTTTTTGCATTGCCAAAGCTTCAAATATTCGGAAACTTAGTCCATTATGATCTTTTCGTATTAGATCCAAGAATATTTTTGAGTTTTCAAAGTCAGCTTTTAGGTCTTCTGGAAAAATAAGTCCTTTAGAGTAAATAATGTTTTGATTTATGTTTTCAGGCGGTTTTTTACCTACAAGCATAAATTTAAACGGAATAGAATGAGATGAAAGATAGTTAGCCAGATTGTTTAAAAATGTAAAACGTTCATCAATAGAAATTACAATAAAAATATTTTCGTTTGCATTTTCAAGTGTAATTGCTCTCTTTTCCATGTAAATGTAATTGGAGATGAATGTTAATTGATGTTTTTTAACATCGATTAAATCGAATGAAAATATTTCGTCGAAAACTCCATCTACTATATTATCTATAGGAAATCGTCTGCAACTATCATAAATATATGCAAGATATTTATGGGTAAGTTTTTTAAGCTCTAAATGAGTTTCTCTACTTATTTTATCTGGACGTATAAACAAAATAGCATCGTGATGCCCAAATTCTTTGACTTGTTCAACTAAATAATTTTCTAATGCAGTGGTTTTTTTATTTTTATTAAAAAAAGTTTTATTGATAGAATTTTGAATTTTATCAAAAATGGAAGTGTATTTATATTTAAATTTAGAAGCATCGATGTGATTAGCATCGATGTTTCTTCTTTTTAATTCATCTATAATGTTGTGGTCATAGTAAGTGGAATCATAACTAATTAAACAAATTTTCATAATAATATCCTTATAGTTTATTAAAAAGTTTGTTTGTGTTCTCAATCATACTATTTTTTTCATTCATTACAAATGTTCTGAAGTCTAAAAACTCAGCAAAAACTTCATCATAATTATTCATTGTATGATTAATTAGTTCTGTTACTTTTTCAGGTTGCATTTCATCTGCATGTAGTTTATATTTTTCGGGTATTCCTAGATCTTCTTTAAAAGCTGATGTACCATCACGTCCAGTTAACAAACAAACCCCCGAAATAAGTGACTCTCTAGGGATTTTATCTCTTCCTGGGAAGTAACCAAAGTCAACATGGAGTTTAGTTTTTCGTAAAGTATCTCTCATTTCTTCCCTTGTCATACCAGATAAAGGTATCCATTTGTATTGAGGAAGAAGTGCCATGTATTTTTCAATCTTATCTAATCCTTTTTTTGGATTATAGGTTATTATGTTTTCTTTTGGGAAATTACCAATATCGGGTAAATTATCAAAGAAAAGTTCTGTAACATAATCGCACAAATAAGCAATATCATTTTTATGATCTTTGGTCAATAAAAACTCTTTTGTTCTTTGAGATTGATACCAGTGAGTGACAGTTTTATTGGGTTCAAATCTATATTCAGTATGTTTATAAGGAACAAGTAGTTTTCTTATCCAGTTTTTTTTCTTTTCCCTACTATTCATTAAGACTTCATAAAAATCAAGACTCAACCACCATACTTTTTTCTCAGCCAAAGGATATTTAGCTATTAAGTTAGTCATTGATTCTGGGATTATCATCACATTTTCAATACTATCTTTTACCTTCATTACATAAGGAACATTGTAGTTTTTGTAAAAAGGATGAATAGGATCTTTTTTGTATTTTGAATATAACATTTTAGCATTATAGCCTAGAGAATTTAAGATATAACCTAATTGATGTAATGCTTCTGGACCTCCAGTAGCTTTGCTAGGAGGGCAGATTATATATATGTTTTGTTGCATTTTTTTAGTTAAATTTTGTTTTAGAATTATAAACAACATTCTCAATCCAGCCTTCTAAAGTATATTTTCTGAAGATTTTATCTGGAATATTTTCGTATTCTGTTTCAAAAAAAGAAGGTGGGATATTTGGTTTTTTCTCATCAATTACGAGAATGTTATTAGGGTTGTAAAAATCATAATTTATTATATCGGAGTTAGTTGTAATAAGTTTTTTGCGTAACCCTATACTTTCAAACACTCTAAAAGTTAATCCGTTTTGTCCTTTTCTATTAACATCAAGTAAAACTTGTGATTTGTTTATATATTGTTCGACTTCTGATAATGAAATATACTCATTTATATATTCAATAGTTTTCGTCTTTTTCTTATTTTTTTTGTGATAAACAAATATTTTATAATTGATATTGTTTAATTCTAAATTATTTGCTATTTTCGAAAGAATTGGTAATCTTCCATCTTTTGAAATAATATTAAAAACCTGATATGTGATATCTACATTATTATTATTATTATTATTATCAGATGAAGAGTTGTAAATCCAATTGGTTGCAAAATTTAAATTATATTTTTTACAATCTTCTTTTTCAAAGGAAAAAACTTCATCAAAATGAGGTATTACTTGTATTATTTTAGGACAGCGTTTTGTATTATCATTAAAATATGCAATTGTTTTTTTTCCATATTTTTTTAATTTTTTAACACTTTCTACATCAATAAAGTCACCTTTTATAACTAATATTACATCTTGGAGTTCTCCAATTTCCTCAAGATTTTTAATTATTTTTTTTCCAAAATGCATTGTTTTTAGATTTTTTCTAAAAAATGATTTTAATATAAAATTATATATTTTATGAAAAGGATTAGGGTACTTATATTGAATTTTATTAAAATCAATGTGATGTACGTCGTGCCCATCTTGTTTTAATGTAATTGCAATATGTTCGTTGAATCCCCAATTATCAAGGCTTATTAATGTAATACGCATGATTTTTTTTTGTTTTGCTGTTGCAAATTTAGTTAAAATTTCACTTACTAAATTTATATAATTACTGTGTTTAATTAATAGAATTATAATATAATATTGAAGGTGGTTTTAAAATATAGGATATCAGGTTTTTAAAAATATTATAATAAAAGGGGAGGATTTGTAAAAATATGATAATTTTTAATTTTTTAAAAAAATAAAGCGCAACTAATTTGAAAAATAAAATTGATCACAAAGAAAACAAATGGTGCATTTTACTGTACTTTTTTTTCTGTATTAAAAAAGTTTAAAATAGAAGTAATTTTGTAAAGACTTAAAAGTTTTTATATATTAATCCTTAAATTAAAAATTTGGTGAGAGGCTATGTTTTTTAATTAACATTGGACTTGTTTTTTGTACTAATGTAAAATCAATTATAATAAAAATAATTTATTTGATGAGAATATAAGTTTTTATTAATTATAAGGTTATTTTTGTGTTTTGATTAATGTAGAGGAATAAGAAATTAAATATTTGATGTAATTACAAAATAAACTTATTTTATAATTAGAATAGACTTAAGATTAAATTAATAAAATGAAAAATACTGTAAAAATAATTATTCCGATCTATAAAGAGCATTTTGGGGAGCTAGAGGAAAAATCTTTTTTACAGTGTGTCAAAGTGCTTAAAAACTATGATATTGTTTTAGTTCAGCCTGAAGGACTGGATAATTCTTATATTACGAACGAATTTAATCAAATTAAAGCAATAAGCTTTCCTAAAAGGTATTTTGAAAATATTGATGGTTATAATGAGTTATTGTTGTCGTCTCTTTTTTATGAAGCTTTTTTAGATAGTGAATATATATTGATTTATCAGTTGGATGCTTTTGTCTATAAAGATGCTTTAGAAGAATGGTGTCAAAAAGGGTATGATTATATAGGAGCTCCATGGATTGCCACACCAGAAAGTACTATATTGTTAAAATATTATAATAAAATAGTTAGAAAATTTAGATCAAAAAGAAAAAAGACCGAGAACAAATTTTCTTTAAAGTTGGTAATGGAGGCTTTTCATTACGAAAAACAGCATCCCATTACTTAATCAGCAAGACAAAACAAGACTTTATTTTTGATTTTCTAAATTCTGCAGATAAAGAGATTTATGCAATCGAAGATGTCTTTTGGTCAATAAAGGCACCTGAATTTGATGAGAATTTTAAGATACCTAATTATAAAGAAGCTTTGTATTTTGCAATAGACCGAAAACCTAAAATAGCATTTAAGTTAATTAATAATCAGCTACCATTTGGTTGTCATGGAATTAATAAACCGAAAGTAATTAATTTTTGGAAACCAATATTAAATAAATACTAAACATAAAATTTCATAAGATTAATGACTATCAAATATAAATTTTTTAATACACAAGAAGATACAAAAGAAATTCTTTTATATATATATAATTTCAATTCTTCCGATGGTATTGTTTTTGGAAATGGTCAACGTAATGTTATTAAATTATTTGATATAAAGGCTAAGACGATTAATATTAAATCCTTTAAAATTCCAAATTTATTTAATAAAATAGCTTATAAATATTTTAGAAAATCAAAAGCAAGACGTTCTTTTGAATACGCTACAATTTTATTAGAAAGAGAAATTGGAACTCCGCAACCAATCGCTTTTTTAGAGAACTATAATTGGCTTGGTTTAAGAGATAGTTACTACGTTAGTGAACATTTAGTAACTGAGTTAACTTATAGAGAACTTATTGAGGTTGATAATTATCCTGATTTCGAAAATATATTAAGGCAATTTACCCGTTTTACTTTTAAACTACATGAAAAGGGAATTGAATTTTTAGACCATTCTCCTGGGAATACATTAATTAAAAAAAGAGGTAATAATGAATATGATTTTTTCTTAGTTGATTTAAATAGAATGAATTTTCATACTGAAATGAGTTTTGAACAACGTATGAATAATTTTAGAAGACTTACCCCTCTTAAAGAGATGATTGCAATTATGAGTAATGAGTATGCAAAATTATATTCAGCTAAGACTGAGACTCAAATTTTTGAAAAAATGTGGAAAGATACCGTTAAATTTCAAGAAGAATTTGCGAAAAAGCAAAGGTTAAAAAAGAGATTAAAGTTTTGGAAATCTTAAAAAAAAAAAAACATTATTTTAAATAATGTTTTTTTTTTTTTTTGTTGATACCCTTCCAGGCTTTACTTGTCTTTTAAAGATTCTTAGTTATAAAGAACTCAATCTGATCTTTGAATAATTCAGGATTAAATTGTTCGTAAAGTTGAGCGAAATTATTTTTAATCTCCTTGTGTGGTAAACTTAAATCAATTAATTCGGGTTTAAAATCATTTAAATGTACCGAAATATTGCGTAATCCATCTTCAAAGGTTGCCCAGTCGTTTTTCTTAACATATGGTGAAAAGATTGTAAAAGAGGGTTTGTTCAATGCTTTTGCCATATTAATTGCTCCGCCATCGTTTCCTATGATTATATCACACTGATTCATTATGCCTATAAAGGATCGTAAATTACTGCCTAATAAATCAAAATGGATTTTTTCTTGGGTACTTTTTGAGCATAAATTGAATACTTTTTGAGCGTCTTCAATTTGATTTGGAAAATAATTAAAAAGAATAGTTAGGTTTTTGTTCTCTGCAACATATTCTACTACTTTAGCCATGTATTCTAGAGGGTAAGTTTTAGATTTTTCACTTCCCAAAAGACTTATCATTACGATTTTCTGGTCTTTTTTTACTTTATGTTTGTCTAAAAGAGCAATTGCCTCATCGTTTTCGTCATTACTTACATATAATTTTGGAAAAGGATCTATTGAATCAGCGTCCAAATTTAAAGGATTTAATAGCAAAAGTCTGTTATCTATAGCTAGTCCATATTTAGTTTCAGTAGTGTCCTCAAAACGCTTCATGTTATGATTGTAAAACAAAGACGAATACCATTTGTAGTATGATATTTTATAATCAGCACCAGAAAAAATGGTTATTAAATTAGTTTCTAATTTACCATAAACATCAATTAATATATCATACTTATTAGATCTCATTTTGAAAATAAAATTAAATAATGATAGATATGATTTTCTTGTTTTATTTTCTAATACAATTACCGAGTCAATATTCGGATTACCTATTAAAACATCTGTGCAATTAGAATAACACATATAGTCTATAGTAGAATTGGGATATTTTTTTTAAGATTATTACAAAGAATTGTACTTATCAGGACATCGCCAATTCTTTTTTGCTGTATGATTAATATTTTCATTATTAGGGGTAAGTTTAATAAAAACTATATTTTGTTTCTTATTGTAGGGGTATAAAAGTAAAGTTACTCCATTTTGTTATATGTTAACCAAAGTATTAAATAACGTTTTAAAACCGCAAATGAATTTATATAAGCAAGAATATAACCTTCTTTACCGTCAAGGAAGCCAAATTTAATGAAATATTGATTTATAAAGTTGAAAAAAGGTTTTAGTAAAAAATGATAAAAATTTGGTTTCATATTTTTATCATATAATTCTAAAGCTTCCTTTTTACTTAATAAACTTAGCTTATAGTTGTATTCGTCGAAACTTTTGTATGAATAAGAGTCTATTCTGTTTTTTAATACATTTGATTTAAAGAACGATATATTAGATTTCCTTTTTTCATCGCCTGAATAAGAGTATCTTTTTTTATCAAAAAGAAAAATTCTTTTTTTGTTGTTGAATTCCCCGTGTTTTATTTTCTTTTTGAAGAAAAATAATGTCTGTTTAATGTAATAAAGTTCATTATTTTTATGATCAGAAACTTTAGTTAAAATTTCATTTTTAAGCTCAGGAGAAAGATATTCATCTAAATTTAATAATAATATCCAATCATTTTTGGCCTGATTGATAGCTATATTTTGTTGTTGTATTTTGTCAGTGGTATTTTGTTTAATAACAGTTGCACCAAATTCCTTTGCAATAGCTACTGTTTGATCAGTACTTTCACCATCCATGAAGATGATTTCATCAGCAAATGAAACATTTTCAATGTGCTTTTTTATATTGTTCTCTTCATTAAAACAAAATGTCAAAACACTAATTTTTGGAACTATTACATTTTGGGGCATAAAATCAATTTTGTGCAATATTAATAATTTTAGATTTATAACTTTGTGTAAAATTAAACAAAATGTCTCGACTCCCTATTTTAATGTATCATAACATTTGCGAATCTGAAAATGAAACTAATAATTTGACTATTTCAGTGCAAAAATTAGAAGAACAATTTCAATATTTAAAAGATAATAATTATCAAACCTATCATTTTGAAGAATTATCAAAAATGAAGTCTATCCCCAAAAGGAGTATTGTTCTTACTTTTGATGATGTTACTGAAAATCAGCTTACTTATGCAGTGCCTTTATTGGATAAATTCAATTTAAAGGCCAGTTTCTTTATTCCTTTTTCATATATAGGAAAAACAGATTTATGGAATGAAAGTTCTGAGGTTTTGGGGAATAAAATAATGACAATCGAGCAGTTAAAAAAACTGAATAGAGACAGAATAGAATTAGGATACCATTCCTATGAGCATAAAAAATATAGCTTATTATCTGATTTAGAAATAGAAAAAGATTTTATGAAGTGCGAGGAGGTGATAAAAGTTAATGATTTAAAAATATATTCTGCTTTGGCCTATCCATATGGTAATTACCCTAAGAAGGGAAGTGGAAAAGAACTTTTTAAGCAGGTAATAGCTAAGAATAAAATAAAATTTGGTTTAAAAATTGGCAATCGCCCTAATCGTTTTCCTTTTAAAGATAATTATGAAATTAAGCGAATAGATATTAAAGGACATGATAGTTTAATGACATTCAGGTTAAAAATCAAATTTGGGAAATTAAAGCTATTCTAAATCTTTTTCTATTAACATCATTTTTGCATATCTAGAGAAAACACCATAAGCATCGATTGCCGCCGCCGCAAGACCTGGTACTCCATCAAGATAGACTCTTTTTACAATATAAGTGTGAAAAAAACGATAAAAGGGTTTAAAGAAAAGTAAAAATAGCGTTACTTTTTTTCCTTTATCTGCAGACATTTTTGCTTGGAACCAGGCATATTTATCCTTTTTACTTATGAAATGGAATAGTCCTTTGTAGGTGTAATGTATCATGTAGTTTTTTAATACACCAGGCTTTGACTTTAGTATTAATTTTTCATGTACTTCATTTTCAAAAACTAGATTTTCATTTTTCATTAAACGAACGACTTTGTCTGTGTAATGAAATAGAAAACGGTTCATGAAATAATGTGGAAACCAAATTTTGTAAGCATCAAATTTATCCGATTCGATGCTTTCAAGTATTTCTTTTTGAAGCTTTTCTGTAACTCTTTCATCGGCATCTAAAAATAATATCCAATCTCCAGTTGCAAAGCTTATTGCATAATTCCTTTGGTTACAGTAATTGTCAAATTTTCTAAAAATGAGCTTAACCCCAAGATTAGAAGCAATTTCTTGTGTAGCATCAGTGCTATGAGAGTCTAAAACGATAATCTCATCAGCAAATGAAACAGATTTTATTGCATCGGCAATATAAAACTCTTCATTATAAGTAAGTATGATAACAGATAGTTTTTTCATTTCTTTAATTAGCATTCTTACTTATAAAAAGAGAATTTAATGATATATTATTATACAGCAACATCGTACTCACGAAGTGCATTGTTTAATGAAGTTTTTAAATCTGTAGATGGCTTACGAGTACCAATAATTAAAGCACATGGAACTTGAAATTCGCCTGCAGCAAATTTTTTGGTATAACTTCCAGGAATAACTACTGATCGAGCAGGTACATATCCTTTCATTTCAACAGGAGTCTCACCAGTTACATCAATTATTTTAGTTGAGGCTGTTAAACATACATTTGCTCCTAAAACAGCTTCTTTACCAACATGAACGCCTTCTACAACGATACAACGTGAACCTATAAATGCACCGTCTTCGATAATCACTGGAGCAGCTTGTAATGGCTCTAATACGCCTCCAATTCCTACACCACCACTTAAATGTACATTTTTACCTATTTGAGCACAGCTTCCTACGGTTGCCCATGTATCTACCATAGTTCCTTCATCAACATATGCTCCAATATTTACATAGCTAGGCATTAAGATTACACCACTAGAAATATATGCTCCATAACGTGCTACAGCATTAGGTACTACGCGAATACCCTTTTCAGCATATCCTCTTTTTAGTAGCATTTTATCGTGATACTCGAAAATACCAGATTCTAGAGTTTCCATTTTTTGAATAGGGAAATACATAACCACTGCTTTTTTTACCCATTCGTTAACTTGCCAAGTTTCTCCAGTTGGTTCAGCAACACGCAATTTTCCAGTATCTAAAAGTTCAATTACTTCTCTGATAGCATTTGTAGTTGTTGTTTCTTGTAATAAAGCTCTGTTATCCCAAGCTTGTTCTATAATAGTTTGTAATGAATTCATAATAGTAATATTTTAGGCAAATATAATTCGATTTTTTTTTAAAACAACCCCCATTTCCAGATACTAACAATTTTAAACAAAAAACAACAATTTATTTTGTGGAGTAAAACGATAGCCTTTTTATTTCAAACAAACCTACTTATATAGAATGTTTTATAATTTATTTCCTGATAAATATCAATTTTTGATAATTGTTATAAAAGTAGTTTTGCGGAACAATCTAATAACAGCACGTCTGTATTTTATTTTGTCTGAATCCAAAATTTAATTAGTATTATAACTATGAATCAAGAAAACCAGTTGTTTAAAAGACCTACGCCAATTGATAAAGAAGTTTCTTGGGATAAAACCCAAGTGATTATGAGTAAAACAAATCCAATTGGAATTATCGAATATGCAAATGAAACTTTTGTAGATGTTTGCGGATACGAAGATTATGAGTTAATGGGGCAGCCACACAGCATCATAAGACATCCTGATATGCCACGAGTAATATTTAAAGTACTATGGGAAAACCTTAAAAAAGGGAATAATTTTCATGCTGTTGTAAAAAATCTAGCTAAATCTGGAAGATTTTATTGGGTTGTTACAGATTTTGAAATTGCAAAGGATGAAAATGGAGTGATCGTAAACTATTTTGCCAGAAGACGCTCTGTGCCACAAGAAGTAATCTCGATGCATATTGAGCCTTTATATAAAAAATTGTTGCAAATAGAATCAGCTAGCGGAATGGAGTTTAGTGAGAAATATCTAATTGGATTTTTAGAAGAGAAAAATAGAAGTTATATAGAGTATATTAAAGATTTAATGTATGAGAATGAAAAAAATCAATCGACTCATCATCAATCAGAAACTCAAACTCAACATGAAGAGGAAGAGGAGGAAAGAGGCTTTTTTAGTCGTTTCTTTAATAGATAAATAGATAGAGATTTTTGCCCCCAAAAAAAATACCTATAAAAAAACAGGGTTTGACTTTTTAATTTAAGTCAAACCCTGTTTTGATATTATTAAGTTTAGCTAGTGTTACCTTAGATTATGAGGTAGTTCTTTCTCAGAAACTTATTTAATTAAATTTGTTCTGGTTTCAAATAAAAGTAGTTTTATTTAGTAGAGCGACTTCTTAAAAATTTCTGTAATAGTTTGAATCATTTATTTGATAATTACTAATGTAGTTAAACAAAAAAAAACAATAAAAATCTTGTGTGATTTCTATTGTTTTTTAATTCATGTTTCTTTTGTATTCTTAATCAGTGATTAAAAAGCCAATTTGTTATTGATGACTCTTTCATTAAAAGATTGAATGTATGCTTTTAAGAATTTTTCAGATTCTTGGACTTTAGGTTTATTTTGTAGCATTAAATTATTCTTTAATAGCACATCTTCTTTCCATTTGTATAAACCAATGGTTTTATTATTCGCAAAAGCCAGATAATAATCATCTTTTATGTAATGATATGTACCTTGAAGATAATAAACTACAAAATTTTCTTTAGACTTATAACTTTTACCAAAACTAACCATGTCAGTTTTTATATTTAAGTAGTCTAAAATACTAGGCATGATGTCAATTTGCTGAAAGTTTTTATCGCTAACACCTGTTAATTGAGAATTTGAGGGATCAAAAAATAAAATAGGAATGTTGAATTTTCCAATATTTGTTTTATCAATATCTTTATCTCCGCCAGAAGAAGTATGATCAGAAGAAATTACAAATAAGGTGTTTTTGTACCATCCTTCTTTTTTAGCAGTATTAAAAAACTTACGTAGAGCAAAATCTGTATACGCAATGCTTTCTTGAATTTCAGTAGTTCCTTTAGGGAATTTTCCTTTGTATCTTTCGGGAATAGTATATGGGTTATGAGATGAAATAGTAAATAAAGAACTAAAAAACGGTTGCTTAAAAGAAGTTAATTTAGAGGCGTAAAATTGTAGAAACTCTTCATCAAAAACACCCCATTTGCCATCAAATGCATCTTTACCTGTATATTGATCTTTTCCATAATATTGATCAAATCCTGCTACTTCAGCATATTGATCAAAGTTCTGGCTACCATTAAAGGCACCATGAAAGAAAGAAGTATTATAGCCTTCTTTTTTAAAATTTTCGGGAGACCATTTATTTTATTCAAAGAATAGCTTGATGATATAAAGGAATTATTCATTAAACTTGGAATACTAGAGAGTATAGATGGAACAGCATCAATTGAAACTTTTCCGTTTGCAAACCCATTTTAAAGTAATAAGATTTTGTAATCAAAGAATCTAGGAAAGGAGTTTGTCCGCGTCCAACGTTTTCATTTCCAAAGCTTTCTAGAATTAAAATCACAACATTTTTTTTGATAGCTGGCTGACTTGGGTTTAAAGAAATAACAGGATTGTAAATAGAAATTAATTCTTTTTCATTGTAATAATTTGCTTTATCTATATCTTCTTTCTTAAAAACAGTTTTAAGGATGCAAAAAGGAGTATTTAAAACCAAACCAGAGTTATTTAGAGCACCATATTCAGCAGCATCTACAATCTTAATAGGTTTTTTTCGAATACCTCCACGTCCCAAAAGCAAAATTATAACTAAAGAGAGTATAAAATAAGCAAATTGTTTGTAGTAATCTTTTCTAGTTGTTTTTTCGTGTATTAAATGTGTTCTTAAATTAGGTATTAATTTCCATAACAAAATACTTACGATAAGAAATAAAACAAAGATGTACCAAAATTCTTTTAGAAACGAAGGGATTAAACCTAGAGCTTCTTGTTCCATTCCTTTGGCAGTAATCATTGAAAAAGTACTCCTCCTACCTGTAAAACGATAGTAGATAATATCTATAAAGTTTGTAGCAATAAATAGAAGGTTTACGAAGTAAAAAGTAATTTTTAAAATGTTTTGATATCTAGGTTTGTATTTAAAATCGCCTGGAATCAAGTGAGCAATCAAAAATATAATATTAATATAGGCAATGGCCGCTAAATCAAATAGAAGACCTCCTGTAACGTTTTGAAATGTAATAGTTTCAAATAATTTTAGATTTATGAGGTAAAATAGAATTCTTGAGAATTGGTAGATTACAGCAATTAAAAAGAATCTTTTTAGAAATAAAACAATACTGTTTTTATAGTTATTCATTTGGCGTTTAGTAATTTTTATGTATCTGCTTTTGCTTTAATTTATTTGTATAAAATAAAATTTTGAGCAAAAGAACTATTTTTTTTTAAATTATTGATTACTTATTGATCTAATTTTTTAAGAGCCTGATTTAGTTATTAAAGTTTTTGAATATTGTTGCTTGTTTTACTGTATTGTTTTGAAGGCGATTTGCTTTGATGAATTATTTGAGAACTAGTTAATTCTTTCTTTTGTTCGATGATAATTATCATGAATTAAAATCATAATAGCCATTACTTTTGAAGTGAAATTATATATAAGAATTTTTAAGAGCAAAATTCCATTTTAAGATTGGTTTAGATCTATGAATTAGTATAAATAGAGTTGATAGTAAGCTCCTATTATAAATTTTTTAATATTGTTTTAATTTTTTTTGGAGAAAAAATTTTAATTAATCCGTTCTACTTCATAGAACGGATTTTTTTTGGACATGAGTTTTTTACTTTATGTATCTTTGTCTTATAATAATAAATTAAGATGCCAAGAATTCTCGCTATAGATTACGGACAAAAAAGAACAGGAATAGCTGTTACTGATGAATTGCAAATTATTGCCTCAGGTTTAACAACAATTCCGTCACATACAACAATTGATTTTTTAAAAGACTATTTTGCCAAAGAGAAGGTCGAAGCAGTTTTAATTGGTGAGCCAAAACAAATGAATGGAGAACCATCAGGGAGTGCTTCAATTATAAAAGGTTTTGTAACTCATTTTTCAAATATTTTTCCTGATATGAAAGTGGTTCGAGTAGATGAAAGATTTACTTCTAAGATGGCATTTCAAACAATGATTGATAGTGGACTGAGTAAAAAGCAACGTCAAAACAAAGGATTGATTGACGAGATCTCAGCAACGATAATGCTTCAGGATTATTTGTCTCGAAAAATGTTCTAATGTTCTAGAGATTTTTATTCCGAAAACGTTTTAGAAAACTATAACTTTTCAGGTGAAATTTATAGTTTTTTTTTGCAATTTTATGAAGTACCTTTGCATTTTAAAATTTTCTTGTTATGTCCGACAAAACCATACGTTCAAATACCGAAGTAGTACTTATTGGTGCTGGAATTATGAGTGCAACTCTTGGGTTAATCTTAAAAGAATTACAGCCAGATTTAAAAATTGAAATTTACGAAAGATTAGATGTTGCCGCAGCCGAAAGCTCTGATGCTTGGAATAATGCTGGAACAGGACATTCAGCATTTTGTGAATTAAACTATACTCCAGAAAAAAATGGAAGTATTGATCCTAAGAAAGCAATTAGTATTGCTGAATCTTTTGAAGTTTCTCGTCAGTTTTGGTCATATTTAGTACAGCAAAACAAAATTACATCTCCAGATAATTTTATAAAAAGTGTTCCTCATATGAGTTTTGTTTGGGGAGAAAAAAATGTGGATTATCTTAAAAAAAGATTTGAGGCATTACAAAAAAATCCAATTTTTAAAGAGATGGTTTTTAGTACTGATTTTTCTCAATTAAAAGAATGGATGCCTTTGGTAATGGAGGGAAGAGATGCTTCTGATAAATTCGCAGCAACTTCTATGGCAATCGGGACCGATGTGAATTTTGGAGAATTAACAAGAAGCATGTTTAACTATCTAGGAAAATTAGATGGTGTAACAATTCATTTCAATCACGAAGTGAAAAAACTTAAGCAACGTGAAGATAAATCATGGAGAATTAAAATCACAGATTTAGCAACAGGTCAAACTAGAAAAGTATATACTAAATTTGTATTTATTGGTGCCGGTGGAGGTTCTTTGCCTTTGTTAGAAAAAGCAAATGTTGTTGAAGGAAAAGGTTTTGGAGGGTTTCCTGTGAGCGGGCAATGGTTAAAATGTACTAATCCAGAAGTTATTCTTCAGCATCAAGCTAAAGTTTACGGGAAAGCAAGTGTTGGTGCGCCACCTATGTCGGTTCCTCATATCGATACAAGAATGATTGATGGTGAAAGAGCTTTGCTTTTTGGTCCATTTGCAGGTTTTTCTACTCGATTTTTAAAGAATGGATCTTATATGGATTTACCTATGTCGATAAAAACAGATAATATAATGCCAATGTTGGCTGCAGGTTATCATAATATTCCGCTTACGAAATATCTAATTGAGCAAGTAAGACAATCTCCTAAAGATAGAATGAATGCTTTACGTGAATATTTGCCAAATGCAAAATCTAAAGATTGGAAATTAGAAAGAGCAGGACAGCGTGTTCAGGTTATTAAAAAAGATGAAAAAGAAGGCGGGATTCTAGAATTTGGAACAGAGGTTATTAATACCGAAGATGGAACATTAGCAGTTTTATTAGGAGCTTCTCCAGGAGCTTCAACAGCAGTTTCAATCATGGTCGGGTTGATTAATAAGTGTTTTAAAGATAAAGTTAAAACGCCAGAATGGAATGAAAAGTTCAAGGCAATGATTCCGTCTTATGGTCAGACTTTAAATGATAAACCAGAATTATTAGCTGAAATAAGAAAAAATACTGCTGCTGCTTTAAAGTTAAATAATTAACTAGCGCTGAAAATATGATTTAAATAAAAAATCCAGATTAATTTTAATCTGGATTTTTTGCTATAAACTCTTTTGTAATTGTTAGTATTTTATCAGATAGATCAGTCATCCATATTAATTGTTCGATTACTAGTTGTGCTTCTTGCATTTTGGATTCTCTAGCGTTTTCGTCAAGCTCATTGTCATTTTCTAATCTACTGAAATTTTTTCTTTTTAATTCTTCAAAATGGAAAGTCAATTTTTCTTTATTAATGTCTTTATTCTTGTATAAAGATGTTTTTCCATGTCTTAAAATGGCAATTGAGTGATTTAAATTAGAAATGACAATGTCAATTACAAAATTAAAAGATTCGGATGCCGAAGTCGTTTTATGAGACTGAATATAGGTTCCTAAAGAAGCTGAAGACGAAAGCAGGGAATGATTAAGAACCGCAAGCTTGTTTATTTGCGGAAGTTGTTTTTGCTTTGATTTTGGTTCTTGTATCATTCTCTGGAAAGAGGTCATAAGATTTCCAATTTCAATAAAAGCATTTTTTCTAGCCAAACGATAAGATGTTGGTAATGTTCCTTTTTTATTGTAATATTCCGCTATTTCTCGTAAATAATTTTTATTGGCTTCAATAGCTTTTTCTAAAAACGAGGCAGCATTCAAAAACTCCCAAGCTGGCCATAAATAATAATTTGCTAAAAAGGCCAATGTAGCACCAACGAGAGAATCTAATATTCTAAACTGAATTACTTCAAGGATATTAGGAGTTAAAATTCCGTAAACAAACACTACATACATAGTAACAAGTGTAGTACTGACTTTGTAATTGCTTTGTGTAAAAGAAATACCAATTAACATACATACAATAGCAAATATGCTTATCGCAATGTGATTGTGTACTAAGGATACAATTCCAAAAGCAATTAATCCTCCTAAGATGGTGCCGAAAACACGATTATAAGAACGTTCTTTGGTTAATCCATAACCAGGACGCATAATTACTACAATTGTTAATAAAATCCAGTATACGTTTTGAAATGGAAGTAATTTTCCAATTATAAAACCTACCATAATGGTTATGGTAAGTCGTAGCGAATGTCTGAAAAAAGTAGATGAGAAGCTAAAATTTTCAATTAATGTACGTATCGGATAATATTGTGGAGTTAAGAATTTTTCAAGTTCCTTGTTTTTTTCTTTAAAATCAAAAGAATGAATAGCCGATGAAAAAGCTAATTCCACGATTTTTATTTTTTCGACCTGCTTCTGAGCATATTTCAGCATATTGGTAAGCATCCAAACTCCTTCAGAAGCTTCAATTTTGCCTAGATTGTTTTTATATGCATCAATTGCAGATTCTAATCCATCGAGTTCTTTCTTTAGATCGTTTACAGAGATATATTTAGAAGCCTTATGGACACTTTTGGATAGTTTTTTTAAAGTCGAAGCGAGTTTATAAGCTAGATTCTGATAAGAACGTAGCGCTTCAGGATGGTCATTGAACTTTTTGTGTAATTTATTATGGTCAAATGATGTAGATAGTGCTAGCTCCTGAATTTCGACTAGTGTTATAAATACAATAAGCATCTTTCGATTTTGACTTGAGTCTCCAGATGTGGCTCTATTGCCAATAAGTACTTGTCTTAAATTTTCATGAATTTGGTTTAATTCAACCTGAAGATGTAATTGTTTTTCAATGATCTTTTTTCTGTCGGCGTCGGGATTCCATAAATCTCCTCTAAGTTTTAAGTATTTTGCAGTTAATCGAATTCCATCGGCAATTTGCAATTCGACATAACGATGCGGTTTAACGTAATGAAAAATAAGTGAAACAATTAAATAAAATAACCCTCCTGCAAATATATAGCTAGAATGCAATACAGCTTCCCAGCCTTCGTGTAAGTGAGCAAACGATAGTGAAATAGAAAGTAAAGCTGAGAATGATGCCATAGTTGCTCTTTGTCCATACACAGAAATCATAGACGATAGGAAGAGTAATATTCCTAAAAATGGATAAAACAACCAAGGAAATGGATAAACGAGATTAACCAATAGGTTAACGCATGAAACAATTAGAGCCGTAACTACAATCCCTTTTATCTTGTGTTTAAGATTACTAGGGATATCACTCGGATAAGTATAAAAAGCACCAAGAGCAATAGTGAAGCCAATTTCGAAATAACCTAAAAAGTTAAAAAACAGGACAGGAACAACAGATGCAAGTGTAACTTTTGAAGCGTTGATGAAGGAAGTACTGTTTGTGAATTTAACGATGCGATCGAACATATAATTAGGTTTACTAGCAAAGATAAGAATTGTATGAATTAGTTGCCAATTAATAGTAGCTTAGATTTAAATAGAAACCAAAAAGCATATAATCTAGTTTATAGAATTATTCATTGACTATTTTTTACTATTTTTGCCAACCTAATTCAGAATAATGAAATTCTAGATTAATAGTCGTTAATACATAATACAACAAGAATGATTTTACCAATTATAGGATATGGTGATCCTGTTTTAAGAAAAGTTGGAGAGACAGTTACGCCAGAATACCCAAACTTGAAAGAAACAATAGCTAACATGTACGAAACAATGTACAATGCTTATGGAGTAGGTCTTGCTGCGCCACAAGTTGGTTTGGCTTTGCGTTTATTTGTAATTGACACAACTCCTTTTAGTGATGACGAGGATTTGCCAGCTGATGAGCAAAAAGAATTAAAAGGATTTAAAAGAACTTTTATTAATGCCAAAATTCTAAAAGAAGATGGTGAAGAGTGGAGTTTTAATGAAGGTTGCTTGAGTATTCCTGATGTTCGTGAAGATGTTTACAGACATGAAAGAATTACAATTGAATATTGTGAAGAAGATTTTGTTGTAAAAACGGAAGTATTTGATGGTTTAATTGCGAGAGTAATTCAGCATGAATATGATCACATCGAAGGAATTTTGTTTACAGATAAAATCTCATCATTAAAGAAACGTTTAATTCAAAAGAAATTAAAAAATATTACCGAAGGCAAAACATTTCAAGAATACAGAATGAAATTTGCAGCCGCCAAAAAAGGGAGATAGTTTTGATTGTCTTTTTGTGAAAAAATAAAATAACCGAATTCTTAATACTAATTATAATAAACATGAATTTAGAAAAAATATTAGCTATTTCTGGGAAACCAGGTTTATACGCATTAAAAGTACAAACGCGTACAGGATTTGTAGCTGAATCATTAATTGATGGGAAAAAGATCACTGTTAGCTTAAAGAGTAATGTAAGTTTGCTGTCAGAAATTTCAATTTATACTTACGAAGGAGAAAAACCTTTATCAGAAGTAATGCAATTAATTGCAATAAAAGAAGACAAAGGACCAGCAATTTCTCACAAAGAAGATAATGCTACTTTAACAGCTTATTTTAAAGAAGTTTTACCGCAATATGATGAAGAAAGAGTATATCCTTCTGATATTAAAAAAGTATTAAACTGGTACAACATGCTTCAAGCAAAAGGATTAGTTACAGATTTAGCGCCTGCAGCTGCAGAATCTAAAGAAGAAACTCCGGTTTTGGAAGAGACAAAAAAAGCACCAGCAAAAAAAGCTAAAGCTACTGCTGAAAAAAATAGTTCCATTTTAATGAACGATATTTAATCCTGTTGAGATGATTTCTTAACAGGATTTTTTACATTTACATTAACTGCTTGCCCAACTTAAAAAGACTTCAAAATGAGTAAAGAATTGCAATTACAGGCTTTCGAAAGATTATTAAATATAATGGATGATTTGCGTGAAAAGTGCCCTTGGGACATGAAACAAACCATACAAAGTTTGCGCCATCTGACAATTGAAGAAACCTATGAATTGGGTGATGCAATTTTGGATAATGATCTTAATGAAGTAAAAAAAGAATTAGGAGATGTGTTGTTACATATTGTTTTTTATGCAAAAATAGGTAGTGAAACAAATGATTTTGATATTGCAGATGTATGCAATGAAATTTGTGATAAATTGATTCATCGTCATCCACATATTTACAGCGATACAGTTGTAAAAGATGAAGAAGAAGTAAAACAAAACTGGGAAAAACTGAAATTAAAAGAGGGAAAGAAGTCTGTTTTAGAGGGAGTTCCAAGAAGTTTACCAGCATTGGTTAAAGCAAGTAGAATACAAGATAAGGTAAAAGGAGTAGGTTTTGATTGGGAAGAACCACATCAGATTTGGGATAAAGTACAAGAAGAACTACAAGAACTACAGGTAGAAGTAGACGCTGGTGATCAGGATAAAATAGAAGCAGAGTTTGGAGATGTTTTATTCTCGATGATTAATTACGCTCGATTTTTAAATGTAAATGCTGAAGATGCTTTGGAGCGCACTAATAAAAAATTTATAAAACGCTTTCAATATCTTGAGAGCAAAGCAAGTGAATTAGGAAAGCCGTTAATGGATATGACTTTGGCCGAAATGGATGTTTTTTGGAACGAAGCAAAAAAGTTATAATTATTCAGCCATTTTTTTTAATGCACTAAAATTTTTCAAAACAATTTTTTTACCAATTAAATCGATAACTTCTAGTTTTTTAAAATCAGATAATAATCGGATACAACTTTCAGTAGCAGTACCAATCATACTTGCCAGCTCATCCCTAGAGAGTTGTATTTTAAGTGTTTTGTCTTTGTTTTCGCCAAAAGTATCATATAAGTATAATAAGGTTTCAGCCAAACGTGATTTAACAGTCTTTTGAGCTAAAGAAACTGTGTGGTTATCAGAGTCTTTTAAGTCTTCACAAATAGTTTTCATGACATTCATAGAAAACTGATTGTTTTGATTAAAGAAAGTAATAATCTCTGATTTTGGAATGAAACATACCTCCATATCATCTAAAGCTTTTGCACTTAAATTGGCAGGTTCATTGCTAATCATTGATCGTTGCCCTAAAAGTTCTCCAGACTTTACAAGCTTTACAATTTGATCTTTACCATTGGCACTTAGTTTAGAAAGTTTACCAACGCCATCTTTTACACAAAAAACTCCATTAGTAACTTCACCTTCTTCAAAGATAGGATCGCCTTTTTTAATGGTGTATGTGGTTTTACTATTTGCTAGTTTAATAACTTCATCTTTGTTTAAAGCTTTTAACGAGGTAAGTTGTCTTACGATACATTGATCACATTTATTCATAGGAAGGTTATTTGCCTGCAAAATTAGGTATTATTATGATTTTATACGCCTAAATTTTTATAATAATGATAGAAATGTAATTTCTATAGGTTTATTCCCAATTTATTTTATTAAATTTAAAAATGTATTTTAAGAGCTATGATAAATGTCATATTTTTTGGTTAGTTGGTTCAAGACCTTTGTACAAGCTTAAAAGTGGTTAAATTATGAGTGTCCAAAATTGTTTTCATTGTGGTTTAATTATCCCAAAAAATGAATTAATTGTTTTTGATGAAAAAGAGTTTTGTTGCAGTGGATGTAAAACAGTTTATGAGATTTTTAGTCTAAATGACCTAACTTGTTATTATGATTTCGAGAAGTCTCCAGGGGCAACGCCTCAAGATATTCAAGGTAAATATGATTTTCTGGATAATGAGAGTATTCAGCTTAAATTATTAGAATTTCAGGAAGATACCACAGCAATAGTTTCGTTGAATATTCCGCATATTCATTGTAGCTCTTGTATTTGGATTTTGGAAAACTTAAGTCGTCTTAAACCAGGAATTAGTGCTTCACAGGTTAATTTTCCAGAAAAAAAAGTTAGGATTACCTACAATTCAGAAAAGATTACTCTTAAAGAAATTGCTTATTTATTAAGTTCGATAGGGTATGAACCTTATATAAGTTTGGAAAATTATGAGGCAGGTAAGAATAATGTCGATAGAAGTTTAACCTATAGATTAGGAGTAGCTTTCTTTTGTTTTGGAAATATTATGTTACTTTCTTTTCCTGAATATTTTGAAGTAAAAGAATTTTGGTTAGATAACTATAAACCTTTTTTTCGCTGGCTGATATTAATTTTGGCTATGCCGAGTTTCTTGTATTCAGCAAGTATTTACTATGTTTCAGCTTATAAAAGTATAAAAAGCAAAATGCTAAATATAGATATTCCTATTGCTTTAGGGATCATCGTTATGTTTATACGAAGTACTTTTGATATTGTCATGGATTATGGTCCAGGCTTTTTTGACAGCTTGACAGGATTAATTTTCTTTATGTTATTAGGGAAGATGTTTCAAATTAAAACCTATAGTTTTTTAAGTTTCGAAAGAGATTTTAAGTCTTATTTTCCAATTGCAGTAACTAGAATAAATCCCAATACTCCAGAAGAAAGTATTCCTATTTATGACATTGATAAAGGAGACCGGTTATTGATTAGAAATCAAGAGTTAATACCTGTTGATGGAATTTTGATTAGTGAACAAGCTGAAATTGATTATAGCTTTGTAACTGGCGAGGCAGTTCCTATTACTAAAAAATCAGGAGATAAAGTTTTTGCAGGAGGGAAGCAAATTGGAAAAGTAATTGAGATGGAAGTGCTTCATACTGTATCTCAGAGTTATTTAACGCAGTTGTGGGGAAATGATATTTTTCAGAAAGATGTTCAACAAAAACATAAAACGATAACTGACGCGATAAGTCGTTATTTTACACCAATTTTATTATTAATTGCTTTTGCTGGCTTTGGTTATTGGATATTTATTGATGCCAATACCGCTTTTAATGTTTTTACAGCAGTACTTATTGTAGCATGTCCGTGTGCCTTAGCACTAACAGCGCCATTTACATTTGGAAATATTTTAAGAATTTTAGGGAAACAAAAGTTTTATTTAAAAAATGCCCTGGTTATTGAGCAACTCGCCAAAGTTGATACGTTGGTTTTTGATAAAACAGGAACCATTACAACCAATAAAAAATCGAACATTGCATATGAGGGAGAACCGCTTTCTGATGAAAATCGAATCATGTTAAAAAATGTACTTCGAGCTTCAAATCATCCTTTGAGCCGTATGTTATATGAATCATTACCAGAGTCTGACCGAATAAAATTAGATGATTTTGAAGAAATAACAGGGAAAGGAATTATGGCAGTAATCCAAAATCACCAGTTTCAAATAGGGTCTTTCTCTTTTGTAGGAGGTCAACAAGAGAATTTAATTAAGCAAACGTCGCTTCATATTAAAATCGATGGGGCTTATTATGGAAAATATATATTTAATAATCAATATCGAGAAGGATTAGAGGATTTGTTTCAAGAATTGAGTTTGAACTATAAGATTAAAGTTCTCTCTGGTGATAATGATGGAGAACGAGAGACCTTAGAAAAACTTTTACCCAAAGAGACAGAACTTGTTTTTAATCAAAAACCAGAACAAAAGTTGGCGTTTATTAAAAATCTACAAGATCAGGGACATAATGTTATGATGATTGGCGATGGATTAAATGATGCAGGTGCCTTGGCGCAAAGTAATGTTGGAGTTTCTATTTCAGAGAATGTCAATGTTTTTTCACCTGCTTGTGATGCTATTTTGGATGCAACTGAATTTAAACGTTTGAGTTATTTTTTGAAACTATCAAAAAATTCGATTAAGATTATTAAAATGAGCTTTGTTTTATCGTTACTATACAATGTTGTAGGATTGTCTTTTGCGGTTACTGGAAATTTACTTCCTTTAGTTGCGGCTATTATAATGCCTTTGAGTACAATTACGATAGTGAGTTTTGTGACTTTAGCATCTAACTATTTCAGCAGAAGTAGTTTAAAATGATTATAAATAATTCAACTGTTATTTTTTCATAATTTTAACATATACTGACTGAGCATGATAAATGTCATATTTTAAAAGAATGCTTAAAAGTAATTTTGTATAACTTAATTTTAAGGATATGAGTGTAATTTACTTATTAATCTCCGTTAGTATTTTCATTGCAATTGGCTTTTTTATAGCATTTGTGGTAGCAGTCAAAAAAGGGCAATACGACGATGATTATACCCCCTCAGTTAGAATGCTTTTTGATGACGAAATCAAAAAAAATCCCAGCGGTAGAATAAAAACTCCCAACAATAAAATAAAAATAACCACAGAAAAACAAATCTAGATTATGGAAATGCAACAATTTTATTACGACAACAAAATTGTAAAGAAATTCATCTATGCGACCATTCTTTTTGGTGTAGTAGGAATGCTGGTCGGCCTTACATTGGCCGTTATGTACCTCTTTCCTAATATTACCGACGGGATCTCATGGTTAAGCTACGGACGATTAAGACCTTTACATACCAATGCAGTTATTTTTGCCTTTGTAGGAAACGCATTCTTTGCAGGGATGTACTATTCTTTGCAACGACTCTTAAAAGCAAGAATGTTTAGTGACTTTTTAAGTGGTCTACATTTTTGGGGATGGCAATTAATTATCGTTGCTGCGGCTATTACATTACCTTTAGGTTATACTTCATCAAAAGAATATGCCGAATTAGAATGGCCTATTGATATCGCTATTGCTTTAATTTGGGTTGTAATGGGTATCAATATGATTGGTACAATTTTAAAACGTAGAGAACGTCACTTGTATGTGGCTATTTGGTTCTACTTGGCCACATTTGTTACTGTTGCAGTATTACATATTTTTAATAATATAGAAATACCTGTTTCAGCAATGAAAAGTTATTCTGTTTACGCAGGAGTTCAGGATGCTTTAGTACAATGGTGGTACGGACACAATGCAGTCGCTTTTTTCTTGACTACTCCATTTTTAGGAATGATGTATTATTTTGTTCCTAAAGTTGCAAACCGTCCAGTATATTCTTATCGTTTATCGATTATACATTTCTGGTCATTAATTTTTATATACATCTGGGCTGGTCCTCACCACTTATTGTATTCAGCATTACCAAACTGGGCACAAAATTTAGGAGTAGCTTTCTCAGTTATGTTGCTTGCTCCATCTTGGGGAGGTATGATAAACGGACTTTTAACACTAAGAGGTGCATGGGATAAAGTTCGTGAAGAACCAGTTTTAAAATTCTTCGTTGTTGCAATTACAGGTTATGGTATGGCAACTTTTGAAGGGCCAATGCTTTCTTTTAAAAATGTAAATGCTATTGCGCATTATACAGACTGGATCGTTGCTCACGTACACGTAGGTGCACTAGCATGGAATGGGTTTATGACTTTTGGTATGATTTATTGGTTAATACCAAGAATGACGAAAACTACTTTATTCTCTAAAAAATTAGCGAATTTCCATTTCTGGATTGGTACTTTAGGAATTATATTATATACAATACCAATGTACGTTGCTGGTTTTCAGCAGGCTTCGATGTGGAAACAGTTTAATCCAGATGGAACTTTAACTTATGGAAACTTCCTAGAAACAGTTACAGCAATTATGCCATTGTATTGGATGAGAGCTATTGGTGGTACTTTTTACCTTGTAGGAATGTTAGTTTTGGTTTATAATATAATTCAAACATTACGAGTTGGTAGCCCAATTGAAGATGAATTGGCAGAAGCTCCAGCATTAGAAAAAATTAGTAGCAGTAGAGTTCGTGGAGAAAAATTCCACTCATGGTTAGAAAGAAAACCTATTCAGTTAACTATTTTGGCAACAATTGCTATTTTAATTGGAGGAATTATTCAAATTGTTCCTACAATTATGGTAAAATCAAATATACCTACAATAACAAGTGTTAAGCCATATACACCATTAGAACTTGAAGGACGTGATTTATATATTCGTGAAGGTTGTGTTGGATGTCACTCTCAATCAGTAAGACCATTTAGAAGTGAGGTTGAGCGTTATGGACCACAATCAAAAGCAGGAGAGTTCGTATACGATCATCCATTCTTATGGGGGTCAAAACGTACAGGACCAGATTTATTAAGAGTAGGAGGTAAGTACAATGATAACTGGCACTTTAATCACTTCTGGAATCCACAAAGTATATCAGCAGGTTCAATCATGCCAGGATACAAATGGTTATTCGATAATAAACCAATGGATATTTCATTGACTCAAAAGAAAATGGAAGTAATGGTTCAATTAGGAGTTCCATATTCACCTGAAGAAGTAGCTAATGCTCAAAAATTATTGAGAGCACAAGCACTTAAAATTGAAAAGAACTTAGAGAACGACCCTGATTATGTTGCTAGTTATGCTGATAGTAAGAAAAAAGCAGAAGCTAAAGGAGAGAAATTCATTCCGATGAATGAAAGAGAAATTGTAGCGCTTATTGCTTACATGCAAAGATTAGGAACAGATATCAAAGTAAAAGAGACTTCAAAATAGAGAAATTATGTTTGAACAAGTAAAACACAACTTAGAGACTATTGCGGGAGTAGAGATATTCCCGATACTTTCCTTGCTAATTTTTTTCCTTTTTTTTGTCTGCCTAGGGATCTGGGTATTCTCATACGGAAAAGAAAAAATTGATGAAATGAGTCAAATTCCGTTGGACGAAAATTAAATTGTAGAATTAAAAAATAATATATAAAATGAAAAAATTAATTCCAGTATATATACGATTGCCACTAATTTTCTTCATCGTTTTTGGTGCAATGGAATATTTTATAGACTCAGGTGATAAGCCTGCATTTATAAAATACCCAATGGTTTCTGTCTTTTTATTCGTATTTCTTTTCCTTTTAATAGCAATAGAAATTACAGTAAGTGCAATAGACCGAATTACTTATAATCTGTTAACAGATGAACAGAAAGCGAAACTTGAAATTGATAGTAATTTGAGTTTAAAAGAAAGAGCTTGGTATAAAAATTTAATGCAAAAATTAACAAAAACGGAGCCGATGGAAACAGAAGCAAGTTTGTTATTAGATCATGATTATGATGGCATTAAAGAGTTAGATAATAACTTACCACCATGGTGGATTTATTTATTCTATATCACTATCGTCTTCGCTGTAGCTTATGTAGTACATTATGATGTATTAGGTGGGGAAGACCAAGAGATGGAGTTGAAAAAAGAGATGGCACAAGCTAAGATAGATGTTGAAGAATATCTTAAAACAGCTCCAGATTTGATGGATGAGAAAACAGTTACCCTGTTAACAGATCCAGCTGATCTTGCTGCCGGAAAAGAAATTTTCACAACAGATTGTGCTGCCTGTCACCGAGCTGATGGAGGAGGGCAAATTGGTCCAAATTTAACAGATAACCACTGGATTTTAGGTGGGGGAATAAAAGAAATATTCCACACCATAACCAATGGAGGACGAGACGGAAAAGGAATGATAGCATGGAAAGGGACATTAAAACCTAAAGAGATACAAAAGGTAGCTAGTTATATTTTGTCTCTACAAGGAAGTAACCCTAAAGACCCAAAAGAACCAGAAGGAGAAATTTGGGTTGATAAAGATGCATCAAAAACTGATGCAGGAGGAGTAACCACACAAACAGATTCTACACAAGTTAAAAAATAATACAATGTCAAATTTACCAGACGAAGCTTTTAGAGATACCATCGGAACAATAGATGAAGGGGGTAATAGAAAATTTATTTTCCCTAAGAAACCGTCTGGTAAATTTTATGAATACAGGAAACTGGTTAGTTATGTTTTATTAGCCATTTTAGTTGCAAATCCGTTTATAAAAGTAAATGGAAATCAATTTATGATGTTCAATATTTTAGAACGCCGTTTTAATATATTTGGATTCCCTTTTTGGCCTCAGGATTTTTATCTTTTTGTAATATCAATGCTCGTTGGTATTGTATTTATAATCTTATTTACAGTAGTGTATGGGCGTATTTTTTGTGGATGGATTTGTCCGCAAACTATATTTTTAGAACTAGTTTTTCGCCGAATAGAATATTGGATTGATGGAGATAGAGGAGCACAATCTCGATTAGCCAGACAAGAATGGAATGGAGAGAAAATTAGAAAAAGACTAACGAAATGGTTTATCTTTTTTCTTATCTCGTTTTTGATTGGTAACGTTTTCTTAGCTTATCTAGTAGGAAGTGATCAATTGTTTTTAATGATTGAAGAAGGGCCAATCAAACAATCAAATAACTTTATAGCCTTATTATTATTTACTGGAGTTTTCTACTTTATATTTGTTTGGTTCCGTGAGCAAGTTTGCATTATAGCCTGTCCATACGGAAGATTACAAGGTGTGCTTTTGGATAATAAATCTATTAATGTAGCTTATGACTTTGTTAGAGGAGAAAAAGAACTAGGTAGAGCTAAATATAATAAACAAGAAGATAGAGCAGCATCAGGAAAAGGAGATTGTATTGACTGTAAGCAATGTGTGCATGTTTGCCCGATGGGAATTGATATTAGAAACGGAACTCAATTAGAATGTACAAATTGTACAGCTTGTATTGACGAATGTGATACTATCATGGAAAATATAGGTTTACCAAAAGGACTTATTAGGTACGCTTCTGAAGATGAAATCGAGAAAAAAGAACCTTTCCGATTTACTGCTAGAATGAAAGGATATACAGCAGTATTGATTATCTTGCTGGGTATTTTTGTTGGAATGCTTTTCTTAAGAAATGATGTTCAAGCTGTAGTTTTACGTTTACCTGGACAGCTTTTCCAACACAAAGGAGATAAAATTAGTAATATTTATACGTACAAGATTGTCAATAAAACAATAAATGATTTTAATGACATTCATTTTGAATTGATTGATCAAAAAGGTACTATAAAAAATGTTGGTACACAAAAGTTTAAAGTTCCAAAACAAGGAATTTCACAAGGAACATTGTTCATAGAAATAGATCAGGCGCTTTTAGAAAGTGATAAAACTAAGGTAGAAATAGGTGTTTTTAACGGTGATAAATTAATCGAAAAGACATCAACAAACTTTTTAGGACCGAGAAGTTTTAATTAAAAAAATAATATCATGAAAATTAACTGGGGAACAGCAATAGTAATTGCATTTGGATTGTTTATGACATTCATTTTATACTTTGTTTTTAAAGTACAATCCGATAGTAAGTATAGCAATGATTTGGTTGTTGAAGAATATTATAAACATGATTCCCATTTTGGAGAAGAAATGGATCGTGTTCAAAATGCTCATGATTTGAAATCAAGACCTACAATTATTGCTATGAAAGATGGAGTTAAAATTATTTTCCCAAATACTTTTGAAAGTAAAAATATAAAAGGTGAGGTGCTAATGTACCGTCCATCAAATAAAAAACTAGATTTTAATACAGCAATTACTTTAACAAATTCTGAATTATTGATTCCTCAAAAGAAATTAATAAAAGGACGTTGGGATGTTAATATGGAATGGCAATACGATGGTAAACAGTATTTAACTAAAGAAGTTGTTTACATTAATTAAAATGGTATTAACAGTATCAAGTAGTTTATTGAATGTAATAGGCAAAAGGATACTAAATGCAAAAGAATTTAGTTTATAGTCGCACGTCTGATGTAATCTATTTAGATAAAAATATCTCTTTTAGATTGTCATAAACAATGTATCGAGAATAGATACTAATATAAATAACAATGCTTTATTCAGCTTTTATATTCGGTTTAATCAGTAGTTTTCACTGTATAGGTATGTGTGGCCCTATTGCTATGATGTTGCCTGTAGATAAGCAAATTGGGGTAAAAAAAGCAACACAAGTTACAGTCTACCACTTAGGTAGATTGTTTGCGTATGGGACAATTGGATTGGTTTTTGGATTACTAGGAAAAGGTTTTTTTCTTGCTGGAATTCAGCAAAAAATATCCATTGTCATTGGAGTAATTATGATAATTGTAGTTCTAACTCCAGAGAGAATATTTGCACAATACAACTTTTCAAAACCAGTTTATAAGCTCATTTCAAAAATAAAAACCAATCTAGGTAAGCATTTTAGAAGTAAAAGTTATAAGTCACTTTTTATTATTGGAGTACTTAATGGATTTTTGCCATGCGGAATGGTATATGTAGCATTGTTTGGAGCTATTGCTATGCAAAGTGCCGAATTGGGTGTTTTGTATATGATCTTGTTTGGCTTAGGAACGGTTCCTTTAATGACCAGTGTAGTATATTTTAATTCGTTTATTTCACAATCCACTCGCAATAAATTTCAAAAAGCAATTCCTTATGTTGCTGTTATTATTGGAGTTTTGTTTATTCTGAGAGGCTTGGGTCTTGGAATTCCGTATTTATCTCCATCAAATATGAGCTTATTTGTTCAGGAGACACCTAATTGTCATTAATTAGGAGTTTAAATAGTCATCGAAAACAAACTTGTCTCTGGTGCTTTTCTCTTTAAATGTAAATCAAAAGCCATACAGATATTACGTACAAAAGGTTTTCCTGCTTCTGTAACGTTTATTTTTTGATTCTCGATAATAAGTAATCCATCATTCTCCATTTCTTTTAGCTGAACTAGGATTTCTGGTATCTCTTTAAAATAGTCACTTTCTTTACTCCATGTAGTCTCAAAATTACACATTAAGTTTAAGATGTGTTTTCTAATAATAAGATCCTCTTCAGTTAGTATATGCCCTTTTACAACAGGAAGTTTATCCCACTCTAATAATTGGTAGTAGTCTTCAATACTTTTTACATTTTGAGCAAAACTATACCAACTGTCACTAATTGATGAAACGCCAAGTCCAATCATTAATTGGGTTTTGGAAGCGCTATATCCCATGAAATTACGATGCAATTTCCCTTCTTTAAAAGCAGTGTATAAATGGTCAGATTTTAAAGCAAAATGATCCATTCCAATTTCATAATACTCATTTTTATATAATAGTTCTTTTCCAATTTCGTATAATTTTCGTTTTTCGGCATCTTTAGGGACGTTCTCATCACTAAAACCTCTTTGTCCGTTCCCTTTAATCCAGGGCACATGTGCGTAGCTATAAAAAGCCAAACGATCAGGTTGTAGTGAATTTGTTTTCTCTATGGTGTCGATAATATCTTCAACTCCCTGAAAAGGCAAGCCAAAAATTAAATCATGGCTTATAGATGTATAACCAATTTCTTTGGCCCAAAACGTAACTTTAGCCACATTATGGAAAGATTGTTCACGATGAATTGCTTTTTGTACTTTTTGAGAGTAATCTTGAACTCCGTAACTCACTCTTCGAAATCCTAAATTATATAGTTTTTGTAAATGTTCGTAAGTTGTATTATTAGGATGCCCTTCAAAACTAAATTCATGTTCTTTAGCTTTTTCAGCATAAGAAAAAATACCATTAATTAAATCTTCAAGATTTTTAGGGGAGAAGAAAGTAGGTGTTCCCCCCCCTAAGTGAATCTCTTTTATTATGGGTTTTTCATTAAGAAGTTTACAATACAGGCTCCATTCTTTTATTACTGCTTCTATATATGGATTTTCTACATCATGGTTTTTTGTAATTCGTTTGTTGCAACCACAAAAAGTACACATGCTTTCGCAAAAAGGTAAATGGATATATAGACTAATTCCGTCTTTTTGATTGCTTTCGGCGAATGATTTTTGCAAAGAATCAATCCAAAGTTGATAGGTGAAATCATTTTCATTCCAGTAAGGAACAGTAGGATAGCTAGTGTATCTTGGTCCCGGAACATTATATTTTTGTATCAACGAATTTTTCATAATAAGAAATTTAATGGAAATCAAAATTAATCAGAAACATAAGTGATTAAAATGATAATTATCATAATGTAATTCAAAAAAAAGAGGCTCATCTGGAGCCTCTTTTTTTTGAATTAAGAATTAATCTGAAATGCAATCTTGGATGATTTGTACCCATTTTTTACCTAATTGTTGATCTTCATGCAAACAAACTTGATTTATTTGATCATCTTCAATATTGTAAAATGGAATTACAATTTTTTGTCCTGTTGTTTTATCTTGAAACTCAAAATCAACTTTTATGATACTATCTGAGTTTGCATCTGTTGTTGGTACTAATCGACAAGATTTAACAAGATTTAAATCTATGAATGAACTTTCATTTTTTCCTTTATTGAAATTCATTGATATAAAACCTTTGTTTGTTTTATCTATAGCTAGAATTTTTTTGTTTTGTGATTCGGTTAAATCAAAGTTGAATTTTCCATTTTGGCTATATTTTTCTTTTATAGCTTGGATTCTAGCTTTGTTAAGAGAATTAGAACGGTAAGAGAAATAAAGAGGTAAAAGTGATATTACGGCAAGTGCGATACCTATGATAGTTACGGAGTTATCCATTATTGTTTTTATTTAAAATTTAATTATATAACATGAAATAATAAACAGAATGCGATGGGCAAACTATTTATTTGAGAAGATATTAATCTTCAATTGCTAAAATCATGAGATTTAATTACCAGAAATAATGGAAAGGATAAAGTAATATTGAGATTTTTTTTCTCTGATTTATGATTTGATCTGCAAAATTGAATATGCTTTTTTTAATGTTGTAATCGGGGATTACAATTAAAAAAGTATCAAACCATTTAGATAAAGAAGGGTAATTTGTTTTTAAATCAGCAATAACATGAAAACTTGCTTGAGGCTGAATAAAAGCCGAAGATTTAATGCTATCGGAAGTGAAATTTGATTCTGTTTTCTGAGGTTGAATTACATCAATAACAACTTTGTCTGCATTATAAGCAGATAAAAAGAGCATTAAGAGCCCAACAAAGATGATTACTTTTCGAATCCAAGTCATGCTACAAATCTAATCTATAAAATGTAATTTAGGTACTTTTTATGAAAAAAATAGCATAATAATAAGACAATTGTTGGTCTCTAAATGTTTTTTTAGATTTGTTATTGTTGCATTTTAAAATAATAATCGGCTGAATGTTTTCCGCTACCATAAAAAAAGAAAAATAGGCATACCATAAAAACACAAATAGCCAATAGTAAATTTTGTGAATGCATTTCGCCCATAAAATTAACCAATATTGCTCCTAATAAGATTGGCAATTGTGCACCAATCGCCCATCGGGTTAGCAATCCAAAAACAATCATAATACCTCCAATCATATGGGCAGGTGCAATGTAATGTATAAGAAACATTCCACCACCAAATTTGTCAATTGGAGATATTAAATCATGTAAATACTGGATATTAGTAATGAAGAAGACTCCTTTCATAAATAAAAATACCCCCAAAGCAATACGTAATAAATCTACTGGTAAATAAGTGTGCGCATTTGCCCATTTATTTAAATTTTTTACATTTTCCATGATACTATAGTTATTTGAAATAATAACGCTAAGTTACTAATTTTTAACAATATAGTTGTTTTTTTTGAGGTGTAAAAAATGCCTTCTGTAATTTTATTTACTTTAAAAATTATACTTGAATAACCCCAAGATTAAATGGTTTTGTAATAGGAGCGTGGTTAGCCGCTTCTATTCCCATAGAAATCCATTTACGAGTGTCTAACGGGTCTATGATAGCATCAGTCCATAATCGAGAAGCTGCATAGTATGGGGAAACTTGTTCATCATAACGAGCTTTAATTTTTGCAAATAATTCGGCCTCTTTTGCCTCATCTACAATTTCTCCTTTTGATTTTAAAGAAGATGCTTCTATTTGAGCCAATACTTTCGCCGCTTGTGTTCCTCCCATAACAGCGAGTTCTGCACTAGGCCAAGCAAAGATTAATCTAGGATCGTAGGCCTTACCACACATGGCATAATTTCCTGCCCCGTATGAATTTCCAACGATAACGGTAAATTTTGGTACTACTGAATTACTTACTGCATTTACCATTTTTGCACCGTCTTTTATGATTCCGCCATGTTCGGATTTAGAACCTACCATAAAACCTGTAACATCTTGTACAAATACTAGTGGTATTTTTTTCTGATTGCAATTAGCAATAAAACGAGTTGCTTTATCGGCACTATCAGAGTAAATAACTCCTCCAAATTGCATTTCGCCTTTGGCAGTTTTCACTACTTTTCTTTGATTGGCTATAATTCCTACTGCCCAGCCATCAATTCTAGCATAACCTGTTATTAATGATTGTCCATAACCGTCTTTATAGGCTTCAAATTCAGAATTATCAACCATACGCTTAATGATTTCCATCATATCGTATTGCTCATTTCGTGCTTTTGGTAGAATGCCATAAATTTCTGTTGGATCTAAGGCGGGTTTTTGGGCTTTAATACGGCTGTATCCAGCTTTGTCGTAATCACCAATTTTATCTACAATATTTTTTATTTTGTCTAATGCATCTTTATCATCTTTAGCTTTATAGTCGGTAACACCCGAAATTTCGCAATGAGTAGTTGCACCACCTAAAGTTTCGTTATCTATTGTTTCTCCGATAGCAGCTTTTACTAAATAGCTTCCAGCAAGAAAAATACTCCCTGTTTTATCTACAATTAGAGCTTCATCGCTCATAATAGGTAAATAGGCACCGCCAGCTACACAGCTACCCATTACAGCAGCTATTTGGGTAATTCCCATGCTACTCATTTGAGCATTATTTCTAAAAATACGCCCAAAATGTTCTTTGTCTGGAAAAATCTCATCTTGTAATGGCAAATAAACTCCAGCACTATCTACAAGATAAATTATAGGTAATCTGTTTTCCATTGCTATTTCTTGAGCGCGTAGATTTTTTTTAGCAGTAATAGGAAACCAAGCACCTGCTTTTACAGTGGCGTCATTGGCAACAACAACACATTGTTTTCCTCTTACATATCCTATTTTTACAACAACACCGCCAGATGGACATCCGCCATGCTCTGCATACATTCCGTCTCCAACAAAACCACCAATTTCTATATATTTTGAATTTTCATCAAGCAAATAATCAATTCGCTCTCTTGCTGTCATTTTACCTTCTGAATGAAGTTTTTCTATGCGTTTTTCGCCACCGCCTAATTTTACTTTAGCAAATTTTTGTTTTAGTTCAGAAAGTAAGAGTTTATTGTGATCTTCGTTTTTATTGAAGTTTAAATCCATAATAAAATAGTGTTTTTATAAAATAGTGTGTGCTAATTTACGAAATCGATCGAAATAAATTGATATGATACAATTACTTTAATGATGTAAGTCGTAAAGTGTTTGTTTACAAATAGAAATAAAAAAAAACAGAAGCGAACTTCTGTTTTAAATATCTATTGAAATATTTTTTTATTTTTTAGAATCGCAAACTAATCGTTTTAAGATTGCCCACTGTTTTAAAGCATCACGAGCTTCTACGGCTGGATATCCTAGCATTGTTTTACCAGCAGGAATATCACCAGTAACTCCTGATCCTGCACCTACAATAGCACCATCTCCTATAGTTGTATGGTCTTTAATAGAAGCGCTTCCGCCAATGATAACTCCGTTACCTAGCGTTACAGAACCAGCTAAACCGCTATTTCCAGCCATGATACAAAATTTACCTAGTTTACTATTGTGGCCTATCTGAACTAAATTGTCAATTTTACATCCATCACCAAGAATAGTTGAACTGAATTTTCCACGATCAACACATGAATTTGCTCCAATTTCAACCCCGTTTCCTATAATTACATTTCCGATTTGTGGAATTTTAACCAATCCTTTTTCATTGCATGGGCGAAATCCAAAACCATCCGCTCCAATAGTTGCATTAGGATGAATGATACAATCGTTACCAATATGACAACGCTCGCGGATTACTGCTCCTGGCCAAATAGTGGTGTTTTTACCAATAGTGCATTCATCAAGGATAGTTACGTTTGGATAGATAGTTACATTATCGGCTAATTTAACTTTAGGGCCAATATAACATCCAGCTCCAATTCGAACACCTTCACCAATAATTGCAGATTCATCTACAACTGCTCTAACGTGTATGTTGTTATGGAAGATAGGTGTAGGTGGTGCAAAAAGTGCTAATATTTGCGACATTGCTAAATCGGCATTCTTTACTTTTATAAAAGCTCGATTTTCTCCTGGTTCTATCGAAATATCTTCATTAACAATAGCTACACTAGCTTTGGAATCTTGCCAATGTTTTTCATATTTTTTGTTTCCAATGAACGAAATTTCGGTATTGGTGGCTTTGTCTAATTGTTCTGTAGCAGTAATATTTTGTGAAGTATCACCATAAATAACACCATTAATTACTTCGTTAATCTCTTGGATAGAATAGGATTTCATTTATTATGAATTAGTTTTAGGGTTTTGCGGTATTTTTTGCCAAATAAAATCAATTAGTATTTAATTACCTAATTATATTTTGATGGATTTTAATAAAAAGATAAAATAACAATCTGATTATTATAAAAACGTTATTAAATCTATTAAATTGTTGATAGTTTTTAATTTGCTGTTAATAAGTGTTTTTTATTAAATTATTTAGAGATATACGTAGATTAGTAAGTTGATGAGGTTGTGTGAGATATAATATTTTAATGTAAATATATAACCTGAATTCATTCTTTATGGCGTATTTTTATCACAAAAAACAACAAAAAGTTTATGAAATTATTTTTGAATAATAAAATACTTCTTTTCCTATTATTTAATTCTGTGTTTACTTATTCTCAAGTAAAAGATTTGTTTAGTAAGCCCACTAAGCTTCATACAATATCTGAAAGGTGGGAATTAACTCCAGAATCATCAAATGGAACATTTTTGATAACCCCATATAAACCTATTTATGTCTTACCTCTTAATTGGTATAGTTCACCAAATGAACAGCCTTATTCAGGGAACGGTAAGCCAGAGTATGTTACGCCTCCAGGAACCAACTATAATAATCTTGAAACAAAGTTTCAGCTTAGTTTTAAAACAAAAATTTTTCACAATGCTCTTTTTGGGAAAGGAGATTTATGGGTTGCCTATACACAGAAGTCGCAATGGCAGATTTACAATGAAAGTTTATCAAGGCCATTCAGAGAAATCAACTATGAGCCAGAAGTTATCTTTAATTACCCTCTTAATTTTAAATTTTTAGGCTTTAATATGCGAATGGCTGGTGTTGCATTCAATCATGAATCAAATGGAAAAGGGTTGCCTTTTTCTAGAAGTTGGAATAGAATTATTTTTCATCTAGGATTTGATCGTGATAATTGGAGTGTCTATGTAAGACCGTGGCTAAGACTTCGCGCAACAAAAGATGATAATCCAGATATTGCTCAATATATAGGACGTGGAGATATAAATATAATTTACACTAAAAATAAAAGCATATTTACATTTACAGGAAGTAATAATTTAAGTTTTAATAATAACAGGGGGAATGCAGCACTTTCATGGTCGTATCCAATTGCTGGAAATCTAAAAGGATTTCTTTTAGCAACGCATGGTTATGGAGAAACTTTGATTGATTATAATCATTTGCAAACAACGATAGGAGTAGGTGTTTCTTTAATTGGACCACTTTAGAATAATAAAAAACCCAGCACCAGCTGGGTTTAATAATTAAGATTATTCTTCTTTTTGTCCCATCATCATTAAAAATGCTTTTAGGAAAGGGTCGATTTCACCGTTCATTACTCCATCGACATCGCTAGTTTCATAACCAGTACGAACATCTTTGACTAATTTATAGGGTTGCATCACATAATTTCGAATCTGTGATCCCCATTCGATTTTCATTTTCCCTGCTTCTATATCGGCACGTTGCGCTTGTTGTTTTTTTAATTCGATTTCATATAATTGAGATCGTAACATTTGCATAGCCCGCTGTCTATTGTCTTGCTGCGACCTTGTTTCGGAACATTGAATTTGAATTCCAGTTGGTTTGTGTACCAATTGCACTTTTGTTTCTACTTTATTAACATTTTGTCCTCCTGCACCACTAGAGCGCGAAGTTGTAATTTCAATATCAGCAGGATTAATATCAATTTCAATACTATCATCCACAAGCGGATAAACATAAACGGATGCAAAAGAGGTATGACGTTTGGCATTGCTATCAAAAGGGGAGATTCTAACTAAGCGATGTACTCCGTTTTCTCCCTTTAAATAACCAAATGAGTAATCTCCTTCAAACTCAAGCGTAACAGTTTTTATACCTGCAACCTCGCCAGCCTGAAAGTTAAGCTCTTTTATTTTGTATCCATAGTTTTCACCCCACATCATATACATACGCATAAGCATTCCTGCCCAATCGCAACTCTCAGTTCCGCCAGCGCCAGCAGTAATTTGAACTACGGCACTTAAACTATCTCCTTCATCTGAAAGCATATTTTTGAACTCAATGTTTTCAATATGCGATTCTACAGCTTTATAGTGCTCATCTAACTCTTCAGCAGAAATAGCTCCTTCTTTATAGAAATCGTAGGCAATTTGTAGCTCATCAGTAAGTTCGATAGCTTTGTTGTAATCTTCGATCCATTTTTTCTTATTTCTCAGATTCTTTACAATGGCTTCGGCTTCTTTTGCATTGTTCCAGAAATCGGGAGCAAAAGTCTTTTCTTCTTCGTTAGCGATTTCAATTAATTTGGCATCAACGTCAAAGATACCTCCTCAACGCACCAAGGCGCTCTACAATACCTTTTATTTGTTCGGTAGTTGTCATAAATTATTAGTAGTTTTAATAAGATTTTTATAAATAACTCGTTTTAGTGCTTAACAGTTTTGTAATGGGTTAAAATTTATATAACTTCATTGAATTAGAAAACACGAAATACGTAATTTTGTTGGACAAAAATAAGATATAGTTTTTAGAATATGGAAATAAATTTAATTAGTGATACAATCACCAAACCTAGTATTGAAATGTTGCAATACATGTTCAATGCAAAAGTAGGAGATGATGTTTACAAGCAAGACCCGACGGTTATTGAACTTGAAGCTGGAGTAGCAACAATGTTTGGTATGGAAGCTGGGTTATTTTTTCCATCAGGAACCATGGCAAATCAAACTGCAATAAAATTACATACACAACCAGGAGAGCAATTAATTGCTGATAAATATGCACACGTTTTTCATTATGAAGGAGGAGGAGTTTCGTTTAATAGCGGTGTTTCTTGCTGTTTGCTAGACGGAAACCGTGGCATGATAACCGCTGAGCAGGTTGCAGGAGCAATTAATGATCCTGAATTTTACCATAGCCCACTTACAAGTTTAGTATGTGTTGAGAATACTACTAATAAAGGAGGAGGAGCATGTTATGAACTTGAAGATTTAAAGAAAATAAAGAAAGTTTGTGATGCGAATAATTTGAAATTTCACTTAGACGGAGCCCGAATTTGGAATGCTTTAGTTGCTAAAAGACAAGATCCTAAAGAATTTGGACAAATATTCGATACTATTTCTGTTTGTTTCTCTAAAGGATTGGGTGCACCTATTGGTTCGATGTTATTAGGAACTAAAGCGGATATTAAAAGAGCACTGCGAATCCGAAAAATGTTAGGTGGCGGAATGCGTCAAGTTGGTTATTTGGCTGCTGCTGCAATATTTGCACTAGAAAATAATTTAGAAAGATTAGCTGAGGATCATCGTAGAGCTAAAGAAATCGCTGCTGTTTTAAGCACAAAACATTGGGTAGCTTCGATAGAGCCTGTAGAAACTAATATTTTGATTTTTTCTTTGCAACCCAATTTTAGCGAGCAACTTTTGATAGAAAAATTAAAGCAGAAAAATATTTCGATAAGTTCAATGGGACACGGTAAACTCAGAATTGTGACTCATCTTGATTATAGACAAGTAATGCATACTTATGTTTTAGAAACCTTACAGAAATTATAAAAAAGATTCAGAGGTTTAGAAAAGGTGTAGAGAAACAAACGTTCAGAGGTTGAAAGCCTACTAATTAGTGTGAAATATTTGAGGCTTTGAATTCTATATTATTTAAAAGATTATCTATTTTAAAATAGCATAAAATTTTAAAAATCTTATTTAAATAAAAAAGGTTCAAAGTTTACGATGTCGTAAAACTTTTGAACCTTTGTTTTTTTCTTTGACTTTTGGATCTTATTTAAACAGATTGTCCATTCCAGGAATCATTGGCATATCCATTTTTGCAACAGCATCAAGCTCTGTTTGGTTAACATCTGTAGCTTTTTCTATAGCTTTATTTAATGTTACAATTAAATAATCTTCTAATTGTTCTTTATCTTCAAGTAAGGAATCGGCAATTGTTATTGATTTTATTTTTCGGTTAGCTGTCAAAGTAACTTTTAATAATCCGTCAGCGCTTTGTTCATCTATTAAAACCGTGTCTAATCGTTTCTTTGTATCCTCTATTTTTTGTTGGGTTTCTTTAAGTTTTCCCATCATTCCCATTAAATCCATTTTTCGGTTGTTTTAAATTATGGAACGAAATTACTAATTCAATTTTAAAATCAAGTGTTAATTTACATAAAAAAGAATTTAGTTGCGTGTTCGTTTATGTTATTTTTGTACATTCATTTTAAAATTAAAATTCAGAAAATGCCAAATAAAATTGCTGCTCCAATAGCTAAAGAAATTCCTAAGTCATTAAAAAAACATAAAGAAGTTAGAATTGATAATTATTTTTGGCTGAATGATAGAGAAAACCCTGAAGTCATTGACTATCTAAATCAAGAAAATGCTTACTACGAAAGTATGACAGAGCATACTAAAGATTTGCAGAAAGCATTGTACGAGGAAATGAAAGCTAGAATTAAGGAAGATGATGAATCGGTTCCTTATTTTTATAATGGATATTTCTATATTACTCGTTTTGAAACGGGCAAAGATTACCCAATTTATTCCCGAAAAAAAGAAAGTTTAACTGCCGACGAAGAAATTTTATTCAATTGCAATGAATTATCAGTAGGGCATAACTATTTTAAATTAGGAGGCTTGAGCATAAGTCCAGATAATAAATTTGTATCTTTTGCACAAGATGTAGTTGGAAGAAGAATCTATACAATTCAGATTAAAAACTTGGAAACAGGTGAGGTTCTTTCAGATAAAATCGAAAACACAACAGGAGGCTCAGTTTGGGCAAATGATAATAAAACTATTTTTTACACCAAGCAAGATGAGGTTACCTTGCGTTCTGATAAAGTTTTTAAACACAAATTAAATACTGACTCAGCTAATGATGTTTTAATCTTTGAAGAAACAGACGATACTTTTAATGTTTCTGTTGGTAAAGAAAAATCACGAAAATATATTGTAATAAGTTCAGGGAGTACTTTAACTACTGAGTATAGAACATTAAACTCGGATGATCCGGATGGTGAGTTTGTTGTTTTTCAACCTCGTGTTCGTGGTTTAGAATACAGTATTTCGCATTTTGAAGATCATTTTTACATTCTGACCAATAAAGATAAGGCGACTAACTTTAAGTTGATGAAAACGCCTGAAAATGCTACTGGGAAGAAAAACTGGAAAGATCTTATTCCGCATAGAGAAGATGTTTTATTAGAAGACATTGAGATTTTTAAGAATTATTTGGTTGTTGAGGAGCGTTCGAATGGTTTAAACCACATCCGAATCATGCCTTGGAATGACGAACCAGATTATTATTTGCCTTTTGGAAGCGAAACATACAGCGCTTTTACCACTACTAATGTTGATTTTGATACAGATATTTTACGTTATAGTTATCAATCTTTAGCAACGCCATCTTCGGTTATCGATTTTAATATGAAAACGAAAACTAAAGTAATCCTAAAGGAACAACAAGTTTTGGGAGGTGAATTTGATAAAGACAATTATATCGAAGAACGTATTTGGGCTACTGCTACAGATGGTGTAAAAGTGCCTATTTCGATGGTTTATCGTAAAGGATTAGAGAAAAATGGTAAGAATCCATTATTGCTTTATGCATATGGTTCTTATGGAATTACAATGGATACTTATTTCTCATCTACCCGATTATCATTACTAGATAGAGGTTTTATTTTTGCAATAGCACATATTCGTGGAGGAGAAGATCTAGGAAGACAATGGTATGAAGATGGTAAATTATTAAAAAAGAAGAATACTTTTACAGATTTTATAGATTGTTCTAAATATGTAATTGAAGAAAAATACACTTCTCCTGAACATTTATATGCCGAAGGAGGCTCTGCGGGAGGGCTTTTAATGGGAGTTATTGTAAATTGGGCTCCAGAATTATATAATGGAGTAATAGCTCAAGTACCTTTTGTAGATGTTATGACCACAATGTTAGATAGTAGTATTCCGTTAACTACAGGAGAGTATGATGAGTGGGGAAATCCGAATACAAAGAAATTTTATGACTATATGTTGTCTTATTCGCCATATGACAACGTAAGTGCTCAAAAATACCCTAATATGTACATTTCTACTGGGTTACATGATTCTCAGGTGCAATATTGGGAGCCAGCCAAGTGGGTGGCTAAATTAAGAAATAAAAAAACTAATAATAATTTATTATTCCTAAATACAAACATGGATGCGGGGCATGGCGGAGCTTCCGGGCGTTTTGAAGCCCTAAAGGAACTAGCTAAAGAGTTTAGTTTTTTATTAGATTTAGAGAAAATTAAAATGTAATTAGATTTTTTTTGTTAAATTTGCATCCTGTCGAGGTTAATTTAAAAATACCCTCGATTAACTATTTTTTTATGAAAGAAGAAATAACTGCTTACAACAACGTTTTAGAATTAATAGGCAATACACCGCTTATTAAACTAAATAAAATCACAGAAGGGTTAGAAGGTAATTTCTATGCAAAGGTAGAAGCTTTTAATCCAGGACATTCCTCAAAAGATAGAATTGCATTATATATTATTGAAGAGGCCGAAAAGAGAGGGATTTTATCTCCAGGGGATACAATTATTGAAACTACTTCCGGTAATACAGGTTTTAGCTTAGCAATGGTTAGCATTATAAAAGGTTATAATTGCATTCTAGCTGTTAGTTCAAAATCATCCAAAGATAAAATTGACATGCTGCGTAGTCTAGGAGCCAAAGTATATGTTTGCCCAGCACACGTTTCTGCAGATGATGAACGCTCTTATTATAATGTTGCCAAAAGATTGCATGAAGAAACCAAAGGTTCGGTTTATATTAATCAATATTTTAATCAATTAAATGTTGATGCACATTATAACACTACTGGACCAGAAATTTGGGAACAAACAAAAGGTCAGATAACGCATCTTATTGCTTGTAGTGGAACTGGAGGAACAATTTCAGGGACTGCAAAATTCTTGAAAGAGCAAAATCCTAATGTCAGAATTCTAGGAGTTGATGCTTTTGGATCGGTATTAAAAAAATACCACGAGACAAGAGAATTTGATAGTAAAGAGATTTATCCATACCGTATAGAAGGTTTAGGGAAAAATCTAATTCCATCAGCCACAGATTTTGACATCATCGATAAGTTTATAAAAGTAACTGATGAAGAAAGTGCTCATGCTGCTAGAGAAATTACAAGAAAAGAGGGCTTATTTGTAGGGTATACATCTGGAGCAGTAATGCAAGCGATTAAACAATATGCAGAGGAAGGTGAGTTTACTAAAGACAGCAATATAATAGCAATATTTCCTGATCATGGGTCACGTTACATGAGTAAAGTGTTTAGCGATGATTGGATGAATGAACAAGGTTTCTTTGACAGTGTCAATGAAGAAGAAGTTCAAAAAATTGAATTTGTAAAGTAGATAAAATACACTTATATATTAAAAACTCCAGATATCTCTGGAGTTTTTTTGTTTTTATAACGATGTATTAGAATAGTTGTTTTTAATTTATTACAGTGATAGATTAATTAAAGGTGCTAAAAGTTCTTTTGAAATATAAAAAAGGAATATTAAGCAGAAACAAGCGTAGATAGGAATGATTTTTGCAGATAAATCAGTAAGAGGGCTTTATGGGGTCAATATATTTTCGAAAATAAATAAAAGTGGTTTGGATAAATTATAAAAGCTACATCTTTTTGAGGTGTAGCTTTTTTATTCTTTAAATTTTTGAAATTAAAACATCATTTCTAATATTAAACTTATCTAAATTGTGTCATTATCTAAAATTATTATTGTTTTTATACTTATACGTAAACTCTGTCGATTTCTTATCTCCTGGCAAATTGTATTTCATTACTATTTCATAATTACCATAGCGCATAAACAAGAAATTACTATTTAGAAAACGGTTTGCAACGGATGTACTACTCACTAAGCCGTTTACATAATCATTAGCAATCTGATTGTTTAAATCAACCCAATCCTGTTTGTAAAGCAATGGCATATTATACTTAAATGGGAAATTGCCTTTTGTCCAGGATTGGTTTACATTATTCTCAATACTAGTCATATAATAAGCATTGAGCGGTATCGCTTTTGCAGGAATCACTCCTAATTCACTAGTATCTCTGTCACTTATGGCATATTTACCATTTAAAGGATAATCTTTATAGAGATATGGAAAGATATCTGTTGTATAATACGCATCATTTAGTTTAGATTGGGCTGTTATAATAGGCTTATTATCGCTATATGTTACTCCTTGCAATTCAACCATATCAAATGCTTCCTGACTTGAAATTGTGTTGGTTAAATAAATAACATCTGAATACAATACTCCAAAATTATAATTTTGAGTGTTTATCGCATTCATTTTAGAAGTAAAAGTTTTGTATTTACTTGTCGTAAATGAGTAAGATAAACGATCAATACTTCCCTCTGTTTTAGATAATGCATCAGCTTGGTTTTCTCTTACTTGTATGTCATTACCTGCATCACTAATAGTATTTGTTTTTGTCGTAGTTACTGAATTTCTAGACGGAGTTTGTTTTAAATTACTCACTATCGAAAAGTTATATTTCTTGTCCTGATTAATATTAGGAAGATCATAATAGACTTCATTAGAACTAGTATTATAATTAAAAGTCGTAGCTTTTGCATTAGAAACTCCATCTTCATTTACTTTTATACTAGTTTCCCATTTCCCATCTTCAAACAAATAATCCTGACCACGTTTAAGCTGAATGTATCCTTTTGGATATTCTTCTTCAAGGAAATATTTCTGATCTACAATAGGATAGGAATATTTTATATTGGTAAGTGGAATATGATCGGGAGCTCCTCCGGTTGTAAATAGTCTCTCTTCATATTCTGTTGCCACTTTTCCGTCTATTTTTATAGGCTGAAATACACCATTTATCATCTTTTGAAAACTAACCTCTACCTGAACTTTTAATTCCTTGTTCGGGGGTAAAATATCTGTAGAAACAAAATTAGCTTTGTCTTTAGAAGACCCCCATTCTAAGATTCCCTGAATTTCTTTTGTACCATCAAGGACCTTAAATTTTTCTAGTATCACCTTATAGGTAACATCACCTTCATCTTCCGGAATCACAAAAGCTTCATTTACCTTCATTGAAAAAGCGGCTTGAGGTACAGCAAAAACATCTACATCGGTAGAACTTTGTTTTGGAGTCACATCTGTTATCAGTTTAAGTCCACCTAGCGGAGATCCATTCTCAAACTTACATTCTTCCCCTATTTCTAATTTAAAGCGGAATTTACCTTTAATTAATCCTCCTAAAACATTCATATTTCCACCTACATACCCTCTCATCCAAACTGGATTTGGTAATTTTGCCTGTAATAAAACCGCAGCCCCTCCTGAAACAATTGGAATCTTTAATCTCAAGAATGATAATTTGATTCTAATTCCCAATTCTCCTTGCAAGTAAGCATACGATTGTCCGTTAGCATACCAACCATTTATACCTACAGTTTTTCCTGTATTAGAACATCTTGCTTCTTGATAATCTTTTAGCATGATATCAAATCCCATTCCTGCTTGGAAACGGGCATAAAAAAGTAAGAAACTTAAATCTCCCGTGTCAAAATCTAAACTCGCACCAAAGGCCATACCCCCTCCATTTGCCAATGCATTTTCGTCACGCATATAATCTAATTGTTTGGCATCGACACCCAGAATCTGAGCTACAACAGGGGGTGGGGGTGGGCTTGCTGGCAATAATGTACCTGCCATAAAATAACTGGTTGTTTTAAGGTATAAACCAGCAACTCCAATCTTTATACCACATCTGTCATCTGGAGTTCCCATGTACATATACCAATCTTTAGAGTCTTTATGAAAAACTCCCCAAACAGCTCTTCCACCTGGTCCCGTTCCTGAAAGAAAATTCCCTGGTGTATTAATATATACATCTGTTGTGGCATGCATCGAATTATTTTGAAAATCAAATTCTATTGCTGCTGCCATTTTTATACCTACTGCAGCTGATAAATCTCCTGGAATTGCTGCTTTTGCCTCTGGAATATATTTACTAGCGAAAGAACCTTTAAGATCATTTTCAGTTATGCCTAAAAAACTTTTCTTTGAAGTAACATCAGAAGCTACTTTTTCCATTAAGTCAGTAACATCTTTGAGTCCTGGTATAGTAGCCAGAACATTAGCTTTCCCAAAAATGGCTAATCTATTGACTCCACCTTTTGAGTTAAAAGCCATTTCAAATCCAGCTTCACCATCACAGATACTTTGTGAACCAATACTAAAATAAATTAAAGCTTTAATTCCTAAATTTACTTTTTCATCTGGGGTATAACTCAATCCTGATGGGGAGAAATCTCCAATGGCTATATCTTGATTTCTATGCATTTTATAATAGGCACCTCCACCAAAACCAGTAATCATAAACGGGGAACCTTCAGCTGGAGGGAATTTTACTGCGGCGTCAAAATACCAATACCTGAAAGTACTACGTCCAAAAATAGCTTTAGCCTTTACGTTGACAATTTTTGCCACATCCACTTCTAAATCAGCATTAAAACCATCTCCATAGACGGGGTCTTTTTCCATTAAGATAAGATTCCCTTTTATTTTTAATGAACTAAATTCACAATCAATATTTATGGCTGATAAATCAAGACCGGCATATCGGCTTCGTTGCCTATAACCATCATCATACATTTTTCCTAGTATTCCGATTCGGGCTGTGGCACCTGCACCAACGGCATCCATCAAATTAATTCCTAAATCAAAATCAATTCGGGAATCATTTCCGTTAATGGCAACATTTATATTACCAATGGAAACAGGAAAATTACCAAAGGCAACTGTACCTTTATAGCCCATATTTCGAACAGAAATAATAGGGGAGACGGTCTGCAATTGTAGATTTTCAAAAGAAATTCCTTTAAAATCAACCGTAGGTTTTCCCTCTACGTCTTTATCATCTGTCGCTCCTTTATTGGTACCAAAAGAAACTGTTCCGTTTAAATTTGCCTTGGGTAAAAACCGTCCATTAACTAATTTTAGTTCAACTGAACTATTAGGCAGCAGTAACGCTTTTGCTTTCCAAATATCAAAAGCTATTGAATCTTTTGTAACCACAATCAGCTGCTGTTCATTCATGGATATAAACCCATTATATGCCAAGCCAGCTCTATTGGTTTGTACTGGTTTAGCAGGAGTTGTTCCAGTACTTGGTGTTGCGGGAGCTGAAGTTTCTTTTTTTTCTGTTGGTGCTTTAGTTATTGGTAAAAGAATCTGACCGCTTAAATTTGCTTTTACAAAAGTATTTGCTGCAATAGTTACATCAATATGATCTAAGGAATAAGCCCATGATTTTTCCTGACTGGTAATGCCTCGATCCAGTGGGAACACATTATCAGCATAAAAAGTTCCAGATACTCCATATTTATCAATAATAAGATTTTGAGCACCTACACGAAGCCTCTCTTTACTTGATGCCGTATCTGTAGTCTGAAATTCTTTAGGCAAACCGACCTCAAAAGCCTGAATAAAAACTCCTTTCCAAGCTTCTGGACTTGGTACTAAAAGTGCATTTTTCGCATAATATTCTGGAAATACAACTGTGGCATCATTTTTTAAATCGCTTAAGTCTAATACCGCATTACTTACCCAAAACTCAAAATTACCATCAAAATCTTTTCCGTTTCTTTTGTCTTTTAGTGTAAAAGGCTCTAAACTTACATTGACCAAAATATCATTCCAGCTACTTGCCATAAAGCTAAAATCACCTCTAACTCTGTTTGGTATCTGAACTGTTTTCCCGTTATAATAGGTTTTAGGAATCGTCGTTTTTGCTTCATCAACTTTTTTTGTTATTGGATCAATTGGTAGTATCAAATTCCTTGAAAACTCCACGGCTCCAGAAATTTTCATTTCTTTAAAACCATCACAATCAATTGTTACATAGGTCAAATCCTCAACACTTCCAGTTGCCATATCAAAACCACCATATAATGAAACCTGCCATTTATTATCACTAAACGGAATATCAACATTACCTAATAATACTAATTTGGCCTCCCCAATTATACCTCCTTGATGCGATAATTTTACATTATCAGCACCAAAAAATAATTGCATTGGTTGCCCGTCTGGTCCCTTTTGTGGAATATCTACTCTACAAAAAACTGTCAAAGTGGTATACTCTGGTAAAAAAACAGCTTTTGTAATTCCAATAGAATATTGAACATTATTTACGGTATTACGAATCCCTATTGGTAATTCTACCAAATCCTGATTTGAAAATTTATCTACCCAACGCTCAGAGGCTTCAATCTTTTCGATAGCGCTCGAAGCTGCTCCTAATTCTTTTGGTGGTGTAGCATTCTGCCCATAAGAAAAAACAACCGAAAGGATGATAAATAATACCGATAAATGTATTCTGTAAAACTTTTTCATAAGTAAATAATCCTGTTTTTTTGTAAAATAAAGCATAGTAACTTCTTTAATATTGTAGCCAAACTTCTTTTTGAAACAATCTGTATCCCTTTGGCTTATATTAAAAAGAGGCATACTCTTCTGATTCTTAATTATTCTTTAGATGTTTAAAATCAACCTCATCGTCTTTAACCTTTTTCGTTGCTAAATCATGGTAAAACGGAATTAGTTTTATTTTTAACTCTTCTATTATTTCTGGATCTGTTTTATTCTCTTTCATCATTTTAAAGAAGTGATTTAATTCTTGTTTATTAAAACTGGAAAGATTTTCGTTTTTATGAATATCATCTGCAGAAGTATTGGCAAGTATTGAAATCTCACTAAGCATCCATCGATGAATTAATAAAGGTTGTAGCTTTTTATTTTTTCTTTCGACTAATTTTAAATAAGATTTATAGCTAATTTTATCGGTTGCATCTTGTTCACTGACCCCATGCATCTTATGTTTATTAACTCTTCCTAATGCCATAACATAATCATTTTCAAACCCTGCGTCTTTGCGAATCATTTCTTGATCTAAACTCTGTACCGTTTCAAGAATATATTTGTTGTATTGGTCTAAGATGTCATTATTTAAATCATACTTTTTCAGATAAATCAACGCTTTTTCTTTAAAACTTCCATCTTCTGGAGTTAGAGTCGTAAGTGTTAACAAATGTTGCAGTTCATCCGAATCTTCCTTTGGAATCGGTCGTAATGCAAGTTGAAGTTCTTCTAACTGTTTTATGATTTCATTTCTAGTTCCTTTATAAGTCTTGTCTTTGTGCTTTATTTCTAAAATAGGATCTGAAACAATTTTGACTTCTTCTTTAGGCTCTTTTTTGGCTGGTAGTTTTATTTTATCCAGTGAATAAGAATAATTTAATGTAGCAGTTAAATCATTAAATTTCTTCGCATTAGAACTACTCCTGAACATTGAAATAATACTCATATTCAAGTTGTGTTTTTCGAGTAACATATAACTATTGTTAAACTTAACTCCAAATACAGAACTCGAATTCATATTTGACTGAGAATTATTGTAAAGCACTCCAAAATTTGTATTTAGCTTATCTTTGAACAACTTCTTAGAGGCTCCAACGGAACCTCCAATCGAAGAATTACTATTTTGACCTACCTCATTATTGGTGTAATTAAGAGAGCTGTTTAATGCTACTTTAGTTCCGATAAAATTTACGGAATGGGACAAATTATAATTCTGCACAGTACTGGCTTGTCCTTTTCTTATAATACCTCCCTGTTCATTTGCCTGACCAGCAATACTATAATTGAAATTGAAATTTTGATTTCTCTTTTCCCCAAAAGCATAGGACATATTTACATTAGCATTTTGGGATAATTGTCTATAATCTAAAGTATCAGACTGTACTACATTTGGATTATTTATAAGCTCAAACTGATCTAATTTTTTATTTGTGTAAGTAGAGAAATTCGAATAACTACCCGAAATAGTAAGTTGATCTGTTACTGTGTAATTCATATTAATGGAAGCTACAACCCGCTTAGTATCCTGTTTTTTAGCTTTTGCTAGATCATCTCTTTGAAATCCTAAACTGGTAGAAACTGTAATTTTATCCTGATAAAAAGGACGTAAAAAACGTAAAGCAATGTTTTCTAAATCATTATTAAAATATAGCGCGCCCAATGTATTATAGTTAGGATCAATACGCTCGTACGTTAATCCTATGACACTCTTTTGGATGTTATAATCAAAATTAACATTAAAGGCGTTCATATAACTTGTACTTTCTTTGGCAGAAAACAACTTGTCCCTAAAACTTCCACCTGAAAGATTTTTACTTCGAGTATCATCCGTTAAAACAGACAAAGCATACTCAACATTAAAGTTTAAATTTTTTAATAAAGAGGTACTAAAGGTCAAACTATTTACAAAGTTTTCTTTTGGTGTCACTCCCTTATCACTCATCATGTTTAGAGAATTAACATTGTCTTTGGCATAAAAACCAATCCAGCCAATTTTATATTGTGGTTGCTCAAAACCTATTTTTGCTCCGTAACCAAAACGCTGATACACTGGAATTCCTCCCATTGCATTTTCTTCAGAAACGGCTTTAAGTAATTGTCCTCCCATTAAAGTGACTTTAAAAGGGCTTCTTGGAGTAAGTTCCAAACCAACTCCTTTAAACGGAAAACCACTTAAGGTATAAGGAGAAAAGGTCATACTTACATTACCGATATAGGCTTTTACCCATTTGTATTTGGGCATAATACTTAATCGATTAAAATCAAACGGGGCTGTATAACCTAAATTATTTCCTTGATTGGTAATACTATAAAATAATGGAACATTAAAATTAAAAGCACTAATATTTAAACTCCCTGAAAGCAGATAAGTAAAAGGCTCACGTGTATTTGGCATATTAGAATTATAATACATCATATTGGCATTAATAGTACCTGTAACATTAAAATTGGGCTTATAAAAACTCTCTAAATCCACATCTTGGGTATATCCTTTGCTGCAAATACAACAGGCAAAAACGATACATAACCAAAACAAGATATTTTTATTCTCTCTCTTCATTTATTGGTTATTGTTTTTGTACTTTGATATCGCATAAAATATAAGAACCAGTTCCGTTCTTTACCATATCTTTAATTTTGATGGCTCCTTTTCGTCCGTCTTGTGTTTTAAACAGAATGATTTTTGGATAAGTAAAGCCAAATTGCTGTTCGCCAGCTGCGTTATAATTTATATTTAAAGATTTTATCGGGGTATCATTTACCATCGCGTCAAATTGGGTTTCGGTGAAATTTAAACCACAATTACACAAATTTTGGGAGTTTATAAAAATGGTGCTTTGTGCATTTTGGAGTGTTAAAAAACCATAATTGTTCACTTGATCCGGCGATATAAATCTGTTGTAGGTAAAATTGTTGTTCAAGCCCTGAAAAACAATATCAATTAAATTGCTATTTTGATCGTTGATTTCATTTGCCTTGTATACCTGTCTGGTTATTGTTGAAAACATTGCTCCAATAGTATTGTTATTATGAGCTGAATTAATTCCCAATTTAACATTGGTCAAAATACGCAGATTCGTATTAGGCAAAACTGTAATAGTGGATTTAAAAATATGACTTGCCTTATCATTAATAGCTTCTAATGTAACTTCATGACTACCTGCACTTGCGAAGACAACCGTAGGATTTTCTTCTGTTGATGTCGCTGGATTTCCGCCTGCAAAAGTCCATTTGTAGTTTGTCGCACTAGTAGATTTATTAGCAAAATGTATTGTAACTGGAGCCTGGTAATCATCATCATCAAATTTTGGTTCGTAGGTGAACAAACTCACTAAATAGGGAGCCACAGTGATTGTTTTAGTTTGTTTTTGTGATTCAAAACCATTAGAAACTGTTAGCGTTATTGTGTGTTCACCAGGAGTTGTAAATACAGCATTTGGAGGTGTTTTTCCTGTAAAACTTGTAGGGATTCCGTCTTGAAAGTCCCACTGAAAAGTTAATCCTTCCCCAGGGGTAGTATTCTTTAGAACAACTTCAACCGGAGAATAATTACTCTTAGTAATTTCATGGGTAAACTGAATGTTGATTCCGTCTTTTATAACAACGGTTTTACTAAATTCTTTATGCTCTCCATCTACATTTGATGCTTTGAGTTTTATGGTAAACGTTCCTTGTTTATCATACAATATCTCTCCAGGATTTTTTAAAGATGAACTACTTGGATTGCCTCCTTCAAATGTCCATTCATACGTATCTGCTCCAGTGACTTTATTGTCTATTTTGATAATAACAGGAATTGATTCATCCTCATTTACATACGAAGTCGTAAAATCACCTTCTAAGGCTATAGAAGTTTCCTGATAACACGAAGTAATAACAATAAATAATAGTAAGAGTAAAGTTTTTTTCATTCCATTTATTTTAAAACAGTACAGCTTTTTAGGGCTGTAATGTTTTTTTAATCTGTTTTTATTTTTCTGCTGTTGCAAATTTTGTTTGGAAATCTGAAATTTTGATAAAATCAGAATTTGTCACCAAATACAAATCATTGTTTTTAATCTTAAAACTTTTAAGAGAACTAAAATCAACTGTTAATTTAATTGAAGAATTTTTACCAAATGCAGCCACTTTTAGTTCTCCATCTTTAAAAAGTGACCAAGTATTATCCACAAGGTTCAATTTATAAATTCCTTTTCCTTTTAATACTAGCAAATCATTTTTTGAATCAAAAACAATATCTCGAAAAGAATTATCATCATCTGTTGTTGAAAGTAAAGTTGAGACTTTCCATTGATTATTAATATATTCCAATTTTCGAATATTGGAGCTGATTAAAGTATTCCCAGTATATAAATTGTCTATGAGATATAAAGTATTATTATGAGAAATTATTTTAGATACGCTTCCGAACCCGGCATCTAAACCTGCTCCATCGACAATCTCTTTTTTACCTGAACCTGCAACAAAAACGTCGGTATTTAATTCCGGGAGAAATCTTTTTATTTGGCTATTGTCCTGATCAAATACAAAATATGTGTTATCATTGTTTTCAGTAATTGCTCTAAGCCTAATTTTGTTGGCAAACGGAGAGCTGATTGGTTTCATTGTATAAAATAGATTTATTTCTTTGTAGTTATTCTCGAAACGAAATATTTTATCATCATCGGATGTTATTATCAAAAAATCTCCCGTAGGTGTAACTGCTAACTTACTTGATAAAAAATTATAATTATTTATTCCTTTTAGTAATGTTAAATTTCCATTCTTATCAATTTTTTGAAATTTAACAGGATAATCATTATCATTAGGTGTTTGTCCTACAAAGAAAGCAGTATCATCATTGTTTATCACAAAATCGTCAACACTATGTACAATAAAGTCTGCTTTAATTTCTCCTTTTTGTAACTCTTCTGCTTTTCCTGAATTATCATTATTGTCTGAATCTGAGCTACAACTGCCCAATAACATAAAAAGTTGTAATGCTACCACTACTAAAAATCTCTTTTTCATCTTTATTTAATTTCTGTTAACTTAATTATTTTCTGTTTTCTAAATATTGACTCCCTAAAGTGTATCCGTTACCAACAAGTACTCTCACAATATTCATTGCAGTTATATCTTTGCTCATTCTATATCCAATCGGATTACCTCTATTGTCAAAAGTGGCTTTAAAAACCTTATTATCAAACGTAATAAGTTCTTGATTTAAAAATTTATCATAGCCTGAAACCATAGCAGCTTTTGCATACCAAGTAGCAATTTTATAATTATCTAAATCCATAATTTCATACATTAACTCTCCATTTGTTGATGGGGATGTCATCCTGATATAGCCTATTCTTTTATCTAAAGGATCAGGGTTTTGCGCTTTTATGCTGTAAATAGTTCCTGCGTCATCAATAGCTAATTGATGAGTATCTGCGATAGCACTTGCATTGTTTATCACACTTTGATCTCCCAAACGTTTTTTAGCAATACCTGCTGATTCTCCGTTAATAAAACTTTCCGTAGTTTCTTTATTTAAACCTTCAGCAGTTACTAGATTTCTATCCATGAGCTCGTAAACAATGCTTCTATCATAATTAAAGGCACTAAATTTTCTACTCTTATTCTTAAATTCTAATTCATTCGACTTTCCTGTTGCCTCATCTTTAATTTCTATCCATGGTAGCGTCATAGATGGTGCATTTGGAGCATCCTTTAATTCTGCAGTAATAACATAGCTTTTATCTAAACTGTAGATTTTAAAAACAGGTTTTTTACCCTCTATATAACCAATTGTTTTATCATCTAATTTGATTTCTCCTTTATCGATCTTTAGCTTTTGTGCAAAACTGCTAATGCTTATTAGCACAATTATTAGGGTTAAAATATTTTTTTTCATGTGTAATTTTTTAGTTTCCATTAATTTATTTGTTATTTGGTAGCCTTCATTCAAAAAGGTATGGTTTATTCCTTAATTTAATCTGTATTTTTTCTTTGCATATTCATTCACGAGCAAAATACTCGCGCGAGCTAGGGATAATCTTAGCTAGGAAACTAAAAAACGTAACTCATTGTATTTTCATCAAATATTTACTTTTTACTTTAATTTTAAGGTTTTTCCGAAAATAGTTTCAACAACAAACTATAATCTTCAAAAAGTTGTTTTAGTTTATATTCTTCATATAATGCAGTAAAATTTATTTGATTTATTAAATCCTCAAAAGTTTCAAATGGAATATGAACTTTTGTTCCTCTTGAACTTCTCGTATGTAGTAATAATTCTTTTTCACTATACAACAAATAATACATACGAAATAGTATTTTATCCTCTTTATTAAGAGATAAATATTCACTAAAAATTTCCTGTTCATTAATTGTTCTAATAAAAAACAATACTTTTTCTAAAAAAACAATAATTTGTTTTTCATATTCAATTTCTAAAGAAGCCCCATCGAATTTAATATTTATTAAATAAGATTGCTTTTTATCCTGAAACTTTTCTTCATCAGTCATTAATTGCCAACTTTTATGTTTATCAATCATTTCGATAAACATGATTTCATCTAGACTTATATTTTCTTTTTTATAAATTTCAAGAATACTTTTTAAATTATGCATAATATTTATTTTTCTGTAGGAGGAAAAGGGTAGTCAGCTATTGGTAACCAACTTTCTTTACTTTTCGCCAAATAATATTGAATTTGTCCTAATTCGTATGAATACTTGTGTATTAATTGAGCAGAAGTATCTTTAAAATCAATATAAACAAATGGAGAACCGTCAATAATTTCATCTGTAACATCAATATTGGTGTTATTTTCTTTATTAAATCTGTATGTATATTGTCGTGCTGCAATTGGCGCATACATTACCTGTGTAACTTTCATTTTTTTAGTATTTTAAATTATCGATCAATACAATATCTACATTCGGAAACATCTTACTGAAATCTTGAATCACACCCTGACAAGAAGTGCAGTATGTCAATTCCGAAACAATTTTTAATTCCCCTGTGATATTATTATAAATTTCTCCTTTTTTTGCACCTAATGAGTGAGCAATTTCTGAAAGCATTACATACTCAGTATCTTGGTTTCTTAACCAAGCATCATTCGTATTTACTCCTCCATCTTTATCAACCTTATATGCGTTGAAAATCTGTTCTTTATCGAAAATGTCACCACTTTTTCTAATCTCACTTTTATCAAATATCAAATTATCAATTTTGCCTTCTAAATAGGCTTTATTTTGTTTTTGCAAATTTGCAATTGCCTTTTTTGTTCAATTTCAGGTAAACCAGATTTTTTAATTTTATAAATTTCTCCTTGTATATACTCATTAACTATTTTTTTGCAAGTGAATATTCTTGTGAAGACCCTCTTAATATTTTTCCATCTATTACAAGTCTTGTTGGAACCTTCCCAACATCTCCTAATGCTTTCCATTTCGTATATCCTCCTGCTTTTTCAATAGCATCTAGATTTTTGGAAACCAAGCTTAACTCACTAATTTCTGTACGTAGTGTTGGAGCCTCTTTTTCTAATATTTGCCAAGCTTTAAAACCAGAGCTTTCATTAACGAATTCTTTAAATTCTTTATTGGTTTTTGACAAGTCATCTGCCAATACATTAAGAGGACATTGTGCAAAAGAAACCAACGAATAGAATACAAGAAATAGGGTTATTATCCTTTTCATAGTACTACAGTTTAATTTCTTGTTCTTCATCTTCATAGTTTTTTAGATTTTTAAATGCCAGTAGGAATCGTCCATCGGATAAATAAATATCATTTAATATAACACTCCCAAATTCAAAAGAAGTATTTGTAATAGTTCCGCTTTCTAAATTAATTTTATAAACACTTCTTTCATGAAGAATAATCAAATTGTTATCAAAGAAATAGTTTCTCACAAAATCATTGTTTTGTGGTTCGATAGGTGATTTATACTCTTTAAATTCTTTTGATTGGGTATTGTATATTACAGGATTGTATTTTGGAATATAAATATATTTTCCGTTTTCTGATTCCATTTTAAAAAGGTTAAGGTCTACAAAAAGCCCTTCAAATTCACATTTTAATAATGGATTATTGACTTTTTGGTTATCAACAATAAAATCGAATTTCCAAAACATTCTCCCATAATTAAGTTCCTCTAATTCTGTAGCAAGAATTTCAGTATTACTTTTTAAAGCTTTGTATAAGTGTTGACTATCTAATTTCATAATTCTCCTTTCATAATATCTCGACCATTTTTAAGGCTTTTTCCGTTTTCATCGTTTCCATGTTCTCCTTTTAATTCTCCCATATTTCCTGTGAAATGATTGGTATTTATACTTTTATTTAATTTTTCATTTTCTGCCTTTTTTTCTTCAGAAGTCATTGATTCAAACTTATCCTTTTCGATTTTCCTTGATAATTCAATATGTTTATTATGAACTTCTAATTTTTGTTCTCCAGTTAATGTATTAGAGAATTCTATCCAATTAATCAAATTGGAATCGTCTTCAGCCATTTGAGCTAATAAGATAATTTCTTTTTTAGGAAATTTTTTTATATCTAACATAAACATTTAATAATCAGTGCTAATGTTTTTTATACGGATCTTTTTTATACAAATCAGAAACATTTTTATATGTATCTCTTAAATCTTGTAATTTGTATTGCACATAAAATGTTGTATTTTCTAATTAAATAAAAATATTAATATTATATTTTATTACCACTTTCATCGTATCCTGGAGGCCAAACTCCATATTTATCCTTATACTGTTGTGGTGTTTCAGGTTCTCCCATATTGCCGTAGAATTCGGCAGGATCAGCATTTTTTACAAACTCATACCAGTCTTCTTTTTCTTTCTTTCTTTGCTCCTCACTTTTAGAGTCTTCTTTAGCTTGTTCGATGGCTCTTTGATTTTCATCAAACTTATCTAAGATTCTCCTTAATAAAGAATAATTATTATCTACAAGATAAAAATAAATGTCGCCCCATTCTGATGACTGTGGAGACTCTAGTGCCATTTTAACTAAAATATTAAATACATCTTCTGTAATAATTTCAGGAAGCTCATTAATTGTTATTCGTTTCATTTTACAATATTTCTATAAAGTCAACATAATATACTTTCATCCCGTCCATAGTTTTGTGTACACCATTCTCAATAACCGGTATTGGTTCGGATACTTGTTTAAGTTTCTCAGAGTTTAATAATACTTCTTCAGCCATTTGAGCTAATAAGATTAATTCCATTTCAGATAATTCTTTTTTAGGAAATTTTTTTATATCTAACATAAACATTTAGTAGTACAGCATTTAAATTTACCTGATTATTCATATGGTTCTTCGTTATAAAGCTTGGTCATTTTTTTATATTCTTTAAATAATCCTTCTAATCCGTATTCTTTATACTCTTGGGATTTATTAATTTTTTCGATTAATGGTTCAAAAATTTCATATGGTACATGATTAATCATTTTATATGATAAATGATTGTTGATTAAAAACTTTTCACAGTATAATAAATTACTAATTCGAAATAAATAATTATTACTAATATTTTTCATTTCTATATCTAGGAATATATCTGTTTTTTCCATGAAAAGCATTATCAATTCTGATGTTTTTATGACACTTTTTTCATAATCATACTTCTTTTTTTCTTGAATAGTTTCATTAAAATGAATTTCGTTATATTTTAAGCGATTCTTTCTTTTTTTAATTTTTTCAATATCTGTAAGACTACTCCATTCTTTAATATATATGACTGCATCTAAAAAACCTTTTTCTGTAAAAAGTTCAGCGCTACTATCGTATAATTTTGTAAGTTCTTCTAATTTTCTCATAATTCTTGTATTTTATAAATTGTTCCATATTGTGGAGCTGCACCATCTATAGCAACTTCCAAAGAATTTATCACTTTATTCCTTAAGACTTCTTTTAAAATAAATTTGGAATTACTTTTATGTAAAAATTCATTTTCTTTGGATGCATCAGAAAACATTTTGATATTTTTAGCATTTTTTGATTCTATAATAACTAAAGCTCCTTCTCCCGTTTTTCGGATATTATTTTCTATAAATTTAACCGCTATTAATTGATCGTCGGTACTAGATAAAAAGTTTTCATAAGAGATTTTATCTCCTTCTTTAAAATTATCTAATTTATCCATTTCTACCTTACCTATGCCACGATAGTAAGTTGAGGGAGATGATTTTATTTTATCTAAAGACCTATTTAATAATTTTTCTATTTCTATAACATCCTCAGCTTTACTTCCTTCAATCAATGATTGATTAAATTTATAATAAGATACATTAGTGTAAAATTTATAAATAGCTTCTTCTTCTAGAGATAATTCTTTAGCAAATCTCCTAGGTGTAGCTCCACTCAATAAATCGTCATAGATATTTTTGAAATCAGCATTTTTCAGAATTTTGTTAATAGAACTTTCCGCTTCTATCACTTTCTCAGTCATTCCAAAAGCTTTCCAGACATCTTCTTGCTTGGAGATTAATTGTTGTTCTGCTGTGCTAATATCTTTAATCTCGGAAACGGCAATTTTCCAATTTATGTATTTAGCTGCGAGTATGGATTTTATTTCTTTACTATCCTTAAAAGCTTGTTTTACCTGAGGTGGTAAATTTTTCACAAAACTTCGAATTCCTGTATTTGTTATTAAATTTTTTAATCCAACAACTCCCATGCTACCATTAAAAATATTAGTAGCAGTAGTTAATTTAGGATGATTTTTTTGAACATATTCTGTATTTACAGCTATATCTCCAGCTGCTCCAGCTACTTCTGCAAGTGCCCATAAACGCTTGGCTAGAGTTGCGCCTTGAATAATTGCAGGTGCACCCGTTACTATCGTCAATCCATTTAATGCAAGTAAAGAAGATTTTTCAATAGTATTGCTCTTCAGTTTATCTAAACCAAATTTTAAAAACAAGGCTGGTATCACAATCTCCTGACCCTTTTGATAGCCTGCATTGTTCAAAGCGATTTCTATCACCTGTAAATCATCATTAAAATCAATCATTACAGGAGTAAGCGGATCCACTTCTATCGTACTGATTATTCGTGGCATTCCTACCGGAGCATAATATGCACCAGTTGCATTACCTATAACTGCTTGAATTGCTGTGGCGGTGTGTATTATTCTTATTTTTCCATTATCTGGATTGTATTGAAAACCTTGCTCATATATTTCAGAAGTACCTGAAATCAAATCATTCAGAGAAAGTATTTTTACCGTTGGTTTTGTAAAATATTTGTCTACAAAATATTCTGGTAAATCACTAACTGGTATTCTGTCAATCCATGCTTTAGGATTAGACTGATACATCTTTAATAACATCATGTTTAATGATGTATAATTATTACCATCGAAAGGATTTATAGAATGGTCATTGAACTCATTAATGTAATGCTTTATTAATTTGTTGTTGCCATTTTCTAATAAATCATATAAAGAGCGATATTTTTCTTCTTTTACACTATTCATTAGCCTCAATAAGGCTTTTTCGTGTTCATCATCAATGTCTTTTAAAGATGAAATCTTAGTGACTAAGCTCTCAATTTGTTCATATGTGAGTTTTCTAATGGCACAAATATCAACTTCATTTATTTTCTTAGTTAGTACATTAATGTCAACAGTTTTTATAAGAGTAACAACATCTTCTTTCTGTTTATTTAAAACAGCAATATCTTTACCATCACAATTCGTATCTACAGAATCACTTCCTTGATTTACACCCTCCACTTGACATGGTATTCTGTCATTAAAGGTCACAAAGCCCTTTTCTTTGACATCATCTATATTAAAACCTTTTTTATCAGAAAGATAGCTCCACTTAGAACTGTATCTTTCATCATATCCACATTTATCTCTCATCCAAAATAATTGTACAACTAGATCAGGTTTTGGCTTATCAATTACTTTAATTTTTAATGGTTCAAGCGAACCTTCTCTAAAATAATTATTTTGGGTTGAATTCCATTTATACACAACATCATTTACAGATATCCCCTGTACAGTACCATTCAATGAAGGGGTATTCCTATTGAAAGTCACATAAGTATTTGAGTCTTCATAAGTGAATGGTTCCCAATTAGGGGTTAATTGAGCTAATGCAAACTGACCACTAGCTTGACTCTGAAACGCATACAACTTAAACGCAGGATCATTGATTTGTTTCCAATCTAGGTGATTTAAAACCGTTCCTGAGCTATAGTCCATTAAGAAATCGGTACCAGATTCTGAAGTCTTGTACCGCTCAAAAGGGTGTTCTAATTTAAAGATTCCGTGACCTAATTCGTGCGCAGGAGTTTTTGCTAATCCAGATTTAAATACATACCCAAACTGTCCGTTCAGTCGCATATATCCTTGCTGTCCGGTACTTGAAGCCTTATCTGTTACAAAAAGCACATAACTTGATTCTGTACTTTGATATAAACCATTTATCTTTTGCTGGTCTGTACTATAAGTTGAGGTAAGCGTATTTTTCTCCGTCTGAATTGTATTTCCAGAAACTAGGCTGTCTATGTTTAATACTTCCTCTTTCTTGAAATTAATCTTTACTCCAACTTTGTTATAAATCGCCTGAGTATTAGCAATCACTTCATCAAGCCTTTTTTTTGAAATATTATCTGTAGGTACCAGCGCCACATTTACTTCTTTAGGAGAAATATGTACGAGCATAAAAGCCCCAATAACCTTCCATTTATTACCTTGTTTAATGGTGGCTAGTATTTGTTCTTCGGCATAACTCAGGTTTCCTTTTACCGTTAGTACAAAGACATTATCATTTCTTGTAAAGTTGATTTTGGCACCATTTTGGGTTTTAAAAACAATACTATCCGCTTTTACATTCGCATCAGTACTATTTACTGTAGCCAATAGAGTATCCGTATCACCATTTAAAACTGCTTTATAAGGCAAAGCAACATCACCTACTTTTTTGTATAACTTTTGTAAAGCTGTAGCTGCGTTATTTGGCATTACATCAAAAGCATATTTACTTCCGTTTCCTGAAAAAGCAATTGAGATTCCTTTGGCAGTAAATGCAATGGCCTGACCACTTTTATCTACACCATCGGTATTTTCGGGAGATGGTTTTCCTCCTGTTGCGGGCTCTGTAGGTTCATTACTTCCATTTCCATCTTTGTCTACAGTATACGTATTTCCTTTACTATCAGTAATGACAGTATCTTTTCCTCCCGGAATGGTTACTTGTTGTCCATCGTTACCATTTACAACAATATCTCCATTGGGATTAATAACAATGTCTTTTATCTCAAACGGAACAGTTTCTTCAATTTGCCCACCCTGACCTTCGCCTGTGAAATCTTCTACATCGGTAACGTTTTTCCATTCCGGATTATAACTTGTTTCAACGATACCACTAATCAATTGATAATCGGTATTTACTACAATATTGTTAAACTCAACAGCAATTTTGGCGTCTTTTAGATAAGGTACAATAATATAACCTCTCCCGGAGTAAGGACTATTCTCGCCTTTGAGTTCAAGAATAGTTACTGGAAAATCTCCAGCTTTAAATGTTTCACTTTGTATTAAATTGGTAAGCGGTTTTTGATTCTGAATATTAATCTGGGGTATGATACCGCAATTATAAGCAGGAACACCACTAGTTTCAGTAGGTGTTGTAAATGTGCTGATTCCGGAATAGGTAAACGACTGAACGCCATCAGTTGCAGGATCACAACTTGAACCTACTCTGAATTGATAGGTTAAACCTGGCTCTAAATTGGTGATTAAACTTTGTGTGTTTAAACTATTTGTCGAAAACCATTGCGCATTACGAACATTTTGTTTTTTATATTGTACCTGATAACGGGTGTGTTCTGGTATTCCTTCCCAAGTAATTTTTACACTTTTAGAACTTTGAGATTCGCTTAACAAAAAGGTAGGAGCAGGGCAAGAAGCAGTATATTTAAACGAATAAATTTCACTATAGCCATCATTTTTAAATACGGCGTTTTCGGAAAGTCCTGTTGTAGATATAGCCTTTACTCTCCACGCATAACGCATACCCGGCGTTAGGATTGGCATACTTAAATTATACAACAGTGCAGTTCCAAAAAGAGTTTCCTCATATAATAAGGGCGACATCTGGAAGGCAAACTGTGGGTCTAGTGTAGGATCAATAAGGCGTTTTAACTCGAACTTATAGGAGATATTAGTCGCATTCATCTGGCGCGGAGTCCAGGTAAACATAATATTGGGGAAATCGCTTGAAGCTATTTGCTCATTTTTCTGCGGTGTATTTAAAAGTGGAGGGTCGTTTAAAATCAAATATAAACTCGCACAGCTTTTTTGCGAAATTCTTTGATTAGTCATATAATCAAACATTTCGAAACAAAAACTATACATGCCTTCTGGTAATCCGTTGGCATATTGTAAAGCTGTAATTCCCTGCAGGTTTTCTAATCGAAACAAGGCTCCAATATCAGTATTGGTTAAGGTCTGTAATTCGCCTCCATTGATAAAAATAGGGCGTTGCCCCACCATATAATCGCTGGTTTGTATATGGAGTCCGTTACCTTGTATGTGTAATTTTAAGCGTACTTGTCGTTGCGATATCGAAATATCGGTAGGATTGACTAACAGCCGCATTTTAGTATCCATACTGGTAGCGTAATCGGATAATTTGACACTGTATGGGCTATTAAAAACAGGTGTTAATTGGACAGGAAATAATTGGGCATGAGCTCCCCAGCCCCCCAAAACGGAACAAAAAAGAGCAAATAATATTATGTTTTTGAAAAAGTTTTTCATTTTTTAATAGATGATAATTTTTTTAACAAGCGTTTGTTGCTCTGTTTCGAGTACTAAAATATACATTCCAGAGGGCAATGAAGTGTTAAAATCGACTTCGTACTTTTTCTTTCCTGAATCTTTTTTCTGCGTAGCAAATTCTCCTGTAGTAGAAAACAGTCGTAAATTGACTGTACTATTATTCTCTAAATTAATAATAGCTTTAAAATTACCGTTGCTTGGATTTGGTGTTACTATAAAATCTGTAATAAATTTTGACATTGTACCTACATTTGGTAATGTACTTCGTTTTTCTACTGTAATGTTTTTATTGTAGGTTGCAAAACAATCTCCTTGTGTTTGTTGCAAACCTATTGTATAAATACCAGTAGCATCAAATTTAAGTGTAATGTATTTTTCTTTTTGCTCTACAATGCTAACCCCCTTAGGTAGTATCCACTGGGTACTTTCTCCAAAAGGATTACTAGTATTTATCAAAATGACTTCTTCATCTGAGTAAGCCTGAGAACTAAGTAAAAACTCAGAACTGATTGCCACCTGATTTGTTTTTATTATAATTTCGTCTTCTCCAACACAGCCCAAAGCTGAAGTTACTTTTACAGTATAAGTTCCAGCTTTGGTCAAACTTACTTTAGCCTGATTTGATGTAAATCCATTTGTAGCACTCCAACTGTATTGTGCTTTATCATCTGAGATTGTAGCATCTAGATCTAATACCTGATCGTTGCATAAAGTGCTGTCTTTTCCTAAATCAACCACAATTGGGTTTGGATCTTTTAAAATAAACTTCTTTTTGTACACACAACAATCCGTGCAGGAAATAGTTACTTCATAATTTCCAGCTACCAGATTGTTTAGATCTTTAGTAGTAGCTCCTGTGTTCCATAAAAAACGATACGGTAAATTTCCGCCAGTAACATTTAGTTCTATTGAACCATCATTACCACTATAACAAGTTGGATTTTTTACTGTTTCGGTAGTAAATATCCCTTTCGGATCCCCTACAAAAATGCTCCCCTGAACAACACAGCCTTTTGCGTCGGTTGCAATTACAAAGTAGTTGTTTGTCGTTATGTTTTCAATTCTTGCCGTTGTTTCACCATTTGTCCACTCATATGTATAAGGCGGAGTTCCGCCAGAAACGTGTGCTTCTGCCCAACCATCATCTCCATTGTTACAACTGGCATTCCCTTTCGTAAAAGCCAGATTTAGTTTTGCTGGTTCCGACATATATTGGGTAACATCTACTTCTTTTACTAAAACATTATTGACATACGTTCCGAGTTTTATTCCGTTGGCATCTTCAATATTTAAGGCATACGTTCCATCAGATACGTTTTCGGCAGTTTCATCCTGATCGTTCCAAATAATCCATGAACCATCTTTTTGCTGTTTCTTCCAGGTATAAAAATAGGGTAGTGCGTTATTTTTATCTGCCTTTAACTGAATTCCTCCCTTGACATGAGCTACTAAAATTCCGTCCTGCGATTCGTCTCTTTGGTTGTCTTGTGGATTCGCGTCGGTCTCGTTTCCAAATTCATTACTTACATTACACGAAATAGTACGAACTATCTCAAAAGTAACTTCAAGCGGATCCGGATCATCCAAAGTTGTAATTGAATTTGCCACCGTACAACTTATTTTATTTGTTGCTGCTTTATAATTAGCATCACGAACTGTTAGGCTATAGGTTTCCTCAGGAATCCCGCTTAGAGAGATCGTATAAACACCATTGCTAAAGCTCGTTGTGGTTGTAGTTTGTATTATTTCTTTACTATTTTTCCATTCAAACCAATAGGAGTTGTCTGGAAAAATTGTTCCACCTGTAACTTCTACAACAATTTTTCCATTGGTAGCTTTGTAAAAACTGGGGTCAAGAACTTCTGTATATTTTATAGACAAAGGTGTTGCAGGTTGTAAGATAGTAACACTTTCCTGTGTTGTACATCCTTTAGCATCTGTAATAAACACCCAGTATTCGCCTGCTTTTAGAATCGTATTTTCATCAATATCTACTTCATTAGACCATCTATAATCATAAGGAGGCGTTCCTCCCACAACATTTGCTGTAGCCCAACCGTCATTTCCGCCATTACAAAAAACGTCGCCTTTGGTTATCGTTACAGCTAATTTTGGAGGTTCCTGCATCAATTGTGTCACATCAATTTCCTGTGTGAGCACATTGTTAACATAAGTCCCTAACATGATCCCGTTTCTGTCTTTTATATTTAAAGCATAATTTCCATGAGAGAGGTTTGAGGCTGTTTCGCTTGTAATGTTAGCTAAAACCGTCCAAGAACCATCTGCCTGTTGTTTTTTCCAGTAAAAATAATAAGGCAATCCATTATTTGCAGAAGACGCCAGTGGAGTTCCTCCAGTTACATGGGCTATTAAAATACCATCTTGCGACTCGTCACGCTGACCATCTTTTGGAGTTGTATCTTTATCATTTCCAAATTCGTTACTAGTATTACAAGAAATGGTTTGTTTAATTTCGAAGGTAACTACAAGTGGATCAGGTTCGGTCAATGCGACTTTTGACTCTAATACGGAACAATTAATGATTTGAGTTGTTCCTTCGTTATAATTTTTATCCTTAATTGTTAAAAAATAAGTATCGGCAGGAACACCATTTAGAGTAATAGTATAAAATCCATCTTTTAATTCTGTAGATGTAGTTTGTAGCACTCCTACAGAGTTTTTCCATTCATATTGATATGATTTATCATCATTTGGTGTTCCTCCTGTTATCTTAGCTACAATTCTTCCATTGGTGGCTCCTGAAAAAGTAGGAGTAAAAATTTCTGTATACTCAATTGCGACAGGAAATTCAGGTTCACTTATTGCAATACTCCCTTTTGTAAAACAGCCTTTTGCATCAATAACTTCAACAGTATAGGTACCTGCAGTTAAATGAGAAATTTTATTAACGTCAATAATTCCTTCACCTGTATTGTACCAAGTATAGGTATAAGGACTGGATCCTCCTGTAACATTCGCTTGAGCCCAGCCATTATTGCCTGCGTGACAAGAAACATTTCCAGAATCAAATGTTAGTTCTAGTTTAGCAGGCTCTACCATTTCTTTTGTTGTTGGAATAGCTGTTACTAAATCTGTAGTATTATACGTTCCCTGTACTATGCCGTTAGCATCAATAATATTTAATGAATAGTTTCCTTGCGAAAGATTCTCAGCAGTTGCTGTTTTATATTCTGACAATTCCTCCCATAACCCTGTTATAGTATTATATTTTGACCAAATAAAGGAGTAGGGTAAACCATTATTTGCTGTTCCTGTAAATGGAATACCACCGCTTACTGTTGCTTTTAAAATTCCGTCAGAGAATTTATTTATATCCGACTCTCCATTTTCAGTGTTACAAGAAATAGGTTGTATTTCTTGTAATGTGATTTTAATTTTTTCGGGCTGCGTTAATATTTGAGAGGACTCGATAATAGAGCAGCCTTCTTTATTTGTGGCGTTATTGTAATTTTTATCTTTTACAGTTAGTTTGTATTCTCCCTCAGGAGCATTTTCTAATGTGATATTATATGTTTTATCGGCAGAATTATACTGAGCTGTTGCAGGCATAACAATACCAATACTATTTTTCCATTCAAAACCATAGGATTTATCATCATTAATAGTCCCACCAGATATGGCGGCAACTAATTTTCCGTTGGCCGCTCCGTAAAAAGTGGGGTCTTTTTTGAATGTGTAATTTAGAATTAAAGGTACTAATGGTTCTGAGATGTTCTCAGTAAGAATTTTGTCATTTTCTGTACCAGATAGTTTAGCAATACACCCAATAGTATCGCTTGCGTCTTTTATCTTTCGGACTTTTATAGTACAATCTCCTTTTTGTAAATTAGTGATGGTATGTTTATTTCCATTGGTAAAAGATTTCCAGGTAGAATCATCATTTGTTGAATATTGATAAATACCATTGGCAGTACCTCCAGTAGCAGTAATTTCGATTGCGCCATCATTCACACCATAACAAAGGATATTTGTTTTGGATGTAATGGAGAAATCTACGGGAGCTGGAGACTTGATTTCAAAAAAAAATGGATTATCGAAGTTTGTTGATGGATTGGTATTTACCCCATTAATCGATCCTATAAAATATAACTTGTATCTGCCTTTAGCGAAATCACAGGGAATTTGGAAACTATTAGATGCATCAACAATAATCCCTCCATTATCTTGTGTTGAACACATAACTTCTTTCCAAGTTTGTTTTTCATCATCATAATCTACTATAGAATAATTAAGTTGCTCAGCACTAATTAGAGGTCTGCTGAATTTGAGAACTAATTTACCATCTTCACTATTAAAACAAGTAGTTTCTTTCTCGTTATGAGAAATGATAAAAGGTGCAGATTGACGAATTATATACATAACAGGTTTAGACACAATATTGCATGCTTTTTGTCTGAAATAAATTTTATTTCCATGGAAATTAGCTGCATTTGCGCCTAAAATGGCTTTTGCATTAGTAGATATACTTGATTGGGTATTATATTGAGGTAAATTTGTCCAACTTCGAGAGTTAAGGTCTTCATCAGGATCTGGATTAAGCGAATATTGCCAATTGTATTCGGATGGTAAAAATCCAGTATGTGATGCTATTGTAATATTACTGTCTGTCGGAAAGGAATCGTCTTTAGGATTTATAATTGTAAGTATTGGATTGTTTGTTATAGACAATTTATCATCCCACCATCTTACAATATCAGTATAATTATTTAGACATGAAAAAAATTGTGTACTTTCTCTTTTATCGCCATTAAAAGAACCCTTACCTCCACAACCACCAACTTTTCTTTTCCAGTTTCTAGAAGAATAAACCTGTACTTTAACGGGTTTTCTGGTTGCCAATACATTAATTGTTTTTTCATATAGTGTATATCGATCAGAGGGTATTCCACCTATGTTTTCATTAATAATCGTTATAGTACCGTCATTATAAATTAAGTCAACCTTAACATCATTTCGGCAACTACTACTATAACTTCCAGAGCCGGCTTTTATGTTTAATACAGTTTTTACCTCATACTCCCCAATCCTAGCATTTTGAGCAAATCCAAAACCCGAAACCAATAAAATTATCAATAAGTAAAAATTCTTCATAGGCTTAATATATAACTGTTAGGGTTTCGACTTTTGAAGGGCTATCATTTTCTAAATTAGGAATTAAATGATATTCATATTCCGAGTTTATATTTAAATTTTTATCTTCTATAGTAAAAACAGTATCATTTAATTCTTTCCATAATGTTGGCGGCGTACCTTTTACATTTTTATAAATACTCAAACTGATTACTTTGTCCTTACTTTTATTATAATTCCATGTCAGGACTATTTTTTTATTCTCTCGATCAGGCAGTCCTTGCAAAAATGTAATTATTTTTACAGGTGTAAAATCCAAAACTTGTACCGTTATTATAGAATGATCTAATGATGACCACAGATTACTTTTGTCCCTAGCTAGAATAGCGTATTGATATGTTTTTTTGTTCTCTATCCTGTCATCTGTATATTCCTGAATGGTATCGTTTATTTGTTTAATCTCTAGCCATTTTTCCTGCCCTTTTTCTCTCCTTCTTAGACTGTGTCCTACTACATCTTCACTATAACTGCGTATCCATTTTAAATGTACTTTACCATCTTTATTTTCATAGTCTTTAAAAATGGGTGCAGCAGGGGGAATTTTATCGGGTTTATCTAAAATTAAAATATCAGATGGTTCTGAAATATTAAACCTCATGTCCTCTGCAGCAATTCTATAATACACTTTGCTATTTATCATTTTAAGGCTCACACTGTCTTTGTAATCATTGCCTACATAGGATTTATGATAAATATCTACAAATTCTTCACCAGCATTATTGGCTTTTAAAATTCGGTATCCTCGTAAATCTTTTTCCTGATTTGGTTTCCATTTCAAGCGAACCACTCCAAGACTATCAATTACACCTTCAAGCCCGATTGGTTTTGCTGGTGGTATAGAATCTACAGGCTGAATCAACATACTCTGCGAGGTTAAGCGTTGGTTGTTCTTACCCACAACAGATATGGTAAAATAATTAGATGGAAATAAATTTTCTTTATAATTGAGTTTTCTCTCCGATGGAGGAATCATTTTAGTAACCACTTTATAGGGACCTTTGTCATTATCTGCTAGGTTAATTTCATAACCCTGAATAAAACCTTCGGAGGCTACAGGATATTCCCATTCCAAATTAACTTCGTTAGAGTTCACAATATTATAATCGATAAGCCTTGCAGCGGTAACGATAGCAGCCACTCCAGTTGCAGCAATTGGTTTTGTTACTTCACCCTTTTCTCCAAATGAAGTTATACCGTATAATCTATATTGATACATTTTATCGTTTACACTAAGCGTATCAATATAATACATGGTTTTAGATGGATGTTCGTCTTTATCATTCAGGTTAACTAAAGGTGTAGTTGCTATTGGGGTATAGTTGATCCCATCAGAAGATTTTTCGACCATAAAAGAAGTGTATATTCTTTTGAATGTTTCGTAATCCCAGGAAAGTAGTACTTTTTTATCATCCGGAATCGCAATAAAATCTGTTGGTGCGGGTAAAACACTAAAGTCTTTTAAACCGATCATATAAGAAGATTCTTTAACCTTTGGGCTTTCGAAAACACTTACCTGATAAGCATACACTTCATTGACTTTAACGTTGGTATCTACAAATCCCCAACCCGCTTTTACTGCACCAGTAAAACTCATATCGGCTGCATATAAAGCAAAAGTATACCGTTGATCCAGCTCATCAGCCATACTCACTATTTTAGCAAGTTCGCCTTCTTTGGCACCAGTTATTTCAAAACTTTCTCCGTAGATAGACTGTGCAATTATAGCCGCATTATTATCTTTTTGTGCTAAGTTAAGCCATGAATCCAGAGGTTCTGGAAGAAGTGGTTTTGGTGTAAGTACTATTTTTTCGGGTTTAGGCAAAACATTCCCATCTCGAAGTATTGTAGTTCTGGTAATTACAAATCCTTTTTTATTTGCTTTTTGCCATTCTATTGGAGAATTAATAGCCCAACGAATCAAAATCTTATCTTTTTGAGCCCTAGCATTGACCATAACTTTTGCGCCTTTGCTTTGACTGTAACCTAATGAACACGTAATAATTAGTAAGAAAAGTAATTTTATCTTCAACATTCTATGGAATAATTTTAAAAGCTACAAAACTAGCTTTTTAATATTTAATTAATACTATTTTTACATTAAAAACTCCCTAAATAAAGGGTTTTACAGCTTTTAGAGGAGGGAGATTTTTTTTAGTAAAGTCAATTATTGAATTAACTTTTTGGTACTAAAGCTTCAATAAATTGAATTTATTTGTATAAAATAAACTATATAATTTTTTTATATGCAACAATATTTATTTTTAGTGAATTGTAGGTTAGTGTATTAAAATCTGGTTTTTAAGATCATATTAGTAAATTTTATTATATACTACGACAAGCATTTTTTAAATTTATGTAAACTGACTCTTTTTTTATCGATTTTAAAGTAATAATAAAATATAAAAGTATCACAATAAGCCTTTAATAGTAAGAAAAAAAGGATTAATAAAAAAAACATTAATTGAAGTGTTTAGAGTAGATAAGTACCGTAATTACGAATATTTTAGGAGTTAAGAGTGTGTAAATTAAGTTTTTAAATTGAAAAATGTTTAGAGATTTTGAACAATTTATTTAGAAAAGCTTAAATAAAAAAGAGGTTGCATTTTAAAAAAATGGCATCCTCTTTTTTAAAAAATGTGCTTAAATAGCTTTTGGGCTAATAAGTGTATTCAAAGGTTTCGCCATTGCTTACTTGCTTTGTTAAAAAGTCATTGTTGTTGTAAGAGTTTTCATAAGTGGCTATTTCTACGGTAATTCCGTTTTTTTCTCCTGTTGTTTTAGTAAGATTGTTACCTGAATTGACATCTTGGTCAAAAATTTCTGCATCTAGTAACAAAGTATATCCTAAAATATTTTTAAAAGGATTATTTTTTGTGTCGTACTCAGCTACATCTACATAATCATCGAATACTATTTTAATAATATTCCCTCTGGTATCTAAAGTAAGTACACTTGTTAGATCTATTGTTTCTACTTGTGTTATAGGATCAATTAAAATTCTAAGGGATGTAATTGTTCCATCGGTGTTGTATGTATAATCTGTCCTTACTCTTGATGAAGAAGCTGTTGTTGGTACTTTTAGATATGATTTTAATTTATTGTTTTCATATGTTAAAGTTGTAGTTTCCATTAGGATGTTGTTTTCGAAATATTCAGATTTCGTAATTACATTTCCTGTGTAAGTAAATGTTGTTTTATTACCCTCACTATAATCAACACTTACAATTTTATTTCCATTGTAAGTATAAGTGGTAATATTATTCTCTTCTGGATGAGATGCAGAAGTATATTTCTCAGTTTGAGGTAAAATTAAAACTGTATCGTCAACGGTTGGTTTGTCATTATTGTCATTGTTATCGTCAGAGCTTGAACAAGAGGCTAGTACTAAACTGATAGCACTAAATAAGAATAAAATTTTTTTCATAGAATTGTAATTTATTAATTTATTCAAAAATATAATAATTTTCTTATTTTAAATGCTATTTGTGTGATTTTTTTGTAACTTTTTTTATTCTAAAATTAAGATTACTAAAAATAAACGTAATAAACTGATTATAAGAAAATCCCTTTTTCTAGGTATGAATTTGAGAAGTTATTCTATAAGAAGCTCTACTGTAGTTTTTTAAATTCATTATTATAACAAAAAAACTCCAGATTGCCCTGGAGTTTAGTTTATTAATATAGAGAAAAAAATTATTCTTCTTTCATCGTATGATATACGTTCATAACGTCATCATCCTCTTCGATTTTTTCTATAAGTTTTTCTACGTCTGCAATTTGAGCCTCAGTAAGTTCTTTAGTGATTTGTGGAATGCGCTCAAAACCAGAAGATAAAATTTCAATACCTCTGTTCTCAAGTTCTTTTTGTAGTGCTCCAAAGCTTCCAAAAGGCGCGTAGATTAAAATACCGTCTTCGTCTTCAAAAACCTCTTCAGCACCAAAATCAATTAATTCCAATTCTAATTCCTCAGGATCAAGATCACCTTTAGGGATTCGGAAATTACAAGTATGGTCAAACATAAATTCAACAGAACCTTGTGTACCCATAGTTCCGTTGCATTTATTAAAATAACTACGAATGTTGGCTACCGTACGATTATTATTATCCGATGCAGTTTCTATTAATATAGCAATTCCGTGAGGAGCATAACCTTCAAATAAAATTTCTTTATAGTTGGCAGTATCTTTATTGCTGGCATTTTTTATTGCGCGCTCAACGTTGTCTTTCGGCATGTTGGCAGCTTTTGCATTTTGTATAACAGCTCTAAGTCTAGAATTGGCGTCTGGATTAGGACCACCTTCTTTAACGGCCATTACAATATCTTTACCAATTCGGGTAAATGTTTTGGCCATTGCTGACCAACGCTTCATTTTTCTACCTTTTCTAAATTCAAACGCTCTTCCCATTGCTGATTTTTTATTTTGAGTTGCAAAAATACAGTTATTAGTTATTTTATAAAAACAAACACTATATTTTTTTTGGTGAAATGTAAGCAGGTGACTGTAAACTGTAAATTGAGATTATATACTATATGGCAAATAGTTTACAGACTCAGTATCTAGCACCCGTTTATAGTTCAGAAGTGACTAACCATTACCTAGCTGCATTAAAATCATTAATAATATTTACAGCTTCGTTTAAGTAAGGATTAGTTTTAAGATTATCAATTTGATATTGATTCATAATTTTTTCAGTAGGATGAATCCCTAAAAGGAATCTGTTTACTGTCGAGTTATATACATCTAGAGGATCATTCTTAGTATTAAAAGAGGTTATTTCCTCCCATAAGCTAGTTCGAGTCTTTTTCTGTTCAAAGACAGCATCTAAAGTCATCGAAATTTCAGTTCGAGGTGTATTAACCAGTTGGTCTATTTTTTTGTTTATTGTGATTATATTATTAAAATAATCACTAGCAGCTACTCTGATACTACTATCATCGGCGAGTTTATTTATTAAACTTCTTTTTACGTAGGGTCTAAATTTTAAAATAGGGACAATAGAATCATTTTTGATAGCTGTAGGAAAGTTTTTTTCTTTAGCAATAATGTTTTCATAAAATTCAGGCAGAACAACATCAGGAGTTATACCTATGTATTGGTGACTTTTGCCTGTTATTCGATAGAACTTATTAATTGTTATTTTCAAAAAATCTGTGTTTTTCTTCTCATCTAGTGACTGTATCGTTTGCATAGTTGCTTTTCCTAATGTAGTACTTCCTAATAACAGGGCACGATTGTAATCCTGCATAATCGATGCAAAAAACTCACTTGCTGATGCTGTATTACCATTAACAAGAACAACAACAATACCTTTATAAAGCATTCCTTTATAAGGATCATTAATAACAGATTGTTCATTTTTATTATCTACAACAATTGATATAGGGCCATTATCAATAAACATTCCGGCTAATTTTATAGCCTCTTCCATAGACCCACCACCATTATCAATTAAATCAATGACAAGACCTTTAATATTATCTTTTTGCAATTTCAGAATTTCTTTGACAGTATCATCAGCACAACCTTTTCCACTATTACCCTCTAAATCGGCATAAAAACTAGGGATTTTTATGTAACCAATCTTACTTTCTTTGCCTATTATAAAACTAAAAACAGAGTTTTCTTCATCTTTCATGATTTGTTTTTCGATATAAACATCAAAACTTTTTCCAGAATTTCTTTTAAGAGTAAATGTGATACTTTTGTTCGATTCAGATAAGATCATAGTCGAAATAGATTCAAGAGTGGCGCACGAAACTTTTAAGGTTTCTTTTTGGTTAGATATAGAGATGATTTGGTCTCCTTTTTTTATTTGACCTGTTTGAAATGCGGGTCCATTTGGGTCCAATTCGGCAACAATAATTTCGTTTTTTTCATTCAGATTAACACTTAATCCCAATGATAAGTGTTCTTTAGATAAAGAAGCAACAAAACTAGATTTTGAATCATCACTAAAATAGGCAGTATGAGGGTCAAAGTAAGTACAGAAGTAATTGTACAGTTTTTCTTGAGGTTTTTTTTCCGTTTGCAAGAGTGTGTTAATTCGACATATTTCATTATCAAGTATAGACTTCTTATAAGTGGCTTCAAGAGATTTAAAATTTGTTTTAAGCGAATCAAGGTTGGGACTTACCTCAGCTATTTGATCTAAGATTTCATAGCGCATTTTCTTGCGCCATACTTTCTCGACGTCATTTTCCTTCATATATACAGGAAAAGATTTTTTATAAAACCGAATTGTATCCTTTGCAGAATAGTCAATAGGTTCAATTAAAATTTTCTCTAATGCAACTTTATTTCTTATAAGCCCATTTTTATACTTAGAAACGATATCATTCAAGAAAGAACAATCTTTATTAAGAATTAGATTGTCAATATTCAAACGATATTTTTTGACAAGAATATCATATTCTGATTTCAGAAAGATGTTTCTAGAAGGATCAAGATCATCAATCAAGTTGTCAAAAACAAAAACCGATAGACTATCATCTACCGGTTTAGGTTGTATATGTTCGCTTTGAATAAGCGTATTTATTTTAGTTAAAATTTCACATGTAGAATCACTATTTTGACCAAACAGAGAAAAACTAAGAAGCAGAAGTACCAATGAGAAATTTTTCATAAATCGAGTATCAACATTTAAACTAAAATTACACTAATTTTTTTGATAAAACGAGTATAATCTCACCAAAATGTTGATGTCGAAATAGGATACAGCTACAAATTTGACCTATTTTAAAGATAAAACTAAGCTAATCATTTTAAGCTGTGCTATATAAGCAGTATTTCAGTATTGGACTTTAAAATAAATTATTTTTTATAGAAAGGTAATTTTACCACTTTCGCAGGAACATCATTTTTTCTAATTCTAATAAAGATAGCACTATCTACAGCGCTGTTTGCAATAGTAACGTATCCTAGACCAATACCAATCCCCATAGAAGGAGACATCGTTCCCGAAGTTACAATTCCAATTACATTTCCAGATGCATCTACAATTTCATACCCTTGTCTTGGTACAGCACGTTCCTGCATCTCAAAACCAACAAGCTTTTTAGTAACACCAGCTTCTTTTTGTTTTTTCAGATTTTCAGAGTTAGTAAAATCTTTCGTAAATTTTGTAATCCAACCCAGTCCAGCCTCAAGTGGAGAAGTGGTATCATCAATATCATTTCCGTATAAACAGAAGCCCATTTCTAGACGCAAAGTATCACGAGCTGCCAATCCAATTGGTTTAATACCAAAAGAGGCACCAGCTTCAAATACTTTATTCCAGATGTGTTCAACCTCATCATTTTTACAATAAATTTCAAAACCACCAGAACCGGTATAACCAGTAGCCGAAATAATTACATTCTCAACTCCAGCAAAAGAACCAACTTCAAAATGGTAATATGGAATAGCAGATAAATCTACAGCAGTTAAACTTTGCATTGCTTCAACAGCTTTAGGCCCTTGAATTGCTAACAAAGAGTAATCGTCCGAAAGATTTTTCATTTCAGCACCTACATCATTGTGAGAAGAAATCCAATTCCAATCTTTATCAATATTCGAAGCATTTACAACAAGTAAATACTCTTCCTCTTTCATTTTATAAATAATCAAATCATCTACAATTCCGCCATCATTATTAGGTAAGCAAGAATATTGAGCTCTACCAATAGTTAGCGTCGATGCATCATTAGAAGTAACTTTCTGAATTAAAGCCAAAGCATTTGGACCAGTTAATAAAAATTCCCCCATATGCGAAACGTCAAAAACGCCCACACCAGTACGAACAGTTTCGTGTTCAGCATTTACACCTTCGTATAAAATAGGCATATTATAACCAGCAAAAGGCAGCATTTTCGCTCCCAAACCCTCATGTATGTGCGTTAGCGCAGTATTTTTCATTGTGTGTGTTTATAAAAGTTAATCGCAAATTTATTCAAAAAATGTTGTAAACAAGTACTCAGAATTATAAAAATCGCAAAAATTAGGAGCTGTTTCCTGCTATTCGCTATATCTTTATGTTTTTAAAGGAAAAACATAAAGGATGCCACTGCAAACGCAGTTCACTGAACACTTATTAAAATAAAAATATTAGTCAAGTAATCAGGGCTAAAGCATATCAGGAAATAGATGTGATTTTAGAATCATGTTTTTTTGTAATTTTAATAAAAATACCTTTTTCATGAAAATACCCATTCTAATAAGCCAAGCCGAGATTCAACAGATTTATAAACCAATAAATCCTAAAGCACACAAAGGAATTCAAGGGCATGCAACAATAATTGCAGGAAGTTATGGAAAGATAGGTGCAGCCGTTTTAGCATCCAAAGCCTGTATAAAATCAGGCTGTGGACTCGTAACTACTTACATTCCAAAATGTGGTTACGAAATCCTCCAATCTACAATTCCCGAAGTAATGGTTGTAACCACAACACATGAAAAATACATATCCGAAATCATATTCGATATCCAACCTCAAGCCATAGGAATAGGCCCAGGAATAGGGCAGGAGCCCGATACACAAAGAGCGTTTTATGAGTTTTTAAAAACAAACAAAATACCCCTAGTTATCGATGCCGATGCACTAAATATCCTATCACAAAATAAATCATGGTTTAATTTACTACGACAGGATACAATACTCACACCACATCCCAAAGAACTAGAACGCTTAATAGGAAGTTGGAATTCTGAAATTGAAAAACATGTAAGAGCGATAGAATTTTCTAAGCAATACGGGATAATCATAGTTATGAAAGGCGCGCCAACACAAATTGTAAATGGAGAAGACATCTACCAAAATACAACAGGAAATGCAGCATTGGCAACCGCAGGGAGTGGCGATGTGCTAACGGGAATAATCACTAGTTTATTAGCTCAAGGATATCTGCCTATTCAAGCCGCACAAATAGGAGTATATCTACATGGTTTAACCGCTACTATAGCTCTACCCGAAACAGGATACCAGTCATTTATAGCATCCGATATTATTGCTAATCTCGGTAAAGCGTTTTTATCATTAGATTAGTTAGAGGAAAAGAGTATAGAGTAAAGAATATAGAGAATAGAATATAGAAGCAAGAGTATAGATTTAAGATTTTAAAAAGAAGATTTAATGATGTTTTTTTAGATTACTCAGATTGTCTTCCTGAGAGGAGTCGAAGGAGCACAATAAATTCCACAAACAAAATCCTAAAACCAATACAGAGAAAAAAATCTGCCGAATCTGCAAAATCTGCGTGAACCAAAATTAACGTACTGATGAAATAAGATTTAAAGATGTTTTTTTAGATTACTCAGATTGTCCTCCTGAGCGGAGTCGAAGGACCATAATAAATTCCACAAACAAAATCCTAAAACCAATACAGAGAAAAAATCTGCTGAATCTGCAAAATCTGCGTGAACCAAATTAAGCGCAACGCTGAATCATATTGTAAAAGGCGCATTGAGATGAGTCTTTACCGACATGGTTTAATAATGAATGCGTCTAGATTTTTAAAAACATAGCAAACAACTTCTTTAAGTCTTTCTTCTATATTCTATACTTTTTTTTCTATAATAATCTATGAATTCCACAAACAAAATCCTAAAACCAATGTAGAGAAAAAAATCTGCTGAATCTGCAAAATCTGCGTGAAATAAATTAAGCGCAACGCTGAATCATATTGTAAAAGGCGCATTGCGATGAGTCTTTACCGACATGGTTTAATAATGGATGCGTCTAGATTTTTAAAAACATAGCAAACAACTTCTTTAAGTCTTTCTTCTATATTCTATTCTCTTTACTCTATGTTCTATACTCTTTTCTCTATATAATCTAAGAATTCTAAAAATCTAACTAATCACAGAAGACTAACAAATCTAAATTAGTAAGTTTGTATTCTAGTAAAGCAGACTATGAAAAACAAACTCGATCTAAGAACGGTAAACGTAACGCGATATATAAGTCCGTTACGCGAAGGCGGTTCGTTACCCGCTTTGGCCGAAGCAGATGATGATTTTAAATATGTCCTAAAATTTAAAGGAGCCGGACATGGTGTAAAAGCACTAATTGCCGAATTGGTAGGTGGGGCAATTGCTAATGTATTAAAACTTCAGATTCCTGAATTGGTATTTGCCAATCTCGACGAAGCTTTTGGCAGAACCGAAGGCGATGAGGAAATTCAGGATTTGCTACAAGGAAGCCAAGGACTTAATTTGGCTTTGCATTTTTTATCAGGAGCAATTACTTTTGATCCAGTTGTAACTGTGGTTGAGCCTAAATTAGCTTCGCAGATCGTTTGGTTAGATGCTTTTATTACCAATGTAGATCGTACATTCAGAAATACAAATATGCTAATATGGCATAAAGAACTATGGTTAATAGATCACGGTGCTTGTTTGTATTTTCATCATTCATGGAACAATTGGGAACAACATGCTAAAAGTCCATTTGCATTAATAAAAGATCATGTATTGTTGCCACAGGCATCACTTTTAAAAGAAGTTGATTCAGAATATAAAGCAGTTTTAACTCCCGAATTATTACAGGAAATCGTAGCCCTTATTCCTGACGAATGGCTTCATTGGGAAGATACCGATGAAACACCCGAAGGATTGCGAAATGTATATTTACAATTCTTGCAAACACGATTAGACCATTCTGAAATTTTTGTAAAACAAGCCGAAAATGCAAGATAGTCACTTATATGAATATGCCGTAATTCGTGTTGTACCAAGAGTAGAGCGCGAAGAATTCCTAAATATAGGTGTTATATTATTTTGTAAAAGAGCCAAATTTATAAAAGTATTATACCATATAAACGATGCTAGAATCCAAGCTCTTTCAGCTGATTTTGATGTCGAACAATTGCATTGTAATTTAACCTCATTAGAAAAAATAGCCAATGGAGCCAAAGATGGCGGGCCCATTGGACAAATGGAAATTCCTGAGCGATTTAGATGGCTAACAGCTATACGTAGTTCGGCAATTCAAACCTCAAGACCACATCCGGGTTTATGTCAGGATTTGGATAAAACAATTCAGAGATTGTTTGAGGAATTGGTTCTATAAATTTAAGGGACAAAGGTTCAAAGGTGCAGAGTTCCGATAGCTATCGGAACAAAGGTTCAAAGGTTTTCTGTAGAGACGCACCGCAGTGTGTCTAACATTCCTGAAAAAATCTCGCAAAGTCGCTGAGACACAAAGAAAATTAAAACTTTGCGTCTTCGCATCTTTGCGAGACTATTTTGCTACAGTGTTAAAAGAAATAATAACCTTCGCGTAAACCTTTACGGTAAAATGGTAGTGAAAAAAAGTAATTAAAACGATCCGCAAGTATTACCAGTAAATGTAGCTCCAGCTCCAGCAGTAACATCAGCTTTAACCGCTGATGCAGCAAGAGTCACAATAGCATACGGAGGAGTAAAAGCGGTATTGCTTCCGGCAGTATTTCCAGTTGTGCTAGTAAACACATTTCCAATAGCAGTTACAGCAGTATAACCAGTCATTAAATCAATAGGAGTTTTTACACCCTCGAAAACATTGTTTTCTACACGGATATTAGCTTCAAAACCAGCAGCAATACATTTGTTGCTAACAGTACTATTAAAATAGCTATTTATAATATGTACTTGACCAAAACGTACTCTTGGCATTCTTTCTTTACAGCCAGGAGCCCACCAGCAACGAGCAAAAGTAATTTTTAAATTTCCACGATCAGCCGTAGCACTATCGCTAGAACCAATTAGGTTAGAAAATCTGTGATCATCAGTTCCACCAGAGCCACCTGCTTTAGGAGGTTTTAAGTAGGCAAATTTTGTATAAGAAACAGTAATGTAATTTGACTTGTTTTTGATATCAAGATTACCATCTACACCATCTCTAAACTCACAATGATCAACCCATACATTTCGACAGTCGTCTATAATAGCATTATCCCAACCATCAGTGTCATAAGCACCAGGACCTTCAAAAATTAAATTTCGGATGATAATATTGGTACATCTTTTAATATTGATGATACCAGAGTTTGCTTTAGTTTGATCCGTAGAAACCAATTTTGCACCGCTAGCACCATAAATTGTTTTGCCAGATTGGTCCTGAAAAGATAATCTTGTCGTAATAGTAATAGTACCAGTAACTTTTACCACTTTTACAGCACTATTTTCGATAGCAGCTTTTAATTGAGCGTAGGTGGTAACAACCGTTTCGGCAGCATTGCCACCACCAGTAGTTCCTCCGTTCTGAGATGCCCATCCCGGAACCTCGGCACAATTGCCAACTTTGGCAGTAAGATTTTGACTTGTTGATAAAACAGTACTTGCGTTGCTATCACTATTTTGCGTAGCAGTAATTTCTTCGCTATTGCAACTTGCAAAGCCTAAAATCAGAGTTAGTAATAACGCTGATAAAGTTGATTTAATCTTCATAATAGATATTTTGGGGTTAATTAATACACCAAAAGTCTTTATAAAATATTTTAAAAAAATTGAACTAGTTCTATCTTTTTTATTAATTTAGTAATCGATTACATTTATTTTTTATTATCTATAAATATAGTGTAAATTAAATAGTTATAATGTTTTTGTTAAAAATGAAAAATAACCATATGTATAAACTATTAAGGGATAATATTGAGCACAAAATTGCCCTTACAGATACGGAATGGAATATAATTATTGAAAAAACAGAATTCGTTAAATTAAAGAAAAATGAGTTTCTACAGATTCAAAATTCTAATAGTGTTTACGAAGGATTCATTTTGAAGGGAGCATTTAAAATATATATCTTAAACGAAAGTGGAAGTGAGACAGTTCTCTTTTTTGCTTTCGAAAATGATTGGATGTGTGATATTGAAAGTTTCTATCATCAGAAACCTACCAAATACAATATTAAAGCGATAGAAGATAGTGAGATATTGGTTATCAATAAATCAAATAAAACATTATTGTTTAAAGAAATACCAAAACTAATTCAATTTCATATTGCAATGATAGAAAGAGCCAATGTACTCATACAAGAAAGGCTTTTAGACGTTTTAAATAAAACATCGAAACAAAGGTATCTCGAATTTATAAAAATTCATCCTGATAAAACACAGAAAATAAATAACAAAAATCTATCCTCATACCTTGGAGTTTCTCATGAATTCTTATCGAAGATCAAAAGGAATGTTTAGATTTTTGAGTGGTTCAAAGGTTCAAAGGCGCAGAGTTCCGATAGCTATCGGAACAAAGGTTCAAAGGTTTTTTCTTTACATCTTAGCGAGATAATACTTTAGCGAACTTAGCGTATCCCGATAGCTATCGGGGGGACTTCGCGGTTAAAAATCCAATATCCCAAAGAGGCATTCATTAGAAAAATGAAGTAGTATATCTTCCCTTTTTTCATTTTCTATGACTAACAAATCATAAGGATTTAGATCGTATGGCTTCTCATTAATTTTAATAACGGTTGCATGTAAAGAAAATAAAATAACTACTGGAGCATTAGAATTCTGATTACTGCTCGTTATTTTTAGTTTGTGATGGGATACTTTTTCAGAAACCATCCAATTAAAATCGATACCTTTTGTATAAGAAGTTACCTCATCATCCGAATTAAATTCCATGATTTCATACTTCTCATACAATTTTTTATCTTTGTTAACCTCAACATGCAGGCTGTTATCCAGCATTACCAAGTATCGGTGATAACCTTTAAATCTTGTAAAAATTGAGGGTTCTTGTTCTATTGTAGCACTGCTTATTCTGAATATAAAATCTCTTTCAGCATAATTTGCTGTTTTCGGATATATCATATATTCATAAGTCAATCCACCACTCCAAATAGAGACTGCACTATCTTTTTTAGGAAAAAGGCTTATATTCATTTTTATTGTTTTTGATAAGAAATCAAATGTGATTTTCTAAGGTTCAAAGAAGCAAAGCTTTTTTTAGCGAGATAACACCAATATCTTAGGGAACTTCGCGTATCTCTTTGCGGTTAATTTTTCTGGGTGTCTTACAAACTTGTGGTTAAATAATTAAATCTTTTTCTCTAAATGAATAAATTCCAAAGGTTTATCAGAAACGTTAATATGAATATCGCTTGAAGGAAAAGGTTCTCTTTCGCCAGTATCTACATAACCGTGACGATTGTACCACGCAATAAGTTCCGAACGAACTGAAACAACTGTCATACTAAGAGTTGACAATCCTAAAGTTTTGGCATGAACTTCTGCTTCTGCTAACATCTTTTTTCCGATACCGCTATTTTGTAATTCAGGAGAAACCGTTAGCATTCCTACATACAATTGATGATCTTTTTCTACTAACAAAACAGAACCAATAATTTTGTCATTCTCTGTATATTTCAGAAATGTATTTTTAGGATCTAAAAAGATTGCTGTTAATTCCTCTTCGGTTGTTCTTTTTCCTTCTAATAGATAAGCTTCGGTAGTCCAGCCTTTTTTTGAAGATTCACCGCGGTAAGCTGAATTTATTAATGTATTTAATGCTGGGATATCCTGTAATGTTGCTTCAGTAATCATAATCGATGTTATATTCTTTAAATTAGTTTTTTAGCTTTATCTAGAAGAGCAAAATTATAATATTGGTAAATGGTTTTAGTTATGATATTTGCTGTTTTTAAATTTTATGTGATTATGATTTAGATTTGAAAACAACGAATTCGGTTATTAATGATAGTTAGAGAAAATGATTAAAATTTTCTCTTATTGTATTCAGAGACTAACCACTTAATACTGAAAAAAGACATAATCAATAATATAATACCAATACAAAGAAACGAATCCATAGATAAATTTTTAAGATTAGGTTTTTTTATTTTTTCAGAAAGAAGCTCGCAATAAAAAAATACTTGAATAAGTGTAAAACAGAAAAAACTTTAAAATTTAGGAATATTCTTTTTTGTCTTTTCGATTAATTGATTTTCGGTTTCTATCACCTTTTCAAATGGTGATTTCTTAGGTAGATTCTTATCTTGATATTTTTCGATAATTGGGATGGTTAGAACTATTTTCAATACATTATGATAATCATTCATAGAGATTTGATTCTGATGAATGGTTTTTAATAATGCGTTTAATTCAGTTGTTTTTCCTAAATATGCATCATTACTTTTCTTAATTAAATGAAGAATCTTATTTCTTGTAATACTGTCTTTGATATTGCTTGCTTGGTTTTTTGCAGAAATATAATAGTCACTTGACTTATTGTCATATCTGTAAAATTTATTCAAAGTATCATTTGGATTGAATGCTTCTAATTCAGTTTCTAAACTTTTCAATTCGGGAGAATTATTTACAAGTTCTTGATACAATTCTTCTGTTAAGTTGCTACTGCTTCGGCTATATCTTTTCAAATTGACACTTCCGCTTTCTTGTAATGCTTCTGGAGTTCCATTATTTGAATTTTCATTATTTGTTTCTTTTTCTCCACAAGAAGTTAAAAGTATTAGTGAAAAAAGGACGATTTTTTTTAGCATTGTAGTTTTTGGTTTAGTTTTATTTCTTTTTCTTATTCAAATTTAATCTCCAAAGCATATTATTTTAGCAATGTGCTTTTCAACACAATCTCTCTAATTTTGGCTTCAAAATAATAAGTAATATCAAAATTTTCAAATGTTTGGTTTTCCAGAACAATGATGCTAGTTTTAGTTTCAGGATAATATAAGTTAACCGATGTAAATCCTTGATCGGGTACAATTCCGGTATGGCCAAATTCTTTAATTTTAGTTTTATCGTTTACACGAATACCATATCCATATCCAATTGCTGTATCGCCAAAAACAGGGTGTTGGTTGGTAATAGTATAAGTGGTCATTCGACTATAGGTAGCTTCATTCAAAAGTTTACCATTATGAAGTAAATCATTCCAAAGTGCCAAATCTGTAACAGTACTTACAAGTCCTGAGGCAGGAATTCTTTCTTTTGGAATAACAATGCCATGTATTTCTTTGGTTGTATTGTCTTTGAAATATTGTCGGCCGTTTATAATCTCTTTTTGGTTAGATGCATTTGGGAAGAAACTATCTTTCATTTTGTTTTTCTTGAACAATTCGTTTACGACAGTTTCATAGGTTTTATTAGTTACTCTTTCTATAATTTGACCTAGTAAAATATAATTCAAATCGGTATATTTAAATTGAGTTCCGACAGGAAAAGCTGTTGATTTCTCAAAATCGACAATACCCGAAGTATGATTTAGTAAATTCTCTACAGTTACGGTGCTTGCCCAAGGCTGTTTTAAGTTTGGCAGATATTTTTTTATAGGAGTATTTAAAATGATTTTACCCTTTTCGACTTCCTGAAGAATCAAAACAGCAGTTATTTGCTTGCTATTGGATAGAATAACAAAATGATCACTTAATTTAAGAGGAGTTTTTTTTGCATAATCAGAATAACCGTAAGCTTTTGAATACTTAGTTTTTCCATTCTGAGTTATTAGCACATTACCATTAAATGGACGAACAGAAGTAGTTTGAATCAAACTATCAATCCGAGTGCTGTAATTGTCTTTGGCTTGAGCCAAAATTGTTTGATTTGATACAAAAAATACAAGTAGGGCAATAGGGAGAAAACGTAGCTTGTTCTTCATTTTTTAAGAAAATTACTTTTGTGTTTTATGGTAAGAGATAAAATGTAAAAGTAATAGAATCTTTGTTAATCTGTTTTCGGTAAATAATAAATATTTAGTCTAATCTTTTGTATTTTTGGCTAAAGCCGAATTTGTCAATTTATCTCGATTATGGAAAGAGTATCTTACAGAAATAGGCTTGTTTTTTACGGAAATCTATTTTCGTTTAAGAATTTTAAATATCTTTGAATTATGAATACAGCAATAAAACCAAAACATATCGGCAGAAATATAAGCCGTATCAGAGAGCTTAAAGATATGAAACAGGAAGCACTGGCACAGGCTATAGGAACAAATCAGCAGGCAATTTCGGCTATTGAAAACAGCGAAACTGTTGACGAACAAAAACTAATTGAGATAGCAAAAGCTCTGGGAGTTTCTGTTGAAGCGATTAAAAACTTTTCGGAAGAAGCGGTTTTAAATATTATTGGTAATACTTATCACGATAATGGTATTGTAAATGCCGGTCTTAATTATAATTGCAGTTTTAATCCTCTTGATAAAGTTGTTGAGCTTTACGAACGTTTGGTGCAAGCTGAAAAAGATAAAGTTGAGTATTTAGAGAAATTACTAAACGGGAAATAACGTTTAAATATATATTTATTCTAAAAAGAGATCTTAATAAGATCTCTTTTTTATTTATTTCAATTGCTAGCGCGAGCGTCCCGCTCGTGCCCGTTCCAATTGGTTTTTGAATTTCTTTGCGTTCACGAGCGTCCCGCTCGCGCTAGCGGGGGAATGTTAAATTTTATTTCCATTTTCATCGTATCCAGAAGGATAAACGCCATACCGGCTTTTGAATTCTTCTACCGTGGCAGGTTCTCCCATGTTGCCATGAAAATCATGAGGACTTAAATTTTCGTACCATATTCTCCATTTTTCGTCCTCTTGTTCCCTTTCTTCTTTTGTCATAGCGTTTAATCGTTCCTGTTCTTTTCGATCGATTAATTCTCCTAGTTTCATATGTACTTGAAATAATTGTGAATCGGTCAATTTCTTGTAACACTCACGCCATTCTGTGGATGTTGGTGTTTCACCCAGCATTTCGGCTAAAACTTCTAATTGTTCATCACTTAAACTCTCTGTTAATTCTTCTGGTTTAATTCGTTTCATAGAATTTTAATTTTATTCAAATACTAACGGAAGTCTCTTGCTCGTAGCAACTTAGCGTTCACGGGCGAGACGCTCGCGCTAGCGGGGGAAGTATTTTAAAAATAATATATTTCAAGACTACCTACTTCGATAAAATTATTTCTTTTTTTGGTTGTTCTTGCTGATTTATTGATTTTTCTATTTGATTATTTACCAAAGTTGTTAAAACAGAAATAATAGAAGTGATGATGATAATTAGCCACCAAAATCTAGCAGGAAATTGTTCAAGCTTTAGTTTTTTAAGAGTTAGTTGTTTTATATCGGAATCTAAATCTTTTTCTGTTCTGATATTAAAAAGGTATTTTTCAATACCACCATCACTAAATACTAAAATTCCACTTTCTGTTAATTCATATTTTTTTCCAGAAAGTGATAATTTAATTAAATTCAAAGATTTGCAAATTCGGATTGATGTATTCTGTAATTCTGTATTTTGCTTATTGTCAGAACACGAATTGCCTTTAAGTAATTCGCTCAGCATAAAATCAATTTCTATTTTTATTTCTTCTGTTAATCCTATTTTTCATTTTCTTCAGTGTTTCGGTTTCTGTAAACTAAGGTATAACGTTCTAGGGCTACACGAGGTTTGGGATTAAAGATGCGAGTTTTTTCCATTATGCACAAATTTTCCAAGTACAAAACCATCTTTAAATCAAGTGAAATGTCTAAATCTCGTATAACTGCTGTTACCTGCTTTAATTGTTATGCTTTAAGTAATTCTGGTAATCTGTTTTTTAATTCTTCAGGGCTTATAACTTTTATTGGTTTTATTTTGATCTTACTTTCTCTGTTAAATTTTACTATTTCGCTAGCTACTAAACCAGTAAGTTGAGTATTATAAATCAGCCAAACGATACCTTCTTTGTCTTTTATTGAGTTTATTATACGATGAATCGTATTTAATCCGACTTTACTTCGATTCAAATATTTTATTTCAACGTAATATTTTTTATTATTTGCCTCAAAAATAACATCAACTCCATAACTATTTTCGGTTTGAATAAGATTATTTATAGATTTATCTTTAGACAAAATTTCGATTATCCCTTTTTCAAATTCATATCCACTTCCATTATAATTGTATTCTATTGTAATATCCTGAATACTGTTATCAATTTCATCTTGTTTATCTTTTTCAGATTTAAATTTTAAGAATGAGCCAGCAATTCCCAGACCAGATAAAATCACGGAAATTATCATCATTAAAAGTTTTGATAAATCCAACCAGGATTTATCTTCTTCTGCTTTTTGAATTTTAGCAGTTATAGGCAAGGGGATTTTAGCTTTTTCAATTTCAGTCAATAATTCTTTTCTTTTATCTAATGGTAGAAATTTATCTTCCATAAAAGACTCTTGAGTTTGACTTAAAATATCATTAATTGAATAAGGATATTTGATGTTTAGTGTAAGCTCTTTGGCTTTGACTAAAGCTTTTATTTCACTTATTTTAAATGCTGAATCGCTATAAACCAATTCTTTTACTGATTTTTGAATTTCACTTTCAGCATTTCGAAGTTTTTCATTTTTCATTTCTTCCATCCATGATGGGGCGTAGAAAAAGCCCAAGTAAATTGTTAGAAAAATTCCAATAACACTAAAAATATTTGATATATTTCTAATTAACCAATTAAAGAATTGCATAATATGTTGTTAGTTTGTTGATTTCGTGGTATTATAGCAGGTAACTCATGTATATGCGAAACAAATTTTCGCATATACACCTAAAATTAGGATAGATAAGTGAAGCTTTATTTCGTTTTCTTGCTTTTCAAATATATGATTTTTTTATTGCCAATTTTTACGGATTTCCGTACTAGATATTTTTATATATTAATCCAAAATAATTAATGGTAGTGCAATAAAAAAAGCGAGTATTTTTTTTACTCGCTTTGATTAATTTTTATATGTTTATTACCCCAAGAAACTCTTCAACTCCTCATAGCTCTTAATCTTCACACTCACTTTTTCCTCATTAATAACACTTTCAATTTGAGCAGGAATCGGAAGTGTAATTCCTAAAGCAGGTTCAACAACATCAAGGAATTTAATAGGATGAGCCGTTTCTAAGAAAATTCCAATTGCATTGTCATGTTTTTGTAATTCTTTTTTCAAACCTAAGTAACCAACAGCGCCGTGAGGTTCAGCAATATAACCGTTAGCTTTATAAATCTGTTTCATTGCTTCGAGTGTTTCTTCATCAGTATAACTATAAGAAGAGAAGTCTTTTTCGAACGCTTTTAAATCATTTTGGTACATTTCCTGAATACGAATAAAATTACTAGGATTCCCAACATCCATAGCGTTTGAGATAGTCGCTTTAGATGGTTTTGGATCGTATTTTCCGTTTTCTAAGAATCTTGGTACAGTATCGTTTACATTAGTAGAAGCTACAAAATGTTCAATAGGTAAACCTAATTTCTTTGCCATGATTCCGGCACATATATTTCCAAAATTTCCACTAGGACAAGAAAAAATCAAGGGTTTGTTTTGACTTTTCAAGGTTTTGTAAGCAAAAAGAAATAGAACATTTGCGGTAACCAGCGTGCAATATTAATAGAATTTGCTGAGGTAAGGTTTTTATGCGCTAGAGTTTCGTCTAAAAAGGCTTTTTTTACCATATCCTGACAATCATCAAAAACACCATCGACTTCTAGTGCTTTGATATTTTGACCTAAAGTTGTCAGTTGTTTTTCCTGAATGTCACTTACTTTTCCTGATGGATATAAAATCACAACATCTACTCCGTCAACACCAAGAAAACCGCTTGCAACAGCACCACCGGTATCACCCGATGTTGCTACAAGAACCGTATTTTTACTTTCTGCTTTGTCTTTATTAAAATAAGCCAGACAGCGTGACATAAATCGCGCGCCAACATCTTTAAAAGCCATTGTAGGGCCATGGAATAATTCTAATGAATAAATTCCTTTTTCTACTTCAACAACAGGGAAATCAAAACATAACGTTTCTGCAATGATTTCTTTTAAAACGGTTTCTGGAATTTCATCCCCAACAAATTGTTTGATGGCTTCAAAAGCAATTTCTTCGTTGCTTAGATTTTCGATTGACTCAAAAAAAGAAGCGTTTAATGGCGTGATTATTTCTGGAAAATATAATCCTTTATCACTTGCTAATCCTTGTATTACAGCTTCCTGAAAAGAAACTTTTGGGGCATTATGGTTTAAACTATAGTATTTCATTGGTCTTTTATTTTGAACACGAATTTCACCGATTGTCACTAATTTTGTATGCTTAAATTATTGCACAAACCAATTTGTGTAAATTCGTGAAATTAGTGTTATATAATTCTTACTCCCTCAGGATTAATCTGTGAAATATGAATTTCGTATGGTAAATTGATGTTATCATAAACTTCGCTCATGGCTTTGGCTATTTTTACAGCAGTTTCTTTTCCTCTGCTTAAAGCAAAAATAGAAGGGCCAGAACCAGAAATTCCAGAGCCTAACGCACCATTTTCGAGAGCCGCTTGTTTGATTAAATCAAAACCCGGAATCAAGACACTTCGCAGAGGTTCTACAATTTCGTCATGAAGAGATCTTCCGATTAAATCGTAATCTTTAGTATATAATCCAGCGATTAAGCCACCTACATTTCCCCATTGCATGATGGCGCTTTTTAGAGAAACATTTTGTTTTAATACCGAACGGGCATCTGATGTTTTTAACTCAATTTGAGGATGTACAACAGTAGCGTATAATTCTTCAGGGCTGTCAATTTTTATAATATCAAGCGGATTGTAGCTTCTTACCAAAGTAAAACCACCCAAAAGGGCAGGGGCAACATTATCGGCATGAGCGTTTCCGCTGGCTAATTTCTCACCTTGCATGGCAAATTGAACCAAATCTTTTCTAGAATATGGGTTTCCTAATAACTCATTGATTCCCAAAACAGCTCCGGCAGAACTGGCAGCACTGCTTCCGATACCGCTTCCGGCTTTGATGTTCTTATAAATCTCAATTTCAAATCCTATCGTTATTGGACTAAAATCTCTTTCATATGCTTCAAGCATAGCTAAAGCAGCAACACCTGAGACATTTTTTTCTGTTTCCAAAGGCAAATCGGCACCAACAATTTTTGTGATACGAACCCCTTTCTGGACAGATTCACGAACAATCATTTCATCGCCCGCAGTTTCTAAACAAAGTCCGAGAACATCAAATCCACACGAGAGATTGGCAATTGTTGCCGGACAAAATAGTTTTATTTCTTTCATTTTCTTTTAAGGTTCAGAGAGGCAAAGGCTCAGAGGTTCAAAGGTTTTGCCAATCATTGTTTTTTATTTCTAGTTTCAGGTTTCAGGTTTCAGGTTTTATAGGGTGCGCTACAACAACTTGAAACTTGAAACTTGAAACAAAATTTTACACATTTCCAATTCGAATTACATCTGCAAAAATCCCCGAAGCAGTAACTGCAGCTCCGGCACCAGCACCTTTTATAAGCAAAGGCTGATCAACATAACGATCAGTGTAAAACAATACGATATTATCTTTTCCTTCCAGATTATAGAACGGATGATCTTTAGGTATAAATTGTAATCCAACACTAGCTTTTCCGTTTTCGAATTGCGCTACATATTTTAACCTAGAATCTTTACTTAGCGCTTCGTCATAGATAGCTTTAAAATGTGGAGCATGTTTTGTTAGAGATGCAAAAAAGTCTTCATTGTTAGTTGTAGCAAGAGATTCAGCAGGCATAAAAGATTCATTCGCAATAGCATCAATATCCATTTCGTAACCGCTTTCGCGAATTAGAATCAGGATTTTTCGAGCTACATCAATTCCGCTTAAGTCAATTTTTGGATCAGGTTCTGTGAAACCTTGTACTCCCGCTTCTTTTACAACATCATGAAAAGAGTTGTTCTCATCAAAATTATTAAAGATAAAATTTAAGCTTCCAGATAAAACAGCTTGAATTTTGTGTACTTTGTCACCAGAAGCGATTAAGTTTTTTACAGTATCTATAATTGGCAATCCAGCACCTACATTAGTTTCGAATAAAAATGGAGCGTTAAACTGACGTGATAAATTTTTCAGTTTCTTGTAATTGTCATATTCAGATGAACAAGCAATTTTATTACAAGTAACTACAGCAATACTTTGTTTCAAGAACTCTTCGTAAGTCTCAGAAACACTTGCATTTGCAGTAATGTCAACAAAAATACTGTTACGTAAATTCAAATCTTTAGCACGTGCAATAAAAGCCTCCTTGTTGGCAGTTTCTCCATTTTCAAGAGCCGATTGCCACTCTTTAAGAGAAATGCTATCTTCATCAAAAATCATTTTTCTCGAATTAGACAAGGCAATAACGCGAACATTTATTTTTAGGTTTTCTTTTAAAAACTTTCTTTGACTATGAATCTGTTCAATGAATTTTTCACCCACATTTCCAACTCCCATTACAAACAGGTTGAGTTGTTTGGTGTTTTCTTCAAAGAAGTTCTCGTGTAGAGTATTCAACGCTTTTTTTACATCACGTTCGTTAATTACAACCGAGATATTTCTTTCGGATGCACCTTGAGCAATAGCACGAATATTTACATTGTTTTTCCCTAAAGTACTAAACATTCTTCCGCTTAGACCTTGATGGTTTTTCATGTTTTCGCCAACCAAAGCAATAATGCAAAGGTTTTTCTCTACGATGCAAGGATCAACTTTATTTTGAATAATTTCTACTTCAAAAGCACCATTTATTGCTTGTTCAGCATTTTCAGCATCAGCATTTAAAATTCCAATACAAATAGAATGCTCAGATGAAGCTTGAGTTATAAAAATAACATTGATACTCTCGTTAGACAGAACTTCAAAAAGGCGCTTTGAAGAGCCAGAAACTCCAATCATTCCCGGACCTTCAAGAGTTATTAATGAAATATTATCGATATGGCTAATTCCTTTTACAATAGTATCTTTTGATGAAATTTGATTTGAAATATAAGTTCCCTCAGATTCAGGTTCAAAAGTATTCTTGATTACAATAGGAATATTTTTTCTTAGAACAGGCTGAATTGTAGGTGGATACAAAACTTTAGCACCAAAGTGTGATAACTCCATCGCTTCCTGATAAGAGATTGTTACAATTGGTTGTGCTTGTTTAACTATTTTAGGATTGGCAGTGTACATTCCGTTTACATCAGTCCATATTTCTAAAACTTTGGCATTAAGAGCTCCAGCCAAAATTGCTGCAGAATAGTCCGATCCACCACGTCCTAATGTAGTAATGATCCCATCAAGAGAGGAAGCAATAAAACCGGGCATGATAACAACTTGAGCTTTGTTTTCAGAAAAGTAATCGCGTATTAATTGATTTGTAACTTCAAAATTTACAGCAGCTTTTCCAAAGTGGTTGTTGGTTTTAATAAGTTCACGGCTGTCTTTATAACCGCTATTTTTATTCGTTTGTTTTAAAGCCTCGGCAATAATATAAGACGAAAGCAATTCACCAAAACTAAGGATAGTATCGGCAGTTCTATTAGATAGCTCACCTAATAAGAAACAGCCATCAAGTAATGTTTCAAGGTGGTTTATAATTCTTTTTACGTGGCTTAATAAGCTACTTTGTTCGCTAACAGGAATCAGCGCTTTTAAAGTGTCTAAATGTTTTTTTTCAATTTCGGCAACTATATCTTTATAACTTTCGTCATTAGAAGCAGCTTTTGCGGCGGCAGTCTGAAGTAAATCAGTTACTTTGCTTAAAGCAGAAACGACAACTATTAATTGATCTTGTTCTGATTTTTGGTTTACAATTTCTAAAACTCGTTTTATATTTTCTGCATTGGCGACTGAAGTTCCACCAAATTTTAATATTTTCATTGTGTGTGTGTTATTTTATAAATGCAAGTGTTTATACGTATTCAATGCCTTTTTTCTTTCAAGAAAAAAAGTATGGATAGCCTGGATTATATGTAAAAATGTATACCCCTAAGGGGTAGTAGTAATTGTAGAAGTTGTTGTAGCAGTAATTGCAACCCAGTTTTGAGTTGTTATCGAAGAGTGATATTTTATACTGTTATCTTTCATTTTTGATTTTCCAAATGTACAGGTTTTTATAGTGAGCAAAAAATTTAATCGGATTTTTACGAATATTTTAATAATAGGTAGGACAATATTCTAATTCTGATTATTTGGTAAAATTTAATGCTTCAAAATAGAAGATTCATATATTTACCTGAGATTAAGAATGTTATTTTTCTGAAATGGAGAGCGGATTTAAAATAATTAGACAAAAAATGTATTCAGTTTGTTGTAAAACATAATTTTTGTACAAACTTTAGATAAAACAGTAAAAAATATTGAGATTATGTTCTATGCTTTTTTTTTATAAATACTTTGGACGTTGCACTTGTAATCTGTCTAATGATTGATGAATACAGGTTTTTGTAAGATAAAAGAGATTTCTTGCTATTGATGTATCGATATAGTATTTTTAATTATTAGCAAAAAAGGTTGCTTTTTAATATTGATTTGCTGAATTTTGACATTCAAATACAAAGTAATATGAGCAATATCCATTATATCAGTACAGAGTTACTGAATTTAGAACAATTACAAGAAATTATTGTAGAGCAAAAAACATTAGAACTGTCTGAAGAGGCTAAAGTTAATGTTCAGAAATGTAGAGATTACTTAGATAAAAAAATGGCTTCGCATTCAGATCCTATTTATGGAATCAATACAGGATTTGGATCGCTTTGTAATGTAAAAATATCCAATGAGAATTTATCTAAACTACAAGAGAACCTTGTAAAATCGCACGCTTGCGGAACAGGTGATGAGGTACCACAAGAAATTGTAAAACTGATGTTGTTGCTTAAAATACAATCTTTAAGTTACGGACATTCGGCGATTCAATTGGTAACATTAGAGCGTTTAGTATCATTTTACAACAATAATGTTTTACCAGTTGTATATACACAAGGGTCACTAGGAGCATCTGGAGATTTAGCGCCATTAGCGCATTTATCATTGCCATTATTAGGTGAAGGTGAAGTATATTTTGAAGGAAAGAAAGTGCATTCAAGCGAAATCTTAAAGCATTTTAATTGGGAGCCAATTATCTTAAAATCTAAGGAAGGATTGGCATTATTAAACGGAACCCAGTTTATGAGTGCTTACGGAGCGCATATATTAATGAAAGCTTATAAGTTTTCTTATTTAGCCGATTTAATTGGAGCTATTTCTCTAGAAGGTTTTGATGGAAGAATTGAACCTTTTAACGAATTAATTCACTTTATTCGCCCTCATAAAGGACAAATTGTTACTGCACAGCGCATCAAAGAACTTTTAGAAGGAAGTGAAATTATTGAACAAGTAAAAACACATGTTCAGGATCCATATTCATTCCGTTGTATGCCACAAGTTCATGGGGCTTCAAAAGATGCAATTGATTATGTAAGCAAGGTTTTTAAAATAGAGATAAATTCAGTTACCGATAATCCTAATATATTTATAGAAAGTGATCAGATTATTTCAGGAGGTAATTTCCACGGACAGCCTTTGGCATTAGCCTTAGATTTTATGGCAATTGCTTTGGCTGAATTAGGAAGTATCTCTGAAAGAAGAACCTATCAGTTAATTTCGGGATTGCGTAATCTTCCAGCATTTTTAGTAGATAATCCAGGATTAAATTCAGGATTGATGATTCCACAATATACCGCAGCAAGTATTGCAAGTCAAAACAAGCAATTGGCAACTCCAGCAAGTGTAGATAGTATTGTTTCAAGTAATGGACAAGAAGATCACGTGAGTATGGGAGCAAATGGAGCTACAAAAGCATTGCGTGTTATGGATAATTTAGAGCGTATTTTGGCTATCGAATTACTGAATGCTTCACAGGCAATTGCTTATAGAAAACCAATGAAATCTAGCGATTTTATAGAGATGTTTTTAAGTAGCTACCGCGAGGTAGTGCCATTGGTTACTGAGGATAGAATCTTACATTATGATATCGAAAAAACAATTTCATTCTTGAATAGTTTTCAAATTGAAAACGATTTGTTAACAATGGCTTAACATAACGAAAGAATAATGAAGTAATTTTGCAGTATTAAAAACGTAAAAATGTCAATAAACAGTATTTTCCAATTTTTAGTGCCGAAAGACAAGAAATTCTTTCCACTTTTTGAAGAAGCATCAAGTAATCTAATTGAATTAGCTTCTAATTTACACGAAGCAGTAAATCTTCCTTTAAAAGAAAGAGAAGTACTTTTTCAAAAGATAGATGAATTGGAACAAAAAGGCGAGGATATTACCCGTCAGACAAATTTGGAGTTAAGCAGAAACTTCATTACTCCATTCGATAGAGAAGATATTCATACTTTGATTACTTCTATTGATAATGTAGCTGATTATTTACATGGTGCAGCAAGTAGAATGAGATTGTACCAAGTTGATAAGATTACAAAATCAATCAGAAAAATGACCGAAATCAATCTTGAGGCTTGTCAAAATATTGATAGTGCAGTAAAAGAATTGAGAAATTTAGAAAATTTTAAAGTCATTAAAGACGCATGTGCTAGAATTAACAAACTAGAGAACAAGTCGGATAATGTTTATAACAAAGCAGTTTTTGAAATTTTTGAAAACGAAACAGACGCTAAAAATATTATTAAATATAAAGAAGTGTTATCTGTTTTAGAATCTGCTACAGATAAATGTAAGAGTGTTGCAAACATACTAGAATCTATTTCTGTAAAACATTCTTAATTTCAATTCAATTTCATTCTGAAGTTATAATTTTATGACGCTACTTATAATTATTATAGTATTAGCTTTAATTTTTGATTACATCAATGGTTTTCATGATGCAGCAAATGCTATTGCTACAGTTGTTGCCACAAAAGTATTGACGCCTTTTCAGGCCGTTGTTTGGGCAGCCTTTTTTAATTTTTTGGCATATTGGGTTTTCGGTTTTGGAGTAGCAGATACTGTTGCTAAAACCGCAAATACCATGCAAATCGATCTAGTTGTTATCTTAGCAGGGGTTATTGCTGCTATTTGTTGGAACTTATTAACTTGGTGGTTCGGAATTCCTTCAAGTTCATCGCATACATTAATTGGAGGTTTTGCAGGTGCTGCTATTGCTCATGCAATTGCTGTACATGGTTTCTCAGGTTATGTTGGTGAAGACGGTACAACACAATATTGGTACGATATAGTCAGTTGGTACAAAGCAGGAAAAGATGGAGGGATGCCCTCGGGAGTCCTTATCATTGTTGCTTTTATTGTTTTGGCGCCGCTATTAGGAGCATTAGCTTCGTATCTTATCTCTATTTGGTTATTAAACTCTTCTAAGAAAAGTATTTTACCAAAATTGTTTACAATTGCTTTAATGATCTTTACAGGTATTTTCATTTATTATCAAATGATTCCTTATGAAACAATTATAGCAAACGGTGGGAAACCTCGTTTTGAATCATCTCATTTTTGGAGTGTAGTATTTGAATCGCACAATATAAAATGGTTTTTGGTAGGTTTTATTATCTATTCAGTTTCGGCATTTGCTTTGATATTTAGTAGCTTAAACCTACATCAGGCAGATAGTGCTTTGAAAAAAATGCAATTACTATCTTCTGCTGCTTTTAGTTTAGGTCACGGTGGTAACGATTCACAAAAAGTAATGGGTATTATTGCAGCAGCAGTTGCGGTTTATATTCATTCAAATCCAGGTATTCATATGGATGAATGGTTAGATGTGGTACTTCCGTCAGATGATGGAGCGTTCAAAATGCCAGCTTGGATTCCTTTAGCTTGTTATTCTGCAATTGCTGCAGGAACATTAAGCGGAGGTTGGAAAATTGTGAAAACAATGGGATCTAAAATCACTAAAGTAACTTCATTTGAAGGTGTAGCTGCAGAAACTGCAGGAGCATTAACGCTATATTTTACAGAGCATTTTAAAGTGCCAGTAAGTACAACACATACAATTACAGGTTCTATCATCGGAGTTGGATTAACAAAACGTGTATCTGCAGTTCGTTGGGGAGTAACCGTAAGTTTACTTTGGGCTTGGGTATTAACAATACCAGTTTCGGCTCTTTTGGCTGCAATAATATATTATACGCTTAGTATTTTTATATAAAAGTAAAAGGACATTTATAAAATGTGAGATTTAAAATCGCATTTTAAAATCATATAAAAAGCTAGTTTCTTTATTGAAACTAGCTTTTTTGTTTGTTGTAATGAATTTGCTTTGAAACTAAAATAGAGTACATTTATTCTATTCTAAAAAAGCAAGAAAGAATAAGGATTAAAATGGAAGAATCGAATAATAAGTTCGCAGCAGAACAAATAGAAAGGATTAAAAGCAAGCTAGTTGAAGCTAAAGCTACAGATAAAGATTTAAAAGTATTTGGCGCATCTGGTCACGAGTATGTTCTGGGAGAAGTTGCAAGTAGCGAAGCTATTTTAAAATTTGAAAGTGAATATGACGTACAACTCCCTAATTGTTATAAAGTATTTTTAATGAATATTGGAAATGGGGGAATATCATTCTCATCTTCGGCAGCAGGACCTTTTTACGGAATATATCCGTTGGGCGAAAATGTAAATGAATTAATCTATGAAAATACTAAGGAATACTTAAAAGGAGATTGTGTATTGTATCCCAAAATGTCAGAAGAACACTGGGAAAACCTTACTGAAAAGATTGAAGAGGACACAATTTCTGATGCGGATTACGAAAAGGAATTAGGTAAAATATATGGAGGGATATTGCCAATTGGTACACAAGGCTGCTCAAGTTATCATGCACTAGTTTTAAACGGAGAGTTTAAAGGAAGAGTGGTAAATATTAATAGCGAAAGATACAAACCTCAATTTACTTTTGAGTTGAATTTTTTAGATTGGTATGAAAGATGGCTTGACGAAGTAATTTCTGGTGATTTAATGCAGGAAAACGCAGGATGGTTTGGGTATCGAATAGGTGGTGCCACGCAGGATATTTTAAAAACGTACTTCTCGACTGATGACGATGAGGTTAAAAGCGATTGTTTGACAGGAATTTTAATCAAACAAAAATTAGATGCTGAGACATTAGATATAATTGAAGAAGAATATAAAAACAGTAATAACGAGATTCAAAAAGAATTACTTCAGCTACTTACAAAATTTGATTATGAGCGGGCATATCCTTATTTAGTAGATTTTGCAGATGAGAGTTTATTGCATGTTTTTCAATTCGTATTTTGGTACGCAAAAAAGAATAGCGCAGATTGGTTGGGCATTATTGAGTCGAATATAGACAGGATAAATGATGACGAAACTTTTAGTTTTTGTGTGTATCTACTAAAAGAAATGAATATCGATTATGGATATCTTGTAGTTCCTTTTACTCAAAATAAGGATCAGAGCATACGAGTTACTGCATATTATATGCTTGGGCAATTAAGTAATAAAAACAGCTATCTGGATGCTTTTATTGTTGGCTTGAATGATAGTGCAAATAGAGTTGTTCATACAGCGCTGCAAGCCTTAGATGGAGTAGAAGATAAAAGACTGTTGAAACATTACAAAAGCATTGCAGAACGATTTCCTGTAGAAGAAGATTATATTCTGGTGAATTTAAATCACAGACTTAAACCGTTTGGATTATCAAATACAACGATTAAAGATTTGGTTCTAGATATTTAAAGTGATTTTATAAAAAGAGAGAGGATAATTTCATCGAAATTATCCTCTCTCTTTTGTTTTGTATTTTCCTGTAAGCTGTCGATTTATTTTTGCATTTCTATTAGCCTCCATTGTCCGTTTGGTTCTTTTTCTAAATAGAGGTTTATGTTTAAGTCTTTTGTGTTTCCTAAAACTTTAATTTCAAATTGTGCTTGTCCTTTTCCGTTAGAAATACTCACATTTCCAGTTGGCATCATTCCGTAGCCTTTAATACCGCCAGTTTCAGTTATAATTTCTTCATTTTTTCTATTTCATTTATTGAAACTTTATACGCATCTGAGTTTTTCATTGCATTTCCTGCGAATAAAAATACAAACACAAAAAATATAACTCCAAGAGTAACTAAAGCTAAAATTCGAGGAAGTTGTTTGGGTTTATTTGGGTTTTTTACAACAATTGTTTTAGTTACTTTATCGCCAAGTCTTTTTTTCTGGTCACTTGTCGCTAAAACAATAAATTCAACTGGCCAGATGATAAGGAATAAGTTTCGTAAATATAAACGACCAAATGAAGGAATTTCGTTTTGATTGTTGTCATCACGAACCATAATTCCCATGATCCATTTACCAGGACTAATTCCTTTAAAGCTGTCTTTTGCAAAATATAAAATCAAACCAGGTACCATCACAAAGAACATTGTTGTTACCATTTTTACTGGATTGTTTTCGTCCATGAAATTTGATCCAAGTGCAGTAAATACAATTGAAACTATTAAAAATGACATTACGGAATGGTCGATTAGGAAAGCTACAATTCGCCTTTTTCTACTTGATTTTATAAATGTCAATTCTGCCGTTTGTTCTGTCATTATTGTTGTTGTTTAGATTTGAGGTTAACTTCTTTTACTAAAATAAAAGCCAAATATACACCCATTTCAATTCTTTAAATATGTTTGTGTGTAGTTGTTCTGTTATTTTAAACTTCAACCTTAAATCCTAAATCAACATCATGTCCTGATTGACCTTCTTGAACACCCCAACTTTCTTTTTTGCTATCTCTAACAACAATTAAAATATGGTCTTTAGGGATGCCTAATTCAGATAAATTTTTAGCGATTTCACTAAATAATTTCCTTTTCGCATCAATTGAACGCCCCGAAAAGGCATCAATACTGATTAAAGTGTATAATTCAGGTTGCGTTTTAGTTGGTGAAACTGCAAAACGATGCGGCGGATGAACCAAAAGCCGAACGGTTTTATCTTCGGGTGGGATTTGAAAAGCGGTTACCATTGCTGAATGAACTGCATCGATAATTCTAGTGCCTTCTTCTTCGTTATAGTCTTTTCTAACTTCTATTAAAATTGCTGGCATACTATTTTTGGTGGTTTTTAGTACTTTTTGTAGGTATGATTTTAGATAACAGTTTTGAGGTTTTGAGAGAGGTTTTGGAGGGAGAAAGATCTGTTATATATAAATTTCAAAAGTTCAGATGGTCTTTAAATTTAATATATCCACTAAATCTCTTCAAACGGCTCCTAGGTATGATTTTCATTCAAATTGTTTTCTTAAGAATTCAATAATTTTGTCAATTTCTGTAGGTTTATTTGCTATTAAATAGTCAACTATCATTTCTATTATTTCGTTCCTGCTTTTATTTCTAGCTTTTAATTCATTGTCAATTAATTTATAAAGTTTTTTCCCATTATTATCACTTCCGGTTTGTATTGTATTTGTGTAGTTTTCAATTATTGAAGTTAAACTAACTTGATGGAAAATGAAATCATTTAATGTTCTAAAGAGTTTATGATCAACATTATCGCATAGATTTTTCTTTAAGTATTTTTCAAGGCTTTCAATTGGTAAATAATTTAAAGGTATATTATTATTAATTTCATTTTTTGTAATATAATTTTCTGCGTCTGTTTTTACATCACCATCAAGAATAATTGAAATACTTGAAGTTTTACCAACTAAATTACTACTTATCACTTCTTTTGCTAATTCTATTACATTAGAATAGCCACCACAAGGTAATACGTGAACCAGTTTATTTGATAACAAGGAATATTTTCTTAGAATTCTATTTACAATTTCTTTTGCTAAATCATCCTCAACTAAAATAATATAATCGTAACCCGAATGATCGTATAAGATCCTTGTTGCGTATGCTGGATAACAGGGATTTAAGACCTCTAAAGAATTGTCTGAATGTCTATCTAAAAAGAAAATGTTTTCAGGTTCAATCGCACTAATTAGTTCAATTGAATGGGTTGAAAAATAAATTGCATAATTATATTGATTTGACATTTCTTTTAAGAAAAACACTAATCGTTTTAATGATGATGGATGTAGAGCTAATTCAATTTCATCAAGAAATAAAATACACGGCTTTCTAAGATTTGCTCTGTCAGAGTTACGTATATTAATTGAATTTAAAACACTAATTAATAAATTTTCACCTGTTGACATATGAAATTGACTTACCCTCTTTATTCCTTTCTGATAATAAAAAATGTCGCCATTTACCTTTACAGTTTGCTTAACTTTAAATCCATTTAATTTAAGAAGTTTATCATAGAAATTTTTATTATTGTGAAGAATGATTCCTAGATTTTCTCTAATAAAATCAGATCCATTTTCTAGAATGCTGTCATTTATTTGGTCTAATTTTGAAAGTAATTCAAAGTTGGTGTTTCTAAATCTATTTCCAAAAATTATACTACCTTCATAGAATCCTTTTATGTCCATAAAACCATTTCTTTCTTGAAGCCATTTTCCATCTTTTTTTGTCCAAGCTCTTGTTGCTCCATTTAGAGCAAAAGAAATGCTTGCATCTTCATCTGTTTTGCCAAAATAGTCGTGCATTGGTAGGTTAAAAAAAACACTTGATGCAGAAGTTACCACTGTGCTTTTTCCAGAACCATTTTGTCCAGTAATTGCATAAAGTCCTTTTTCTATGGATAAATCTATATCAAGACTTTCGATTGATTTTATTTTTCTAATCTGCATATTTAATCTCATAGTATTTTTTCTATTTCTGGTTTCTAAAATTGTATAAAACTTCTCCTTTTCAAAACTTTTCACAGTACTATTAAATGAAAAGCTACAATAGTTATATTTCGTAAAATTAGTTTTACAAACATATTGAAAACTTTGTTAATGTAAATACGGAATTCCGTAAATAAATCAAAATTATAGGGAAATATTGTTATTTATTAACATAAAAAGAATCGTTATAAATAATTTTTAACGCCTTGGTATTAATAATGACTTTCTAGCCCATAAAAAAAGCCTAACCAAAGGTTAAGCTTTTATATACTATTTGTAATGTTGTCTATTTGTTTTGAATCAACTTCTCTAACCTCAACATCATTTCGTCTTTTTCTTTAAGCATACGCTCATAAAGGACGATTTTCTCTTCATGAAGTTCGATGATTTTTTCGATTGGATTGATTGTACATTTGTAGTTTTCTGCATATGCAACTGCATCACCATGAAAATTACTAGCTATAATATTTATGGCTTGTTCTTCGTCAAAGTTTTCAATAGCTTCTACAGGTATTTTAAGTATTTGAGATACTTGTTGTAATATGCTAGTTTCTATAGCTTCTTTTTGTTCTAGTAGAGATATTTTCTTTTGGTTCCAGTCTTCGCCAAGTTCAAATGCAAGTACTTCTTGCTTTATTCCTAACATTTCACGGAAACGTTTTATATTTCTGCCTTGGTGTATTTTTTGATTGCTATTTGTGTGCGTCATGGTTTCAAAATTAATATAATCTAATGAGTTAAAGGTAGCAAAATACTTGTATAAAATTGAATCTACTTTGTAAAATGTAGTTTTTGTATGTTTTGTACCTCGTTACAAATACCATGTTTTATATTTAAATGTAAATTATCACAATAGCTATGGGGCAAAGTTTTCTAAGTCAATTATGACTAAAATTTTTTACGCAAAGTCGCAAAGGAGCTAAGAAAACAACTTTTTAAAACTGTGGCTTGGCGACTTGGCGAGAGATTTATTTAGTATAGCCTTAAATATATTTTTTCTAATTAGTTGATATTGAAATATCCAGTTAGGCTTTTAAACTTTCGACTTGCCTAAAACTACTTCTGGAAATTTTTATGATTGTGTTTTCGTTTGTAAATCGTTTGCTTTAAATGCTCGTTATTTTGCGAAATAATACTAATTGTACCATCTATCTCCAGCATGGCTAATTTTACCTCTTTGTAATGCGCTACGCCATGTTCGCGCATGGCTTCCTCAAGTTCATCAGATGTGATGTTTAATTTGCTTAACGATTTAAAATCGATATGTCCATTATGAATCAGAACTTCTGGTTTTTCGAGCAAAAGGTTGTGCAGGAATTTAGATTTATAAGTAAGCTTTTTAAAAGTGTAATTAATGATAAACAATACGGCAGCAGCTGCAATGCCCCCAAGAGGCTTGTGTCACTGCCAACCATTGCGTTCTGAACAGCATTACTAATTAATAAAATCAGGATTACATCGGCAGTATTAAGCTGTGATAATTCTTTTTTACCAAAAACGCGTAATGCAATCACCATAAAAAAGTAAACCGAAGCACTTCTGATAACAATATCAAGATATGGATTCATATTTTCTAGTTTAATGATTTAATCGAATATACGATTAATAGAGCATTATTTTAACTCGTTAATTGCTATTACTGCGTCTGTTTGCTTCGTTTGGCTTGTAAAAATGGTATTCAACACATAGAAACATAGTCGCGATAGGTATCGAGATAAAATTGATAATCAAAGGTGATTCAAGAAAAATATATTTTTTTCACATAGTCTTATGTGATTTATTTTAAGTGAAACGTCTTTTCTAAGTTTTGTAAATCGATGCTTCTATGTGTTAAAATAATTGCATCTAGCAGGCTATTTAAGTTTAAAATTCTTCTCAATAGCTTTTATCATTTCACCTGCTACATCTTTATTGGTTGCACCTTCAATTCCTTCTAATCCAGGAGATGAGTTTACTTCTAGCAATAAAGGACCTTTGGATGAACGGATAATATCAACACCAGCAACTTTTAAATCCATTGCTTTGGCGGCTTTTATGGCGATTCTTTTTTCTTCGCTTGTAATTTTTAATATCGATGCAGTTCCACCTAAATGAATGTTTGCTCTAAATTCGCCCGGCATAGCTTCACGCTGAATAGCAGCAACTACTTTTCCGTCGATTACAAAACAACGAATGTCTTTACCGTTTGCTTCTTTAATGAACTCTTGTACCAGAATGTTGGCATTTAGGCTTTTAAAAGCATTGATAACACTTTCTGCAGCCTTTTTTGTCTCTGCTAATACAACGCCTTTACCTTGAGTACCTTCTAATAGTTTTACGATTAGAGGAGAACCTCCAACCATTTTTATTAAATCATCGGTATCTAATGGAGAATTAGCAAAACCAGTTGTCGGAATGTCGATTCCGCTGTTGAGTAACAATTGTAACGAGTATAATTTGTCACGTGATTGGGTTATTGCAGAAGCTGAGTTTAAGCAAAAAACTTTCAAAGCTTCAAACTGACGTGTTAGTGCACAGCCGTAAAACGTAATACTAGGACGAATACGCGGGATAATAGCGTCAAATTGATTCAATATTTTACCACCACGGTAGTGAATTTCGGGAGTTTTGGCATCGAGTTTCATGTAGCATTCTTTGATATTCAAAAACTGCATGTCATGACCTCGCATTTCGCCAGCCTCCATGATTCGTTTATTGCTGTATAATTCAGGATTACTTGCCAAAAGTCCGATTCGTAGCCCCGAAGTTGCTTTTTCGGAGTTTTGATATAATTCTTTTAACGCGTCAGAAGTAGGTTGACCTAAAAGGTATTTTTCTTCAGGATCAACAAGTACTCTGCCACTCATGGCTTCACGACCTAAAAGCATTCTGAAACCCATAGAATCACGATTGGTCAGAGTCATTTCTATAGGCCATTTAGAATCGCCAATTTTTAGGTTTGTTTGTATAACATAGCGTTGTTCTCTAAACCCACTAGAGCTTTTTACTACCCTTTTATCTACTAGGGGAGCTTCGCAGTGTATTATTGTTTTTGTATTGTTTTGTATTGGATTAATATCAAATTTAACCCAACTAGCATCATTTTTTATAAAAGGAGCTATGTTTATGGCGTGCATCGCCGAGGTTTTTGCACCTGAATCTACACGTGCTTTAATTGTTGGGATACCTAATTCAGGAAAAGAGCACCATTCTTCGCTACCTAAGATGACTTTATTTTGAAGCATAATTTGATTTGTTTGACTTATCAAAAATAGAAATTTGTTTTTAATAATTTACCGATTTAATATAAAGAATAAACCCGTTATGTTATAAAAAACGTAACGGGTTTAGATTTTGTTATAAAAAATAAATTACTTTATTGATTAGTTGGCTCTTCGGCTTTATGAACATCAACAGTAAGTTCTTGTGATTCTTCATTTAAATCAATCAAGATTTCATCGCCCGAAGCAATTTTAGAAGTAATGATCTCTTCTGCCAATATATCTTCAACGTATTTTTGAATCGCTCTTTTTAGAGGTCTTGCTCCAAATTGCTTATCGAACCCTTTATCTGCGATAAATGCTTTTGCTTTATCAGTAAGGTTTAGTTTGTATCCTAATTCTTCTACACGTGCGTATAGTTTCTTAAGTTCAATTTCGATAATCAAATCGATATCGCTTTTCTCTAAGCTGTTGAATACAATAACATCATCAATTCTGTTTAAGAATTCTGGTGCAAATGTTTTCTTCAATGCGTTTTCGATAATGCTTTTCGAATTATCATCGGCTTGAGCAATTTTAGCAGCAGTTCCAAATCCAACTCCTTGACCAAAATCTTTTAATTGTCTTGCTCCAACATTTGAAGTCATGATAATTATAGTGTTTTTAAAGTCAATTTTTCGACCTAAACTATCTGTTAAATATCCATCATCAAGCACCTGAAGCATCATATTGAATACATCTGGATGTGCTTTTTCGATCTCATCTAAAAGTACAACACAGTAAGGTTTTCTACGAACTTTTTCAGTTAATTGTCCACCTTCTTCGTAACCAACGTACCCCGGAGGCGCTCCAACTAAACGAGAAATAGCAAATTTCTCCATGTATTCGCTCATGTCAATACGAACCAAAGCATCTTCAGAATCGAATAATTCTTTTGCCAGAACCTTTGCTAGTTGTGTTTTACCAACACCAGTTTGTCCTAAGAAAATGAATGATCCAATAGGTCTGTTTGGGTCTTTAAGACCAGCTCTGTTACGTTGAATAGAACGAGCGATTTTTAAAACAGCTTCGTTCTGACCAATTACTTTATCTTGAATTAATTCAGGTAATTTAGCCAATTTGTTGCTTTCTGTTTGTGCAATTCTATTTACAGGAATTCCTGTCATCATAGATACTACATCGGCAACATTATCTTCGGTTACAAGGATTCGGTTATTTTTAGAATCTTCTTCCCATTGTTCCTGAGCTACGGCTAATTCTTTTTCGATGCGTTTTTCATCATCGCGAAGTTTAGCTGCTTCCTCATATTTTTGTTTTTTGACAACTACATTTTTGTTTTCACGCACTTCTTCCAGTTGACGTTCTAAATCTAAAATTTGTTTTGGAACATCAATATTAGTGATATGTACACGAGATCCAGCCTCATCAAGAGCATCAATAGCTTTGTCTGGCAAGAAACGTTCCGACATATATCGGCTTGTTAATTTTACACAAGCTTCGATTGCTTCGGGTGTATAAGTCACGTTGTGGTGATCTTCGTATTTGTCTTTAATGTTATTTAAAATTTCAATTGTTTCTTCAATAGAAGTTGGTTCTACAATTACTTTCTGGAAACGTCTTTCTAGCGCACCATCTTTTTCTATATATTGTCTGTACTCATCAAGTGTAGTGGCTCCAATACATTGGATTTCTCCTCTTGATAAGGCAGGTTTAAACATATTAGAAGCATCTAGAGATCCAGTTGCACCTCCAGCACCAACAATGGTATGAATTTCATCGATAAAAAGGATGATGTCATCATTTTTTTCTAATTCATTCATTACTGCTTTCATGCGTTCTTCAAACTGACCACGATATTTTGTTCCTGCTACAAGGCTTGCTAAATCTAAGGTTACCACACGTTTGTGAAATAAGATACGAGATACTTTTTTCTGAACAATACGTAAGGCAAGACCTTCTGCGATAGCAGATTTTCCTACTCCAGGTTCACCAATTAATAAAGGGTTGTTCTTTTTTCTACGGCTTAAAATTTGCGAAACGCGTTCAATTTCTTTCTCACGTCCTACAACAGGATCAAGTTTTCCTTCCTCGGCCATTTCTGTTAAATCTCTCCCAAAATTATCCAAAACAGGTGTTTTAGATTTTTTATTGGACTTATTGGCTGGATTATTAAAACTTCCTTCTTTAAGACTGTCATCTTGTCCTGAATCATCATTATATGATTCGTTTCTTGGCAAGTTTTCTAAAAATTCTTCTTCGCTTGGAGTCATATTTAAGTATTGTTCTTTAGCTACGTCATAATCTATTTTTAGCTTATTCAATAGCTTGGTTGTTGGATCGTTTTCGTTTCGTAAGATGCATAAAAGTAAGTGCGCTGTACTAATAGATGAACTCTGGAATACTTTGGCCTCTAGAAATGTAGTCTTTAATGCTCTCTCCGCTTGACGTGTAAGATGGAGATTCTTTTTTTCTACATTGATTTCGGCACTAGGATTGGCAGGACTCAGTATTTCAACTTTCCTACGTAAATGCTCTAAATCAACTTCTAGGTTATTTAATATATGAATGGCTTTTCCGTTTCCATCCCTTAAAATGCCTAGCATCAAATGTTCAGTACCAATAAAGTCGTGTCCCAATCTTAAGGCTTCTTCTTTACTGTAGGTAATAACATCTTTTACTCTTGGTGAAAAATTATCATCCATAATATATAATTAGTATTGTAAATTTAGTGAATTAGTGTGTTAAAAACAAAAACCATACCCATTAGAAATGTCATGTCAGCTAAGGGACGAAAAAATAATAATAAATGAGTTAAATATGATTTAAATTATTAACTAATGTGTAAAATAAAGTTGTTAATAAATCATTGAAATAAGTAGTGTAAAATACCTTCAAAAATTTCAAAAATGCGTATATTGGCACGTTTTGAAACTAATATAATTTTTTAATATAACAACTTATGTCTGAAGGAGAAAAGTTAATTCCTATTAACATAGAGGATGAAATGAAATCAGCTTACATCGATTATTCGATGTCAGTAATTGTATCGAGAGCGCTTCCTGATGTTAGAGATGGCTTGAAACCAGTGCATCGAAGAGTTCTATACGGAATGTATGATTTAGGTGTAACTTCAAAATCTGCCCATAAAAAATCCGCCAGAATTGTCGGTGAAGTTTTAGGAAAGTATCACCCACACGGAGATACTTCAGTTTACGACGCCATGGTACGTATGGCTCAAGAATGGAGTTTGCGTTATTTATTAGTGGATGGCCAAGGTAACTTTGGTTCTGTAGATGGAGATAGCCCGGCAGCAATGCGTTATACGGAGGCTAGAATGCGTAAGATTTCAGAAGAAATAATGGCTGATATCGAAAAAGAAACAGTTGATTTTCAATTGAACTTTGATGATACGTTATATGAGCCTAAAGTAATGCCAACTAGAGTTCCTACTTTATTAATAAACGGAGCAACTGGTATTGCAGTAGGTATGGCAACTAATATGCCACCTCACAACCTTACAGAAGTTATCAACGGTACATTAGCTTACCTTGAAAATAACGATATTGAAATAGACGAATTAATCACGCATATTAAAGCACCTGATTTTCCAACAGGAGGTATAATATATGGTTACGAAGGAGTTCGTGAAGCATTTAAAACAGGTAGAGGACGTATTGTAATGCGTGCCAAAGTTGGTTTTGAAGAAGTAGATGGTAGAGAATGTATCATTGTAACCGAAATTCCATACCAAGTCAATAAGGCAGAAATGATCAAGCGTACTGCTGATTTGGTAAATGATAAAAAAATCGATGGAATTGCAAATATCCGTGATGAGTCTGATAGAAACGGTATGCGTATCGTTTATATCCTTAAGCGTGATGCAACTCCAAACGTTGTTTTAAATACCTTATATAAATATACGTCATTACAATCTTCATTTAGTGTAAATAATATTGCATTAGTAAAAGGTCGCCCACAAATGTTGAATCTAAAAGATATGATTCACTATTTTATTGAGCACCGTCATGATGTTGTAGTTCGTAGAACTAGATTTGAATTACGTAAAGCCGAAGAAAGAGCGCACATCTTAGAAGGTTTAATTATTGCATCAGACAATATTGATGAAGTAATTGCTTTAATAAGAGGTTCGAAAAATACGGAAGAAGCTCGTGAGAAATTAATCGAAAGATTCAATTTATCAGATATTCAAGCACGTGCTATCGTAGAGATGCGTTTGCGTCAATTAACAGGTCTGGAACAAGATAAGTTAAGAGCTGAATACGAAGAATTAATGAAATTAATTGATCACTTGAAAGCATTATTAGCTGATGTTGATTTGAGAACTAATTTAATTAAGGAAGAACTAATCGAGATCCGTGATAAATACGGAGATGAGCGTCGTTCTAAAATTGAATATTCTGGTGGAGATGTTAGTATTGAAGATTTAATTGCAGATGAGAATGTAGTAATTACAATTTCGCATGCTGGTTATATCAAACGTACAAATCTTACGGAGTACAAAACACAAAATAGAGGAGGAGTTGGACAAAAAAGTGCTGGAACAAGAGATCAAGATTTCCTTGAGCATATGTTTGTTGCAACCAATCATCAATATATGATGTTCTTTACCCAAAAAGGGAAGTGTTTCTGGATGCGTGTGTATGAAATTCCAGAAGGAAGTAAAACTGCCAAAGGTAGAGCGATCCAAAACTTGGTGAATATAGAAAGCGATGATAAAGTTAAAGCGTTTATCTGTACTCAAGACTTAAAAGACAAAGATTACATCAATAGTCATAACTTAGTTATGGTAACGAAAAAAGGACAGGTTAAGAAAACTTCTTTAGAGAAATATTCTAAACCTAGAGTAAATGGAGTTGCTGCAATTACTATTAAAGAAGGAGACGAATTATTAGAAGCTAAATTAACCAATGGAGAAAGTCAGATTATTTTGGCTGTTAAATCTGGTAAATTAGTTCGTTTTGAAGAAACTAAAACCCGTCCGATGGGAAGAACAGCTTCAGGAGTTCGTGGAATTACTTTAAAAGATGATACCGATGAAGTAATTGGTATGGTTACAGTTGATAAAGATGATGTTAACGATTCTCAAATTTTAGTTGTAACTGAAAATGGATACGGAAAACGTACCAAATTAGTTGATGACGATGGTGAAGATGTTTACAGAATTACAAATCGTGGAGGTAAAGGAGTTAAAACTCTTAATATTACTGAAAAAACCGGAAAACTTATTTCGATTAATGCAGTAACAGATGCTGATGATTTGATGATTATCAATAAATCTGGATTAACAATTAGAATGGCTATTGAAGATTTACGTGTAATGGGTCGTGCTACTCAGGGAGTTCGATTGATTAATTTAAAAGGTAAAGATTCTATTGCAGCTGTAACTAAAGTAATGAAAGATGATGTTGCAGAAGTTGTTGTTGATGAGGACGGAAATGTTATCGAAAGTGTTATCGAAAGAGTAAAACCAGACTTAGAAGTTCTAGAAGACGAAGGTGTTGTTGAAGACGAAGACGAAGATGATGACGAAGACGTTGAGGAAGATGATGCAGAAGACGACTCGGAAGAAGAAGAATCTGAAGAATAATTAATAGAACCCAACAAACAAATTTAAATATATAAAATTGAACACTATGAAAAGTAAATATGTAATACTAGCGTCAGCTTTATTGATATCAGTAGCTACTTTTGCTCAAAAAGATCAAATTAAGAGTGCTGAAAAAGCATTGAAAAGCGGAGATACTAAATCGGCTATCTCTATTCTAGACGCAGCAGATTACCTGATTACAAATGCAAAAGATACTGAGCAAGCTCAATATTATTTTGTAAAAGGAAATGCTTACTTAGAAGAAGCTAAAAAAGGAGTAGATGAAGGAAAAAACCTTTTGCTTGCTGCAGAATCATACAAGAAATTAATTGAAACTGAGAAGCAATCAGGGAAAACTAAATATTCAACTCAAGCAGCTGCTTCAATTACTGATATCAAAGGAAGATTGATTAATGGTGCTATCGCTGATTCTAAAGTAAATAAACATGCAGATGGAGCAAAGAAAATCTATGATGCTTATTTATTAGACAAAAAAGATACAGTTAACTTGTATTATGCAGCTTCAACTTATGTAAATGCTGGAGATTATACTGCAGCTTTACCACTTTATGAAGAGTTGAAAAGATTAAACTATTCAGGAAAAGGTACAACGTACTTGGCTACAAATAAAGGTACTGGAGAAGATAATGCTTTTGCTACTGCAAATGAAAGAGATCTTGCTGTTAAGATTGGAACTCATGAGAATCCAAAAACAGAAGTTTCTCCTTCTAAAAGAGGTGAGATTTTCAAAAACATCTCTCTTATCTTAGTTCAAAATGGTAAAATTGAAGAAGCTAAAAAAGCTGTCGCTGAAGCTAGAACAGCTAATCCAGAAGATAAATCTTTGATTTTAACAGAGGCAAATTTATATTTGGAAACTAAAGATTATGATACTTATAAAAAACTAATCGGTGAGGTTTTGAAAAACAATCCAAACGATGCTGATTTGCTTTTTAACTTAGGAGTATTAAGCGGAAATGCTAAAAATTCTGCAGACGCTGAAAAATATTATACTAAAGTAATCGAAATCAAACCTGATTATATTAATGCATATATTAACCTAGCAGCATTAAAATTAGAGAACGAAAAAGCTATAATTGACGAAATGAATAAGCTTGGGAATTCAGCTAAAGACATGAAGCGTTATGATGAATTGAAAGTTAAGAGAAACAACCTTTTCAAAAGCACAATTCCATACCTTAAAAAAGCAGTTGAGTTAGATCCTAAAAACGAGGATGTTTCTAAAACACTTTTAAATGTTTACAGCGCACTTGAAATGACTGCTGAATACAAAGCATTGAAAGCAAAAATGTAAGATCATTTTGCTAAGCATAAAAAAACCGAGATATACATCTCGGTTTTTTTATGCTTTATAGTAGCGTACTGTAGAGACACACCGTAGTGCATCTTCTTTGTTATTTATAAAAAGTAATTATTCTAGGCTAAGGTAATAATTGCAATGCGGGTTAATTAGGCATTCGTTGCATTTTGGCTTTGGACGACAGGTCTCTCTTCCTAAAAATGAAATAGCCATTCCTATTTCTCCCCAAATGTCTTTTGGTAAAAGTTGCATCAATTCTTTTTCTACTTTATTACCGTCTTTAGATTCTTTTGTTAGTCCAATTCTTGGTGCTACACGAATAACATGTAAATCTGCAATAATTCCTTCAGCAGGCTTATTTGACTCTTTTAGAATCACATTAGCAGATTTTCGACCAATACCTTTTAATGCTACCAAATCTTTCATTGTCATCGGGATATTTTCATCCTTTTGAACAGTATTGGCAATTTCTATTAACCATTCGGCCTTAGTTCTGTAGTTTCTAACTTTACTAATATAAGAAAATAGTTCTTCTGTATTTGTTTTAGCAAGGCTTTCCATGTTTGGATATTTTGCAAAGAAAGTAGGAGCAATTGAATTGATGTTGGCATCAGAATCTTGAGCTGATAATACTACCATTACAAGTAATTGATAGGTATTCTGATAATCTAAAGGGTGTTTTCTGCCTTTGTATTTTGTTAGAATAGGTTCTAGAATTACTTTCCAATCTGGAGTTTCGCCAAATAAATCCATGACTATTTGTCTTTAAAATCTATCGATAAAGAGTTTACACAATAGCGTTGTCCAGTTTTGGTTGGACCGTCATCGAATACATGTCCTAAGTGACTTCCGCAATTTGCACATAAAATTTCAGTACGTTTCATTCCGTGGCTTACATCCGAAATATATTCGACTTTACCAGGTATCGATTCGTCAAATGAAGGCCATCCGCAGTGTGCATCAAATTTCGAATTACTCTCAAACAATGGTTCATTACAAGCTCCACAACAATAAACTCCATTTTCAAAATGAAGGTTATATTCTCCAGTATGTGGGCGTTCGGTTCCTTTTTGGCGGAGTACATGGTAACGGTCATTGCCAAGTTGCTCTCTCCATTCCTGTTCTGTTTTTTCGATTGGATATTTCATTGTTTTTTATTTTTTTGTCAAAAAGTAAGACTAACAAAATTAGTTACTTATGTTCAATAAATTGTACTGTTTTATTAATAACATTCGAATTGCCTAAAATTTTACGATGTCCTAATCCCTCGGTTAATAGCAATGTGCTGTTTTTTAAATGTTCATTTATATGAATTCCAGCTTTTACAGCAACTTCTGGATCATCTTTATCATGAATAACTAAAACAGGAATATTTATAGATGCCGCTGCTACATATGCTGAAAAATCATTCATTTTTATGTTGTATTTATTTTCAAAATAGTTTCGTAGGCGAGTACTGATATCTGGTTTTAATTCTAGTTTAGCGACAAAATCATCAATAATGTCCTGAACGATGTCGCCACTGCCAATAATAACTGCACGATTCACATTTAACCCTTGTTTTATAGCATTTAAAACAGACATGCCTCCTAATGAATGTCCAACGGCGGCTTCAAATGGGCCATATTGTTTTTCAATTTCTAAAATTGAAGCAATAAAGTCGACCATATGTGTGGTTTTATCAGGAGATTTTCCATGAGCAGGCGCATCAAAACTAATAGTTTGGTAACCATGTTTAAGGAGTTCGTCGGCAATCTTAAATAATTGTGTGCCACGACCAGACCAACCGTGAACTAAAAGTACTCTCTTGTCGCTTTTTCCATATTTATAGACAACAATTTCGCTATTTATTGCGGGTACTTTTATAGTATTCTGGATGCTTTTGCGGTCCATTTCCAATTCTCTTTTAGGAACCTTATGCTTTATTGGAGTTATAAAAAGTTTTGTAGCATATGAAGTGGCTAGTTTAGGCGAAATAAAAGAAAGGAATTTACCTGTTGTTATTATAAATCGAGGAATTTTTAGTGATTCTGTGGGATTAGATGTTTTTTTTGACATTATAATAAGTTTTATAGCGCTTTTAGAATAGTTGGATTTAAAAATATAAAAGTAAGACAATTAATAAAATGTATTGGTAAGTTAGAGTTTATTTAGACAATCTGTTGGGTATAATTATTTTAACACATAGAGACATAGTTTAATAATGCTTAAAAAGGCGTTTCACTTAAAATAAATCACATAAGGCTATGCAAAAAATAAATCTTTAATAACCTTTGATTGTCAGTGCTATACAGATAACCTTATGTGTTAAGAACTGTTTTTACGAATTGTACCTGGCTAGTTAAGACAGTAACGATAGCGAATAATTTTAATTATGATATTTTTTAAACGAATTGTATAAAAAATGAATTTAGAATAATTGTATTTTTGTTTGTTATTAAATCTAAAAGTCATGAGAAATAAATTATTATTGGGAATTTTCACTATAGCTACGGTGTATTCATGTGCAGTTAATCCTGTTACAGGAAAAAAGAGTCTTAATTTTGTTTCTAATAGCGAGCTGTTTCCATCTTCGTTTCAGCAGTACAATACCTTTCTTAAAGAAAATAAAGTCATTACAGGTACTGCCGATGCCAAAAGAGTTGAAAATGTTGGTATGAAAATAAAAGCGGCAGCCGAAAAATATTTAGCCTATTTAGGTCAATCACAATATCTTAAGGATTACCGCTGGGAATATAAACTAGTTGATAATAAAGAAGTAAATGCTTGGTGTATGCCAGGAGGTAAAATTGTTGTTTATTCAGGAATTCTACCAGTAACCAAAGACGATGCAGGTTTAGCAACCGTTTTAGGGCACGAAGTTTCACATGCATTGGCAAATCACGGAGCACAACGTATGAGTGCGGCCCAGTTGCAACAATTAGGTGCCGTTGGTGTTGCAGCAGTAACAGGCAATCAAAGTGCAGAGACACAACAAATGTGGCAGAAATATTATGGAATAGGATCGCAAGTAGGAGTGATGTTGCCATTTAGCAGAAATAACGAAAGTGAAGCTGATAAAATTGGATTAACTCTTATGGCAATTGCAGGATACAATCCAGATGAATCTATTGCTTTTTGGAAAAGAATGGCAGCTCAATCATCTGGGAAAACACCAGAGTTTTTGAGTACACACCCGTCTGATGCAACCAGAGTTGCTAATTTAAGTACATTAATTCCTCAAGCAAAAGCAACGGCGCTTAAAGTAGGTATAATCAAATAATGAGAATATATTTTTTGATTTCTAAAATCATTAATTTTCAATCAAGCTATCTTTCTTAAGATAGCTTTGTTTTTTAGGAGGCTATTGTTCAGTTGATTAAGTTGATTGATGATTTCTTAATATATTGATTTCTTAAAAATTTATTCGATTATAATAAAATTTAGATAAATTCGTAGCCTATTAACGATACTATTTCTATGAAAAACTTACCAAAAGGGGATAAGAAACTGCTAAATGCATGGGCATTTTATGATTGGGCAAATTCAGTTTATACTCTTACTATTGCATCGGCAGTATTTCCAATATTTTACGAAGCTTTATTTTCTGAAGGGGAACATTATATTCATGTTTTTGGAATGGATCTTAAAAATTCGGCTTTGATTAGTTTTGTGACTGCAATGGCTTTTTTAGTTGTTTCTTTTATTTCGCCTTTATTATCAGGAATTGCAGATTATGTGGGAAATAAAAAATCTTTCATGAAGTTTTTCTGTTATTTAGGAGCCTTATCTTGTATGGGATTATATTGGTTTAATCTGGGAAATATATATGTTGGATTGGCATTTTATTTTTTAGGACTATTGGGTTATTGGGGAAGTTTAGTTTTTTATAATTCCTATTTGCCAGATATTGCTTTTGTAGAACAGCAAGATAAAATTAGCGCTAAAGGATATTCTTTAGGATATATTGGAAGTGTAATTTTGTTGGTAATCAATTTGGCTATGATTATGAAGCCAAAGCTTTTTGGAATCACAGGTACAGATGGTGAAGCAGCAATGAAAGCAATGCGCTATTCATTTTTAATGGTAGGAGTTTGGTGGATATTATTCAGCCAATATACGTATTACTATTTACCAAAGGGAAGCAGAGAAACTAGTCAGAAATTATCTAAACAGATACTGTTTAATGGATTTAAAGAACTAAAGAAGGTTTGGGCTTTATTGAGTGTGAATATTCCATTAAAACGCTATTTAGGAGGTTTTTTCGTTTCGAGTATGGCTGTGCAGACAGTAATGCTTGTAGCTACTTATTTTGGAGCGCAGGAAGTGCAATGGCCAACGAAAGAAGAGGGGACAATTGGTTTAATTATTTGTATTTTATTAATACAATTAGTAGCGGTTATTGGGGCAGTTATAACTTCAAGAGCATCGGCTAAATTTGGTAATATCCCGACTTTAATTGTTATTAATATTGTTTGGGCAATACTTTGTTGCGTTGGAGCCTACTTTGTTACTTTGCCAATACATTTTTACGCAATGGCAACGGTGGCAGGACTTGTTATGGGCGGAATTCAAGCTCTATCACGTTCTACTTATTCAAAATTATTGCCAGTAACAGAAGATACAACTTCATTTTTTAGTTTTTATGATGTTGCTGAAAAAATAGGTATTGTAATCGGAATGTGTGTGTATGGTATTATTGATCAAATGACAGGAAGTCCGCGTGCGGCAATTGTAATTTTAGGGCTATTTTTTATAGTAGCAATATTCTTATTGAGAAGAATACCTAAAACAGTAACTTTAGATAAATAAATCATTACTTAAAAATTACTTCGCCATGATTTTTTTATGCATGGCGAAGTAAAAAATAGTTATTCAAAATTCCTTTTTAGCATTTCTTGGCTAATTTGCTTAATGAATCTAGTTTGAATGTTTTTGGAGAAAACGATTACTAGCTCTTTATTTTATGGGTACGAAATTTTTAGTAGCGTTGTGGATAAAAAGTGATGTTTAATAAAAAAGCAATAATTATTAAAATATATTATTGATTTTTTACTAGTTTTATATTTAAGCTTTTGAAATACTTCCTGATCCACTTACTTTGGTGTCTTTTGTTTTAGGGTCACCTTTGTATTTTATGTCTCCAGAACCAGATACCCTTGCTTTTAGGTTTTCACTACAAAAGATTTTGCTATCACCAGATCCAGATATTGTAAAGTCTACATTTTTAGCTTTTAATGAAGAGGCATCAATATCACCAGAGCCTGATAATTTGCTTTTGAAATTTCCTGTATTTCCTTTTACAACAGCATCTCCAGAACCACTTATAACAAGATTAAAAGTATCTAAATCAACGTCTAGATTTAAGTCGCCAGAACCAGATAGTGACGCAGAGAAAACATCAGATTTTATAGTATTCTTAGAAGTTACATCGCCTGAACCAGAAAGGGAAACATTAGATATTTTCTCGAAAGGAATGGTAATCTGAATTTTTTTACCAATGCTTGCATTGATGTTTTTATTTTTTTCAGTGTACACTTTTAGTACATTGCCATCAACTTCAATTTTAATATAAGGGTGTAAATTTTCTTCGGCTTTTACTACAATTGCACCTTCTTTTCCAGAAACTAAATCGACATCAAAAGATCCCATAACTTTAATTTCATCATAATTAGTAGTTGATCGAGTGCTAGTTACAACTTTTCCATTTCCTTTTATGCGCTCATTAGACCATTGTGCATGGGCTATTGTTGTTAAAAAGAATGCGCTACAAACGAGTAATTGAATTGATTTTTTCATTTTTTGATTGATTTTATGGTTATTGTTTTTTAACTAATGTGATGTTTCCATAGTTTGAGCTAAGAACTACTTTGTTCTGATTTTTTTTCTTATAAAAGCCACTAACTTTTTTGGAGTTGCTTTTTTCTTCATTATTAGAAATTTGCATTGAAGAATCTGTTTTTATGCCAGAATATCTTGTCGAAATATCAAAATCAAATGCATAGTTACTATCATATCCTAATGACACGTCCGAATAGCCAGAGGTAACATTTATATTATTAGCTTTTTCGTTTATGATACCTACAGACAGACTTCCGTAATTAAGATCAACACTTAATGTATTTAAAATTTCACCAATATTAACCGTTAAATAGTTTCCTGAACCGGTAACTGTGCCCATTTTCTGGAATTTAAATGTTCCATACCTACTATTATATTTGATAACTTGACTGCCACCAATAGTAACATCAGTATAACTAGTCTCAAGGTTTATCTTTGGAGCATCATTGATTTTTAATCCAGAATATTTAGCTTTGATATCTCCGTTCTTGATATAACTAATAGTAGAGTTTTGGCAATATTGTATTTCGACTGTATTAGTATTTCCGTTTAGTTTTCCAAGGTTTATTTTGCCATATTTACAAAAGATATTTGCAGTTGACGCTAAATCACCCATTGTAATATTACCATATTTGTTATTCAGTTTTACAGTTCCATTTTTTGGTATTTTTAGAGTGTAATTAATCTCAAAATTGTTGCTACTTCCCGTGCTTTTGTATGTTGATTTTCCAATGTTGGTACTAGCGGTAACCATTGATTTTAATGCTGTAATGTCGATATTAATGTTGTTTAATTTTTCGTTTACCCATTTTTCATTGCTACCAGAAACTTTTATGATCACTTCAAGGTCAATCTGATCTTCATCCCATGTTGATACAGAGATATTTCCGTATTTATTGTCTATGTTTATACCAGCATCAGAATTAACGATATAGGTTTTCTTAATAGTTTTTTGTTTTGTCGAATAACTATCGTCGTTTGCAAATCCTAAAAAGGAATTATCAGTAATAAAATAAGTATGTTATAGTGTTTTTTCATGGGTGCTGTTTTTAAATTTTTCATTTTCTTCAATACGTGTCAATACATTTTGCAAGAATGAAATACGGGTTTGTAAATTGCTAATCATAGCATAAATAATCTGTTTGTTTTCTCCGTTTTTTTGTAATTCGGTAATGATTTTTGCATAATCATTATCCATTGTTTTCATTTGTTTAAGAGCATCCCCGATGATTTGTTCATTTTCGGGAGATTTCTTATCATGAAGTTTTTCAAGTTCATCAGCAATTAAAACCCTAAAAATAGAATCTGTTCTTTTGGTTTCTTGCGATGCAAATTTTAATTCTTTTGGCTTATCATTTAAATTAAAAAAAACAGAAACTCCTAGCATAAGTACTATTGAAGCAGCAATAGCATATGTAATCGTGTAATTCTTTTTAGGTTTTGTTTTATTCAACTTACTTAAAAAATCTGCCTCATGCTGGGGTTTCATTTCTTGAATATCCCACTGGTTTTCAAATTTTTCAAATAATTGGCCTAATTCGTCATTTTCCTTTTTCATGTATCTGAATTTTATTTTCTAGAGGAGATTTCTAGTGTCTCTTTCTTTGTATTTGTTAATGTTTGTTTACACAAGGTTTTTCTTAGAGGTAATTTCATTATCTTCTAACTTTTTCCGTAAACTATTTTTAGCCCTGTTCAATGTGGTCCGGCAATTGGCATAGCTAATAGTAAGTATTTTACTTATTTCTTCTTGATCGTACCCTTCAATATAAAATAAGGTTAAAACCATCCGATAGTTATCTTTTAAATCCAGAATAGCATCCATGACTTGTTTCACTTTAAGGGAATCTAAATCTATATTTTCAAGAAAGAAACTATCATTTTCTTCAATTTTGTATAGTGTTTTGCTAAGATCTTCTACTTGAAATTTATTATTCTTTTTGTAAAAATCTATACTATAATTTACTACGATTTTCTTGAGCCAAGCACCAAAAGCGACCTCCTGCTTATAGTCATCAATTTTGGTAAATGCTTTAAGAAAACCTTCTTGCATAACATCTTGAGCATAGTGTTCGTCTTTTACAATACGATAGGCAACATTATACATAGCCTTACAGTACCTGTTGTATACTTCAAATTGTGCTTTTTGATTCTTTTGTTTGCACAATGTTATTAATTCTTCGATATTTTGGTTAGTTATATTCAAGTAGCGTCTAATGGTTTTTAGTAATGACTTTGTTTATTTTGGTTTGTTACACTTTTTGATTTTTTTATTTAAAAAATATAATCATTAATTATTTCTATTTCAAAAAAAAACATTTAAGTGCTTCATAGTTATATTAGTAACGATTATTGAATATTGGTTACAAAGATTTAAGTTAAAAATGACATTAAGAAAAAGTTGATTAAAAAATAGTTTAAAAATAGAATTTTTCATGTTATTTTTGAAGCTGGATATAAATGAATTACTATTTATGAAAGATTTAAAAAATGTTTTTACTCTGCCGTTCTTTATTTCAGTTTTTCTTGTTACTTCTTGTCAAAGCGATTCTGTAGAGGATGCTGATAGTAAGAGTTTTGCAGGAGATTATTGGCCAACCGCTATAGGAAATCAATGGATATCGAGTTTTAATGGAAATGAATCTGCCATGAAAATTATTTCTTCTGAAAGTGTAAACGGTCAGACTTATTATAAATTTAATGAATTTGTAGGGGTAGGCGAAGGAATTATGAGTACAGCTTCTTATTCTTTACGAAAAGAGAATGGAGAGTATTATATTAAAATGGATAAACTTCATTTTGAACAAGGAGACATTAAAGGAGAAATAACCCCATATGAGTTTCTTTTCTTAAAAGACTATTTAGATATAAATAAATCGTGGACTGGGCGTTTTACTTATAAAACAACATACAATTCATCACAAAATCCAACTGTAGATACTTCAGTGGATTATACAGGTACGATTCTTGAAAAAGGAATTTCCTTAGCAGTTAAAGGAGTAAAATATAAGGATGTGATTAAATTTAGAGTTGTACAGCAAACTATTGAGGTAGTGGTAGAAATAGGAGAAGCCTCAGCTTATACATCGTATGTAGATTATTGGGTTTCAAAAAATATAGGTATTATAAAAATGGCAACCAAAGACAGTACTACAGAGTTGCTTACTTATAGTTTGAAATAATTATTATATCTGAAAATAAAAACAAAAAAGTATCTTCAATTTTTTCAGAACTATAAATTAATTTAAAATTGCATAATCTGACAATGATTAAGATTAGTTTATAAATCAAAATTCTTGTTTATATCTGTTTTGGCACAATGATTGTCTATTTTTATTGTTGTGCAAATAAATAGGGTGCTTGTAGAGGTTTTACTTAAAACCTAACGGGCTTATCCCATAATTTGTAATATGAATTTATTTTTTAATGACAAAACGACTTATATTATACTATGTCAAATCATAAAATACTTACTATTGACAATTTGTCACTTCAGGAATTTGATTCTGAAGCCGATTTAATACCATTATTAACTCCCGAAGATGAGGAAGAAATGAATAACGAAGAGTTGCCCTTTTCGTTACCAATTTTGCCTTTACGCAACACTGTTTTATTTCCAGGAGTTGTTATTCCGATTTCTGCCGGTAGAGATAAATCTATAAAGCTTATAAACGATGCAAATGCTGGAGATAAAATCATTGGTGTCGTTTCTCAGATAAATGAAGAAGATGAAGATCCATCTAAAGATGATATCAATAAGGTAGGAACGGTTGCGAGAATTCTTCGAGTACTAAAAATGCCTGACGGAAATATCACAGTTATTTTGCAGGGTAAAAAGCGTTTCGAAATTGCTGAAGTAATTTCAGAAGAGCCTTATATCACTGCAAATGTAAAAGATGTTGAGGAAACGCGTCCAGAGAAAAACGATACGGAGTTTAATGCTATTGTAGATTCGATAAAAGAATTAGCAATTCAAATCATTAAAGAAAGTCCTAGTATTCCTTCGGAAGCAACATTTGCAATTAAAAATATTGAAAGCCAATCGTTTTTAATCAATTTTGTTTCATCGAATATGAATTTGTCGGTAAAAGAGAAACAAGATTTATTATCGATAAATGGCTTAAAAGATCGTGCGCTTGAAACATTGCGTTACATGAATGTTGAGTTGCAAAAATTAGAATTGAAAAACGACATTCAGTCGAAAGTTCGATTTGATTTAGATCAGCAACAACGTGAATATTTCTTGCATCAGCAAATGAAAACCATTCAAGAAGAATTGGGAGGCGTTTCGCAGGAGGAAGAAATGGACGAAATGAGCCAAAAAGCCAAAGAGAAAGTTTGGGATGAAAAAACGCAAAAACATTTCGAAAAAGAACTGTCAAAAATGCGCAGAATGAATCCACAATCACCAGATTTTGGTATTCAAAGAAACTACTTAGAGTTGTTTTTAGAATTGCCTTGGGGAACCTTCTCTAAAGATAATTTTGATTTAAAACAGGCTCAAAAAGTTCTTGATAGAGATCATTTTGGTTTAGAAGAAGTGAAGAAAAGAATGATAGAGCATTTGGCAGTTTTAAAATTGCGAAATGATATGAAATCACCAATTCTATGTTTGACAGGACCTCCGGGAGTTGGTAAAACTTCGATAGGAAGATCTGTTGCCGAAGCTCTGGGTAGAGAATATGTGCGTATTTCACTTGGTGGTTTACGTGACGAAGCAGAGATTCGTGGACACAGAAAAACGTATATTGGAGCAATGCCAGGTAGAATAATTCAAAGCTTGAAAAAAGCAGGAACTTCTAATCCAGTATTTGTCTTAGATGAAATCGATAAACTATCAAATAGTAATAGTGGTGATCCATCATCAGCTTTATTAGAGGTTTTAGATCCAGAACAAAACAGTGCTTTTTATGATAACTTCCTAGAAATGGGGTATGACTTATCGAAAGTAATGTTTATTGCTACTTCTAATAATATGTCGGCTATTCAGCCAGCATTAAAAGACAGAATGGAAGTAATTAAAATGTCTGGATATACAATAGAAGAAAAAGTTGAAATAGCACGTAAGCACTTGTTTCCAAAACAACTTTTAGCTCACGGTTTAACTGCCAAAGACTTAACTATTGGTAAAAAACAATTAGAAAAAGTTGTTGAAGGATACACTAGAGAATCAGGTGTGCGTAATCTTGAAAATAAAATTGCACAAGTAATTCGTAATGCTGCCAAATCAGTAGCAATGGAGGAAGAGTACAATAAAAAAGTAACCGACGAAGATATTGTTAAGATATTAGGTGTGCCAAGGTTAGAACGTGATAAATACGAAACTAATGATGTAGCAGGTGTAGTTACAGGACTTGCTTGGACAAGTGTTGGTGGAGACATTCTTTTTATAGAATCATTAATATCAGAAGGAAAAGGAGCTTTGACTATTACAGGGAATTTAGGAACTGTAATGAAAGAATCTGCTACAATTGCATTGGAATATATCAAAGCAAACGCTAAGAAATTAGGTTTGAATCCAGAATTGTTCCAGAAATATAATATCCATATTCACGTACCAGAAGGGGCAACTCCTAAAGATGGTCCGAGTGCAGGTATCGCTATGTTAACTTCGTTAGTGTCTTTATTGACGCAAACCAAAGTAAAGAAAAATATTGCAATGACAGGTGAAATTACTTTGCGCGGAAAAGTATTACCAGTGGGTGGAATTAAAGAAAAAATACTAGCAGCTAAAAGAGCTAATATTAAGGAGATTATTTTATGTCATGAAAACAAAAGTGATATTGATGAGATCAAGCCAGAATACTTAGAAGGGTTAACTTTTCATTACGTAAAAGAGATGGGAGAAGTTCTAACGCTGGCTTTAACAGATCAGAAAGTTAAAAATGCTAAAGAATTGAAATAATGAATCTTGTTTTGATTTACAATATTGATCAATATTAATTATAGAATTCCAAATTCTTAAACTGATTGTATTTAGTTTTAGGATTTGGAATTTTTATTTTAATTTTGAAAACGACAATTTGTTATTTGTCATATTATAATTTTATCTTCGTAGTTGCGTTTTAGTAAAAGAGAAAAGCGATATATAAGTATGCTGAAAAAACTGGGATTTTTTTATTTATTTACTTTTTGTACCGTTTCTTACGGACAAATAGGAGGTAAATATACTTATCAGTTTTTAAATTTAATGCCTTCGCCAAGGCAAGCAGCTTTAGGAGGTAAGACAATCACCATTTATGATGATGATGTGAATCAGGTTTTGTTTAATCCGGCAACTTTAAATCAGGATATGAGTAATCGTCTTGCTTTAAATTATGGGAGTTATTATGGAGAGGTAACCTACGGAAGTGGTTCTTATGCTTATACATACGATCAGCATTTGCAAACTTTTCAGGCAGGGGTTACTTATGTGAATTATGGAAGTTTTGATGGATATGACGAAAATGGACAGGCAACTTCGGATTTTACAGGAAGTGAAGCAGCACTTTCTTTTGGTTATGCCTACAATATTCCATACACAGATATACATATTGGAGCAAATGCTAAATTAATTTCTTCGACTTTAGAGAGTTATCACTCTTTTGGGGGAGCACTAGATTTAGGAATGCTTTATATCGATGAGAAAAATGATATAAATTGGGCATTGGTAATTCGGAATATAGGAACTCAATTTAGTACCTATTCAGGAATTCATGAAAAATTGCCATTAGAGATATTGGCAGGAGTTTCGCAGGAACTAGAAAATGTGCCTATTAGATGGCATCTTACATTGGAGAATTTACAACAATGGAATCTTGCTTTCTCAAATCCTGAGCGAGGCACGACAAATATGGACGGTACTACTACCGATGAAAAAGTATCTTTTTTTAATAATGCATTACGGCACGTAATTGTGGGAGTAGAGCTTTTTCCTAAAAGAGCATTTAATTTTCGTGTAGGTTATAATTTTAGAAGAGGTGAAGAATTGCGAATTTTAGAGCAACGTAATTTTTCGGGAATGTCACTGGGTTTTGGATTAAAATTAAATAAACTAAAGTTTAATTATTCTTACTCCAGATATAGTTTGGGAGCAAATACAAATCTTTTTGGACTGACGATTAATTTCCAAGATTAAGTTTATGAAAATATTTTATTTAATTGTATTTTTTTGTTTGGGTTTGTTTACCCATTCACAAAATACTTTTCAACAAGAAAGTGCTAATGATGATGAGGTTGTTAGGCTTAATGAGCAGGTTAAAGAATTAAGAGCAATGATTAGTAGTAATCCTAAGTACAATACTAAAATTGCTTTTCTGTTAGATATGAAAATAAAGTCAGGTAAAAACCGCTTTTTTGTTTATGATTTGGTGAATAATAGAATTTTAGACGAGGGACTCGTGGCTCACGGATCAGGTTCGGAAACTGGAATTAAGGGAGATTTGAAATTTAGTAATGTACCTAATTCAAGAGCGACTTCGCTAGGGAGGTACTCAGTAGAAAAAGCATATAAAGGAATTTTCGGGAAAGCATATAAACTATTAGGTTTAGATCAAACAAATAATAATGCGTTAAAAAGAGCAATAGTTTTACACCACTATTCGGCTGTTCCGTGTGAAGAACAGGACTATTATATCTCAAATAGCCAGGGTTGTCCAATGGTTAATGAAGAGTTTTTTAATAGAATCGAAAGAATAATCGATACTTCTAAATCAAATATCATTATGGATATTTACTACTAGAAAAACATAAAATAATAAAAAATAATAAAACACTATTTTGAAAAAAATAACAATAGCAATCGATGGATTTTCATCGACTGGCAAGAGTACTTTGGCAAAAGAATTAGCAAAAGAATTACAATATGTATATGTAGATACAGGAGCTATGTATAGAGCGGTTGCGCTTTATGCAATGCAAAATGAATATATAAACGCAACTTCTTTTGATAAAGAAAAGCTTATTGCTAGTTTACCTTCAATTCAATTGGTTTTTAAATACAATGCCGAATTAGGTTTTGGAGAAATGTTTTTGAATGGCGAAAATGTAGAGAAAGAAATCAGGACTATTGAGGTTTCTAGTTTTGTAAGTAAAGTTGCCGAAGTTTCTCAGGTACGTTCTAAGTTGGTAGAGCAACAACAAGAAATGGGAAAAAATAAAGGAATTGTTATGGATGGCAGAGATATAGGAACAGTAGTTTTTCCTGATGCCGAACTTAAAATATTTATGACTGCCAGCGCAGAAACCCGCGCACAAAGGCGTTTTGATGAACTACAAGAAAAAGGAGATAATGTATCATACGAGGAGGTTTTGAAAAATGTGGTAGAAAGAGACTACATAGACTCACATCGCGAAGACTCTCCACTTATAATTGCCGATGATGCTATAGAAATTGATAATTCTTACTTAAATAAGGAAGAACAATTTACAGCAGTTATGGAATTAGTGAATGATGTTGTAAAAACAGTTTAATCCTTTGCAGATTTCATTTTAAATAGTAGTTTTACCGCCTAATTTTATTTTAAAGACAATTCATCGTTATGGGAATTAAAAACAGATTGATTATAATGAGCTTTCTTCAGTTTTTTGTTTGGGGAGCGTGGCTTATTACAATCGGGAATTATTGGTTTGGAACAAAAAATTGGGAGGGAACTCAATTTGGTTTAGTTTTCGGAACCATGGGAATTGCTTCTTTATTTATGCCAACTCTTACAGGGATTATCGCTGACAGATGGATTAATGCCGAAAAATTATACGGTGCTTTACATATAGTATATGCATTAGTATTATTCGGAATAGCACAAGTAACAACTCCAGATAACTTTATATATGTGATGTTTATAGCAATGTGTTGCTATATGCCCACAATTGCGTTGAGTAATTCAATTTCATACACTTCGCTAAAATTAAATAATAAAAATATAGTAAAGGATTTTCCACCCATTCGTGTATGGGGAACAATAGGTTTTATTGTGGCGATGTGGATTACTAATCTAAGCGGAAGTAAATCAAATGAATACCAGTTTTATATTGGAGGAATTGGAGCGTTGATTCTAGGGATTTATGCTTTTACATTGCCAAAATGTAAACCACAGTGTTTAACTAAAGAAGATGCTTCGTTGGTTGAAACATTAGGATTAGAGGCTTTCAAGTTATTTGGGAATTATAAAATGGCGTTGTTCTTTGTGTTTTCTATGTTTTTAGGAGGTGCTTTGCAACTTACGAATGCTTATGGAGATGTTTTTCTAGATGAATTCAAGCATTTTCCAAAATATGCTGATTCATTTGTAATTCAGTATTCAACAATTATAATGTCGATTTCTCAGGTTTCAGAAACCTTATTTATCTTGGCAATTCCGTTTTTCTTAAAGCGTTTTGGTATTAAACAGGTTATGCTTATTAGTATGCTTGCTTGGGTATTGCGTTTTGGATTATTTGCCTTTGGAGATCCTGTAAATGGTTTATGGATGATTATTATGTCGTGTATTGTTTACGGAATGGCATTTGATTTCTTTAATATCTCAGGTTCATTATTTGTAGAAAGTAATACCGATTCTAAAATACGTTCTTCGGCGCAAGGATTATTTATGATGATGACTAATGGTGTTGGTGCTGTTTTAGGAAGTTTAACTTCAGGATGGGCAATTGATAGATTCTTTACAAAGTCATTTAGTAATACAACTGAACTGGCTGGATTTTTAGAAACAGAACCTACAAATTCTAAGATGTTAGAGTTTGTAAATAGTCATGGAAATACAGTTTCTGCTGATGGCGTTTTTGGAAGTGAGATATTAATGAAAGATTGGCACAACATCTGGTTGTCATTTGCAGTTTACGCATTGGTTATTGCGATTGCTTTCGCTATTTTGTTTAAGCACAAACATGATCCAAAAGAGATTGAAAATTTGAGTCATTAAAACTCTTTAATTATATAAAAAACCGTTTTCTGAATTATTGAAAACGGTTTTTTTTATTCCTAAAATGGCATGTTGTTTTATAAAACTAAACCAATTTAGATTATTATAGTTAAATGCTTATATATTTGTTTTTATATCTAAAACTATCTAAAAATGGCTTTTTCATTTCATAAAATGATATTATTTTCACCTAAGGAATATGTATTAAGGCCTAATTTGACTTTTGAAGAGGTTTTTAATAATTTAGATAAGAATATTGATTTTGTTGATGATTCAACTTTTAAGTACGGTTTTTTTGCTAAAGTTAGGAAACAAAAGTTTGAAGGAGATCTTACCGATGATCAGTTTACAGTTCAACGTATATTGAATTATAGAAATCCCTTATTGCCTGAAATCAATGGATTTATTGAAAACGAAGATTCTAAAGTAGTCGTTTATATTGATGTTAGATCTGAATTATTTCCTACGATACTATTTTATGTGTTTTCGTTCTTGGCTATCTTTATTATAATTAAAAATCTCTTTTCGCATCTAGATATTCAGGAATTAGTATGTGCATTGTTTATGATTTTGTTCTTGATATTTGGGGTGATAAATTATAAAGAGGAATGTAATCAAGCTATAGAAGATTTGAAAGAAATACTTGAAATAAAAGATTAATAAATAGTGGGATAAATTTAGCCCAACGAAGCAATCAAGTTTTCTACCTGCTTTTTTTGTTTAGCATATTTTTGTTGCAGTTTAGAGCCTTCTCCCATTCGGTTGTAGTATTCGAGGCCTTTGTTGGCAAAGAACTTTTTATGAAAGTTGGAGATTTCGGGTATATGTGGAAATAGAATATTAAAATTCATTTCGTAATAAGCTTGCCATTCTCGTTCGTTTTTATCCAGAACATATGGTTTTGTAGCCTTTTGATTGACATGAACCATTTCATGAGCAATTAACATTAGCATTAATTCTAGCGGAAATTCAAATGTGTTTTCTGGAATTCTGATGGTTTGTGGTTTTCCAAAGTCGCCTTCGGTAGTCATTAGGATAAAACTAGGTTTGGCTTTTTCTCTAAACTCAAATCCTTTTAAGTTGGAATTCTTGAGATTATATTTCTTTAAAAGCCAGTAAATGGCATTGATGACCTGTCCATTTTTATGGAAAGTATCGATTTTTAGTTTTATTTCTTCGAGTGTCATGGCCATAGTATAAAAATAAGAAAAATAAACCTTTGTCAAGCTTTTAAACTTTGACAAAGGTGGATTAGGTATGTTTAGTAAATCTGAATAAGCACTTAAAAAGGACTAAACTTCTAATCTAACCCCGATAGAAGTGAAAATCCTTTTGTGCTGGGGTTCGGCACAAAAGATTGAAGCGGATAGCGGGACTTGAGGCCTTAAAAACCCTTAAATTTGTTGCTCCTAAACAATACGCTGATAATCATATAGAATTGTTTTGCTATTACAAATAAATGTATTAATTTTGCAAACCTTTTGGTGGAGAAGAGTTTCCATTAGGTATCAACTATTTATGTAAAACAACTTCTGTTTTTTCTATCGCTTTAAGAAACTCGAGAGAAACAGAATACAAATTTTTATCAGCATGTCTGAACAATTAAAATCACAAGAAGAGTTTTTAGCAAATTTTAACTGGCATAACTTCGAAGAAGGTATCGATGCAGTAGATGAGAAAAACTTACAAGAATTCGAAGACTTAGTATCAAAAACTTTCATCGCTACAGATCAAGAAGAGGTAGTAGAAGGTGTAGTTGTTAGAATTACAGATAGAGACGTTATCGTTGATATCAACGCAAAATCGGAAGGTGTTATTTCTTTAAACGAATTCCGTTACAACCCGAACTTAAAAGTAGGTGACAAAGTAGAAGTATTAATCGACATCCGTGAGGACAAAACAGGTCAATTAGTATTATCTCACAGAAAAGCACGTACTATCAAATCATGGGATAGAGTTATTGCTGCAAACGAAACAGGAGAAATCGTTAATGGTTTTGTAAAATGCAGAACTAAAGGTGGTATGATCGTTGACGTTTTCGGAATTGAAGCATTCTTACCAGGATCTCAAATTGACGTTAAGCCAATTAGAGATTACGATGTATATGTAAACAAAATGATGGAATTCAAAGTGGTAAAAATTAACCACGAATTCAAAAACGTTGTTGTATCTCATAAAGCGCTTATCGAAGCTGATATCGAAGTACAGAAAAAAGAGATCATCGGTCAATTACAAAAAGGACAAGTATTAGAAGGTGTTGTTAAAAATATTACTTCTTATGGTGTGTTTATTGACTTAGGTGGTGTTGATGGATTAATTCACATTACTGACCTTTCTTGGAGTAGAATCAACCACCCAAGTGAAGTTCTTGAATTAGACCAAAAATTAAACGTTGTAATCCTTGATTTCGATGATGAGAAAACAAGAATTCAATTAGGATTGAAACAATTAAACGCTCACCCATGGGATGCTTTAGATGCTAATTTAACTATTGGTGATAAAGTAAAAGGTAAAGTAGTTGTAATCGCTGATTACGGTGCATTTATCGAAGTTGCTGAAGGTGTTGAAGGTTTAATCCACGTTTCTGAAATGTCATGGTCAACTCATTTACGTTCTGCTCAAGATTTCGTAAAAGTTGGAGATGTTGTTGAGGCTGTTATCTTAACTTTAGATAGAGATGACCGTAAAATGTCATTAGGTATCAAACAATTGACTCAAGATCCATGGACTGACATTACTTCTAAATACCCAGTAGGTTCTAAACATACAGGTATCGTTAGAAACTTTACAAACTTTGGTATTTTCGTAGAATTAGAAGAAGGAATTGATGGATTAATCTACATTTCTGACCTTTCTTGGACTAAGAAAATCAAACACCCATCTGAATTTGTAAATGTTGGTGAGAAACTTGATGTAGTTGTATTAGAATTAGATGTTGAAGGACGTAAATTATCTTTAGGTCACAAACAAACTACTGCTAATCCTTGGGATCAATACGAAGATTCTTTCGCTGTAGGAACTATCCACAATGGTGAAATTTCTGAAATCGTTGACAAAGGAGCTACTGTAGAATTCGGAGATGATATCGTTGCTTTCATTCCTACTCGTCACCTTGAAAAAGAAGACGGAAAGAAATTGAAAAAAGGAGAATCTGCTGATTTCAAAGTAATCGAATTTAACAAAGAATTCAAAAGAGTTGTTGCATCTCACACTGCTATCTTCCGTGAAGAAGAAGAGAAAAATGTGAAAACAGCTACTGAAAATACTTCATCTAACTCTTCTACAAATGCACCAGCTGCAACTTTAGGAGATAGTAATGATGTATTAGCAGCATTGAAAGCTAAAATGGAAAAAACAGAGAAAAAATAATTCTTAGTTTTTCTTAATATAGAAAGTCCCACAGCAATGTGGGACTTTTTTTATGTCTAATTTTTGTTTCAGGTTTCATGGTTTTCTTTGTTTAAAGTTTTAGATTGTCTCGCTGGGCGAAGTGGAAGCGCTTTTTCTATTGGGAATTAATACTGTCAATTAGATAATACCTAACAATTGGAATTTCATTTTTCAGGAGCTATTTCCTTCTATCCACTATATCTTTTTATTTTTAAAGATAAAATAAAAAGGATGTCGTTACTCCCGATAGGGCTAGGAGAGTCATTTTTAGAAGAGTATTATCTAGATGGAAAAGTATCTAAAGTAATAGTGGAGAATTCCTGTTTGATGCTTGAATCGGAATTTCTTTAATTTTGATAATGTAGGGGAGTGAGATTATTGGAGTCTTTTGTTTTATGGTAAATAAGAGTTTTATCGCTTAATATTAACAAAAAAAATTGTGTTATTGTATTAAAAAGTTATTTTTGTTTAAAAAATTACTATATGAAGAAAATCTACTTTTTAGTTCTGACTTTATGCTTTTTTAATGGTTTATATGCTCAGAATATTATTATTCCAGACTTTAATCTTAAGATGAAGTTGATATCATTGAATGTTGACATAAATTCAAATTCTGAAATTGAAATTAGTGAAGCCTTAAAGATTACTTTTTTAGATCTGAGTAACTCCAATATTACTTCTTTGGAGGGGCTAGATAGCTTTACTAATCTTGAATTTTTAGATTGTAGTAATAACCCGCTCTTGAGGGATATTGATTTTAATAAATTAAAGAAACTGGTGCATTTAAGGTATTCAAACATTCAAAGTAAAGAATATTTACAAATTGAAAATTTACCTGAATTAACTACGATATTGGCAGATGGATTGACAAACTTAAAATTCGTTCAATGTACAGGTAATCCTAAGCTCACAACATTGAGTCTAAATGGCGCTGCAAACCTGACTGAAATTGTGGCTACCAACAATAAATTAACGACGTTAAATTTGTTAGGAGTAGTACAACTTAAGAAGTTAAGATGCTCAAGTAATCAATTGGCAGCATTAGATATGAGTAGTTTAACAAAACTGGAGAGTTTAAGTTGTGAAGATAATCGGCTAAAATCTACCGAGTTTAACGTTGCTGATTTAGTGAAGCTTAAGTATTTGTCATGTCAGAATAATCAATTGGTAAAATTAAATACAGATTTTTTATGGGACTTAGTCTATTTAAATTGTTCTTCGAATGAAATAATAGATTTGCATGTAAGTAATATGTATAATTTGGAAGAATTATATTGTGACGGGAATAATATTTCTTCATTAAAACTGGGTGCTTCAAGGAAACTGCAGTGGTTGAATTGTAGCAATAATAGGTTTACTGATTTAAATGTAAGGGACTTAACGCAACTTAAAGGAGTGAGCTGTAGTAATAATGAAATAACGTCACTAGACTTAAATGGATTAATAAATTTAGAAAATCTACAGTGTTTTAATAACCAGATAAAAACATTAGATTTAAGTGATTTAAAAAGTTTAGCACGACTTGATTGCTCTCAAAACCAACTTACTTCTCTATTGATAAGAAACGGTAGCAAAGAGGCAGGTTTTTTAAATTTCTCTGCAAATCCAAACCTGCAATACGTTTGTGCAGATGAGAATCAGTTAGAGCAGGTTAAAGCTCTGGTAACAACATACGGATATACCAATTGTAATGTAAATGCTTACTGTTCTTTTAAACCTGTTGGTACCTATTTTACAGTTCAAGGAAATAGTAAAATTGATAGCGATAAAAATGGTTGTGATGCTCAGGATTTGGGTTTCCCAAATTTAAAATTTAACTTATCAGACGGTACAAATACAGGAAGTATAATAGCAAATGCTACTGGTAGCTATTCTATTTCTTTGCCAACTGGAACACATAGTATAACTCCAGTTTTAGAAAATCCTGAATATTTCTCTATTTGGCCTACTTCTATTAATGCTACTTTTCCAGCGCAATCAAGTCCAGTAACTCAAAACTTTTGCATTACTGCTAAGGGTACGCACTCTGATTTAGAGGTTACTTTATTACCGATAAATGTAGCGAGACCTGGTTTTGAGGCTCAATATAAAATAGTCTACAAAAACAAAGGGAATAATGTGCAATCAGGTTCAGTTAATCTGAATTTTAATGATTCAGTTTTAGACTTTGTTTCAGCAAATCCAGTTGTATCAAATCAGGCATCGAATAATTTGTTTTGGAATTTTACAAACCTAAGACCATTTGAATCTAAAGAAATTATATTTACTGTAAAAGTAAATGCGCCAACTGCAACTCCAGCAGTTAATAATGGCGATATTTTGTCGTTTGTGGCAACGATACAGACTCTAAGTACTGATGATACGCCAAATGATAATACATTTACTCTAAATCAAATTGTAGTAGGTTCTTATGATCCGAATGATAAAACGTGTTTAGAAGGATCAGTTATTACTCCAAACTTAATTGGTGAGTATGTACATTATATGATTCGTTTTGAGAATACAGGTACTTATCAGGCACAGAATATTGTAGTTAAAGACATGATTGATTTAGCTAAATTTGATATTGCGACTTTGGCTCCTACAAGTTCAAGTCATCCTTTTGTAACTAACATTACTGAGGGAAATAAAGTAGAGTTTATCTTTGAAAACATCAATCTTCCTTTTGATGATGCCAATAATGATGGATATATAGCATTTAAAATTAAAACTAAGTCAACATTAAAAGTAGGAGATTCGTTTACTAACGATGCGAATATTTATTTTGATTATAATTTCCCAATTTTAACCAATAAAGCAACTTCTACATTTCAAACAACATTAGGAACTCCTGATTTTGAGTTCTCTAATTATTTTGCTTTATTTCCGGTTCCTGCAAATGAAGTTTTAAATATAACAAGCAGAAAAGATATTGAAGTACAATCGATTGCTATTTATGATGTTTTAGGGCAATTAGTAATTGCAGTTCCAAATGCAAAATCAGTTTCTAATATAGATGTTGCAAATCTTAAAACAGGTAATTACTTTATAAAAGTAAAATCAGATAAAGGGAGTTCAAGTACGAAGTTCATTAAAAAATAAGGCTTAGTTTACTCTAAAACAAAAGTCCCACAGCAATGTGGGACTTTTTTATGCTTTATATTTTTATTTAAGCTTTCAGGTTTTTCTTTGTTTCAAGTTTTATATTGTCAGGCTGAGCGAAGTCGAAGCGCTTTTCTATTGGGAATTAATGCTGTTAATTTGAGCATACTGAGATAGTACCTACCAATTTGAATTTAATTTTTCAGGAGCTATTTCTTGCTATCCACTATATCTTTTTATTTTTAAAGAAAAAATAAAAAGGATGTCGTTACTCCCGATAGTTATCGGGACAGGGCTAGACGAGTGGTTGATATTGAACGCAGATACTATGGATTCTATTTTATCTCGCGGCCAATAATTTTGATTCCTCAGGTGTAAAATCATTTACAATTGTATACGTTTCAATTTTAGCAATTGCCATTTCGTCCAAAATGTCCACTAAATTTTTATAATTGGATTTTTTGCTTGGTTTTATAATTACAATTGCACCTCTATTAGGTCTTCCAATGTTAGCTGAATATTCTAGAATAGATTTGTTTTTGTTGTACAATTCTTTACGAATTCCATCTTTACCATATTTTAATTCTTTAGGAGTATCCATTGACCATTCTAGGAATCCGCTATAAAATACTATTCTATCATTATCATCAAGTAAAACTGTTAGGACGCGATCCTCAATACCTTTACCACAACCACTCCAACCAGGATATTTTTCAGGTAAGCCTAAATCTATCGCTTTAGGTTTGCCCAATTCAGTCGTAACCATAAAAAATATAATTAATAAAAAGGAAACACTTACCATGGCGGTTAAATCTACACGTGCTTTTAATTTTTTACTTCTTACTTTCTTGTCTTTTTTATAGATTTCCATGGCTTGTATTTTTTAGATAAATTAGAGCTGAGTTAATTTAGACTTTTTTGTTATTTAGTTGTCATAAATATAATAAATTTTGAATATGATTGATAAATAAGTTGGTTTTGTTTTCAAGTGTTGCTGTTTTAAAATAAGAGATAAAAATAAAGTCCCATATTACTATGGGACTTTATTTATAGGTTCAGAGATACAAACGTCCAAAGGACTAAGAGACAAAGTACAAAGCGAAATCTTTATGTAAAACATGCGTATGGATTGCGTTTTGATCCTTGCTTTTCGGAACTTCTTCTCTTAAAGTAAACTTACTGATAAAGTAATATTCGTTTTCAATAATTTAGATATCGGACAAATTTCTTTGGCTTTTAAAGCTGTTTTAGAAAACTCATCTTCGGAGATATTTGGAACCTTTCCTTTTAGATCTAAATTAATCTGGGTTATTGTTCCGTCTTCAAACGTAACTGTGGCTTCTGTATGCAAATCTTCTGGAGTATATCCAGCTTCGGATAGTAAGAAACTTAATTGCATCGTAAAACAGCCAGAATGAGCTGCAGCGATCAATTCTTCAGGATTGGTCCCGACGCCATTTTCAAAACGAGTCTTGAATGATAGTTGGGCATTATCTAGTGTGGTACTCTGAGTACTAATAGTTCCTTTTCCTTCCATTCCGGTACCTTTCCAGTTGGCATGTGCTTTTCTAGTAAATTTCATCTTTTTGAATTTAATGGGTTTAGTAAAAATTGTAGTAACTAAATTAATTGATTTTTGTGTATTTTACTGAATTTAAAATGATTAAAAAAACAGATTAGTTTCCCTTTTGGATAAACGGAAGCAGCATTGGAACTTTTTTTTGATAATTCTTATATTCTTCTCCATAAAACTTCTGAAGATCTTTTTCTTCTAAAAATTTTACTGCAATAAAAATATAAGCGGTTGTAGTTAATGTAAAGACTAAATGACCCAGTGTCATTAGAGGTGTTGCCCAAAATGCAATTAAAAACCCCAGCATAATAGGGTGTCTTACTATTTTGTATAAGTAGCTTATTTTAAAGGTGGTGCATTCGGGTTGTGTGGCTTTATTTTTCATGTTTTGAATAATCTGTTTCAGCCCAAATAATTCAAAATGATTAATTATAAACGTAGAGAGTAATACAATAATCCATCCTAAGAAATAAATACCATTTATAATCATAGTAGCGGTTTTATTCTCAATTTCCCAGATTATGAATCGCATAGGCTGCCATTGCCAGTACATTAATAGTAATGCCGAACTGGAGAGTAAGACATAGGTACTACGCTCAATTACGGGACTAATAATACTCGTCCACCATTTTTTGAATGCTGGTCTAGCCATTATGCTATGCTGTAGGGCAAACAGACTTAACAAAAGGACATTAACGAGTAATGCTTGTACAAAAGTTGTTTCGGTTCCTGTGTCGATTGATTTGGGAACGATAAAATTGCCAACAAATCCTATTGCATAAAGAAAAGCAATGAGAAATAGGAGGTAAGCAAATACTCCATAAAGAAAAGTGATTGATTTGATCATATTTGTAGGTTTTATGATGGGGATTAATAAAGAGCAGTTTATTTCATTTTTTTGAATTTAAGGAGGGAATAATAATGGCAAGAAGCAGATAGTTGTTTTTTATTGTTTTGAATTTCAAATAATTGTATCTCAAATATAATCAAATTTCATCTAGGTTTTAAATGCTAATTTTACTTTTGTGTAAATAAAAAGAGTGATAAAATTAATTACCACTCTTTTTTATTTTATTGTATTGGGGAGTACAACAGTATTCTTCAACTATTTTACAATCATTTTTTTGACAATTCCTTCGGAGGTTTTAACAAAATAAATTCCTGTTTCAAGTTGAGAAGTATTGATGGTTTGTGCATTTTTGGTAGTTAAAATAGTTTTACCATTTATATCGAATACTTGAACATCGGCAGTTCTGTTAAAATATACAATTCCTTTTTGGGATGGATTTGGGAATAATGCAAAAGTAGGAGTGCTGTCCGAAACAAAATCGGGAGCTGATAAGCTTTTGGCATTTACTTCAAAGATGGTAATTGTACCACTTATTTCGTTAGCCACAAGTATATAGCCTTTCCCTGTAGGGCTATTTTCAGGAGCAATATAGGTAATACCTTCAGGTCCGTGATCTCCTGCATATGCCGATGTGCTGCGGCTATTTTTATATTCTACAAATTTTACATTATTGGGGTCAGTGACATTGTATACCATAACACCACCAACACGTTCTAGTGATATAAACGCAAAGGTTTCGCTTCCGATTTTCGCAGTTGTTATTCCTTCAGGTTCTGGGCCTTTGGCACGGCTTCTTGCTTTGGTAGCATTACTTTCGTGATCAGCATTAAATAATGATGGCAAATTTGCTGCGGTGTACATTTCGAAGTCGTCTCCACTATCAAAAACGATTTGTTTGGTAGTTGCATTAAAAATAGAAAAAGAACGTCCTCCAAGGCAATTAATCTCTTCAAAATCGGCATCGCCATCTAAATTTCCATTTAGGTTGGTTGTTCTAAAACGACCTAAATTATAAGTTTGTTTTAAAACGGCTGCATTAGGAAAAATACCTGCATCTAGATTTGTTGCACCTACAGTTGTTCTTTCTACAAAACCAGTGTATTCTTTTTCGTCGCCTTCATTTGCAGTAACCAAGTATGTATTTGTTCCAATAGTATAATTGGCAACGCCATCTGGAAGATAAAAGGCTTTCATAGGCCAATTGGCAATTAATACTTCGCCATTGTTATCAGATACATCAAATCCATTTCCAGGAATACTGATATCTTTTGTTCCTAATGCCCAAATATCGGTTATTGTATTATTAGTCAAATCAATCTCGGCAATGGCATTGTTTTCTTGTAAAGTTACCCATGCTTTTTTAGAGTCAGAATTTATAGTAATATATTCTGGTTCCAAATCCTGAGATAGTGTACTGGTTAGTTTTAGTTTTCGAACACCCGATGCAATTAATGTAGTTTCCTGAGCATTATAAGCAGTAAAAAGTAATGTTGTAACATTCGATTGACTTAAAGTGGCAATTCCACCAGAAATATCAATTATACTTACTGATCCTTCTGGATCAACAGTATAATCAAGGTTTGGTTGTCCTTCATTGGCAGTCATAACCTTTTTTCCATCGGGTGAAAATGTAATCATATCAGGCAAAGCACCTACAATTACTTGTTTTTGGAAAATACCATTGGTATCAAAAAATACTACAGAACCATTAAGGGCTTCATTTGTATTTGGCGAAGCAACAGCTACGATTCCGTTTTTTACAGCAACACTCGTTACGCCGCCATATACATTCATATCTATAGATTTTATCACCTTTGGGGCAGTAGGATCACTAAAGTTTATTACATCTAGAAATCCTGCAACGGCACTTGTAGTAAATAAGCGTTGAGAATCTTTATCATGAACAACAATCTCGCAGGTGCTGGTATTGCTTCCAGATGGATCAAAACTGCCGATGTAATTTAGTTCGATTTCTTTATTAGGAACTGGAGCTAAACGGTCATTATCTTTAATGTAAATTGTAGCTGTAGGAGTTCCTGTAATTGTAAAACCAACAGGATTCTCTAAACTCAGTACAAAATATTCTGCTTGTTGTTCTTCTAGATTATCATCGATAATAGGAATTGTAATAGTTTGCGTTAAAGCACTTGAATTGGTAAAATGCAAGGTTTGTGTACTTAAAGTAAAATCATTAGCGTCAGCAGTGCTAAAAGGGGCTCCTTTTACAACTAAGTCTACAGAACCTATTATTGGACTTCCTAAATTGATTACAAAATTTAAATTTCCTGCGTTTTCGTTTACAGTAACAAAGTTAGAAGCAAATGAAACAGTTGGACTAGCTGTTGTAAAAGTTGACGATTGTGTTGTAGTAATTGCATTGTTATTTAAATCTTCGATAGTATTTGGTAATAATGCCAGATAATACGTTTGATTATTTGACAATGCTTGTGCTGGTATAATTGTGATGATTTTATCAATTACTGTTGCAGCAAAAGGAACCAAAGAGCCAGTTGCATTGTTTAAACGTAATTCTAGTAAAGCGGCGACATTAGTGTTGTCTATACTGTTATCATTAATTAAACGGATACTTTCGTTAAAAATAATGGTAGGATTAACTGTAGTACTAATGGTTGTACTTGTGTTTGCAGGCAAAAAAGTTGCTACAGGAGCAGTTGTGTCTCCACCGCCATTAGGAGTTCCTTCGGTTGTAAAATTATCAAAACGATTGTTTCCACCAGTTCCGCCAGGACCTTGATCAAATTCGACCTTTATTTTAAAATTAGAATTGTTATTTGCGCCTGTAATTGCAGTGAAATTTAAAGTAGCTAATCCAGGATCTCCATTGTTTGGAGTAACAGGGGTAAATGAAGTATAAGAATTCCCATCAAGAGAGTAGAACCAATTTTGAGTTCCTGCTCCTTGTGCAGAGCGACGTGTAGCAAATTTTACAATTATATCTTTATAACCTGTGGTTGGTAAAGCAAATACTAACGCACCCCCTATAGGATTACTAAAGCGTAAGTGTGTACCTGAAACTTCACTATTACGAGAGTTTAGATTCAAAAGGTCGAAATTTTGTCCAGTTCCGCCATTAAATTCTATAAAACTAGTTCCGCCCGCAATCGCAGTTATAGTAGTTCCGGTAATTAGTGCAACATTTGGAGTGGTCATAGTTGCTACAGATGTAGGATTATTAAAAGACCAGTAATTAATTAATGTTTGTCCCGATGAGAAAGAAGAGGTGAAAAATAAGGAAAAGTAAAATAACGTTTTTAAGTAAAGTTTTTTCATAGTTTGTAGTTTAATGGTAGGCTACAAAAATCACTTAAAACTGTTATAATAAGATTATTATAAAAACAAGGAATGATTAAATCATGACCTTAAATGTTTACTTAAGGTTATCATTTGTTGTTGTTATTCAGATGATTATAAATTGATTGAATAAAAAAATGGTTTGAAAGTTTTGCACTCTCAAACCATTTTATATGATATAATGGGAAATATTAGATAGCTGTTACAATAGCAACAAAATCATCTGCTTTTAATGCAGCTCCACCGATAAGACCACCGTCTACATCTGGTTTAGAGAAAATTTCTTTTGCATTATCAGGTTTTACACTTCCACCGTATAAGATAGAAACTTCTTCGGCAATCTCTTTTCCAAAAGCTTTACGAACTGTTTCTCTAATAAATTCGTGCATTTCTTGTGCTTGTTCTGGCGAAGCAGTTTCACCTGTTCCGATAGCCCAAACTGGCTCGTAAGCAAGGATAACATTAGCCCAAGATTCTTTTTCTATTTGAAATAAACCATCAGTTAATTGGTTTTCAACAACATTAAAGTGATTTCCTGTTTGACGGTCTTTTAATTCTTCACCAAAACAGAAGATAACTGTTAATTCATGTTTCAATGCAGTATCAACTTTATTAGCAATTAGCGCATCCGTTTCTTTAAAAATAGCTCTACGCTCAGAGTGTCCAAGAATAACGTAGTTTACACCAACGCTTTTTAGCATATCCGCAGAAACTTCACCTGTAAAGGCTCCACTTTCAGCTTGATGTACGTTTTGTGCAGCAACCTCAATAGTTGTAAACTCTAAATGTGCAACCGCAGAAGCTAAGTTTACAAAAGTAGGAGCAACAATTACTTGAGCCTCACTTACAGTTGGTAATTTAGCAATTAACTCATTTAATAAATCTTCAGTTTGTTCTGCGTTTTTATGCATTTTCCAGTTTCCTGCAACAATTTTCTTTCTCATCTCAGTTTGTTTTTTATTTTTTTTGAAATTTATTATTATTTTAAGCTTTGTAATGTTTGATTGATTTTATCGAAATCTTTTTCAATTGCACGATACAAAACAATTTTACCTTTTTTATCTACAATAATATATCTTGGAATCCAATCTAAATCAATTGCTTTTCCAAAAACACCTTTCATACCATCGATCATCATAAAATGATCTCCTTTTATTTCGTGTTTCTCAATTCCAGCTTTCCATTTATCGGCAGTTTTATCAGCTGAAAGGAATAGGTAAGCTACATCAGGATTGTTAGCTTGTAATTCTTTTACTTTTGGCATTGCTTTTATACAATCGCCACACCATGAAGCCCAAACTTCGATTACTAAAGTTTTTCCTTTGTATTTTTTTAATATGTCTTTGAAAGCAATTTGACTATCATCTGTCGATAATAATTTTTCTGATAGTGCTTCTTTAGAAAAAGCAGTTTTTTGTGCATTTGTACAAGAAAACGTAGCAAAAGCAATAAGCAATAGAATTATTTGTTTCATAGATGTATATTTTTTACCAAAGTTAAACAAACAAATCGAAACAGAAATAGAGATTAACAAAATTTGAAGACGTACTTATTTTGTCACAAATTGAACAATTTTGGTTACAAAAAATAAAATGAAATCGTAATAGTTGGGTGAGAAAACTAGTTTTTTGAATAAATAAAAAAGAGTTGAGCTAAAATAAACTTAAAAAAGAGATATTATTTTGGTTCTTGAAAGTATTCTAAAAGGAAAAAAACGTCTGGTTAGTATATAAAAAGAGGGAATAAATTTGAACTATGCTTATTTCTTAAAATCAGTGTTTATTCTTAATGTAATTGATTTATTTTTAAGATTATAAATTTCCATAAATTATAATATAATCAGCATATTTTAATTTGTCATTAAACCATTGTATTGCTTCTTGTAAAAATGAGTTGAGATTTGGATCGTCGGTTTTTGTTTGGCTAATTTTCTCTACGATCGTTATGCAAGTTTTATTATCAAAATAATTATGCCCACAAGTATCAAAACTTTCTTCTATATTTTTATTCCAAGGATTTTGTAGAGGAAAAACAGATTTAAATTTTTCTATAATAACTTCAAAGTAAGCTGTTGGAATAAAAGCATCATTTCTTTTAACTGTTTTATAATTTTCTCCATTTGTATTTTCTGGCCATATAATAAAGCCAATTTCATTTTTTGGAGTTTTATTCTTTCGAGTAGTAAGTATTATTTGTCTTGAATTAATTTTCTCAATAGTTTTATTTTTATCGTAATTACAAAAAAGATAATTTTGTTTCACTATTTCTTCTTCACATTCTGTTATTCTACTAATTTCTTTGATGTTACCATTATGAAATTGTTCTTCACATACAAGGATATCATTGTCATATTTTCTTAAAAGCTCAACAGCAGTATTTAAGGGAATAGGTATTTTATTTCTTAGTGCTTTGATTCTCTCTAAGTCCATGATGCATCTATTTTAATTGATAATTGCCATTTGCCCATTTCTTGCAAGGTACAATCCAATCATTTAAAGCTTTGTATAAAAAGCCATGTTTCAGATTTGTATTTAATTCAATTTCTTTAAAATGATTAATTTTCAACTTCGAAGTTTCTTTTCGTTTTATTGCCGAAACACCATACACATCTGACTTTTCATAGATTGTCAAGATGTTTCCACAATAATTTAAATCAGGGATTTGTTTTATATCAGCATCAGTAAAACATCCTATAAATACAAAATTAACGTTGGGATTTGCCAAATAAGTAGAAACGTATTGAGCAATATAACCTCCTTTAGAAGTACCTATTACTGTTATTTTATTAGGATTAACGCCTTTTTTAATCAAGCTATTAATTTGTTTTACAGTTTTTCTAACGAATTTATTGAAATCGGTTTCTGGAGTTCTTAATTCACTAAAAACAATAAAATTATCATCTTTAAACGATTTAATGATTTCATTGTATTCTGCTCTTCCATACTCAGGATGTTCAGTATTTAAATCGTTTTCTTCAAGGAATTTATTGTGTAAAAAAAAGATATAGGCTTGTGTTGTATCTTTTACTTTTTGTTGACCAAAACAAAGAGTACTTAAAAGGATAAAAAATAAAAAACACACAACGTTTTGAGTTTTACTCATAATGTTAATATTAAGGATATACTTTCAAATGTACATAAAAAAAATGCATCAATAAACCATTATTTAGGCTTATTGATGCAAAAAATTATTGCTTAAAACGGTAAAAAGTTTTACAATTTTAAATCTTTAATGTCATTGTAATGTACTTTTTGAGCAACAGTTCCATTATTTAAAATTACGATACTAGGATTCGCTCTTTCGATTGTTTTAAGAGTTATTGCATCACAAAAGTAAAAATCAACATTTAGTTTGTATTGTTTTTTTGCAGCAGCAATTTCATCTTGTCCTGAAGCTGTCATTGCAATTACTTTATATCCTTTTGCTTTAGCTTCTTCATTTAATTTTTCTAATTTTTCCATACCAGCTGGTTCAGAACGAGTTAAATCGTAAGTAACAAAAATCATAAGTTTTGGTTCTTTTAAGAATTGATCTTTATAATCTTCCCCATCTTTTTCCATAGAAAAATCATGAATAGGAGGTACGTAACCTTCTGTGATCACTTTGTCTTTTCGGTCAACAAACGTTGCTCCTTCTGGGATAGACATTAAATCTTTTTCAGTAAATTCTTTGTTTACACCATTTACATTGTAAATAAAAATCATTTCAACTACTGACTGTGGAGCTCCTTCAGGAATTTCCATTCCTTTTTCGATGTTTGAACCTACTTTATATGGACGGAAATCTTTTATTGGTAAATGGTTCAACACCCAAATTCCCATAAAAATGCACAAAAAGATACTTATATAGGTAATAATATTTTGAACGCTGTTACTGAATAAAGGTTTAACTAATTCTTTGTTAATGAATAATATTAAAATGAAGAATAGTAAAACGATGTCTTTCGTGAACGATTGCCAAGGTGTTAAATGCAAAGCATCACCAAAACAACCACAATCTTTTACTACATCAAAGTATGCAGAATAAAAAGTAAGGAAAGTAAAAAGGATAATAAGGATTAATAAGCTCCAAATTGTAATTTTAGATTTGTAGCCAATAAGAAGCATTACTCCCAAAATTACTTCTAGAATTACTAAAAACAAGGCTAATCCTAGTGATAATGGCTCTAAAAAAGGGATATTGAAAACAGGTTCGCTAAAGTATTCTGCTAATTTATAAGAGAATCCAACAGGGTCATTTAGTTTTATTAATCCAGAAATAATAAATAATACTCCAACAAATATTCTTGAGAATTGTGTAATTATATTTTTCATGTAGGTTTTAAGTTTAAGTTTTTTGAAGGTTACAAAATAGGAATTATTTTTTGTTTCCAAAGGGTCTAATATCAATGCAAAAACAGCGTAGTTAATCATATCTTGATAATTAGCATCGATTCCTTCAGATACCAAAGTTTTACCTTTATTATCTTCTATTTGTTTAACGCGAAGTAATTTTTGAAGAATGATATCAGTTAATGAGCTCACACGCATATCACGCCATGCTTCACCATAATCATGGTTTTTTGCTAGCATTAATTCTTTAGTGATTTTTACTTTGGCATCGTATAATTCAGTTGCTTTTTCTACATCTAAATCAGGCTGATCAGCAACTCCTAATTCTAATTGAATTAATGCCATTACTGAATAGTTGATGATTCCTATGAATTCTCCTTTTTCATCTTCGTCAACTTTACGAATTTCATTTTCTTGTAAGCTTCTAATTCGTTGTGCTTTTATAAAAATCTGGTCGGTTAATGAAGGCAACCTTAATATGCGCCACGCACTACCATAGTCTTTCATTTTATTGATAAAAAGCGAACGACAAATCGCAATTACATTATCGTATTCTTGAGGAGTATTCTTCATTATTGATGTATATTTGTCTAAATTTCTTCAAAAATAAGGATAAAATTTTTAAAAGTTTTGTTTCAAGTTTCAAGTTTTGTTTGTTTCAGGTTAAAATCTGTTAGAAAACGTTTTGCAACTTGAAGCTTTAGACTAAAATAAAATAAAATTATGTTGATTAACTGCAAAGGGCAACTCATTGATTTGTCAGTTCCTAAGGTAATGGGAATTTTAAATGTAACGCCAAATTCTTTTTTTGATGGCGGAAAATACAATAGCAATCAGGCGATACTTTCTCAAGTAGAAAAAATGCTTTCTGATGGGGCTACATTTATCGATCTTGGAGCATATTCGAGTAAGCCAAGTGCCGAGTTTGTTTCGGAAGAAGAAGAATTAGACCGAATTGTTCCTGTTGTAAAATTGATTTTAAAACATTATCCAGATGCATTCCTTTCTATAGATACTTTTAGAAGTGAAGTAGCAAAAGCTTGTATCGAAAATGGAGCTGCTATTATCAATGATATTTCGGGAGGTAATCTAGATGATAAAATGTTCGAGGTAATTGCCAAATACAATGTTCCGTATATCTTGATGCATATGCGAGGTACGCCACAAACGATGCAAAGCCTGACTGAATATGATGATATTGTAAAGGAGATGCTTTTTTATTTTTCTGAAAAAATTGCACAAGCTAGAAATCTAGGTATAAACGATATTATATTAGATCCTGGTTTTGGTTTTTCTAAAACGCTAGATCAAAATTATGAGGTCTTGCAAAAAATGGAATTATTTAATTTATTAGAATTACCCGTTTTGGCTGGATTTTCTAGAAAGTCAATGATATACAAAGAATTAAATACTAGTCAGCAAGAAGCGTTGAACGGAACAACGATACTAAATACTATTTCATTAACAAAAGGAGCAAAAATTCTAAGGGTTCATGATGTAAAAGAAGCGATGGAATGTGTTACTTTGTATAATAAGATAGCCACTTAATATTGATTGATTTATTTTAATCTTTGGCTAAACAATAATAAAATAGAATTCAAAATATGAAATACTTAAGTTTAATTTTCGCTTTTATTCTTTTCTCTTGTGGAAAAAAGGAAGATGTTTTACTACCAAAGGCAAATGTATCAGTTGTAAAAGAGGTAATGGATCATTCGCCTATTTATATTTTTTTAGAACAGAAGGAAAAGACACTTTGGCAGAAGTAAATAGAAAAAACAGTATTATTTCAACCAATTGGCTTTTTAACATCGATAAGCGTTTGCCTTTGAGAATAGTGATTCCTGAAGTAATGAAACTTCAAGAGAAAAAGCGAGCAGATTCTGCTCATAAAAACGAAAACGCTCAAAATTATTATACATACGCAGATACAATTGGTAAGAATATGGCATTTTTACCTTTTACAGATGTATATTATAAACTAGGTGAAGCCAGTAAGAATGTAAGTCAATTGTATTTTAAGAAAAACGGAAAAATTGAATATAAAGGAAAAAAGACTTATGATTTTCCGAAGGAAAACTTGAAGCCTTTTTTAGATAGTTTGATTATAAACCCAAAAGCTCAAATTACATTTTCATATGATAAGAATATGACTTACGAAGAATATGTTAGATGTAAGATTCTTATCAATAAGTTAGAAATGAAGCAACCCGGATTAGTGTTTATAAATTATAAAGAAGATATTATTTATTAATACTGAATACCTGTGATTGTAGTCGATAATCAGAAACGTATTATTGATGATGGTAAGGTTCGTTTCTTAAAATTGTAAAACCACGATACAGCTGTTCAATAAAAAACAAACGCACCATTTGATGGGAAAATGTCATTAATGAAAGTGAAATTTTCCCTTGTGCTTTGCTATAAACAGTATCCGAAAATCCGTAAGGTCCACCAATTACAAATACTAAGGTTTTAATACCCGAGTTCATTTTCTTTTGTAATTCTTCTGAAAAACCTACGCTTGAGAAGTTTTTTCCGTTTTCATCCAATAAAATTAATTGATCTGTTGGCGCTAATTTTGCCAAAATCAATTCCCCTTCTTTTTCTTTTTGTTGACTCTCAGATAAGTTTTTTACGTTTTTGATGTCAGGAATAATTTCCAAATCAAATTTGATGTAAAAAGACAAACGTTTGGTATAATCGTCAATTAAAGTTTGAAGCGATTTATTGTCGGTTTTGCCAATGGCAATAAGTTTGATATTCATCCTTAGGAATTATATTTTGTTTTGAGTTTTAAGTTTTGTCACTCTCGATAGCTATTGGGATAAAAAAGATTAGACTGATTTTAAATCTTGGCGTAAACCTTTATGGTTAAAAGGTAATTATATTTTATTCTCAAAAACAGTTTCAAAGTGTTCTACAATAGGAAACGGTTCGTAATAATGATGCAATAGCTTCTTCCACTCAAGATATGCCGTTGATTCTCGAAAACCAATCGTATGATCTTCGAGATTGCGCCATTCGACCAATAAAAGATACTTATTGGTCTGTTCTATGCATTTTTTAAGACTGTGTCCTAAATAGCCTTCAATAGAACTAATATACTGACTTGCTATAGCAAAATCATTCTCAAAATCCTTTTCTTGGTCTTTTTTTACAAATAAAATCGCCGCTTCTTGAATCATATTTATTTCTCTGAAAATTTAGCTTCAAAAGTTTTAAATCTAGCATCAAGGTCTTTTAGCAATTGTTTTTTAACTGTATTATCCTGAATGAAACTATAATTAATACTATTGTAAACATATTGTTTGATAGTTGCATAAGAAACATCCTGATATCTGCTTGCTAATAAAACGTATTGCTCCGTCATGTTTGTTCTTAAAATTCCAGCATCGTCAGTACTAATCACAATTGGAACATTAAATTCTTTGTACAATGTAAAAGGATGACGAGCATTTTTAACTTTCAAAATAAACTCATTACTTACTAAGTTAATCTCAATCGGAATATTATTCTTTGCCATGTAACGCAATAAGTCGTACGAGTTTTCTTCGTAAGCGATATCTACACCATGACCAATTCTGTTTGCTCCTGCAGTATGTATTGCTGCAGTAATATGCCATGTTAACTCTTCTGGCTGAACCAATCCTAATGTAAGTTCACCAGCATGAAGTGTATATTTTACATCAGGAAAACGAGAATGGCAGTATTTAAACATTACCATGTGTAACCAATAATCTTTCATAGAAGTTTCGCCATGTTCTGGAGAAACGATATTTACACCTGCTACAAGTTTACTTTTGTCAGCAGAGATAAAGGCAATCATAAGATTTTTGAACAAATCGACAGGTTCCATAAAACGCAACACGAAGTTTTGATAACGCATTGTAAAATTAGCATCGTCGATTTTAAGGTCCTTATGTAATTTTGCTATGAAATTAGTATTGAAATCCTCAGCGTATTTTACAGCATTTTTGTCTTGTAATGATTTATAAAGTAAATCTAAAGATTTGAAAAGTGCTTTTTCATCTTTTTGAGCAGCTACTTGTCTTAGTTTAGTATTAAAATCAGCTAAATCATCCACATTCATATCACAAGGAATGGTGTTTAATTGTGTTTCGATATAGCTTACATTCTCTTTAATTGCTCTGTTTTTAAGCTCTAGCATACCTTCAGCAAAATGACCGTCGATAGTTGGAGAGAATTTTTCGAAAGAGTCAAAAAACAAATCATCAGAAGGAACAGATATTCCATTATAGTCTTTAACAGACCAAGTTTGCATGATTTGTTGCTTGTAATATTCTAGTTTTCCTTTGTTTTTAAGTGAAGAAAAAGTTTCCCAATTTCCATTTGCAGGTTTTGTTTTTAAAACTTGCATTGTTTCTAAATTTAAAAAGAAATCTTGTGAAATTGCTCTTTCTAGTAAAGGTTCTGCATAGATAGAACCAGAGAAATGATGATGTAAATCACCGCCTTTTGGCATTTGAGAAAAGAAAGCAGTTAGTGCCGCTTCGTTGTTTCTAATTTTATCTAAATAAGTTGCTGTTGATTGAGAAAAGCTAATCTGAGCTATAAGAAAACAGAAAATTGTAATTATCCTTGTCATAGTCTAGGTTTAAATTACATGCAAATATAATTGATTAGGAGGACATTTGAAAATATAGATGTAAATTGGTTTGTGAATCATTATTTTAAGTAACTTAATTCATGATAATATTATAAAAAAAGACGCACTGTTGTGCGTCTTTACAGAAACTTTTTTAAAAAAATAGAAGGCGGATGAAACGGGTTTACTTAGTAAAGAAGCAGATAAAAACAGATTTTTAAAATGACAATGAGAAAAAAAACGTTTTATCCGTGTTCTCGCCAAAGGCGAATCTGTATCATCCACGTTCCAAATTATGTGCAATTAGAACTCAGCATTGCTCTACGATTCCGTTTAGTCTGACAAGATTGTGACTTAGAAATTCAACATTCTTGAAGCCCAAAGCCTTTGTATCTTTGCACCTCAGAGCCTTTGCGCCTAAAAAAAAATTAGTGAAATAAGACGTCCTTTATATCGTCTGTTTTATCAAATACGCTTTTTGCAAATGGACAAAGGGGAATGATTTTTAGATTGTTTTCGCGAGCATATGTTACTGCTGCCATAACTAATTTTTTCCCAACACCTTTACCGTTAAAATCGGGATTTACTTCGGTGTGGTCAATTATAAATTTAGTGTCTCCAGCCCAAGTATAGGTCATTCTTCCACCTTCTTTTCCGTCTTCTACTGCTTTATAATATCCTTTTCTACCTTCGTTTATTTGTTCTATTTCCATGATGTTTAGTCTAAAGTGGTTTGTATTTGTATCGTGTTTGTTAGGGTTTTGTGAATCGGGCAACTATTGGCAATTTTTAAAAGTCTTTCTTTTTGAGATTCATCTACATTTCCTATTATCTCTATTTTGCGACTTAATAAGGAAACGTTTTGTTCTGTGTTTTTCTCAAAATCTACCGAAATATTAATTTCTGTAACATCCCATTGTTTACGGTCGATGTACATACGCAATGTAATCAAGGTGCAAGAGGCTAATGCAGATGCCAATAATTCGGAAGGGGAGAAGCCTAAATTTTTTCCTCCAACTTCTTGTGGTTCATCGGCGATAACAATATTACCACTTGCCGATTTTATTTCTGTCCGATATTTTCTTGTGTCAATGCTTGCTGTTATTGTATTCATAAATTTATCGTATTTGTGGTTGTGGCAAAGGAACAAATTCGGTTTCGCCAGGAACTTTAGGGAAAGTCTGAGCTGTCCAGTCTCGTTTTGCTTTTTCTATTAGCTCTTTGTCTGAGGAAACGAAATTCCAAAAAATAAAATGTTCTTCAGGAAAAGGAGTTCCTCCAAATATATAAACGGTAGTATTGGCTGCGATTTCAAATTCGCATAACGTACTGTCGTTAGCGATCAGGATTTGTTTTGGATCGTAAGTATGTTCGCCACTTTTTATGCTTCCTTCTAAAATATACAATCCGCTTTCGCCAAATAAATCCTTTCCGATGTTTATTTTTTGAGCTGTTGTACTTTTGATTTCAATAAAATAAAGCGGACTATATACTGGTACTGGCGATTTTTTTCCAAAAGCTTCTCCTGCTATTAGTTTATAAGAGACACCATCTTTCTCCCAAGCTGGAATATCATCAGCTTCGACATGTACAAAGTTAGGATCCATTTGCTCCAATTCTTTAGGCAGTGCTACCCAAATTTGTAAACCATGAAGCATCTTGTCTGTTTTGCGTAAATATTCGGGTGTTCTCTCAGAATGTACAATTCCTTTTCCTGCAGTCATCCAGTTTACAGCTCCAGGCTTAATCTCCATTTCGGTTCCTAAACTGTCTTTGTGCATGATACTCCCTTCAAACAAAAAGGTAAGTGTCGATAACCCGATGTGCGGATGTGGCGGAACATCCATGTTTTCATGGTCGCTTAAATGTGCTGGTCCCATATGATCGATAAATACAAATGGTCCAACGGCTCTTTTCTCACGGAAAGGCAATAATCTACCAACCATAAAATTACCAATATTGGCAGCGCGTTCTTCAATAATTAGATTTACGTTTGACATGTTATATTTTTAAAATTAATCTTCTAATGTTCCAAATTTACCATTATTGTAGTCATCCACAGCCTGAATTAATTCTTCGTGTGTGTTCATTACAAAAGGCCCGTGAGTAGCAATTGGTTCGTTAATTGGCTCACCGCTTAAAATTAATACGATACTATTTTCTTGTGCCTCGATATGAAAATCTTCACCTTCATTTTTAAATAAAACTAAATGATCAGTTGGCACATTTGTATCATCATTTACAGTAATACTTCCTTCTATAACCAATAAAGCTGTGTTGTAAGTTGCAGGAAAATTAAATGTTGCTTTTCCGCCTTTAAGTAATCTTGCGTTAAGCAAATGCAAAGGGGTAAAGGTAGATGCTGTTCCTTTTACCTCTTTGTATTCTCCAGCGATTACTTCGATATGACCGCCATTTTCAGGAAGTTCGTATTTACTAATTTCATCATTGGTGATACCTTGGTATTTAGGTTTCGACATTTTATCTTTTGCAGGTAAGTTTACCCAAAGTTGTACCATTTGGAAATCACCTCCAGTTTTACTGAAGTTTTCTTCGTGATATTCTTTGTGCAAAACTCCCGAAGCTGCTGTCATCCATTGTACGTCGCCTTCACCAATTACTCCACCGCCTCCGCTACTGTCATGATGGGCTACTTTGCCTTTGTAGGCAATTGTTACCGTTTCGAAACCACGATGCGGATGCACGCCAACTCCCTTTGGAGTATTTGTAGGTGGGAAATAAAACTTTGAATTATAATCGAGCATGATAAATGGACTCATGCGTTTCATACTTAATTGTGGTACACTTGGAATAAAATTATGTACTCTAAATCCATCACCAACAAAATGTGGTTGTCTTGGAGCTACTACTATTTCTATATTTTTAGTTTTCATAATGCTTTTGTTTAATTGTTATACAAAGTTACTCTCATTATGAAAAATGTAACTTAATGTAGATTAAGAAGTGAGTTACCATAAAAGTAAGGATTATTTTTAAATAGTATAAAAACACCCTTAAATTAACTTTGGTTTTCAGGATGTATATTTTTTGGCTAGTAATTATGGCTTATTTGTAGTTTAAACCATTTAGGGAAAGCCTAACTTGTATCAACAAGTTCCTTTATTGTGGCTTAAATTGTGGGTTGGAAAGATTATTTTATAGACATTGTTTAATAATCTTTGTAGACACGGAAAAGGATTTTCTGTGTTATTGTTGTGTTGGGATATCTAAATAGTCGAGGTATTATAAATTTCTAAATGATAACCATTCTTGTAAGAGTATTTTAAAATCATTCAAATGGATTGTTTGATAGCCATCAATTGAAAAATAAGGACTAGAAAAAACCACATCAAATACTGAAAATTCTTCTGCACTATTAAGAAAATCTAAATCATATGGTTGGTTATTTTGTATTAAATTAATTGTGTTTATTAAATCAATAATGACAATTTTAGGCAATACTTGAATAAAGTTTAATTTTTTGTATTCACCAAGTGCATTGCTTGAATCTAAAATATATCCGATTTCATTAAAGGGGCCTATTTTTTTATAAAATTTTAAATTTAATTCATCTTGTTTTTTCATGCTCTTTGTATTTTAAGGGGCATATTGTTTAACAATTGTCATCAAAGATAAATGATCTGTTTGTAATCTTTCTGTAACAGGATCTAATTGATGACTTCTGTGTATAAATTCAATTTTTGTACCATCAGAAAATATGGAACGATATGTTGTTGTTGTACTAACATCATAATTTGTTCCCATAAAAGTAAGGATTATTTTTAAATAGTATAAGAACACCTTTAAATTAACTTTGGTTTTCAGGATGTATATTTTTTGGCTAATAATTATGGCTTATTTGTAGTTTAAACCATTTAGTGAAAGCCTAGGAACTTGTATAAACAAGTTCTTTTATTGTGGCTTAAATTGTGGGTTGGAAAGATTATTTAATAGACATTGTTTAATAATCTTTGTAGATACGGAAAAGGATTTTCTGTGTTATTGTTGTGTTGGGATACATGATAGGTTAGAATTTTATTCTTTTGTAATTCTGTCGAGTTCTTTTAAAAGAGTAGGAATTCTAAATGCACCATGCATGTTTTTTATAAAGGAAGCCGCAATATCTAAATTAATGCCTATTGATGAAACATAAAGAGGTTTTTTACTTTCACCTCTGAACACTTCTTTTACGGTATTTTTATTTCTAAAAAATGAAGATTTTGCAACACCGATAACAGAGATTTCTTTACTTAAGCTTTCCCAAGTATAACCACCCAATCCGAACTCCCTATTATTGTCAACATATACATGTCCATCAATTATAATGGTTTTGATTTCATCTAAATTAACCTTTTTAAGAATGCTCTCAATACAAGGTAATTCTCTTTTGTAAAATTCACCTGAAATATATTCCTCTATGCTAGCAATTTGCTCGACAATTATGTTTTGAGGAGTTTCATCTTGCCAATTAAACAAAATAGCTACAATTTTTGCTATGTTTTCTTTATAATGAACATCTATTGCTAAAATCATTCTAGTCTAATTTGTATTTAGATACCATTTTTTGGTAATACCCATCATCTGTTAATTTCCCGCCTCCAATTTGATTACCATTGAGATCATATTCATAAAAAGCTAAACTAGTTTCTCCAACAGTTAAAGTTGTCCTAATAAGTTGTTCATTTTGATTATATTCATTATCCCAGCCCAAATGGCTTCCATTTTTATATTCTTTTTCAAATGCTACGCTACCATTGAGGTTTCTATCTAATACCAAATATCCAGTATAAAAAGTTTCATTATATAATATTTTGCGATAGCCATCATCATCCCATCCGCCATACTGCACTTGTGTATCATCTAATCTTAACTTTTCAGATTGTTTTAAGCTCATAACTTTTTTTATTAATTTGACATTATCATTTTAAAATCTTTTGTAATAAAGAAACAGTCAGACACCTTGACTTTATTCAAATAAAAAGGTGTAACCTATATACCTTTGGAGGGTACAGTATGTTTTGTTGTGGAAGTCTGTTGTTTGTTTTTGTGGGTAGAATAATTCTTCATCAAGTATAAAAGAATGTTTCCAACTGGAGTTGAATTGAGGATTTACTTGCGCAGCAAGATATCTTGGCTCATTTAAATTGTAGTTATCTAGATATAAGTTTTTTATGTTGTAATCCATAAGCAATACTCGAGAATAATCATTATCATATTTGCTTAAAAATTTATAATTCATTATTTTAGAATCTAATTCTTTAACTTCTAAAGATAATTTTTTATCAAAATCTTTTATTTGTTCTGTCAATTGATTATTACTGGTCAGATTACGCTCATAGATTTCAAATTCATTGTACTTAAGTTTACCAAATTCAAGGTAAGTTGTATTTCTGATAATTTTATTTAAGACTGGATCATTTTCTATTCTAAATACTTTTTTACTTTTTTTTCGATAAGGTAGGATATAACAGTTTTTTTTCCAGTCGTATTGATTGTTATATGGTTGGTCATTTTCGCTGAAAAAATCCGTAATTGTATCTTCACTGCCACAAATTGTAGTTCCTAGGAAACTTATTCGAGTTGTGTTTTCTTTAAAGAATTGCTTTAAAGATTTATTCTTGTCAATATTGCAAATAATTGAATTTTCTCCAACAGGAGATGAACAATGTTCTAATCCGTAAAATTTTATAAAATACATTTTAGGAACGAGATCATCAACATATTCTAGCCCATATGGCATTACTAAAGAATCTATTTGAGCTCTAATTTCAGAGTAAGATAAATTAGATGAATTTTTCAATAATATTAATATTTTATGATGGTCTAATGTCGATACCCTTTTATGTATAGTATTGATTACAGAATCCTCTCTCTGCCTATTATCAATACTGTCTTTTTTCCAAATTTTTATATATTCTGTTTCTGTTTCAACAGTTGTTCCTTTTCTAAATAATTTTAAATTGATTTGAGCAGGATTTTTTTTTATTTTAATAACTTGCGGTTCTTTATTTTTATGATCTACATATATAATTGTGTAGTTGTTGCGGTCGTTGTTTTTAAAATAATAGTACCTGTTTTTTGTATCATATTTAGCTACAATCGCAGGGATCTCAAAGCCTTCAAGAGTTACTTTAGCATCATCAATATTTTTTCCAGTCTCAGCATCTTCTACATATATTTTTATAGCATGGGTTGTTTTTTCCTGAGCTGAGCAGCAAAATGATAATAATGCAAAACAAAGTATTGATAGATGTTTCATTGTAGGTAGATTAAATTTTGGTTAAAAAAGGTTTTACACTAAGTAATTTTTTAAGTTCTGAAGTTATCGGAATGCAAAGAACTTCATATAAAGTGGTTCGGGAAACTTCGCACAGCAATTGCGAACGCTTTGTGGATCGAGATGTAGATAATTATCCAATAACTCTTTGAATCTCATTTCCATTATTATCATGAATAATATGCAGAATTAAATTACCTTGTTCATCCCAATATTTATAAGTATCATATAATGTATTAAATTTTTCGAAACATTCTTCTTTTATTTGCCCATTTTCATAATATTGGGTTTGACGGCCATCTACGTGGCCATTCACAACGGTGATTTCTCCAATGAGATTACCATTAGAATAAAATTCTTCAAAAAAACCAGTAAATGGTTGTTCTTGATAGTAGTAATAAGCTCCACCACCAGCATCTGGATGTTTTATTTCAATACTATCATCATTAAAATTAATTCGTATCATATTTTATTATTTTATGAACGTTATTAAATCTGTAATATAAAAGCAATCAGTACAAGTTTGCATTATTATTATTATTATATTTTCTGGTTCTGCAACAATATTTCTATTGCATCCTAAAACATTATTTTTCAACCAATCATCAAAAAAATGTCCCCTGTCTAATTTTCTTATATCCACGAGTGAGACGTTCGCGTCAGCAGGGGGAACCTATTTTAGGACAAGCGAGGGGATTAAAAAATTTGTTATTTATTGTAATTATTTTTTAATATTTTTTTCGATTTTTTGAAGTGCTTTAATTCCTAATAAATTGTAATATTCTATTAAATCCATTGTACCTGTTGGAGATGCTATATTATTGTTTAGTTTATAAATTTGTATTTCGCTATTTGTTGTTTCTTTTAGATCAATAAGAAAATTTTCTTTTTTGTATTCAAGAATATCATCTAAATCATAATTAATCTGATAGGAAAATTTACCGCTTTTATAAATAAGATTTGTAATTTCATTGTATGATAAAACATCGGAAGTGGCTATGTATTGTTTTAGATAATTTGGCCCAGTAGGTATGCTTGTCATAGTATTTAATTTTGGGCAGCTTACTACTATTGTATCACTAGTATTAAAATTATCTAATAATTCTCCATTATTAATTCTTATTTCATCAGAATTGGACAAAAGATCAATTTCTTTCTTGTTACGTTTATAAATATTGTTTTTTATCAGACCATTTTTTAATTTTTCTTTAAAATCACTATATATATTTGAAGAAGAATTATTTCTTTTTTCTTGTTGTGATACTTCAGAAGCTTTGATTACTGAAGACGGATTGCTTTTATAATTATTTGTCAGGTTATCACAGTGAATATATTTAATATATTTTGGGATATATTTCGGAGTTCCATCTTGATCGAAATATGTTTTTTGTTTATCTTTTGTTAGCAGAAGGATGGTATAAATTGCAAAAATATTTTTATCAGTTGCTATTTTTTTAATTACGGGATCATTAAATCGTTTAAACTTTTTTTTATTTTTTTTCTCTACTGCTATAGCTTTTAAGCTCCAAGCCCCAAAACTTAATTCATCTTTAACAATGAGATTTTTGTAGAATTCTGTTATGTATTCCTTAGCAAAACACAATGATTTCGAATCGAAATCTGGACAGCTTTTTAATGTATTTAAAATAGGATCATTAAATAATATGTAAATACGATAATCGTCTTCTTTATAAAAATTAGTGGTATCTTCAGAGATTTTGACTCTAAAAGGAGTATGTAATTGTAACTTCAACTCCTTCGGTAATCCTGCAACATTTTGAAATCCTTTTTCATTATATTTTTTATGATAGCTCATAATGGTATTATAACCAGTTGGAATTTCATTAAAGTAATAATAGCTATTTTTTGTATCATATTTAGCTACAATCGCAGGGATCTCAAAGCCTTCAAGAGTTATTTTAGTATCATCAATATTTTTTCCAGTCTCAGCATCTTCTACATATATTTTTATTGCATGAGTTGTTTTTTCCTGAGCAGAGATGTAAAATGATAACAATGCAAAATAAAGTATTGATAGGTGTTTCATAGTAGGTAGATTAAATTTTGGTTAAAAAAGCTTTTACACAAAGCAAGATCAAATTACTGCATTGAATCAATTGAATAAAAGCTTGTTAGTGCTAATTTAACAACAAAAAGTAATTTTTAGGTTTTTATCTTTTAGAGCTGTTACTTTCTCGACTTTGTTCTCTGATATTAAATCTCCGTAAGCTTCATCGATATTCAGTTCTTTTATAGGCTTTTTTGAAGTGAGAAATGCAAAGTAAGGTGATACCGATAATTCGAGGATTTGCAAAAAGACAATTAATAACGATAGAAACCAGTGAACTACGTTTTATAGCTATTAATTTATTATCTTAAGTTATATTACTACATTTTAAGTTAAAGTATTCCGTTGGACAATAAAATATTAGAAAACGTTATAATTAAGTTGCTTTTGGGTAATTTTACATTTACTTTTTTTTGTCTTAAAGAGATAGATATCTAACTAATAGAATATATATTAATTTATAAGTTCTTTTAAAAATCTTTATGCTTAAAACTAGGTAAACTTTCCTCATGTTGATTTATAACACTGCCGTCGAGACCACTTAATATATATGTTATATTTTTTTTGATTACAATGTTGGGAAATAATATACTCCATGTTTTTATGCCATTAGTATTAGTTTTACTAATCTGAATTGGTGATGGTTTTTGAATTTTGATAGACATTTTATCCAAAAAGACTAAAACATTATTAAAAGTAAATTTATAATCTTCATCCCAATCTTTAACTTCTAGAATATTTCCATTCTCATCATATTTGTATGATTTCCCAACACTAAATCCTAACCATGAAGAGATTAATTTAGATTTAATATTTCCATTACTAAAATAGGTTTCATAATAATCAAAATATTCATCAATATTTTCAGTGATATCTACACTATTGTCAAAATTTACTTTTGTTTCTTTTAATTTTTTATTTTTATCATATTCGTCTAGATGATAGGAATCATAGGATTTGTAAAAATAATTTTTAAAGCTACTCTTAGATTTATTTGAGATAGCTAAATCATTTTCATTTGATTTTTCGAGCTTAATTTTATATTGATTATATAGAGTTAAGTCAACTTTTTTATAGTCTGAATTTAGTTGTGATATTTTTATTTTAGTAAGTTTAAAGTTGTATTTTATTTCTTGACCACTACATGATACAATTGCTATTAGCATTAACACAATAATTTTACTTTTCATAATTTATCCTTTTTTATGGTTCAGGATTAACATATTGATGAGCTATATTACCTTGACAATCATAAAGAGATATAGTTGGTAATCCTACAGTAAAGGTAGAAGGATTAGTTGATTGAACATCTGAATAGTCCATGATATTATCAGTAGCCCAATGATCATAAGTAAATTTCGCAAATTGTGAAGCTTTATATGTAGCAAATGAATGAGGAACTTTTATAAAAAAGTCCCTTTAGATGGCTTAAATTTTAGGTTTGTAAAAGTTATTTTATGCTTTGGGGTAACTTTATTGTGTAGATTTTATATGTATTCTAACTTTACGCCTTTTAGTGTGAGCACCTTACTCATGTCCAGAAATAGAACTCTAAAGATTTTATCTTCTAATTTAAAAAATAAATGGAATTAGGCATGATGTAATATCCAAAGAGTTATGCTTACGATAATAACCTAATGACTCAATAACATTTCCAAAGTATTCTGCTCTTGTAAGTATATCTATACAATAGACAGTAGTAAAACTGATAAAATAAACACGAGTCTTTTCTCTAAATTTGTGTTTTCTACTCATTTCTTTTTTTGAGCTAATATTAGGAAACAATTTTAGTTCATGTGCAAGATACTCATGTCAGCGTGGGGAATTTCCATTTTTCAACCAAAAAAATCAAATGAATTTGGCTTGGTATAAAATTAAAAACACGATTCATACGTTAGTGGGGCGAGATATTTCTGATAATTAATCATCCAATTTTAAAAATAGAGAATTCCCATTTTGTAGAGCTGATTCACATATTTGCTTAATGGCATTATATTCTTCTATTATTGTAGAATCAATATGTTCATTAATAGATAAAAGTTGATCAAAAAACTCTTGTAGTTGATTAATCTTTGTAAATTCTGAAGCAAAATATAAATCTGTATTCAAAAGATAAACTAAACTATTTACATTAGAATTTGAATGTAATGGTACCCAATCAACTATTTTATTGAAGCTTGTATTAAAAATTTTTACTTTAAAAACAATTTCGTTAGTGACTTTTTTTTCAATTAGTATTGCTTCTGTTAATCCGTAGGGATTTATTGTACTTAAATCAATTGTTTTCATAATTTTATTTTGCTTTAAAATGTCCTTTTGCTAGTATTTCTTCATCTTGTGGTGTTATTATCGGCGGAATCTTTTTTTGTCTATTAATTAACCCCATCCAATTGTCTGGAGATATTGAATTTGCTTTATCCTGAAACTTAAACCAAGTGCTGTATCACCTAAGGTATCAATAAAATTAAGTTTTTTTTCATGACTTAACGAAGTTAATATTGGTTTAATACTTGGTTCATCAATATATTTAATTAAGTCATCGGTTCTTCTTTGAATACAGATATAATCTGTAAATTTAAACCTCTTTCACTGTTACTGAGGCTCCACCAGCCAAAAACATTGTAGTAATTATAAATTTTTGATATTTTTTAATAATTTTTCTTTTTTCTAAGTTGTTTTCACTAGCTATTAAGTAACTATTTGTTTGTGCTAAAACTCCAGCTGTGATAGTTATAATTTCACTTCCCACTTCAAATCCTCTCCAAACTTCGACAGCCTCAGTTGCAGATAAACCATTCTGTAAAGCCCTGCCAATCTTTGCCGTGTGTTTTAAATACTGTAAATCTCTCAATACACTAGCTCCTCCAGTAAAGTATATTAATAATGCATCAGTTGTTGAATCAATAGCTAATGAAATTCCAGCATCAAAATCTGCCAAGCGATCGTATTCTTCAATAAAATGAAATAGAAAAGCGGGTACTGTTGCCGATTTGGGAATCATTAAATCAAGATTAGTTTCAAATCCTGTAAATGAAATTTGTTGATAGAGATGGAATGAACCCAAAAACGTAATATCATCCTTATTATATCCACCATGCTCGAAATTAATATCAATTTTTGATATATAAATAATTCAGTGTTAGTCCAAGCTTTAAAAGATCCATCATTACTATGACTAAAAGTCATATAATTTCCTTGTTTAAAAACAGCTTCAATTTCGCTATCAATTATCATATTTTTATTACTTAGATCAATTTTTTTAAGCTTATCTATTGGTTTGTTCTTAGCAAATTTGATCGATTTTTGAGTAGAAAAAAAACAACTGTTCGTTTGCTTTACAACTATGTAAAGTAGCTTTTTAAAAGTGTTTATTAATTTTTGTGCTATCGAAAAAAATAACTGGCGTCTAATTAAAAACGAAGAGTTAGAAAAGAGCCAGTATGAGTTGATTTTTGGATTTCAAATAATCCAATTGAAAGCTAAGGAAACTTGTAGTACAAGTTTCTTGTCGAGGGTAATTGTATTTGCTGGGATTATTATAAAAACTTTCTGCTTGTTAGTAGAAAGTTTTTATAATAATTGTGTAAGCTTAGATTTTAACGGATCCTACTTTCTTCTAGCGTTTTTTTGTGAATTTTCACTTGAGAAAGTTTAGGAATAGGAGCAAAGCAATTTCATTATTTGCTTATTATTACTATGTAAATGTTTCGCTTTGCAGGAACTTTTAATTAGAGCTTAAGAAACTTGTTTTAACAAAATTCACTCAGAATATAAAATTGTAGTGAAATCATTTTTATATTAAAAATAATGGAAGACTAGATGGTTCATTAGAGAAACAAAAAGGTACGTTGGAAGTCGTGGTTAATTAATCGTCTCCCCATTGAACATCTTTAAAAACTCTATCATAAGCAATATCTCCAGTAATTCCATTTATGCCAATAAATCTTATTTTTATTAACGAATCAATTGTGACAGGAATTCTAACTACATATATTGGAATTTTATCTTTTTTTCCAATATCTCTGCTAACCGACAATTCATTTATCGGATCATTTAAGTTAATTTTAAATTCTTTTTTTACTTTAAGCAATAGATCATTTATAGTAAAGTTCTCAAAGCCTTTTTCGTAATCAATTTTTTTGATAAGGTTTCCTTTCTCATCATAAAATTTATAAATTCCAATAGGCATTGAAGTAAAAAGTTCTCCTTCGCTTTTAAGCATGAGTGTATTCTTGTCATAAACAAATATCTTTTTGAAATTTTTATTAATCGGCTTTGTTATGTAGACATACGTATCATTCATAGTATTAATTGCAGAGTTTTGACCTAAGAAGAAAAGTGTATCGTTTACAATTTTGCCTACTATTAATGGGAGAAGTGACTTTATAATTTTTTCATCTAATTTTTTATTCGTGATATTATTTTTATTTACGGGATTATGGTTACGATCCTGACTTTTACAGTTTACTGGTAAAAGACAAACGCCCATCAATAGAAGGATTAATTTTTTCATATTGTTTTATTTCATATTGATTTAAGTATTTTCCACTGCCTTTTCCATGTTGACTTCATTTTATTAAAATTGTAGCTCATAATATTATCTGTAGTATGTAGAGGACCACTATCTGGATCAGCATTATATTTGGGATAAACATATTTTTGATGAGGGTTTTCTATTAGACCATTTTCATCTATATGTGTGTGACATAAGTCTATTGTGTGCAAGAATTCATGTATAAGAACTGGTATATTGCGTCTTTTGTATATTACACATGCTTTGGACCCTATGCCATTTGACCTTCCCATTAATGGTTTGTTGTCAGAATTTAGTCTATTAACGGCAAAATAAACACTTTTATATAATCTCTAAATTGAGGTGCTTCTTTATTTAGTTTAGCAATTAAAACATCTTGTATTCCTGGCACCATTCCATTTTTGTCAAGATTATGAATATATTCCATATCTACTTCTACATCATTTATTTTTTCTTTTATAATAAGTACCATTTTTTTGAAATCCAGGAACCTCTGACATGTTTAATGTAAATTTACTTGTTTCTAAATTTTCGACATATACAAATGATTGAAATAAGGTGTCTTTTAATCGTTTTATTTTATTTTTACCTATAAAATTAGGATAATAATCAGAGTCAGGCATCCCTGACTTAGTCATATCCGTCAAAATTTTTACAAGAACAACTTTAGCAGTACTCATGTTTGCCTTACGTAATCTTTATAGTATATTTTGTCAAAAACTCCTTGAAGGTCATCTTTAATAAAATTAAAAAATCGGGTAAGTCCTCTGGCTTTATCAAATCTGATAAAGCGGGATAGTATTTATAATTCGTTGACGTTGTTGGCATAGTCTTTAATACTATTTATGTTATTATTTGTATCCTATTTTTTTGGGTATTTGATGCTCCATTATTTGCTTTATCTGGTTTATTTTAAAAGATTTGTAATTAATGAAACCTGATATTTATTGTTAGAAAAGGGCAATGGAGAACCAGGAGGAACTTGTAATGTAAGTTCCTTCTTGATTATTAATCTCGTAATATGTGGAATCCATTAGTTTATAATTTTCTACTTCATTAGTAGATGTTATTTAAATTTTATTCATTGAGAGATAGAAAATAATATGTGTTTTAATTATGTTTATTTAATTTACTGAACAAGTCTATCGATTAGATATTAACTCCCGCATTTAAAGATTTGTGAAGGAGTTTGTTGAAAAAAATCATATGATAGTTTTGCTATTGATTGTTCCCACTATTTGTAGTTTTAGGTAAAAAACGATTATCCCTAAACTCATCAAAACTCATAGGAACTAATTGTATATTTAATGAGTCTGAAAAGTCAATAACATTAAAAGTCATATTATTTAAAAGAAGATCTTTCTGTTGTATATTGTCATTATTTTTGTAATAATCTTTGAATATTATAGATTTTATTTTTTTAGAAACTATTAAGTCGCCTCCTTTTATTTCTGTCAATTTTTTTTGAATATTCAGGAAGTAAGAACCTTTTTTGAACTCAAGATCTTTAAAATAATAATTGTTTGCATCAAGGCAGAAACAATATATATTCATTGTATCCTTATTTTTTATAAAATCAAATTGTTTTTTGTAAAAAGATGGATCGAAATTGTATTTTGCTTTATCTGTTTTTAATAGTAAATTTTTATTGTATACAATTGGAGCAAAGCTTTTAATTGTAGCTGTGTTGAAAATATAATAATTATAATCATATGATTTTGGAACCGACAAAGGTTTACAGCTATAAAATAAAAATGATATAAAGCTAAAATATAATATTGCTGTATTTTTCATATCCCAGTTATCCCTTGATTAATTGCCGTTTTAATTTTATCTATTAAATTTTTTGTAGACGAATTTACAAAAGATTTAGTTGTTCCGTTCACACTATTGTAGCTAGCATTGCCACATGAAAGTGACCAGTAGCTTTAGTTACTACATTTGGTAATTTTGATTTTATCCATTCTTCTCTTAATTTAGCTACACGATAAAAAATTTAATTTGATAAGTAATTACCTCCTGGTCCACTAAAAATTTTTGAATTTTGGAAATTATTTTTTGTAGCGATTAAAGACTCCCCATTCTCAGTTATTTTATATCCGCCATTAAATACCGCAGGAGACGGATCTTGTGTAAATTTATCAGGTAAGGTTGTAACAATAGTTTTAGCAGAAGAAATATTAACACCCTCACTGCCGTTTTCTATTTCACTACTAGGATCTAAGAGGCCTGTTTCTACATCAGGTAATAAAACATCATTAATCCATCTAGGATTATAATTAATTAGAAAGTTTGTCAAATGAATGTCATCAGTTTTTGGAACTTTACTAATTTCTTTTCCCCATTCTTTAAAGTCTATTATTTTATTAATAAAAGATATCTGATATTGATTTATTATATTTTGGTTCATATGATTTTCCTTAATATTAAAATATCGCGTATGCAGTTTTTATCATGGAATACACAGCAATTGCGAACACTTTGTGGAGCGGGATGTAGATAATTATCCAATAACTCTTTGAATCTCATCTCCATTATTATCATGAATAATATGCAGAATTAAATTACCTTGCTCATCCCAGTATTTATAAGTATTATATAGTCTATTGAATTTTTTAAATTTTTCTTCCTGTAATTGACCATTATCATAATAATGTACAATACGGCCATCAGTATAACCGTTTTTTACTTCGATTTCACCTATAAGGTTTCCATTATTATGAAATTCTTCAATAATTCCTGTAAAGGGAACTCCTTGATAAAAGTAAGTACTTCCTCCTCCTGCATCTGGATGTTTTATTTCAATACTATCATCATTAAAATTAATTCTTATCATATTTTATTATTTTATGAACGTTATTAAATCTGTAATATAAAAGCAATCAGCACAAGTTTGCATTATTATTATTATTATTATTATATTTTCTGGTTCTGCAACAATATTTCTATTGTATCCTAAAACATTATTTTTCAACCAATCATCAAAAAAATGTCCTCTGTCCAATTTTCTTATATTCACGAGTGAGACGTTTGCGTCAGCAGGGAATGATTATTTAACAGACATTGTTTAATAATCTTTTTGGACACAGAAAATGATTTTCTGTGTTATTGTTGTTTGTATTTAGAACTTAAAGAAGAGCAAAGTTTTTTAAACTAGTTAAATTGGACTTCACTTAATAGACTTTTTGTTTTTAGTCATTAAAAAGATATAGGAGGCAAAAATTCATCATTTAGGAGCCAATCTACAATATTTTGAGAATAGTTACTTAAATATGATATAGTCTCATTTCGATCAAAAAGCTCGATGTCCTGATCATCATCACTTAATCCAGGATCAAATCTAGCTACTTCAAAAGAATTTCCATATCCTTGGTATCCTGTTGATAAATTAGGAATTTCATATGCATAGTCATTGTTCTTAGCTCCAAAATAAAATATTTTTCCTATTCCTCGATATTCTGAGTCTGTTGGGGCTAATTCATGATTAAATCCTTCCCATGCGCCTATTCGGCCTGAAGGATCTATTAGTTCTTTTGTTGTTACTTGCTGATTAACAAATGTTTCTCCTTCTTTCCAGAAAATTTCTTTAGTTTCTATAATATAAGGAGGGTGTGTTTGATTATCTCTAGTTTTTATATATAATGCCGTAATAGTTAGTATATCTTTATATTTGGTGAAAATTTCTTCATCAGTTTCTCCATGGTCTTTATAATAAATGACAGATTCAATTTTCGAGTAAAGTTTATCTTCTATTATTTTAACTATTCCATTTTGGAGATACTCTTTATAATGAGCCCCTTCTAATTCTGCCTGTTGAACAGTGATTAATTTGTCAGAAATGTTTTTATATTGTATTTCCATTAGACTTTATTTCCATTTAATGGTGGAGTTAATAAAAAATCTCTCCAACCTATTACTATTTCTTTAAAATCTTTTGTAGTAATCTGATAAGTGAATCCATTATCATCATAAAAATCAACTTTGTCTTGATATAATATTATGCTAATTGTTTCGCTTCCATTTTCAATTTCGCTAGTAGCACTTGATAAAGCTTCTTCAATATCAGGTAAAAGGAGTTTATTGATTTCATCAGCATTCCAATCAAACAAAAATGCGCTAAAAGTATCATTTTTTAAATTAGGTATTTTAGTGATTTTTTGGTCATATTGAGATATTTTATTTATAAATTCAATTTTGTACAGGTTAATAATATTTTGATTCATATAAATTTGTTTAATATTAAAAAATTGGGAACGCAGTTTTTATCATGGAATGCACAGCAATTGCGAACGCTTTGTGAATCGGGTGTCGAGATAGATATATAATAAATGACCTATGCAATAACAATCCCATTAGGTATTGCTGGCTCAGCATTCAAGTAGTAAGAAGAATACTGATCCCACCATTCAAAATTAGGAATTAGATTTAATTCGCTAAATCTATATTGCTCAAGGAACTGTTTTACTCTGTTTGATACAATTACAGAAGCTAGTTCACCTGAACTATAATATTGAAATTCAAATTCATAACCTTCTTCTTGATTTTCATAATATTTATATGTTTTATTATAAATAGGAATATTTGTTTGAATATTTAAGTCTTGTGATATTATTATTACTCCATTTGATTCAATTTCTAATTCCTTACTCTCAAGTATTTTATTGAAATAAGTAAAACAATGAAATTTGGTATAGTTAGCATCAATATCTTCAATTTCAATTATTCCAATTAACTCAGTATTCTGTAATAATAAATCTTGATGCGAACTACCTAATTCAATATAATTTAGTTGATTAAAAAGTACATTGTTTTCATAAAATTCTTTTTTTCTAAGTCTATTATCTTCTTTAAATATTTTAATAAAAATGTCACTTGATTCAATTTGTTGTGCAGTAAGTGTTTTTCCGTATAGATTGGTATATGTTATTTCCATTTATTTATGTCGATTAAAATGCTGTAAGAAGGTGTACTGCCTTGATATATTGAATTATAATTTGCAATCTATTGATTTTTTTACAAAACCTGTTTAGATAGAATTACTATGAATATAATTTAATTTTTGCTCGAAAACTTTTAATGACCAAATCTCAATAGGTTTATTGTTTTGTTGCCAAAATTGCCTGATTTCACATTACTTTTTTTCGGCTCTCTCAAGCCTATTATATATTGAGCTAATATAAGAAATAGTTTATGTCAATGATCGGGAAGATTGCGTAAGCAGAGGAACTAATTTTGGAATTATATTTTTCAAATTAAAAAAGGGCGTCTATACAAAATCGTATAAACGCCCTTTTACTATAGAATAAGCTGTTTAAAATTTCATTCTTTGAATTCGTACAGCATTTAATATCGCAAGTAAAGCAACTCCAACATCGGCAAAAACGGCTTCCCACATCGTTGCTAAACCTCCGGCACCAAGTACCAATACAACGGCTTTTACAACAAATGCTAAAGTGATGTTTTGCCAAACGATTTGTTTGGTTTTTTTACCAATGTTTATAGCGGTATAAATTTTTGTTGGTTGATCGTTTTGGATAACAATATCAGCAGTTTCAATTGTAGCATCGCTTCCTAAACCACCCATTGCAATTCCTGCATGAGCCAATGCAACAACTGGAGCATCATTTACACCATCACCAACAAAAGCAATTTTTAGGTTTTTTTCTTTTAGAGCTGTTACTTTCTCGACTTTGTTCTCTGGTAATAAATCTCCGTAAGCTTCATCGATATTCAGTTCTTTTGCTACAGCATTAACAACAGCAGTTTTATCACCCGAAAGCATAACTGTCTTTACATTTATACTATGTAAACTTTGAATTGCTTGTTTAGCATCTTCCTTAATTTCATCGGCGATTAAAAAATAACCTGCATATTTTTGGTTGATGGCAACAACGATTATGGTAAATGGAGTAGTATCAATCTCAGGGTCATAGCTAATATTGAATTTTTTCATTAGTTTGACATTACCAGCTAAGATTTCATTTCCATCAACTTTTCCTTTTAAACCATGACCAGCAATTTCTTCTACATCGGTAACTGAAACGCTTTTTTCAGAACCTTTTGCATATTCGATAATAGCAGTTCCCACAGGATGTGTTGATTTGGTTTCGAGAGCTGCCGTGTATTTTACTAAATCAGCTTCAGGAATGCCTATTGCAACTACTTTTTGAACATTAAAAACACCTTTAGTCAATGTTCCTGTTTTGTCCATTACAACAACTTCTATAGCAGCCATGATGTCTAGAAAACTAGAACCTTTAAATAGGATTCCGTTTTTACTAGCTGCTCCAATTCCTCCAAAATAACCCAGCGGAATAGAAATAACTAAGGCACAAGGACAAGAAATAACTAAGAATACTAAGGCTCTGTATAACCAATCTCTAAAAATGTAATCATCTACAAATAAGTAAGGTAATAAACAAATAACGATAGCCGAATATACTACAATGGGAGTATAGATTTTAGCAAATTTACGAATGAATAGTTCTGTAGGTGCTTTTTTTGCAGTTGCATCCTGAACCATTTCTAGAATCTTAGATAATTTGCTATCGGTATATAAAGCTGTAACTCGTACTTGGGCAACCGAATTTAGATTAATCATTCCTGCCAAAACACTTTCGCCTTTACTTTTGGTGTCAGGTTTGCTTTCACCCGTTAAAGCTGCTGTATTAAACGAAGCAGTGTCTGAAAGCAATTCGCCATCAAGACCTAATTTTTCTCCAGGTTTAAGCTGAATTATAGATCCGATTTGCACACTTTTTGCCTTGATGATTTTTGGCTGATTGTTTTCTAAAATAGTAACTTCGTCAGGACGTTGGTCTAATAGTGTTTTAATATTTGCTTTTGCTCTGGTAACTGCCAATGTTTGGAAAGTTTCGCCAATAGCATAAAACAACATTACTGCAACTCCTTCGGGGTATTCACCAATAGCAAAAGCTCCAATTGTAGCAATACTCATGAGTAAAAACTCCGAAAAGAAAGAACCCTTTCGGGCACTTTCTAATGCTTCTTTAAGTACAGGGAAACCAACGGGTAAATAAGCGATTATATACCAAATTGTACGTATCCAGCCTGTAAACCAGCTTTGCGGTAAATAATTATCAAAAACGATAGCAATAATCAATAAAACAAAACTAATTATGGCTGGAGCAAACATCTGAAAAATTGTTTGGTCTCCTCCAGAATGGTCGTGTCCGTCATGATCATCATGAGTTTCTGGCTCATCGTGTGAACAGCATCCTGAGTGCCCTTTTTTTGAAGAGTTTTTGTTGGGCGTTTTACAATCTACTCCCTCCTTGTTATTCTCGTCGGGTTTATGTTGATGTTCCATGTTTATTTTTTTATAAAGCCACAAAATTGAAAATTTTGTGTTGTGTTAAATGGTGTAATATGATTTTCGGTAAAACATTTTAATACTTCAAAATTATTTTGAAAAGTATTTTTCATTTCCTTTTCAGAATATTGTTTTATTTCTAATCCGCTACATTTTAATGGTCCATTTTCTGAAAAAGCTCCTAATAAAAAATGCCCATTAGGATTGACTGCATTAGTTATAATAGAGGTATATTTTTGGATATTTTCATTATCAGTTAAAAAATGAAAAACAGCTCTGTCGTGCCAAAAGTCAAATTTTACATCGGGAATAAATTCGGTAATATCAGAAATAATCCAGTGTACTGAATTTGCTTTTTCTCCTAAGCGCATTTTTACTTTTTCTAATGCTGTTCCCGAAATATCCAATACCCAGATATTTAGATATCCTTTCTCTAGCAAAGCATCCACTAAGTTACTATCGCCACCACCAACATCAATGATATTGGCAGTTTTTGATAGTTTTAAACTTTCTATATAATCTATTGCAGTTTTAGGGTATTCTTGAGTCCAACTTACCTCATTTGGAGTTTTGGTTGTGAATACATTTTCCCAATGTTGCTTATTATTCATTTTAATTTTTTTAATGCGTGTGTTCTCCACCACCTTTTTGAGCTGCCAATAAGTAGAAAGCACCTTGTGTAACAATTTGACTATTTTCAGGGATTGAAGTTACAAATTTTATTTCGGTATATCCCATATCGGTAGTACCAGGAATAACTTCTATTGCTTTAAAATGTATTTCTCCTTGTCCTTCTTCATGCGCTCCCTCAGATTCATTTTCATGATCGTGTTTTGTGTCTTTTTTAGGATGTGCATTTTCTTTTATGTAGATAAAAAATTTGTCTCCATTTTTTACAATAGCTCCTTTTGGTAGAGCAGGAACAGTTGCTTTATCTAGGTTGATGTTGGCAGAAACATACATTCCAGAGATTAGATCTTTGGCGTCATCTGGATTTATTTTTGCGTGAACAGCTACTGTTTTACTTTCGTTAGAGAATGATTTATTGATACCAAATATTTTTCCTTTTATCGATTTATTAGACTGATTGGTTAAGATAAAATCGACTTCCTGACCAATCGAAATCGATCCTAAATCTTTTTCATATACGTTTAAATCCAAGTGCATTTGGCTGTTATCAGAAACTTCAAATAAAGTAATTCCAGTTTCGGCAAACGCCCCTTTGGCAATGTTTATTTCACCTACATAGCCACTTATAGGAGATATGATTGGAATTAAAGCGCTGTTGCTAGATGGACTTACATTTAATGCCTGTAATCTGCTTTTTGCGGCTTGAGCTCTCGTTTTTTCTACAGCTAGTTTAGCTTTTACCTCCTGAAATATTTTTCGAGGATTTACATTTTCATCAGCCAATGTTTTCTGACGGTTGTATTCTAATTGTAAATATTCGATATTAGCTGTAGCCGATTTATAATCCTCAAGCATTCCTACAACTTCCAGATTTTGGATGGTTGCAAGAACTTTTCCTTTATTTACAAAAGTACCTTCTAAAACAAAGATGTCTTTAACTGTACCACCAAGTAATGTAGCAATTTTAGCTGAATTTTGAGGAGGAACAGTTGTATATCCAGTGGCTTTAATAATGGTTTTTAGGTTGCGGTTTTCTACTTTACCAAACTGAATACCAACAGTTTTAAATTGTGCTTCAGTTAAGGCTACTTCAGTTTCTGCTTTCTCTTCTTCATCATGAGTTTCTTCGGTTTTTTTCTCGTTGCATGATGTTAAAATCAACATTAAAAAAGCAATTGGAAGTAGAGTAGTAGTTTGGCTTATTATATTTTTTATATTTTTCATTGTAGTGAATATTAGTTATTGGAAATTGATGGAAATTGTAATCGAATAGCGCTTTGATTGTATGTGTTCAAAGTTTCGGCATATTGTTTTTTGATGTCAATTGCTTGATTTAAAAAACTGATATATGTCCAATAACTCATATCTCCGTTAGCATAACTTTTTTGTGCTGTTGTAATAATTTGTTCGGCATAAAGTAAACCTTCAATTTGGTAATAATGTAATCCTTTTTCCTGTTTTTCAAATTCGTTTTTCAATTCCTGCATTTGTAATTCTAGGGAAAATTGATTTTTCTCTAATTCCAGTTGCGATTGTGTAATACTTATCGAAGCAGCTTTGGCTTTAGCTGTATTTACACCTCCAAATAACGGAATTTGTAAACCTGCAGTAAATCCTTGAAATGAAGATTTAGCATCAATGGTTTGAGCAAAATAGCCTAAACCTAATTTAGGTGTTCGTTGCGCTTTAAACGTATTGGCTTCTTTTTGGAAAACCGAAATTTGTTGCTGATAATAATCGTTCATTAAACCTTCTACCTTCGATTTGTTATCTTCGGTAAGAGAAGTAAATTGAAGTGGTGTATTACTATCAGGTATAATGTTTTCTTTTGTTTGAACAAAAAACTGTAATTGCTTCTGATAAATAGCCAAATCGTAGTCCAATTGTACTTTCTGAGTTTCAATTTCTTTAGATTTAGCTTTTGCACTAATTACTTCTATATTTCCACTTTCTCCAGTTTTAAAACGAAGTTCAGCATTTTTTAAAAATAAAGCATATACATTATATAATTCGGTATTTAGTTTTTGTACAGAAAGACCATATAGGTACTGATAATAAGCTAATGTTACTGCTTTTTCAATTTCATATTCAGACAAAGCCTTTTGCTTTTCGGCAAGTTTTACTAGTTCTTCCTGCAATTGTCGGTTGGCTTTGGTAATTTTTCCGATAGGGAAATATTGTTGCACCGAAATATTACTGTCGTACACGTTACTATTAGATTGCCCGCCCTGATATTCTATTTGCAATGGGTCGGGCTGAAACGCTGTTTTTTTAAGAACTGTTTGTTTTTCTATTTCTTTATCAGCAATTTTTAAGTTAATGCTATTATTTTTAGCCATTTCGATTGCCTTATCCAATCCGATAGGTTTGCTGTTTTGTGCAAAAGAAAAACTGCTAACCAGTAATAAAAGTACTGTTACTATAGATTTTGTCATTGTTGTTTTTCTTTTGATTACTCTTTCTGATAATAAGTAAAGTATTGGCAAAACTATTAATGTTAGTAATGTAGCCGAGAATAAGCCACCTATTACAACTGTTGCTAGTGGTTTTTGTACTTCGGCACCTCCACTTGTAGACAAAGCCATTGGTAAGAAGCCTAAAGAAGCTACAGCAGCAGTCATTAAAACAGGACGTAATCTTGTTTTGGTTCCAATTAAAACACGTTGCAATGGATCGGTAATTCCTTCGGTTTTAAGTTGATTAAAATAGGATATCAATACAATTCCATTTAAAACGGCAATTCCAAATAAAGCGATAAAACCAATTCCAGCCGAAATACTAAAAGGCATTCCACGCAACCATAATGCAAATACTCCTCCAATTGCTGAAAGCGGAATTGCAGTAAAGATTAACGCCGCTTGTTTGGTGCTTTTGAAAGTAAAATAAAGTAAAACTAAAATTAGACTCAATGCAATAGGTAGCGCAACAGAAAGACGCTTGTTTGCTTCGATTAGGTTTTCAAACTGTCCTCCGTAAGTGACATAATATCCAGCCGGAAGTTTGAAGTTTTTATCAAGCTTTTGTTGAATTTCTTCTACAACGCTTTTTACATCACGTCCACGAACATTCAGTCCTATTGTTATTCTACGTTTTCCGTCTTCACGAATTACTTGTACAGGACCTTGTTCATAATCTACAGTTGCGACTTGCGATAAAGGCACTTGTTGTCCACTTGGTAGCGGAATAAATAAATTACTCACATCGTTAATGTCATTACGATTGTCTTTGTTCATTCGAACAACAATATCAAATCGTCTATTTTCTTCGTAAATTTTACCAGCAGCTTCTCCTGCAAAAGAAGAACGAAGTATCTTATTTAAATCCTCTATGTTTAAACCATACAATGCAATTTTATCATAATCGTATTTAATGGTAATTTGAGGTAATCCACTTACTTTATCGGCTTTAAGGTCTCCAATACCTTCAATTTTATTAATTTTTGAAATCAATTCATTGGCTTTCCTTTCTAATACATCAAGATTGTCACCAAATATTTTTATAGCAATATCACTACGACTTCCAGTCATTAATTCATTAAAACGCATTTGTATAGGCTGAGAAACTTCGATATTGGCTCCAGGAATTTTTTCCATTTCTTCTTTCATCATGTGGGCCAAATCTTGCCAGTTGTCGGCACTGGTCCATTCTTTTTTGTCTTTTAAAACAATGATCAAATCGCCACTTTCTATGGGCATTGGGTCAGTTGGAATTTCTCCACTTCCAATCTTGGTTACGATGGTTTTAATTTCAGGGAATTTTGCTTTAAGCATTTTCTCATATTCGGTTGTTGTCTTTATCATTTGAGTTAAAGAACTTCCTGTCATAATAGTAGCATTAATAGCTAGATCTCCTTCTTCGATAGTTGGAATAAACTCTCCTCCCATGTTCTGAAAAATTACAAGTGCAAAAACAAATAGGGTAACGGCAATACCAAGAACAGCTTTTTTGAATTGTAATGCTTTGTTTAAAAAAGGAGCATATATTTTTTCAAACCAAGCCATCATTCGGTCGCTAAAGTTTGGCTTATGCTCAGTGTTTTTTGATAAAAACAGTGCGCTCATCATAGGAACATAGGTAAGCGATAATATAAAAGCTCCCATAACTGCAAAGCCGACCGTCATTGCCATTGGTTTAAACATTTTTCCTTCGGTACCAACCAATGCTAATATTGGCAGATATACAATTAAGATAATTATTTCACCAAAAGCGGCGCTATTTCTGATTTTAGAAGCTGAAGCATATACTTCAGTATCCATTTCAGATTGAGTTAATTCTCTTTTTTTCTTGAGTTTTTGTAAATGATGCATCGTAGCTTCGACAATAATCACTGCTCCATCAACTATAATTCCAAAGTCGATTGCTCCCAAGCTCATTAGATTTCCACTCACACCAAATGCATTCATTAAGATTACTGCAAATAACATTGCCAATGGAATTACTGAGGCAACAATTAATCCTGCACGGAGATTTCCTAAGAATAATATCAGTACAAAAATTACAATTAACGCTCCTTCAAGTAAGTTTTTGGTAACGGTTCCGATGGCATTATCGACTAATTTGCTTCGGTCAATAAATGCTTCTGCAACTACACCTTCGGGGAGCATTTTGTTTATCTCAACCATTTTTTCTTTCACACGCTCTACAACTGCTTTAGAGTTTTCACCTTTTAGCATTAGCGTTAAGCCTCCTACAATTTCGCCTTTTCCATCTTTGGTAGTAGCTCCAAAACGAATAGCATTTCCTAATTGTACTGTTGCTACGTCACGGACTAAAATAGGAGTAGCATTTCTGTTTTTAATAACAATGTTTCCTATGTCTTTTATTCCAGAAGCCATTCCGACACCACGAATGAAATAAGCAAACTCATCTTTTTCGATGTAGGCACCACCAGTATTTTGATTGTTTTTTTCGAGAGCATCAAAAATTTCAGTTATAGTAACTCCAACACTATTTAATCGGTTTGGATCAACGGCAATTTCGTATTGTTTTACGCTACCTCCCCAAGTGCTTACCTCGGCAACACCTTTTACACCTTGTAATTGAGGTACAATAATCCAATCTTGAATTGTTCTTAAACTGGTTGCGTTATATTTATTTTCGTATCCTTTTTTTGCATAAACATCGTATTGGTAAATTTCTCCAAGACCTGTTGTAATTGGAGCCAATTCTGGCGTTCCAGCATATTTAGGGATGTTTTCTTCGGCTTGTTTTAATCTTTGAAACACTTGCTCACGTGCCCAATAAGTATCAGCATCCTCTTCAAAGACAACGGTAACTACTGATAAACCAAAACGAGAAATACTACGAAGTTCTATTACTTTTGGAATTGTTTTTAATGATTGCTCTATCGGATAGGTAATCAATTGTTCTACTTCCTGACTAGCAAGAGTAGGAGCAGTAGTAATAATCTGAACCTGATTATTAGTGATGTCAGGAAGTGCATCTAGCGGTAAATTTTTGAGTGAAAAACTTCCCCAAGCTATAAGAGCCAAGGTAAGTAATAGTATAATGAACTTGTTCTTTATACTAAATTGTATAATCTTATCTAACATTTTTTGGATATAATGAATGAGAAATCAGGACGAGAGGTCGCCTGTTTTTTTTGTGGTATTCCACAACACATATACCCGAAATTACTCGGGCTACATTATACTATTTGGGGCGGTTGCCAAATACTTCCGTAGAAATTAGAAGTAAGAATTGAATGGTAAGAGGATAATGGTTTTTTAATGAGAGTAGTTTCTACATTAAAAATCCAAGTAACGGCAGGAGCTGAGTTTAGAACTTGAACAGCACAGCAATTGCAACTGCAAAATGGAGCACAAAGATCTAATCCTTTTTCGTGAGATTGATTATTCTTACTAACTATTTCGCTTGTATGCGCAATAGTCTCGTTTTCCAGCGTATCTGCACAAGGCAAGCACGATAGAACGACTAAGTAAATTGATAATATGAGGTTAATCCATTTCACGGCAGTAAAATTAAGGATAAAAATCTGATGTTTTAAAAAATAATTATATTTTTTAGTAGAATAATAACATAGTTTTAAAATACAACATTGAGTTCTCATTTAAGGAACTTCTATTTTCAGTTATCTAAAACTATTAAAAAACGAACCATGTAAGCTATGTAAGTTCATTTAAGAAAAACTTATTTTACTTATTATGTTTTGCTGCTGTTTGATTTTTATGTGTTAACTCGATTAGATCAATTCAAAATCCAGTAATTCGCTTTCTGTTCCATTTATAATTACAGACAATTGATGTTTTCCTAAATGAAATACACGTGTTGTAATTACTTTAAAGGATTGGTTTCTTTTAATTTTAACCAACTGATTAGGCTGATAAATGCGTTCACTAATTTTGAATACTTTTTTCGCCAAATGCCCTTTTGATTTTTGATAATAAATAGCATATTCTAAACGAACAGTCTTATTCTCAGAATTAGTATTGTTCAGTGAAAATTGGAATTCTAAGTATTCTCCAATTTTTACTTTAGGAGTGATAATTTCAAAATTAGATAATTCGATATTAGTACTCTCTAAGCCATAATGTTTTAAAATATCAGGATTACCTTGTTTTAATAAAGTACGGCAACCATGTTTGATAATAGCATCAGTTTCGGGGCTGATGTTTTGCCATTTGTTAGCAATGTCAAGTACAACTTGTGGATTGTCTTTTACGATATCGTTGAGGTTATTGGCAACACTACGACGAACATATTCTGATGAATCAGTTTTTAGATTTTCTAAAATAGCTAAAATAGGAGTAGGGTCTTTCTTTAAAGCAGGAATTGCCATTGCCCAAGGTAATCGAGAGCGTGACCCCTCACTAGCTAATCGTCTTACATGATGATTTTCATGTAATGACCATTTTGTCATTTCATCAATCATGTCCTCGGGATATTTAATAATAAACGGACGAACGGCAAACTCGCAACTTATAAATTGCGTAATCATTACAAAAGCTTTTGCGCTTGTTTTAAAATCATCAATACCGTATTTTTCTACGTAATCAGCAAAAAATATAAAAGCCAGATTTCCATCAGTAAAATTATTATTCTTTAGATTTTCGATAATATTTTCAATGGTTAAAACGGCTTCTCCAAAGTCATTAGGCATAAAATTATGCAAGACAATCGTAGTATGCTGCATGCGTTCTTTCCATTCTTTATTAGCAAAATCAGCATCAAAAATTTGTGTGATAAATTGTTGTTTATCAAAATCAGGAATGACTTTGGCAACGCAATTAGTAAAATTTTCGTAAAAAGCAACCGAGTAAATATCTTTAATTAATCCCATTTGATAATAATATTGAAGTTCAAAGGTATTTAATGTTTGTAATAAATAGGATTTTTTTTTAGCCATTAAGGCATTAAAATTAATAAAAGATAAAGCTTAGCTTTTTTGTCACAGACTTACATCATCAGTTCGGTATCTCGCTTGTCAAAGTCCTTTAACAAAAACACTTTCTTGATTCAAGACTGAAAGTCGAACAGACGAAATAAAGAGTTAGGTAGAATCAAAAAGAAGTACAATGATTTGCGTCAGTATTAGTTCATGAAATTCGTATTTTGGTTTTAGAGGTAAATGATAGAATTTATGCTGTTTTTAAATTTTCAAATCGTCTAAATTTTCAAATCCACAAAATATGTGCTACTTTAGCATTCTATTAAAATTCATACAAAATGATTAACGAAATACAATTTCAGAACGAGTTACAATTGCTTATTTTTAATGCAATTCGCGAAGATGTAGGCACAGGAGATTATAGCTCCTTAGCTTGTATTCCTGCCGATGCGCAAGGTAAAGCTAAATTGTTGGTAAAGGAAGATGGAATAATTGGAGGAGTTGCATTTGCTAAAATGATATTTAATTATGTTGATCCAAGTTTAAAAGTTGAAACGTTTATAGAAGATGGGACCCCTGTAAAATATGGAGATGTTGTGTTTCATGTTTCAGGAAGTTCACAATCGATTTTAAAATCGGAGCGCGTGGTACTGAATTCTATGCAGCGTATGTCGGCAATTGCAACTAAAACAAATCAATATGTACAGCTTTTAAAAGGTACAAATACTAAAATATTAGATACTCGCAAAACAACACCTAATTTTCGTGTTGCTGAAAAATGGGCAGTAAAAATTGGAGGAGGTGAAAACCACCGATTTGCACTTTATGATATGGTAATGCTTAAGGATAACCATATTGATTTTGCAGGCGGAATTACTCTGGCTATAGCCAAAACAAAAGCTTATTTAAAAGAAAACAAACTAGATTTAAAAATTATAGTCGAAGCTAGAAGCTTAGATGAGATTAGAGAAATTTTGCAAAGTGATGGTGTTTTTCGTATTTTAATAGATAACTTCAATTATGAAGATACCAAAAAAGCAGTTGCATTAATTGGAGATAAATGCCAAACAGAATCTTCAGGAAATATCAACGAAAAAACAATTCGTGAATATGCATTATGTGGAGTCGATTATATTTCTTCGGGAGCATTAACACATTCGGTTTATAATATGGATTTAAGTCTAAAGGCACTTTAAAAATTATAAACAATAATCCAGTAAGTATATGTCAGTAGAAATAGAAAACCGGCTAGATAGAGTGCCAGTAGTACGTTATCTCGTTCGTTTCTTAAAAAGTATAAAGCTGCCTTGGCTTGATGGTTTTTCATTGTATGACTTACTCGAATTATATACTATAGGTATTATTGAAGGAGCATTTTCATATCATGCAAGCGCAGTTGCGTTTAGCTTTTTTATGGCATTGTTTCCGTTTGCACTGTTTATACTTAATTTAATTCCGTTTATCCCAATCGAAGGATTTCAACAGGATTTTCTACAGTTTGTTCAACAGGGAGTTCCACCAAATACTTACGATGCGATTTATAAAATTATTAGTGATATCTTAAATAATAGTCATTCAGGATTACTTTCTTCAGGATTCTTTTTGTCGGTTTTTTTAATGTCAAATGGAGTTAACGGAATTCTGGGAGGTTTTGAATCATCTCGACATGTGCTGGATAAACGGGGCTTTTTTAGTCAATATCTTGTGGCATTGGCAATCTCAATTACAATGTCTATTTTGTTACTAGTAACAGTTGCTACAATTGTTGTTTTTGAGGTGCTTATTCAGAAAACAATGATTCAAGATGTGTTAAATGATAGTATTCCGCTTATTATTATGGGGCGTTATTTATTTGTAATCTTAATGATTTTGGTAACATCTTCTATATTGTTGCGTTACGGAACAAAACAATATAATAAAGTACCATTTATAAGTATTGGATCTGTATTTACAACAATCTTAATTGTGATATCTTCGTACTTTTTTGGGATTTGGGTTATAAAATTTTCAAAATATAATGAACTTTACGGTTCAATTGGTACATTATTAATACTAATGTTTTATATTTGGATAAACTGTATGATATTGCTTTTGGGATTTGAATTAAATGCCACAATCAGAAAGTTAAGACAAAAAAATAATAACATTTAGAAGCTATTCCTGCTTTCCGCTCTATCTTTATCCCTTAAAGAATCGGGATAAAGGATGTCGCTACAATCAGGGCTAAAAAAAAACAAACATCATGAAAAACTGGATCTTAACAATGGGCTTATTATTTTTGGTAATAGGCAATGTGCAAAGTCAATCTGTAATCGGAAAATGGAAAACCATTGATGATGAAACAGGCGAAGCAAAATCGATTGTAGAAGTGTATGAACAATCGGGAAAAATTTATGGTAAAATTATTAGAATTCTTCGTAAAGAGCATGTCAATGATGTGTGTAGTTTGTGTCCGGGAGCGAATAAAAACAAGCCGATTTTAGGAATGGTAATCATTAATGGCTTAAAGAAAGACGGTGATGAGTACAAAGGAGGAACTATTTTAGATCCAACAACAGGAAAAACGTATAAATGTAACATTACATTAGATGGTGTAGATAAACTAAAATTACGTGGATTTATTGGGATTTCTCTTCTGGGAAGAACACAATATTGGTCAAGAATTTAAAGGTTAAAGAAATTTAAAAATGCAAAATAAATTAATATTGCTCTTGCTGCTTATAGGATTCACAAAATCTTTTGGGCAAACAGAAAATAATAAATTACAAATAAGTCATCTTACGGGTGACTTTTATGTTTATAAAACCTTTCATGATTACAAAGGAACTCTAATTTCTGCCAATTCTATGTATTTGGTTACAGATAAAGGAGTGGTGTTGTTTGATGCGCCTTGGGATGAAACACAGTTTCAGCCATTACTGGATAGTATAAAAGCTAAGCATCATAAAGATGTTGTTGTACATATTGCAACGCATTCGCACGAAGACAGAGCTGGAGGTTTAGGATTTTATGGGCAAAAAGGCATAAAAACGTATACTATAAAACTAACAGATCAGATTCTTGAAAAAGAAGGAAAAAAGAGAGCTGATTTTATAATGCCAAATGATACTACATTTACAGTTGGCCAACATCGTTTTCAGGTATTTTATCCAGGAAAAGGACATGCGTCAGATAATGTTGTAGTTTGGTTTAATAAAGAGAAGGTTCTTTATGGTGGATGTTTTGTAAAAAGTACAGTTGCAACAGATTTGGGATATTTAGGTGATTCGAATGTAAAAGAATGGGAGGGATCAATTAAAAAAGTACAGGCAAAATTTAAAAACCCAATATATATTGTTACAGGTCATGATGATTGGACTAATACTCAATCGCTTAATCATACATTAAAATTGGTTAAAGAATATAATACTGCAAAAGCTTCGGAAAAGCTAGATAAAAAGTAAATTTGCTTTAAAATTACGCTAATTATAAACGAAAAATAATATTCTAAACGCTATTATTTTAAAACATATATATCTTTAAAATGCATTTTGTACAAGTCATTTTACCACTTTCATTAGCTAAAACGTTTACGTATCGTATTTCTGAAGTGGAGTTTAATTTCATTAAGAAAGGAATGCGGGTTGCTGTGCCTTTTGGTAAAAGTAAAATGTATACAGCATTGGTACTCGAAACACATCAGAATGAACCAACGTTGTATGAGGCCAAAGAGATTCACCAAATTCTTGACGAAAGACCAATTGCTACCGAAATTCAAATAAAACATTGGCTTTGGATTGCATCCTATTATATGTGCGCCATTGGTGATGTATATCGAGGAGCATTCCCAAGTGGTTTATTATTAGAAAGTGAAACGGTAATTACACATAAGGCAGGTGTTTTTGTAGATGAAACTACTTTAACCGATGAAGAATATTTAGTTTATGAAGCATTACAGCATCAGAGTTCGCTCAAGGTTCAGGATATTGTTGCTGTTTTAAATAAAAAAAATGTTTTCCCTATTCTTCAAAAATTAATAGATAAAGATATTGTTATTCTTGAACAGGAAATACAAGAAAGTTATAAGCCAAAGCTAGTTCGCTATGTAAAGTTACATAGCAAATATGATTCAAATCAAGGGTTAAATGAGTTGTTGGAGGTGCTTAAAAATGCAGCGAAACAAAAAGAAATTGTTTTGGCATATTTTCAACTGAGTGCAGTCGAGAAGAAACCAATTACGGTTAAGAAACTCGTTGAAGCATCGCAATCATCATCGGCGGTTGTAAAAGCGTTAATTGAGAAAGAGATTTTTGAAGAGTATTTTTTACAGCAAGACCGAATTAATTTTACAGGTAAAAGCACAGAAAAAGAACTGCAATTAAGTTCGGTTCAGCAAACTGCTTTCGAGGAAATTAAAAATAGCTTTATTGAAAAAGAGGTTTGTTTACTTCATGGAGTAACTTCTAGTGGTAAAACGGAGATTTATATTAAACTTATAGAAGAGTATTTAGCAACAGGAAGGCAAATTTTATATTTGTTGCCTGAAATTGCGCTAACAACACAATTGGTTACTAGATTGCGAGTTCATTTTGGGAATAAGGTGGCTGTTTTTCATTCTAAATACAGCAATAATGAGCGAGTTGAGGTTTGGGAACAGACTTTGTCGAATGTAGAAAATGCTCAAATAATAATAGGGGCGAGGTCGGCTTTGTTTTTGCCATTTGCAAATTTGGGTTTGCTTATTGTTGATGAAGAGCATGAGCAGACTTTTAAACAAGTAGACCCGGCTCCACGCTACCATGCACGCGATGCAGCAATTGTTTTGGCGAATTTTCATAAAGCCAAGGTGCTTTTGGGATCAGCAACTCCAAGTTTAGAGACTTATTTTAATGCGCAATCACAGAAATATGGATTGGTAACAGTTACTGAGCGTTATAATAATGTTCGAATGCCAGATATTACGTTGGTTGATTTAAAAGATAAGTATTTTAGAAAACGCATGACTGGGCATTTTAGTGATGTTTTAACTGAAGCAATTTCAGAAGCGATAACTTTAGGTGAGCAAGTTATATTGTTTCAAAACAGACGAGGATATTCACCTATTATAGAATGTATCACTTGTGGGCATGTGCCGCAATGCCAGCAGTGCGATGTGAGTCTTACTTTTCATAAACATAAAAATCAACTGCGTTGTCATTATTGTGGATATAGTATGGCAAAGCCAACAAACTGTCATAGTTGTTCTAGTATTGATTTAACTACCAAAGGATTTGGTACAGAACAAATTGAGCAGGAGTTGCTTGCACTTTTTCCAAATGCCAAAACAGGTAGAATGGATCAAGATACAACACGAGGTAAGTTTGGATTTGAGAAAATCATTGATAGTTTTAAAAATCGTGAGATAGATATTTTGGTTGGAACACAAATGCTTGCTAAAGGATTGGATTTTGATAATGTAAGTTTGGTAGGGATTATGAATGCCGATAATATGTTGTTTCATCCAGATTTTAGAGCTTTCGAGCGTAGTTTTCAAATGATGATGCAGGTTTCTGGGCGTGCAGGGCGTTCAGAGAAACAAGGTAAAGTTGTGATTCAGACTTATAATCCTAATCATAACACAATACAGCAGGTTACTAATAATGACTATGCAGGAATGTATAGGGAGCAATTATACGATAGATTAATTTATAGGTACCCACCTTATTTTAGGATAATTAAGTTAACGCTTAAGCATCGTGATTTTGATAGATTAAAAGAAGGTTCTATGTGGTTGTATCAAGTTTTGAGTCAGAATTTGAATATGCCAGTGCTAGGACCAGAGGAGCCTGCTATTAGTCGAATTAGAAATGAGTATATCCGAACAATTTTAATCAAAATACCACAAGAAATGCCTTTGGGAGGTACAAAAAAAACTATTCAGAAAATTCTGAATAGTTTTGAGGCTGTTGCGCAATATAGAGCGATAAAAGTAATTATAAATGTAGACTTTTATTAATGCTTTAATGAGTTATTGATAATGCGCGAACTAAGTCTTCTTTTTTATTTCGACTTAATGGAATTTTTGTAATACCGATTTCGGCAAACTTACTATTAAAGCGTTCTACTTTGTCAATATTTATAATATATGACTTGTGTACGCGAATGAATTTTTCTTTTGATAAATCATTTTCAAAAGATTTCATTGTTGAAAGAACTAAGTTACTATCGTCTTCGGTTACTACTCTTACATAGTCGCCAAAAGCTTCAATCCACTTAATTTTTGCAGTGAAAATTTTAAGTTTTTTGAGGTTGCTTTTGATAAAAATATGCTCGCCTTCATCTTCTTTTACATCGGTTCGTAAGGCATATAAGTCTAATGCTCTTTTAACAGAAGCATTAAAGCGGTCTATGGCTATTGGTTTTTGGAGATAGTCGGTAGCATCGTAATCAAAAGCCTTTAAAGCATATTCGGCCTTAGAGGTAATAAAGATTATTTGGGGCTTTGTTTTTAGGCCATCTAAAAAATCAAAACCATTTATAACAGGCATTTCGATATCTAAAAATATCAAATCAATATTATTTAAAGAGATACAGCTTCGAGCTTCGATTGCATTAGAAAAATCTCCAACCAAGTGTAAATTCGTATGATTATTGACTAACTTTGAGATGATGGTTCTTTGGATAGAACTATCGTCTACTACAACACAATTTAGTTTCATAACATTTAAATTTAGGGAATGTAGTAGTAAATATAGATTTATTTTTCTTTTAAACCTAGATTTTAGGCTTATTTTTTACCATACGTCGAATAAAAGCAAAAAAGTGTTGTATATATAAAATAATTGGTTACTTTTGCACCCAATTTTAACAAATAAATATTAGATTTATGAATCATTATGAAACTGTTTTCATTTTAAATCCCGTTTTATCTGAGGTTCAGGTGAAGGAAACAGTAACGAAATTTGAAGAATTTCTTACTAGTAGAGGAGCTGAAATGGTATCAAAAGAGGATTGGGGCCTAAAGAAAATGGCTTACGAAATCCAAAACAAAAAAAGTGGTTTTTATCACTTATTTGAGTTCAAAGTAGCAGGAGAAGTTCTAATTGCTTTTGAAACTGAATTTAGACGTGACGAGAGAGTTATGCGTTTCTTAACTGTAAGTTTAGATAAACACGCTATTTCTTGGGCTGAGAGAAGAAGAACAAAATTAAAATCTACAAAAGCTTAATTATTATGTCTACAATAGAGCAATCAGCAAAAGGAAAAAAAGACGGAGATATCAGATATTTAACGCCTTTAAACATCGAAACTAACAAAACTAAAAAGTATTGTCGTTTCAAAAAATCAGGAATCAAATATATCGATTATAAAGATGCAGATTTCTTATTGAAATTCGTTAATGAGCAAGGAAAAATTCTTCCTCGTCGTTTAACAGGAACTTCTTTAAAATACCAAAGAAAAGTGTCTGTAGCAGTTAAGAGAGCTCGTCACTTAGCTTTAATGCCATACGTGGCCGATTTATTAAAATAATATTAAACTAAAGTTGTTGGTTTCCGTCAAACGAACCTAACTTCTCAAATATAAGGACAACAACATGGAACTTATTTTAAAACAAGACGTACAGAATCTAGGATTTAAAGATGATGTAGTATCTGTAAAAGCGGGTTACGGTCGTAACTTTTTAATTCCTCAAGGTTTTGCTACTTTAGCAACTCCTTCTGCAAAAAAAGTATTGGCTGAAAACCTAAAACAAAGAGCACACAAAGAGGCTAAGATTGTTGATGACGCTAAGAAAATAGCAGAAGCATTGAAAGCTCTTGAAATTAAAATTTTCGCAAAAGCTGGTGGAGAGAAACTTTTTGGTTCTATCACTAACATAGATATTGCTGAAGCTTTGGAAAAAGCGGGTAACTCTATCGAAAGAAAATTTATTACTAGCGGTATCGTAAAACGTACTGGTAAATATGCTGCAAGCATTAGATTACACAGAGATGTTGTAGTTGAATTACCATACGAAATTGTTGCTGAAAAGTAATAGTTTTAATTTATAATATGAAATCCCGATGTAAATCGGGATTTTTTTTTGAATATTAAACAGGCTTGAAATATTTAATTATATTATAAAAGCCATAAATGTTTTAAAAATGAAATACGCAAGATTAACAAAAGAACAATTTGATGAATTAAATGCTGAATTTGCAAGCTTTTTAGGAACGCAGGCAATTGATAAGGCAGAGTGGGATTCGATCAAAATAAACAAGCCAGAGGTAGCTGAGCAAGAGCTAGATGTGTTTTCGGATTTAATTTGGGAAGGAGTTCTTTCTAGAGCTGAATTTTTAGAGCATTTTTCTAAAAATCATATTTTCCTGTTTCAATGTTTTGATACACATGTTCAATCTATAGTTTTGAAATCATTAGTCCCAGAAACGGATTTCTTAACTAAAGAAGGTTTACAATGGTTAAGCGATAATATGTTTACTGAAACTATTGAGATGAAAGTTGGTAAAAAAGTTTTTACTGATGATCGTAATGCTTCTATTTTTGAATTAATTCAACAAGGTGCATTCCTGAGCGATGGGCAATTGTTTAAACAAATAAATACGATTATAGAATCGTAATTATTGATCATTACTTTATTCAATAAATTAAGGGTTGATTTTATATTCTAATTAGTATATTTTTTACAGCCCATATTTCTTTAATGTCATCAGAATCAATAGTTGTATTTCTGAAAAAAGTATTATCGTTGCTTAAAGTAAAATTATTTTCCAAAGGACTATTATTAATTACTCTATTAATAATTAGTCCTTTTGTTTTGCTTATTATTACTGCGATGGCATTTTCTTCAATAGATTTTATATCTGTAATTTCACATACTACAAAAGAATTTGCATTTATAGTTGGGTTCATGTTATTGCTTACTATCTCAAATGCCCTGGAGATTTTGCTTTGTATAAAAGGAAAATGATATTGAGGTAAACTGCTTAATAAATCTTCATTTCCAAGACAATATTCAAATTGAAGCTCTCTTTTTATTAAAGGAGTATTGTTTACGATTATATTATTAACTTTTTCGTTGTAGCTTTTTTCTGAGAGTATTTTATTTAGGTCGATTTCGTGAAGATTGCAAATTGAGATTATTGCACTATAATCTAAAGTATCTCTTTTTTTCCATGTAGAGATAGTATTTGGTTTGATATTCAGTAGTTTAGATAGATCAATATCAGTATTTATTTGTAATGCCTTTTTTAATCTTTTTAAGATTAAATTCGCATTTAGTGATTTTTTCGCTTGCATATTCAAAAAAAGATTTTTACATTTATGAAATATTAATCATTGAACGACTGTTAATTAATCTTAACACTATCGATTAAATAGTTGAAAAAAGATTAATTACTTTATTTTTTAAGTTAATATCTTAAAAATTTAAAATCATTGCTCAAATCGCATAACGCCAAAACTCAGATATAATTCTGATTTAAGTATAAATAGGTTATTTTATATAGAATCAGGGATATTCTAATGTCAAATGTGGAGCAATATATAAAAAAATGATTATTTATTATTATTCTAATTTGTTTTTCTGTCATAAAATAATATAATACCACATAGTAGCATGAGGACTTTTAAAAAGAGTCTTTAAATAAGAAGAATTTTTGCACGTTTTTGTCAATTATTATTTAATATGGATGCTTATGGAATATATAATTACTTTTTTCAGAAGGAATAGATTCTTCTCATATTTATTTCTTGTTTCACAGTCGTTCAATCAAAAATTAAATGCCATATCATTTTTTGCTTCTACAAGTAAAAAAGAGTTTTTCTTATTTGATAATTTTATAAATCAATTGGTTCTTTTTGTTTTTAAAACAAATAACCCGTTTGATCAATGTAGCAATAATTATCGATGTCATTTATTCTATAACAATACATAATAGTATTATTAATTGAGTCTTCAATCCCCTGAAGCACAACTCGACTACTCTGGTATTGGTCATAAGTCTATTTTTCCATTTAATAGATTTTAATTTTCACATCTCTATAGGATTCATTTCTTATGATTATTGTGTAAAGTTTTCAAGTACTTAAAATCGTCGAATTAAAATTTCTAGTTTTTATTTTTTTATGGATGCACATAAATGCATCGCATACAGGTTATTATTGCCTAATGTTAACTAAAATAATGAAAGTAGAATCCCGAATAAATACCATTAATCTCTTAAAAAATATTTTTATGAAATTAAAACCTACTTTAATTGATTTCGCTAGTAAACAACTTTCTTTTTTTAAGATCTATTTGACTTTTATTTTTTGTCGAATTATGGGATCACACACTTCTTTGCAAATTGAGTTTGTAGCAAATTCGGAGTAATTTTTATAGTCTTTAAAATTAAGATATTTTTCAGAGCATTAGAATGTTTATCTGATGGTTTGTTAGTACAGCTATATTTAATAATCTCTGTTTCTTAAAATATGGGATTGTAGATGGCATCACTTATTTGCCATATTGGAATTTATTTATCACTTTATTAATCTCTCAGGAATATGAAAACATTTTTCTTAACAATAAAAAAGGGGGCATTTCTGCAAAATTATTTGTGGTTGTTTTTGATATTAATTCCCTTTTCGAGCTCTTTCTCACAAAATTTTTGCAGACCTGACTCACAGACTAATAGTGTAGGAGGAGTATTATGTGTGGGTATGAGTGTAACTACTCCAGATGATGCATTTGATGGAAACATGGCTACTTTTGCTTCTATATCAAATGTTTTAGGTTTAGCTTGTTTTGCACAAGAGACATTCCATTTTAATCAAACAGCTAAAGCAGGTGACCAAATTGTTGTTTATTTTAATACTGGAAATGGTGTTTTGGAAGCTGATTTGCTCACGAACGGAACTATTCGGGCAAAAAATGGAGCAGCTAATGTTGGACCAGCAGTAGCATTAAGCAGTGGAATATTAAATCTCCAAATATTGGATGATGTAAACAAAATAGGGGTCATAAAATACACATTACCCGGAGATGCAAATAGTGTGCAAATTCAAAGTGGAGGACTTTTAAGCGCATTTTTAAGTTTAAGAATATATGAAGTTCGCTTACAATTTGCTAAGCCTACAATTGTTGGAGGAAATACACAAGCGGTATGTTCTGGACAGCCAATAACACTTACTGCCACCGCAGCGGCTGGTACTACACTAGCATGGTACGATTCCCCTACATCGACTACACCACTTTCAAATATTAATACTTTTACCACACCAGCTTTAACAACTGCAACAACTTATTATGTAAGTAGTTCAAGAAATGTAGGTTGTGAGAGTGACGAACGCGTGCCTGTAACTATAAATATTACAAATCCGATATTACCAAATATAGATAGTAGTGGGACAGTAATTTGTTCTACTGGACCTACACAATCGACTACTTTATCGGTAATAAATCCAGTACCAGGAACAATTTATACTTGGTATAGTGCAGGAGGTGCTTTCATTGCTTCTGGTAATACCTTGACTAGGACAGTGCCTATTGGAGTTTCTAATTTTTTTGTAGAAGCAGCTATTGGAGCCTGCAAAACACCAACAAGAACTCCTGTTAGTGTTACTTCGACTCAGGTTCCTGCAGTTCCAATAGTATTAACACGAAGTGTATCTATACTGTCTGGTCAAAATGCAACTTTAAATGCTTCATCAACGGATCCAAGTGTTACTTTTGATTGGTATGATGCAGCTACGGGAGGAACTAAGTTACTAGCAAATTCTCCTACATATACTACTCCTATCTTAACTGCAAATAAGACCTATTATGTTGAGGCAGTTAGTGCTACAGGAGGGTGTGTAAGTGCAACTAGAGTCGCAATAAATATAACTGTTTCGACTAATCCATTAGGAGGATGTCAGGATGCTAATAGCCAACAGACAGCTCAAAACGGACTTTGTTTATTATGTTCTCCGAATAATCCTAATAATTCGGTTGATGAAAATGTTAATACAGCCACCACCTTATCAGTACCTGTTGGTTTAGTTACTGGCTGGATTCAGCAAACGTTGCAGTTTAATAACTCAGGTCAGGCTGGAGATGTTATCACGGTAGATTTAGAAATTCCAACGGGACTTTTAGATATAAGTGCCTTAAGTTATATTTCATTAGCTACTTATAATGGTGCGACATATAATAATGATAGGGTAGCTGTAAACAGTTCACTTTTAAATATTCAATTATTAACGGGTAATCGTTTTAAAGCAAGTCTTATAGCAGGTTCTGCCTTTGATCGTGTTGAGATTAGATTAGGTGGCTTAGCCACTTTAGTATCCAGTCTTAATATTTACGGGGCTTCATATAAATTTAAGGCAAGAACCATAACTGGTAATACGACGATTTGTAGCGGACAAACAACAACCTTAACTTCTAGTGCAACTTTAGATGAAACGATTAAATGGTATGATGCTTTAACAGGAGGTAATTTATTGAGTAGTACCAATGCTTATACAACATTACCATTAACTGTAAATACTACTTATTATATAGAAGTTACTCGTAATGGTTGTGTGAATAGTGAAAGATTTCCTGTTACAGTAACAGTTAATAATCCTGTTGCTCCAACAACAGTTGTCGCTGTTCCTTTAAATTTATGCAGCGGACAATCGTCAACATTAACAATTCAATCGCCTGTTGCTGGAACTACCTATAAATGGTATGATGAATCTGCGGGTGGAAATTTAGTATTTACAGGTACGACTTATACGACACCAGGTTTAACTGCTTCTGTAACTTATCATGTTGAAGCAGTTATTGGAAGTTGTTCAAGTCCTGCACGTACTCCGGTACATGTAAATGTTAATCCTGTACCAGCAGTACCAACTATAGCGTTATCAACAGTAGTTATACAATCTGGACAGAATGTTACTTTGCAGGTTACAAATCCTGTAACAGATGTAGCTTACGATTGGTATGATGCTCCAACTAATGGAAACTTACTATCATCTGGTACAACCTCATATACACCATCTCCATCTTTAATAACAAATAAGAGCTTTTATATTGCAGCGAGAAGTACAACTACAGATTGTACAAATGGTACAAGGGCTGTTATTAATGTTGTTATAAGTAATTCTATTAATTCTTGTTTATTGGCTAATTCACAAGTAACTTCCAGAGGAGGGACAACGAATTGTTTATTATGTGGTTCAACAAATAACGGAGCTTCTGTGGATGGAAATAATGCAACTGCAGCCAACCTTTCAATACCTGTTGGTCTATTAGGTGATTATATGCAACAAGCATTAACCTTCCCTACAGTTGGTCAGGCAGGAGATATTATAGATGTAGAGCTAGGGATTCCTGTAGGGCTCCTTGATATAAGTGCTCTTTCTAATGTTAGTTTGCAAAGTTTTAATTTAGCATCCCCTAATGCTGATCTAACCACTATTAATTCACTTTTAAATGTTCAATTATTAGGAGGAAACCGTTTTAGAGCGAGTTTCATAGCAGCAGGTCCATTTACAAGTGTTCATATTAAATTAGAAGGGTTAGCTCTTTTGTTAGCAGGATTAGATATTTATGAAGCTTCTTATAGATATCCAAATGCTACAATAACTGGAGCAGTAGATCCAATTTGTGCAGGGCAATCTACTACATTAACAGCTACAGCTACAGGTACACAAACATTTACTTGGTATGATGTAGCAACTGGTGGGACTGCTTTAGCAACTAATATAAACACTTATACAACGGGATCATTAACAGGAACTAAAACATTTTATTTAGAAGCTAGTCGTGGAGTTACACCGTGTTTGAATACTAATCGTCAGGCTATTACAGTAACTGTGTTGCCTATTCCTATAGAAAGTGATATTACGATAACAACTCCTTTAACCGCTACTTGTGCGGGAGGTGCTGTATTGTCTCCAACATCTACATTTGCAGGAGCAACATTTAAATATTATACAGATCAAAGTAAAACTCAGGAAATTATATCAGGAACAGTAGCGGGAGTAACGTATTTAAAAGACGCTACAACTGGAGCGCTTACCATTAGCGGACTTATTGCTTCTAACTCTCCTTATAAATATTATGTTTCAGTACTTAATGGAGGTATTTGCGAAAATATAGACGGTGCTTTAAAAGAAGTTGTAGTAAATTTTCCAGCAGGTTCAGACTTGACAGTTACTGCAACTTTGGCTGGTTGTGCTAAAGTAAACTTAAAAGATGCTATCACAAATTTTGATACATCAGGAAATACAACATATACTTTCTTTGATGCTGCAAATGCACCAATAACAGACCAGGCTGCAGCAAATATTACTATAGGTGGTGATTACTGGATTCAAGCTCAAACAACTGGTATTGATTGTCCATCTGTGAAAGAAAAAGTAACGGTTACAATTAATCAGTTACCTACTTTAACAGCAGTAACAAGTTCGGTGGTTGTGAATTTAGGTGCTTCTGTACCTTTATCCGCAACTTCAAATGGAACAGTTACATGGTACGATCCATCAGGAAATCCTATACCATCAAATAATACAGGTGCACTAAATACTGTTGGTGTTTTTACTTATACAGTAATTGCGAGTAATGGAACTTGTACAAATAGTCAGACTATTACAATTACTGTTATAGACCCTGCTAGTTGTGATCCATTATTAGAAAGAGAATATGCTACGACTCAGCAATGGGGAACTATTATTACTGGAGGCGTTACAAATGAAACTAATGGGGCAGATGGTAACCCTAAAACATATTCAACAATAACAACTGGTATAGGGCTTTTGGGTATCGGAACTACATGGCAAAATTTACAATGGCCTACAACTATTGCTAAAGGAACTCCAGTTACAGTTAAGTTAGGTGCAGAGTATAGTGGGGTAGCTTTAGGACAAGGTGTTACAGTGATAGGAACTAAACGTGATGGTCTAGGGAACCCAATTGATATTGGAACTTTACAATCTGTATCTGGATCATTATTAAATTTATTATCAGGTCAAAACTCATTTGAATACACATTTGTTCCATCAGATATTTCAGGGCCTAAAGCTTATGACGGTATTCGAGTACAAATGGGATCAATCTTAGGTGTAGCACAAAATATTAATGTATATGATGCATATTATGATAAAACCGTTACCCAGATAACTTGTGGACAAGGAGATATCGAAGATGTTTTCTTTGGTGTAAAAGAAATAGGTGTTGGAGCATTAACAGCTACTGTTGGAGTTTCGAATGCATGGAACATAGCTGATAATGATGTAGCAACTTATGCTACTATGTTTAGTGGAGTGGGGGTTCTTGCTGCGGCACAGCTTACAGCAACTTTTAGAACACCATCTATGGTTGGAGATAGTCTTAGAATAATAATTTCTAAACCAGGAACTGTCTTGAATCTTAATTTACTTACTGGATTTAATATTCAGCTTTATTTAGGAAATACTGCTATTGGTGCTCCTATCCTAAACGATAGTAGTTTATTGACCTTAAAATTACTTTCGGGAGATACAATGGCAATGACAATTTTAGCTCCTCAAACCCAGCCATATGATAGAGTCACAATATCTTTTGGAGGTGTTGTAAGTGTATTAGATCAGCTTAGAGTTCATAATATTGACCGTGTAACAAATACTAAAGTCCTTGGAGGAGACGATAATAATATGATCACGGTCTGCCCCGGTAGCACTATAACATTAGAAGTGCCCCCTGCCAATTGTTCGACTTATAAATGGTATGATTCTCCAACTGGAGGAAATTTCCTTGCCGATGGTCAGACATATACGCTTCCAGCAATATTAGCAGCAGGTACTTATAAATATTATATCCAACCAATTCGCTATGGCTGTGCAGCTCTTGCGAGAGGGGAAGTGACTGTAGTTGTTAGAGCTACAACTCCAGTAAGTACAATATTAAATGTAAAAATTAACGATGGAAGCGATACTATTATTTGTGCTGGAGATGGAAAAGTTAAGTTAGAAGCAGATTTAGCTGCTACTCCTGTACTTAATAATATAGTATACCATTGGTATAGTTTTGATGGTACAAATAGTAATTTAATTGTAGGAGAAACAGCTTCAGTGTTAAATTTAACTGGATTAACAGCAGGTACTTATACTTATTATTTAGGAGTTAGTTCAGATGAATATTGCGAAACTGCTCCTGGAGATAGAAAACAAGTTACATTTACAATTTTACCAAATTCTCTAGTAACCGATATTACAGTAAATAACGATTCAGTTTGTCATAACACAGATGCTGTATTTACACCAGAGAGTACTTTGACAAATCCTAAATTCTTTTGGTATTTTGACGCTAATAAAACACAGGCTATTCCAAATGGACCAGGACCTGTTACTATTGCGGGTGTTACTTATACAACTAGCAACCTAGGAGTTTTAACAGTCTCAGGATTAACAGCGCTTATGAGTCCTGTTACTTATTATGTTGCAGTATCAAGTGATAATACATGCGAAAATAAAGAGGGAGAATTAAAAGCAGCCACAGTAACAATAAGCAGTCCAGCAACTCCAACAACTAATGATGATACCCAGGACTTCTGTCTAGCTAATAGCCCAACAGTTGCAAATCTTCAGGTAAATGAACCAAACGTTGTTTGGTATGATTCCCTTATAAGTACAACGCCTTTATTAGCAAGTACTCCATTGACAAGTCAAGTGTATTATGGAGCTATTTCTCTTCCAATAAAAACGAATCCAATAGAAGTATACTGTGAAAGTGCTGTACGATTAGTAGTAACCGTAACGGTAACAGATCCACTAACTCCAACAACTAATGATGATACTCAGGATTTCTGTTTGGCAAATAATCCAACAGTTGCCAATCTTCAGGTAAATGAAACAGGTGTTGTTTGGTACAGTTCACTAGTAAGTGTAACACCATTAGATCCAACAACAGCTTTAGCCAACGGTCCATATTACGGAGCGATCCTAGATCCAGTAACTGGTTGTGTAAGTTCAGTTAGACTACTAGTAACCGTAACGGTAACAGATCCACTAACTCCAACAACTAATGATGATACTCAGGATTTCTGTTTGGCAAATAACCCAACAGTTGCAAATCTTCAGGTAAACGAAACAGGAGTTGTTTGGTACAGTTCACTAGTAAGTGTTACGCCATTAGATCCAACAACAGCTTTAGCCAACGGTCCATATTATGGAGCAATCCTAGATCCAGTAACTGGTTGTGTAAGTTCAGTTCGATTACTAGTAACCGTAACGGTAACAGATCCACTAACTCCAACAACTAATGATGATACTCAGGATTTCTGTTTGGCAAATAACCCAACAGTTGCAAATCTTCAGGTAAATGAAACAGGTGTTGTTTGGTATAGTTCACTAGTAAGTGTTACGCCATTAGATCCAACAACCGCTTTAGCCAACGGTCCATATTACGGAGCGATCCTAGATCCAGTAACTGGTTGTGTAAGTTCAGTTAGATTACTAGTAACCGTAACGGTAACAGATCCACTAACTCCAACAACTAATGATGATACTCAGGATTTCTGTTTGGCAAATAACCCAACAGTTGCAAATCTTCAGGTAAATGAAACAGGTGTTGTTTGGTATAGTTCACTAGTAAGTGTAACACCATTAGATCCAACAACCGCTTTAGCCAACGGTCCATATTACGGAGCGATCCTAGATCCAGTAACTGGTTGTGTAAGTTCAGTTAGATTACTAGTAACCGTAACGGTAACAGATCCACTAACTCCAACAACTAATGATGATACTCAGGATTTCTGTTTGGCCAATAATCCAACAGTTGCAAATCTTCAGGTAAATGAAACAGGTGTTGTTTGGTATAGTTCACTAGTAAGTGTTACGCCATTAGATCCAACAACCGCTTTAGCCAACGGTCCATATTACGGAGCGATCCTAGATCCAGTAACTGGTTGTGTAAGTTCAGTTAGATTACTAGTAACCGTAACGGTAACAGATCCACTAACTCCAACAACTAATGATGATACTCAGGATTTCTGTTTGGCAAATAACCCAACAGTTGCAAATCTTCAGGTAAATGAAACAGGTGTTGTTTGGTATAGTTCACTAGTAAGTGTAACACCATTAGATCCAACAACCGCTTTAGCCAACGGTCCATATTACGGAGCGATCCTAGATCCAGTAACTGGTTGTGTAAGTTCAGTTAGATTACTAGTAACCGTAACGGTAACAGATCCACTAACTCCAACAACTAATGATGATACTCAGGATTTCTGTTTGGCCAATAATCCAACAGTTGCAAATCTTCAGGTAAATGAAACAGGTGTTGTTTGGTATAGTTCACTAGTAAGTGTTACGCCATTAGATCCAACAACCGCTTTAGCCAACGGTCCATATTACGGAGCGATCCTAGATCCAGTAACTGGTTGTGTAAGTTCAGTTAGATTACTAGTAACCGTAACGGTAACAGATCCACTAACTCCAACAACTAATGATGATACTCAGGATTTCTGTTTGGCCAATAATCCAACAGTTGCAAATCTTCAGGTAAATGAAACAGGTGTTGTTTGGTATAGTTCACTAGTAAGTGTTACGCCATTAGATCCAACAACCGCTTTAGCCAACGGTCCATATTACGGAGCGATCCTAGATCCAGTAACTGGTTGTGTAAGTTCAGTTAGATTACTAGTAACCGTAACGGTAACAGATCCACTAACTCCAACAACTAATGATGACACTCAGGATTTCTGTTTGGCAAATAACCCAACAGTTGCCAATCTTCAGGTAAATGAAACAGGTGTTGTTTGGTACAGTTCACTAGTAAGTGTTACGCCATTAGATCCAACAACCGCTTTAGCCAACGGTCCATATTACGGAGCGATCCTAGATCCAGTAACTGGTTGTGTAAGTTCAGTTAGATTACTAGTAACCGTAACGGTAACAGATCCACTAACTCCAACAACTAATGATGATACTCAGGATTTCTGTTTGGCCAATAATCCAACAGTTGCAAATCTTCAGGTAAATGAAACAGGTGTTGTTTGGTATAGTTCACTAGTAAGTGTAACACCATTAGATCCAACAACCGCTTTAGCCAACGGTCCATATTACGGAGCAATCCTAGATCCAGTAACTGGTTGTGTAAGTTCAGTTAGATTACTAGTAACCGTAAGGGTAACAGATCCACTAACTCCAACAACTAATGATGATACTCAGGATTTCTGTTTGGCAAATAATCCAACAGTTGCAAATCTTCAGGTAAATGAAACAGGTGTTGTTTGGTACAGTTCACTAGTAAGTGTTACGCCATTAGATCCAACAACAGCTTTAGCGAACGGTCCATATTACGGAGCAATCCTAGATCCATTAACTGGTTGTGTAAGTTCAGTTAGATTACTAGTAACCGTAACGGTAACAGATCCACTAACTCCAACAACTAATGATGATACTCAGGATTTCTGTTTGGCAAATAACCCAACAGTTGCCAATCTTCAGGTAAATGAAACAGGTGTTGTTTGGTACAGTTCACTAGTTAGTGTTACGCCATTAGATCCAACAACCGCTTTAGCGAACGGTCCATATTACGGAGCGATCCTAGATCCAGTAACTGGTTGTGTAAGTTCAGTTAGATTACTAGTAACCGTAACGGTAACAGATCCACTAACTCCAACAACTAATGATGACACTCAGGATTTCTGTTTGGCAAATAACCCAACAGTTGCCAATCTTCAGGTAAATGAAACAGGTGTTGTTTGGTACAGTTCACTAGTTAGTGTAACACCATTAGATCCAACAACAGCTTTAGCCAACGGTCCATATTACGGAGCAATCCTAGATCCAGTAACTGGTTGTGTAAGTTCAGTTAGATTACTAGTAACCGTAACGGTAACAGATCCACTAACTCCAACAACTAATGATGATACTCAGGATTTCTGTTTGGCAAATAACCCAACAGTTGCAAATCTTCAGGTAAATGAAACAGGTGTTGTTTGGTACAGTTCACTAGTTAGTGTAACACCATTAGATCCAACAACAGCTTTAGCCAACGGTCCATATTACGGAGCAATCCTAGATCCAGTAACTGGTTGTGTAAGTTCAGTTAGATTACTAGTAACCGTAACGGTAACAGATCCACTAACTCCAACAACTAATGATGATACTCAGGATTTCTGTTTGGCAAATAATCCAACAGTTGCCAATCTTCAGGTAAATGAAACAGGTGTTGTTTGGTACAGTTCACTAGTAAGTGTTACGCCATTAGATCCAACAACAGCTTTAGCCAACGGTCCATATTATGGAGCGATCCTAGATCCAGTAACTGGTTGTGTAAGTTCAGTTAGATTACTAGTAACCGTAACGGTAACAGATCCACTAACTCCAACAACTAATGATGATACTCAGGATTTCTGTTTGGCAAATAATCCAACAGTTGCCAATCTTCAGGTAAATGAAACAGGCGTTGTTTGGTACAGTTCACTAGTAAGTGTTACGCCATTAGATCCAACAACAGCTTTAGCGAACGGTCCATATTATGGAGCGATCCTAGATCCAGTAACTGGTTGTGTAAGTTCAGTTAGACTACTAGTAACCGTAACGGTAACAGATCCACTAACTCCAACAACTAATGATGATACTCAGGATTTCTGTTTGGTAAATAATCCAACAGTTGCCAATCTTCAGGTAAATGAAACAGGTGTTGTTTGGTACAGTTCACTAGTAAGTGTAACACCATTAGATCCAACAACCGCTTTAGCCAACGGTCCATATTACGGAGCGATCCTAGATCCAGTAACTGGTTGTGTAAGTTCAGTTAGATTACTAGTAACCGTAACGGTAACAGATCCACTAACTCCAACAACTAATGATGATACTCAGGATTTCTGTTTGGCCAATAATCCAACAGTTGCAAATCTTCAGGTAAATGAAACAGGTGTTGTTTGGTATAGTTCATTAGTAAGTGTTACTCCATTAGATCCAACCACAGCTTTAGCAAATGGACCTTATTACGGAGCAATCTTAGATCCAGTAACAGGTTGTGTGAGTTCCGTTCGATTAGTAGTAACGGTAACAGTAACTAATCCAGCAAAACCAACAACGAATGATGATACGCAGGATTTCTGTTTGGCAAATAATCCAACAGTAGCGAGTCTTCAGGTAAACGAGACAGGAGTGGTTTGGTATAGTTCATTAGTAAGTGTTACCCCATTAGATCCAACCACAGCTTTAGCAAATGGAGAATACTACGGAGCAATCCTAGATCCAGTAACTGGTTGTGTAAGTTCAGTTAGATTACTAGTAACGGTAACAGTAACAGATCCAGCTAAGCCAACAACGAACGATGATACGCAAGCTTTCTGTTTAGCAAATAGCCCAACAGTTGCAAACTTGCAGGTAAATGAAACCGGAGTGGTTTGGTATAGTTCACTAGTAAGTGTAACGCCATTAGATCCAACCACAGCTTTGGCTAATGGAGAATACTACGGAGGAATCCTAGATCCAGTAACTGGTTGTGTAAGTTCAGTAAGATTAGTAGTAACGGTAACAGTAACAGATCCAGCTAAACCAACAACAAACGATGATACGCAGGATTTCTGTTTGGTAAATGCACCAACAGTGGCGAGTCTTCAGGTAAATGAGACTGGTGTAGTTTGGTATACAACAGCAACAGGAGGAACAGCTTTAGATCCAACGACTGTTTTAGCTAACGGATCTTATTACGGAGCAATCCTAGATCCAGTAACTGGTTGTGCAAGTTCAGTTAGATTATTAGTTAAAGTGATTATTAATGACGGTGCAATACCAACTACAACAAGAGCTACGCAAGATTTTTGTTTAACAGCTCTGCCGAAAATTTCAGATTTACAAGTAAATGAAATTGGGGTTGTTTGGTATAATGTAGAAACAGGAGGGATTGCATTAGCTCCAAGTTCATTACTAGTAGCTGGAACATATTATGGCTCTTTAAAAAATCTAATAACAGGTTGTGAAAGTAAATTAAGATTGGCCATTCCGATTACTTTTAGAGGAAGCGAGTTACCAACAATAGCCTCAAGTAAAGCAGTTCCGTGTGTTTTTGATGAGATTACTTATACAACTGTAAGCGGAATGTCAAATTATGATTGGACAATTACTGGAGGAGGTACTATTACGGCAGGAGGTCTTGCTACCGATAATTTTGTAACAGTTTCATGGCCAGCGATAGGGCCTGCAAGTGTAAATGTTTCCTATACTAATCTATGTAATGAGACAAATAGTAAATTATTAACGCTTGATGTTGCAACTTGTTCAGATATAACAATGAGTAAGACAGTAGATAATCCAACTCCTAATATTAATGATAAAGTAACTTTTACTGTAACAGTAAATAATGTAGGATCAGGAAACTTTATAGATACAATAGTTAGTGAAATTTTGCCAACAGGATATGATTTTGTTAGTGCACAAACTACTACTGGAACATATAGCAATATAACTGGAGCGTGGAATATTCCAGTATTAAACGCCAATGAAAGTGCAGTGCTTACTGTAGTGGTTCAAGTATTACCAACAGGAAATTATTTAAATGTAGCTTCGATCGTGGTTTCAAATCCAATAGATTCGGATACAACAAATAATCATGGAGAAGCTTCTGTAAGCCCTGTATGTTTGATAGTTTATAATGAATTTACTCCTAACAATGATGGTGCAAATGATGTTTTCAAAATAGATTGTATTGAAAATTATCCGAATAATAGTTTAAATGTTTATAACAGATACGGAGCGTTAGTTTATAAACAAAATCATTATAATAATGATTGGGATGGGATAGCAAATGTATCAGGCGCAATTAATAAAGGAGATAAATTACCAGCGGGCACATATTATTATGTTCTGGATATTGGTGCAGATGGAGTAGTTAAAACAGGTTGGTTATCTATTATTAGATAACCTCCTGTAACCATAAATCATCAAATTAAATTAACTGACTAAATAGTTATAATATGAAACTAAGTGTAAAATTTATAGAGAACTATCTTTTGATATTTTGCGGGTTTGCATCATTCTTTGCAAATGCACAACAAGACCCGCAATATACACAGTATATGTACAACACAATGGTCATCAATCCAGCTTATGCTGGTTCTACAGGTTATCTAGAAGCAGTATTATTGCATCGATCACAATGGGTTGGAATAGATGGTGCACCACAAACACAATCACTCTCAGTACAAGCCCCCTTGAGAAATGAAAAAATAGGGTTAGGTTTAAGCGTGGTTAATGATAAGTTAGGGCCATCAAATGAATTATACTTAGATGGTAATTTTTCATATTCATTGGCTTTAGGTTATGAAAAAAGATTAGCATTTGGATTAAGAGCAGGAATGAGAATGATGAATATTGATTGGACTAAAGGACGATATTATGATGCTAACGATGCACTATTAAATAATAATATTAATAATGTAGTAAAACCATCAATAGGAGCAGGGGTATATTATTATACAGATAGGTGGTATGTAGGCGCATCGGTTCCAAGCTTCATAAGAAGTGATTATTACAATGACATACAAGAATCAATAAACTATGATAGATTGCATTATTTTTTCATGGGAGGTTATGTATTTGATTTAAATAGAAGCTTGAAGTTCAAACCAGCAGTTTTAGCTAAAGTAGTAAACGGAGCGCCAATTTCAGTTGATCTTTCGGCTAATTTTATGCTTCAGGAAAAAGTTGTACTAGGAGCCTCTTACCGCTTTGATGATTCAGTTAGTGCATTGGCAGGATTTCAAATATCACCAAGCTTTTACATCGGATATTCATATGATTATACAGTAACCAAATTGAATAAATACAATGATGGTTCGCATGAATTTATATTGCGATATCAATTTAATAAAGATCCAAGAAAAATTAAATCTCCTAGATTCTTTTAAATACCTTACATATGAAAAAATATTATATACTTAGTCTTCTATTCAGCTTTGTATCTGTTTTAGCGCAAACAAATTTAAAAAAAGCAGATGCCTTATTTAGAAACTATTCCTATGTAGATGCAGCAAAAGCATATGAAGAGTGTTTAGAAAAAATTAAAAAGCCGTCAGTTCAAACTCTAAAAAATGCTGCGGACTCCTATTATTTTATTTCAGATAATCGAAATGCTTTAAAGTGGTATCAAAGACTATATGATATACAAGGAGATAATTTACCTGATATTTATTATCTAAGGTATATTCAGTCAATGAAAGGAGTTATGGATTATGAAAATGCTGATAACATAACCAAAGAATATTTAAATAAAAAAGGCGACCAAAAGGAAATTGATAAGTATGTTTATCAAAAGAAATTATTAGATAGTTTATCAAAAGTTAAATCACTTTATACGATATCAAATAGTAATATCAATACGAATAAGTCTGATTTTGGAGCTACTTTTTATAATGATAAAGTAGTATTTACATCAGCAAGAGATACTACTAATTTTGATAAAAAGTTATATAATTGGAACAAACAGCCATTCTTGAGCTTATATGTTGCCGAAAGGAACGCAGTTGATGGTAATTTGTTCAATGAAACAATCTTTATACCTAATATAATGACCAAATATCATGAGGCCACAGTAACATTTAGTTCCGATTGGAAAACAATGTATTATACAACCAATATTCTAAATAAAAATAAATTGGTAATAGATGAATCCAGAATAAATAATTTTCAAATTATAAAAGGAATTATAGAAGATAACAAATTAGTCAAAACTGAAAAAGTATTCTTTGATAGTGATAAGTATTCAGTTGGGCATCCATGTTTAAGTGATGATGGAAAAATGCTGTTTTTCGCTTCAGATATGCCAGGAGGTTACGGAGAGACTGATTTGTACGTAGTACGAATTGCTGATGATGGTACGATGAGTTCACCGCAAAATTTAGGACCAACAATAAATACAATAGGTAATGATGTTTTTCCTTTTTATAGAAATGGAATACTTTATTTTTCTTCAGACGGACATTATGGATTAGGTGATTTAGATATATATGAAAGTAAACTTTTTGAAGGATTGAATTTTTCAGTTCCTAGAAATTTAGGAGCTCCAATAAATAGCAATAAAGATGATTTCTCGTTTATCATAGATTCAAAAGATAATTATGGTTATATATCATCAAATCGTGCACAAGGAAAAGGAGATGATGATATTTATTATTTTACTAAAGGAAAACCTATTTGTAATCAACTCATTTCAGGAAAAGCAATAAATATAAAAACTAAAACTGGGATAAGTGATACATTTATTATGGCATATGATGTATATGATGCAGTTATAACCGAAACTAAAACAGATGCAGATGGGAATTATAAATTAGAAGTTCCATGCAGTAAGAGGATAAAAATAACAGCTAATAAACCAAATTATAGTGGAGATGAAAAATATGTTGAAACAACAAAAGAAAATAATGCGGAATTAAAAGACGTTAATTTTTATCTTAGTAATTATGATGATTTAGTAGTTAAAAAAGAAGGTGTAGAAAAAATTGATATCAATCCTATTTTCTTTGACTACGATAAGTTCAATATTAATCCACAAGCAGCAACAGAACTGGATAAAGTTGTATTTGTGATGCAAAAATTCCCTAAGATTAAAATTAAAATTGAATCACATACTGATTCCAGAGGTAAAGATGCATATAATTTGAAGCTATCAGATGAGAGAGCCAAGTCGACACAAGATTATATCCTTTCAAAAGGTATTGAAGCTTCAAGAATTGTAAGTGCTATAGGCTATGGAGAAACAAGATTAGTGAATAAATGTAGTAATGGAGTTAAGTGTACTGAAGAAGAGCATTTTGCCAATAGACGTTCAGATTTTATTGTAACAGAGAAATAAAACTTAAAATATTTTGCGAAAACCACTTTTAAAAAGAGTGTTTTTTTTGTTTTTAATTATACTTTTGATTACTTATTTTAGACAAAATTTTTTAGGATAATAAAAGATAATCGAATTACAAAAAATATGAATATTCAGGATTCTATACAAGCTTTAAGGGACGAATTAAATGCGCATAATTATAATTATTATGTGCTTGATAATGCTACAATATCAGATTATGATTTTGATATAAAATTAAAGCAACTTCAGGAATTAGAGGAACAGCATCCAGAGTTTTTTGATGAAAATTCACCAACACAGCGTGTAGGAGGTATGATTACAAAAAATTTTCAGACGGTTGCTCATGAATATCGTATGTATTCCTTAGATAATTCATATTCAAAAGAAGATTTGATCGACTGGGAAACCAGAATTCAAAAAGTTTTAGGTAATGTTGATTTGCAATATACCTGCGAATTAAAATATGATGGAGCTTCGATAAGTATTACATACGAAGATGGAAAGTTGAAACGAGCAGTTACCCGAGGAGATGGATTTCAAGGGGATGACGTAACAAATAATATCAAAACAATAAAATCGATTCCTTTACAATTAAAAGGAAATTATCCGCCCGTTTTTGCAATTCGAGGAGAAATAATTTTGCCTTTTGCAGGATTCGAAAAAATGAATCAGGATTTAATAGAAATAGGAGAAACTCCTTATTCGAATCCAAGAAATACAGCCTCGGGAAGTTTAAAATTGCAAGATAGCGCGGAGGTAGCTAAAAGACCATTAGAGTGTTTACTCTATTTTGTAACAGGAAATAATTTGCCATTCAAAACCCAATTTGAAGGTTTAGAATTGGCAAGAAAATGGGGGTTTAAAGTACCAGTTGAAGCAAAATTGGCAAACAATTTACAAGAAGTATTTGATTTTATAGATTATTGGGACATCCATCGTCATGAGCTACCTTATGAAACAGATGGGGTAGTTGTAAAAGTAAATAGTATTCAACATCAAGAAGAATTAGGTTATACAGCAAAATCACCACGTTGGGCAATTGCATATAAATTTAAATCAGAGAGGGTTTCTACCAAATTAAATTCAATTTCTTACCAAGTGGGAAGGACTGGAGCAATTACACCAGTAGCAAACTTAGAGCCCGTACAATTGGCAGGAACTATTGTAAAAAGAGCATCTTTGCATAATGCAGATCAAATAGAAAAATTAGATATTAGAATAAATGATACTGTTTTTGTAGAAAAGGGAGGAGAAATTATTCCAAAAATAATCGCAGTCGATTTAACTCAAAGACAAACAGATGCAGCACCTACAAAATACATTACGCATTGCCCAGAATGTAATACTGAATTAGTAAGATCAGAAGGAGAAGCAAATCATTACTGTCCTAATTTTTATGGATGCCCACCACAGATTATAGGTAGAATCCAGCATTATATTTCAAGAAAAGCAATGGATATTGAAGGGCTTGGAGGAGAAACGGTTGCTTTGCTTTTTAATAATGGACTGGTTCATAATTATGCAGATTTATATGAGTTAACAGTAGAGCAAATTTTGCCATTGGAAAGAATGGCGCAAAAGTCGGCAGAAAATCTAGTAAAAGGAGTTGAGAATTCTAAAAAAATCCCTTTTGAGAGCGTTTTGTTTGCTCTTGGAATTCGATTTGTGGGTGAAACTGTAGCTAAAAAATTAGCGAAACATTACAAAAATATTGATGCATTGAGTCAGGCTACTTTAATGGATTTAGTTCTAGTAGACGAAATAGGCGAACGTATTGCAAAAAGCGTTATAGAATTTTTTGAGAATGACGAGAATAAAAAAATTATTGAACGCTTAAAAGGTTATGGAGTTCAATTTGAAATACTAGAAAAAGTAAATCCTAATGCAACGACTAAATTTGAAGGAAAGACTTTTGTCGTTTCAGGAGTGTTTTCTAAATTCTCAAGAGACGATATCAAAAAACGATTGAGGATAATGGAGGTAAAGTAGGTAGTTCAATTTCTGCTAAAACTGATTTTGTTGTTGCCGGTGAAAACATGGGGCCTGCTAAATTAGAGAAAGCAAATAAGTTAAATATACCTATAATTTCAGAAGATGATTTTATAACAAAATTAAATGAAAACTAATACACCGTCATTAATTCTTTACTTTCTTGCATTAACATTTGCGATTATCTTTGATTTCTTAAAAGAAGATTTTATAAGTATGTACGCAAAGGCAATTGTGGTACCTTCGATATTTATATATTATCTTATAACGACTAATTTTAAGATAAATATAATTCAGGGACTTATTTTTGCTTTATGTTTTACAGGAGAAGTATTTAATTTAATGGAGGTTGATGCAACAGAGTTAGGTTCTCTTTTTTGTTTCTTATTAGTCTATTTGTTGTTTTTGAAGCTTATTTTTGATGATTATAGAAAAATAAAACTAAGAAAAAACGACATATTGCCAGTAGCAATAGTCGTTATTTTTATTTTATATTTATTAGTTTCAGTTTTAGGCTTACAATATGAGAAAGTAAATGAGAATCATTTTATTTATACTCTATATGGTGTTGTATTGAGTATGTTGGGATGTATTTCATTTATTAGTTATATATCTAAAGGGACTTTTTTAACTCTTTTACTAACGTTAATGACAGCCTGCTTTATCTTCTCTGATATTTTTTTTATTTTTAATCAATCTTTTGATCATTCAATAGTGTTAGTACTAATAAGAGATGTAACTCAAATGTTAGCTTATTATTTTATGGTAAGATATTTTATTCAAAAAAGAATAGAAAACATTCGAGTTAGAATTTAGACTGTAATTGATTTTCCTTGTGATGATTTTGTTTTATTCTTATCTAGGTAAAAGTCGATTCTACCTACGTTAATTCCATAACATCCAACTTGATTAACTAAAACATCCTCACCGGATTTATTTTTTACAATAGTTGGTTTATCAAGAAAAGTATGTGTGTGTCCACCAATAATTAAATCAATATCTTGAGTTTGCTCCGCCAATTTTAAATCACACATTCTAGTAGCGTCATCACGGTATTTGTATCCCAAATGCGATAAGCAAATTACTAAATCACATTTCTGTTCTTTTTTAAGGATTCTAACCATGTCGTGTGCAGTTTCGACAGGGTCATTATAAACAGTTTCTTTATACATAAGTTTATCTACTAAACCTTCAAGTTGTATTCCAAGACCAAAAACACCTATTTTAATACCGTCTTTGTTGAAAATTTTGTACGGTTTTACAAGACCGTCCATTGCAGTGTTTTTAAAATCGTAGTTAGAAGAGATAAATTCAAATTTGGCATGAGGCATTTGTGCATATAAACCATCTACACCGTTATCAAAATCATGATTACCAATTGTAGAAGCGTCATATTTCATCATGCTCATCAGTTTAAACTCTAATTCTCCACCATAATAGTTAAAGTAAGGAGTTCCTTGAAAAATATCACCAGCGTCCAATAAAAGAACATTTGGATTTTCTTTACGGATTGAATCAATTAAAGCGGCACGTCTTGATACTCCACCCATATTAGCATTGCGAGGATCATCGGCAGGAAAAGGGTCAATATGGCTATGTACATCATTGGTGTGTAATATAGTTATATGCTTAACATCAGGAGAAGTAAAGCTACTCATAGATAAACCCAAACTCAATAATGCTGTGCTGGCAGCGGTTTTTTCAATAAAATCTCTTCTTTTCATTTTAATTTATTTTGCGGTATAACGCTTGAACTCGAAGTTCTTAAATATTTTTAATTGTAATTTTATTCTTGTGTAACTCGGATATCTCTAGGTACCGGAATTGGATTAACAGATTTAAAATAATCAATAAGGATGTCTCGTAATTTATAATTTAAATCATATTTCTGAACACCTTTTTTAAAGAAGTTCATACTATCTCCACCATTTGCTAAATAATCATTTGTAGCAACATAATAGATTTTATCTTTTTCGATTGGTTTTCCCTGAATCAAAATGTTTGCTGGAGTGTTATTTTTAGTAATTGTAAAAGTCATTCCAGAAATAGGATGTGGCTTTTTCTCAGCAATAAAATAATTAGCTAATTCTAAAATTTGTTCTCCTTTTAAAGCCATAACAACAAGGCTATTTTCAAAAGGCATAATTTCAAAAGCAGTTCTAGAAGTGACATCCCCTTTAGGAAGTATTGCTCGTATACCACCATGATTTAGGAAACAAATGTCAATATCTTTTTTCTCTCTGGTTTTAAAAATTAAATTACCTCTTTGTAAACAAGCGTCAGCCATTAAGCTACCAATAGTTGTTTGTAATTTCCCAGAGCTTTTGTCCAATGTTTCAGGACAATAAGAAAGAACACTATCCAGGTTTTTGTTAATGTGCTCCCTGTAAGGTTTAATGAAATTCTCTATTTCAGGAGTTTGATTTTCAGTACTTGTAATAGGAATTAGCTTACCTTCAATTTTAGAAACTTGGTAAGTTTGTTTGCTACAAGAAACTCCTATAAAAAATGTTAAGAATATAACAAAAAGTTTTAAAAATCCGTTATACTTTTTTAGTTTTACCATCTTAAATGCGACTTAAATAATTAATTTTGTAATCAAGTAAAAGTACTATGTTTTTAAATTATATAAAGGTTTTTTTTGTAAAAAAATCATTAAATAAAAATCTTGATAATGTAAAAAACGGTGCATTTACTACCGATATACAAACAGTTGGTTTGCTTATAGATGAGAGTAATTTTTTAGAAAAAAAAGCTTTGCTAGCTGATTTGGTGTCAAAAGGAATTGTTGAAAAGAACATTAAGATTGTTGTTTATAAAGATAAAATCGATAAAAAAGAAGCGTATACTTGTCCAACTTTTGGGATAAAACATCTTAATTGGAATGGAGAAATTACTGAGGATTTATTGAAAGACTTTATAAAAGAAGAATTCGATTTACTAATAAGTTATTATGACATCGAAAAAGCAATGTTGATGCTCATCACACAAAATTCTAAAGCCAAGTTTAAAGTTGGTTTTGCATCAATTGATAAAAGGTTAAATCGAGTGATGATTAATACCAATCTTCGGGAACATAAAGTTTTCGTGAATGAATTATTTAAATATTTAAAAAACATTAAACCAAATATAATCTGATATGCAATCATTAATAGGTACAGGCGTTGCACTAGTAACTCCTTTTAAAGAAGATTTTTCAATTGATATAGAAGCGTTGCAAAGAATAGTTAATTTTTCTGTAGATGGAGGAGTTGAATATCTTGTAGTTATGGGAACGACTGCCGAGAATGCAACATTAACTGAAGCTGAAAAGGAGCTTGTTATTTCGACAGTTGTTACTACAAATAAAGGAAGATTACCTTTAGTGTTGGGAGTTGGAGGAAATAACACAATGCAAGTTGTGCAAGAATTAAAAACAAGAGATTTATCAGCATTTGAGGCTATATTGTCAGTGTCACCTTATTATAATAGACCTACACAAGAGGGGATTTATCAACATTTTAAAGCTGTTGCAGAAGCCTCTCCGATACCAGTAATTCTATATAATGTTCCAGGAAGAACATCAAGTAATATGTTACCAGCAACAGTAATACGTTTGGCAAATGATTTTTCAAATGTAGTTGCTATAAAAGAAGCGGCAGGTGATTTGGTTCAAGCAATGCAGTTGCTTAAAAATAAACCAACTGATTTTCTCGTTATATCAGGAGATGATATGATTGCATTGCCTATAATTTTGGCTGGAGGTTCAGGCGTAATATCAGTTATTGGACAAGGTTTTCCTAAAGAATTTTCTGAAATGATTCGTTTGGGATTGAATAGAAAAGTAAATGAAGCATTCAAAACACAATACTTTTTATCAGATTGTATTGATATGATTTTTGAACAAGGTAATCCAGCTGGAATAAAACAGGTATTCAAATCGCTTGGTATTGCTGAGAATGTAGTAAGATTACCGCTTGTACCAGCCGATGAGTCGCTTGCAAATCGTATTGATGATTTTGTTAAAAAAAGCATTAAATAAAAATAAAAAGGAAGGTATTTTATTATACTAAAAAATATTTTGTAGAAGCTAAATTAATAACTAAATTTGCCACCGAAACTTCGGTGTGGTTTTACTTGGACATAAGCATCCTGGGAATCATAATAAAAGTAAAAAAATGAAAAAAATAATATCTGTATTGTTTGTCGTTGTTCTTTTTTGTTCATGTAGTGATTATCAAAAAGCACTAAAAAATGAAGATGTAGCAGCAAAATTCGAAGTGGCAACAAAAATGTATGAAGCTGGAAAGTATGCTAAAGCAATTCGTTTGTTTGAGCAACTAGCAACATCATACAGAGGAAAACCTCAGGCAGAGAAATTGTTTTATATGTTTTCACAATCATATTATAAAACAAAACAGTATTATTTGGCAGGCTACCAATTTGAAAGTTTTGCTTCTGGTTATCCAAGAAGTGAAAAAGTAGAAGAGGCAGCTTTTTTGGGGGCAAAAAGTTATTCGATGTTGTCGCCTGTTTATAGTTTAGATCAAACAGATACTAATAAAGCAATAGATAAATTACAAGCTTTTATAGATAATTATCCAAATTCAGAATATTTAGCAGAGGCAAATGCAAGTCTTAAGGTGCTAACTAATAAATTGGAGAAAAAAGCATATGAAAATGCAAAAGGATATAATACTATTTCAGATTTTAAATCGGCAATAGTAGCATTTGATAACTTTATTGGAGATTATCCAGGAACAGAATTCAAAGAAGATGCATTGTATTATAAATTCGATTCTGCATATCAGTTGGCAGTAAATAGTGTTTCTGCAAAAATGGAAGACCGTTTAAAAGTAGCTAAAACTGCTTATATGAATTTAATGAAATACAAAAGTGATACTCATTACAAGGTGAAAGCTGACGAGATGAATGAGAGAGTTGAGAAAGAGTTACAAAATTTTACTAAATAAAATAAAGTCATGGATTTAAAAAAGACGAATGCTCCAGTAAATACAATTACCTACAATAAAACTACTATTGAAGAGCCTACAGGTAATGTGTATGAAGCGATAACTATTATGGCAAAAAGAGCTAATCAAATTAATTCTGAAATTAAAAAGGAATTGACTGAAAAGTTAGAAGAATTTGCTACGTATAATGATAGTCTTGAAGAGGTTTTTGAAAACAAAGAACAAATTGAGGTTTCTAAGTTTTACGAAAAATTGCCTAAGCCACACGCTTTAGCAGTTCAAGAATGGTTAGACGGTAAAACATACCACAGAAATTCAAATAAATAATATAGTACCATGTCAGTTTTAAACGGTAAGAAAATTTTACTAGGAGTCTCTGGTGGAATTGCAGCCTATAAAACAGCATCATTAGTACGACTCTTTATAAAAGCAGGTGCCGAGATTCAAGTAATCATGACACCTGCTTCTAAGGATTTTGTAACGCCACTTACGTTATCGACCTTGTCAAAAAATCCTGTACATTCAACTTTTTTTAATCAAGAAGATGAGAATGAAAAATGGAACAATCATGTCGAATTAGGTCTTTGGGCCGATTTGATGGTAATTGCTCCGGCTACCGCAAATACAATGTCCAAAATGGTAAATGGTACTTGTGATAATCTATTGATTGCAACTTATTTATCGGCTAAGTGTCCAGTTTACTTTGCACCAGCAATGGATTTGGATATGTATATACATCCTTCTACTTTATCGAGTTTTTCGTTGTTAAAGCAGTTTGGTAATACTATTATTCCTGCTGAGAGTGGGGAGTTAGCCAGTGGGTTGACAGGTGAAGGTCGTATGGCAGAACCAGAAAATATCGTTGCGTTTTTAGAAGCTGATTTAGAAAGTAAATTACCACTTAAGGGTAAAAAGTTTTTAATTACAGCTGGTCCTACTTATGAAGCAATAGATCCTGTTCGTTTTATAGGGAATCATTCTTCTGGTAAAATGGGATTTGATATTGCCTCAGAGGCTGCAAACTTAGGAGCTTCGGTAATACTTGTTGCTGGACCTACAAATTGTAAAGTAACAAACGCATCTGTAAAAGTAGTTTCGGTAACATCGGCACAAGAAATGTATGATGCATGTCATGTGTATTATTCAGATGTTGATGTGGCAATTGCAGCAGCCGCGGTTGCAGATTACAGGCCTAAAACAGTAGCGTCTCAAAAAATAAAAAAAGCTCCAGAAAATTTCACGATTGAGCTAGAGAAAACAAAAGACATCTTGTTTTCGTTGGGTGAAATAAAGAAAAAACAGTTTTTAATTGGTTTTGCTTTAGAGACTGAAAATGAAATTGATAATGCAAAGCTGAAAATTCAGAAAAAAAACTTAGATTTGATAGTTCTAAATTCTTTACAGGATAAAGGAGCTGGTTTTGGTGGGCAGACTAATAAAGTAACCTTTATTGATAGGCTTTTTACTATTGAACCAATGGAATTAAAGTCTAAAGAAGCAGTTGCAACTGATATTTTAAATAAAGTGATAAAGCATTTTTATGAATAAAATACTTACCTTTTTGTTGTTTTTATCTTTTGGTCTTATACAGGCACAACAGTTAAATTGTACTGTAACAGTAAATTCACAAATGCTTCCAAATGCAAATCAACAAGTTTTTAAAACGTTACAGACAGCGTTGAGTGAATTTGTTAATAATACTGATTGGACAGGGAGTTCACTAAAACAAAATGAAAAAATTAACTGTTCGATGTATTTAACTATTACGTCTAATACTTCAGATCAGTTTTCAGGCACCATACAAATACAGTCTTCGAGATTAATTTATAATTCGACTTACTCATCTCCAGTTTTAAATTTTAACGATAAAGATTTGAGTTTTAGATATACCGAATTTGAAAATTTATTGTACAATCCAAATGTTTTTGAGTCGAATCTAGTATCTATAATGACATTTTATAGTTATATGATCTTAGGAATGGATGCAGATACTTTTATGCCAGCCTTAGGGACCCCATTTTTTGAAACAGCTCAAAATATAGCAAATGTTGCTCAACAAGGTGGTTTTAAAGGATGGAGTCAAGCAGATGGAGTACAAAATCGTTATTTCTTGATTAATGATATGCTTGCGCCAACATACAGTGATTTAAGACAATGTGTTTATGGATATCATGTAGGTTTAGATGTGATGAATCAAGATTTAAAAGCGGCTAAAGAAAAAATTAAAGCTTCGTTAATGCTTTTAGGGAAATTAAATGCAATAAAGCCAAATGCTTTTTTAACAAGAGTATTTTTTGATGCTAAATCAGATGAGATTGTATCTATATTTTCAGGAGGACCTAGTGTTTCTATAACAGATTTAGTGGAGAATTTAAACAGAGTTTCGCCTATGAACTCTACTAAATGGGGACAGATTAAATATTAAGCATTCAAGTATAGATTGCTTATTTCCAAAACTTAATATTACAAAAAAGAGATATGATTACTTCATTGTCAATAAAAAATTATGCACTAATTGAAAAATTAACTATTGATTTTTCAAAAGGATTTTCTATAATTACTGGTGAAACAGGAGCAGGAAAGTCTATAATATTGGGTGCGTTAGGCTTAGTTTTAGGTAAAAGAGCTGATTTGACTTCATTGAAAAATAAAGAAGAAAAATGTATTATTGAAGCGCATTTTAAGATTTCGAAATACAATCTTCAGGCTTTTTTTGAGGCTAATGACTTAGATTATGAAGATGATACTATAATAAGACGAGAAATTTTGCCTTCAGGTAAATCGCGTGCTTTTATAAATGATAGTCCAGTAAATCTTCAGGAGTTGCAAGAGTTGAGTTTGTATTTAATAGATATTCACTCGCAACAACAAACTCAGGAGTTGTCGGAAGAAAGTGTTCAGTTTCAAATTATTGATGCGATTGCAGACAATCTTGGTGTTATTTGTGAATATCAGAATGTTTTAAAGAAGTATAAATCGGATAAAACAAAACTGAATTCACTTCTTAAAAAACAAAACGAATCAGCTAAAGAACAGGAATATAATACGTTTCTTTTGAATGAATTGGTTGTGGCACAATTAAAATCTGGGGAACAAGAAGAATTAGAAGAAGAATTTGAAAAACTTAACAATGTTGAGATTATCAAGGAATCGATAGATAGGTCATTAGCTATAGCTAATGAAGAACAATTTGGAGTGATTCAAAATCTAAATGAGATTAAAGCATCTTTGCATAAAATTGTTACTTTCTCACCAGGATATCAAACATTGTTTGAACGATTGACAAGTTTGGCGATTGAATTTGATGATGTATCGAATGAGTTGCAAAAGGCATCAGAAAAATTATTAAATGATCCAGCAAGGCTAGATTTCATTAGTCAGAAATTGCAGGTTATTTATAATTTACAAAAAAAGCATCAAGTTGCTACAGTTGATGATTTAATTGAGATTCAGACTAAACTTGAAAATTCAGTTCTTGAATTGGGGAATATTGAAGAAGAAATAGCAAAACTGACTACTTCTATTGATCAAAAAACAGCAGAATTAGATGTTTTTGCTAATAAAATTCATGAAAATAGAATAACTGCAGTTCCATTATTGTCAGATAAGCTAATTGCAATATTAGAAACATTAGGAATGCCAAATGTTCGTTTTAAAATTGATATTAATTATGGAGAAACTTATTTTCAAAATGGAAAAGATGAACTTCAGTTTTTATTCTCTGCAAACAAAGGAACAGATTTTGGAATACTTAAAAAAGTTGCTTCTGGAGGTGAAATGTCACGTATTATGCTTGCTGTAAAAGCGATTTTAGCACAATATTCAAAACTACCGACTTTAATATTTGATGAAATTGATACGGGAGTTTCAGGAGAAATTGCTATTAGAATGGGAGAGATTATGAAAGAGATGAGTAAGCAGATGCAAATTTTTGCAATAACGCATTTACCACAGATCGCGGCTAAAGGAGATTCTCATTTTAAAGTATTTAAGTCCACAATTGATGATGATACACAGTCAGAATTGAAGCTTTTATCTCAGGAAGAACGTATTGTAGAAATTGCTCAAATGTTGTCAGGGTCAGTGGTTTCTGATTCGGCTTTAAATCATGCTAAAGCCTTGCTCAACTAAAAAAATGAGTTATATTTGTGAATTAAATTATTCCGTCTTACGAAATGAAATAGGTAGTTAACTGCTATCATTTATATAAAATAAAAATAAAAAACAGTTCCAAAATTATGATTATAGAACCAAGAATGAGAGGATTTATTTGTTTGACATCTCACCCAAAAGGATGCGAGCAAAATGTAAAAAATCAAATAGAATACATAAAATCTAAAGGGCCGATTGAAGGAGCTAAAAAAGTATTAGTAATTGGAGCTTCAACAGGTTTTGGATTGGCTTCTAGAATTACAAGTGCATTTGGATCTAATGCAGCTACAATTGGAGTATTTTTTGAAAAACCACCAGTTGAAGGAAAAACAGCTTCTCCAGGATGGTATAATTCAGCAGCTTTTGAAAGTGAAGCTCATAAAGCTGGTTTGTATGCTAAAAGTATCAATGGTGATGCTTTTTCTAATGAAATTAAACAGCAAACAATAGATTTAATTAAAGCTGATTTAGGTCAGATTGATTTAGTAATTTATAGTTTAGCTTCTCCAGTTCGTTTGCACCCTGTAACAGGAGTATTGCATCGTTCAGTTTTGAAACCAATTGGAAGTACGTTTACTAATAAAACAGTTGATTTTCATACAGGAAATGTAACAGAAGTTTCTATTGAGCCATGTACAGAAGAAGAAATTGCCAATACTATTGCGGTAATGGGTGGTGAAGATTGGTCAATGTGGATGGATGCATTGAAAAAAGAAAACTTATTGGCTCCTGGGGCTACAACAGTTGCTTATTCGTATATAGGGCCATCTTTAACAGAAGCAGTTTACCGTAAAGGAACAATTGGTCGTGCTAAAGACGATTTAGAAGCTACAGCATTTGCTATTACAGATAGTTTGAAAGATCTAGGCGGAAAAGCATATGTTTCAGTTAATAAAGCACTAGTTACACAAGCGAGTTCAGCTATTCCGGTTATTCCGTTATATATTTCATTATTGTATAAAATTATGAAAGCTGAAGGTATTCATGAAGGGTGTATTGAACAGATTCAGCGTTTATTCCAAGATAGATTATATACAGGAAAACCAATTCCTACAGATGAAAAAGGAAGAATCCGTATAGATGATTGGGAAATGCGTGAGGATGTTCAAGAAAAAGTAGCTAAATTATGGTTGGAAGCAACTACAGAAACATTGCCAGCAATTGGTGATTTGGCTGGATATAGAAACGATTTCTTAAACTTATTCGGATTCGAATTTGAAGGAGTAGATTACAAGGCAGACACAAATGAAGTAGTTGGAATAGAAAGTATAGCTTAAACCAGCAAAAAAGATATAATTATTTAAAACCATCAACCCAAAGTTGATGGTTTTTTTATGGATATAACTTATCTTTGTTAAAATTTTACAGTTAAAACAAATACTACCTTAATACCGCATACCTAATTATGGTGTTTTCTTTAATTATACCTGTGTATAATCGTCCTGACGAAGTTGATGAGCTATTAGAAAGCTTACTGTTATCTGAATATAAAGAGCCTTTTGAAGTCGTGCTTGTAGAAGACGGTTCAACATTACCATGTGATGACATAGTTCGAAAATATCAAGAAAAATTAAATATATCTTATTACTTTAAAGAGAATTCTGGTCCTGGTGACTCTAGGAACTTTGGAATGCGAAAAGCGTTGGGTGATTATTTTATTATTTTTGACTCAGATTGTATAATTCCATCAAATTATTTGGTAGAAGTTGATAAAGCTTTAAAAGAGGATTATGTAGATTGTTTTGGAGGTCCAGACAAAGCCTTAGATAGCTTTTCGGATATTCAAAAGGCAATTAATTTTGCTATGACATCATTTCTAACTACAGGAGGAATAAGAGGAGGGTCAGAGAAAATAGGAAAGTTTCAGCCACGAAGCTTTAATATGGGGTTATCTCGTAAAGGATTTGAAGCATCAAAAGGATTTGGAAACATTCACCCAGGAGAAGATCCAGATTTGTCTATACGCTTATGGAATTTAGGTTTCGAAACGAGGCTTTTTTCTAAAGCATATGTGTATCATAAACGAAGAATCGATTGGGATAAATTTTCGATTCAGGTTAATAAATTTGGAAAAGCAAGACCAATACTTAACAGTTGGTATCCGCAGTATAATAAACTTACATTTTTCTTCCCAACATTTTTTATTTTGGGGCTTATTTTTGCAGTTATATTGCTAATTTTTAATATTGACATCTTTCTGCAATTGTATTTTATTTACTTTTTTATGATTTTTATTGTGGCATCGATTCAAAATAAGAATTTGAAAATTGGGTTTTTGTCTGTTATTGCGGTTTGGAAACAGTTTTATGGATACGGAATTGGTTTTTTAGAATCGTTTGTTAAGATAATTATTTTGAAGAAAAAACCTCAAGAAGCATTCCCAGGATTATTTTTTAAGATTTAGTATGACAAAAATAATAGGCTTAACAGGAGGTATTGGAAGTGGTAAAACAACCATAGCAGGCTTTTTTGCAGCAATGGGGATCCCTGTCTATATTGCCGATGATGAGGCCAAAAAAGTAATGCAGTCTAATGAAATAATTGAAGCTATAAAAGCGGTATTTGGGACTGAAGTTTTTGAGGATAATACATTAAATAGAGCCAAATTAGCAGATATTGTTTTTAATAATGCAGATAAATTAGCATTGCTTAATGCGATTGTTCATCCTGCTGTAAAAAAAGATTTTGAGAATTGGTTGCTAAAACATAAAAATGACCCCTATATAATATACGAAGCTGCAATTTTATTTGAGAGTGGTCGTTATAAAGAATGTGATATTATAATTACGGTTACTGCCCCTCAGGAAACCAGAATTGAGAGAGTAATGAATCGCGATAAAACTACTCGCGAACATGTTTTAAAACGAATGGATATGCAATGGAACGATGAGCAACGTTTAGCGAATAGTAATTACGTTATTCATAATTTGAATCTTAAAAGTGCAAAGCAGGAAGTTGTTAAAATTCTTAAAATTTTAAATATTAAACAAAATCACTCTTAAATGTTAATATTTGGTTAATGTATTATTTAGTATATTGTTAAAATATTAATTTTGTTTCGATGAATAAAATGTTTTTTAGAATTCTTGTTTTGTTAATGAGTTTGTCCTTAATTGGGATAATTCTTGTTCAAGTGTATTGGTTTACTTCTTCATTTAAAAATAATGATGAGCAGTTTAAGTTTCATGTTAAGCAAGTTATTGGGAACGTAGCCGATAAACTACAACAACAAGAAGCGTATAGTTTTTATGATAAATACAATCATTATAAAGATAGTACGGGTAAAGTTCCACAAAAAAATGATTTATTAGAATTTTATTACGTTCAGAAAAATCCTAGAACGAATAAAACGATTGTATATTCAAATAGTATTATATCAGAAGATTATAATATCAATGGATCGTTCTTTGATAAGAAATTTAATAACGAAAGATTTAAGAATTTTAATTCTAAGCGTACAACCGAAATTTATAATAATAACAATATAGATAATTCGTCGTTACAACAAAGTATAATTCCAGATGTAAAGATTGAAAAATCTGGAAATCTTGATATTTTAGATAATGCACAATTTGAAATATTCTTTAAAGATATTGCTTCGGCAATGCCTATTAATGAAAGAATTAGTAAAGAGAAGTTGCAAAAACTCTTAAAAAAGGAATTAGAAGAATATGGTGTAAAAACGAAATTCGAGTTTGGAATTTATAGTAGCGGTATTGCAACCAAAATTAAATCGGATGGATTTAAATATGATAAGGAATCGACTTATTCAATACCAATTTTTGCAGACAATGAAGGGAATAATAAGTATGAATTATCAGTAACATTTCCTCATAAAAAGAAGTTTTTACTGTCAGAATTGGTAAGTATAACAATATTGTCAATCATATTTACGCTAATTATTATAATTGCATATACAAGTGCTTTAAATCAGTTGATTCGTCAGAAACATATATCCGAAATCAAGACAGATTTTATAAATAATATGACACATGAGTTTAAAACTCCAATTGCGACAATAAATTTGGCTTTGGATGCCATAAAAAATCCTAAAATAATAGAAGATAAAGAGAAGGTGTTTAGGTACCTTCAAATGATACGTGACGAGAATAAAAGAATGCATGCTCAAGTTGAGAATGTATTACGAATCTCTAAATTAGAGAAAAGAGAATTAGACATAAATAAAGAACCAACCGAAATCCATGGGATTATCGATGATGCAATAGAGCACGTAAGTTTGATTCTTGAAGATAGAGGTGGAACAGTTACAAATCATTATAATGCTGCTAGAACAACAGCATTAATTAATGAAGTACATTTTACTAATGTCTTGGTTAATATATTGGAGAATGCTATAAAGTATTCACCAGGTATTCCTAAAATAGAAATTTTTACAGAGAACATTAAAGATATGATTCTTATAAAAGTAAAAGACAATGGTTTAGGAATGAGTAAAGTGGCTCAGAAAAGAGTTTTTGAGAAATTTTACAGAGAACATACAGGAGATTTACATAATGTTAAAGGTCATGGGTTGGGCTTATCTTATGTAAAGAGAATCGTAGAGGATCATAACGGTCAAGTCTACGTTGAAAGTGAAAAAGGGAAAGGTAGTACCTTCATAATTAAAATACCACTAATAAATTAAAATATGGAAAATATCAATAAAAGAATTCTTTTAGTAGAAGATGACCTTAATTTTGGTGCAGTTCTTAAAGACTATTTAATGTTAAATGACTTTGAAGTTACATTAGCAAAAAATGGTATGGAAGGCTTCGAGAAATTCAAGAAAGACGTATACGATTTGTGTATTCTTGATGTCATGATGCCATATAAGGACGGATATACATTAGCAAAAGAAATCAGAGAGAAAAATAGCGAAGTGCCTATTATCTTTTTAACTGCAAAATCAATGAAAGAGGATGTGTTAAAAGGGTATAAAGCAGGTGCAGATGATTATTTAAACAAGCCGTTTGATTCAGAAGTATTGCTTATGAAAATTAAGGCAATTATTCAAAGAAAATCTTCTGATACAAAAGCAGAGCAAGTTCAATTTGAGTTTAACATTGGTAAATTTCATTTAAATTCAAAACTTAGATTTTTAACTTTTGAAAATGAAGAGCCAATAAAGTTATCTCCAAAAGAAAACGAATTATTGAAAATGTTAATCCTTCACGAAAATGACTTAATGCCAAGAGAATTGGCTTTAACAAAAATCTGGAGAGATGATAATTACTTTACTTCAAGAAGTATGGACGTATATATCGCCAAACTTAGAAAGTATCTTAAACCAGACGAAAATGTTGAAATTCTTAACATACACGGTGAAGGTTTTAGACTAGTTGTTAAAAATAAAGAAAATGCATAAATAGGAAGCTTCGAGAAATCGGAGCTTTTTTTTTTGTAACTAATTCTACTTTATGTTACAAGGGGTGTCATAAAAAAACAACAAGTACCTAACAGGTTTAAATAAACGGTTAGGTACTTGTTTTTGGATTCAGGTCAATTACAGACTTTTTTTCTATTATATTGTAATTTCTTGTTCAATGGAATGACAGTGTAATAGCAAAGAAGTTGATCGGCTTAGATAGCAATAAGTTTATAATTTGTTTTTAAAGGATTGCTATTTATTCCAATTAAGCTGTAATGCAAAACATGTTTTATCTTCTTTAGTAATGCTAAAAGTGCTATTAGCATCAGTTTCGCTTTCATGAATTACAACATTGTCATTCAAGGATAGTTCTTTCATGAAATTCATTTCGAAACTATCTATTTCTTGATTCAATATTTTGTTTGAGTCTACGTGGTCTAAGCACCATTCAAGATATTTTACATTATTTACATGGTTCACAATGTCTAAATCAGATAAATAAACAGTTTTTTCAAAAACAGATTCTTTATCAGGATTGATACTTATTTTAGAGAAACCATCAGTAGTTGCCCTTTTATCTGGAAATAATTCGAAATGTTCATATGGTAAAGCCAAGCCTTCAGGACGTCGCGCTTTAGTGTTAAAAACAGCCCAGAATGTTTCACTTCCAATTATTTTTTCACCATTTAAATACATTTCTAATGCACGAACTGAGCGAGAATTTTCTAAACTGTTAATCCATGTTTTTACAGTTACTACATCTTGCCACTTAGGTAAAGCTGTAATTTCTACACGCATTCGGCTTAAAACCCAAGCTTGATCAAATTCCTGCATATCTGTAAAGCTAATTCCTCCAACTTCTGAATGGGCAGCTGCAGTGAGTTGCAAAAGATTACACATATCGGTATATTTTAAATAGCCACTTGGCGTGCATTGTGTAAAATTGATCTCCCAGTCTTTGCTTAAAACAGAAGTGAAATTTGGTGATATGGGCATTGTAAATTATTTTATATTTTTATCGATAAAGTTTATTATCTCACTTTTTGGTGTTAGATAATCAAACCATTTTGTATTTTCGTTTCGCTTAAACCAAGTTAGTTGACGTTTTGAAAAACGGCGTGTGTTTTTCTTGATTTCTTCGATTGCAAATGGCAAGGTGAATTCGCCATCAAAATAACTAAATAATTCTCGATATCCGACCGTTTGCAAGGCATTTAACGCTTTATTAGGATGAAGACGCTGTGCTTCTTCAAGTAAACCGTTGTTTAGCATTATATCAACACGTTGGTTTATTCTATCGTAAATTACGGCTCTGTCTGTTTCTAAGCCTATAAGGATAGGGGTGAAGTTTCGATTATTCTTTTTTTGGTTTAGAAATGAAGAATATGGCTTTTCGGTGCCTAAACAAACTTCTACAAAGCGCATCATTCGTTGTGGATTTTGTAATGTCTGCGGGTTTTCGATAGTAAGTTTATTGTAGTAACTACTGTCTAATTTTTTTAATTGCTCCTGTAAATACGTAATTCCTTTTTGTTCGTATTCCTGTGCTATTTTTTCTCGTATTGTAGTATCTATTTCGGGAAACTCATCGAATCCTTTTAAAACTGCATCAACATATAAACCCGAACCCCCTATGAGAATTGCATAATCATTATGTTTAAACAATTCTTCTAACTTGTTTAGTGCTTCTTTTTCGTAATCACCTACAGTATAATTATCAAAAATAGAGATGTTCTGTATAAAATGGTGTTTAGCAGCTTGTAATTCGTTAGGATTAGGTACAGCTGTACCAATTGTCATTTCTTTAAAAAACTGACGGCTATCGCAAGAGATTATTTCGCACTTGAAATGTTGTGCCAATGTGATACTCAAGGCAGTTTTGCCTATTGCTGTTGGTCCTACTATTGTGATTAAGTATTTCATATTTTTTAGCCCAGATAGGAATGTAAACCCCAGACTTAGATTTGTTTATTTTTTTTGGTATATAAGAGCGACTTTATGAAGCTCCTTATTATACCTTAAAAAAATTACGAATATAAGGAGGAGTTGTAATGTATAGCTGGAATGGCTTTTTAAATTATTTATCTGCTAATGTTTTGCCACATTCGTAGCAGTATTTTGCATTGTCAAAATGAACTTGTGAGTTGCAATTTGTGCATGTTTTTTTGCTACTAACAGCATTACTTTTAAGGCTACTTTTTGCAAACTCGGCTGTTACAATTCCGGTAGGGACAGCAATGATTCCATATCCCATTATCATTACCAATGAAGCTAAAAATTGTCCTAATGGTGATGCTGGTGAAATATCGCCGTAACCTACGGTAGTTAGGGTTACAATAGCCCAATAGATACCAACAGGGATACTTGTAAAACCACTTTCTTTACCCTCGACGACATACATTAATGAGCCAATAATTACAGCACTAATAATAACAAAGTAAATAAAAACTAGGATTTTCTCTTTGCTAGCTTCCATTGCTTCACGAAGTTGTATCGATTGTTGTGATATTTGTGGAATATGCAAAATCTTGAACAATCGGAAGAAACGTAAGACTCTTACAATGGTTAAAACATTTGTGGCTGGGAAAAATATTGACAAATACATAGGTAGTATTGCCATTAAATCAATGATTCCGTAAAAACTAAATATATATCTTACAGGTTTCTGTATCGAAATGATACGTAAGATAAATTCGATGGTAAAAAATGATGTTATTACCCATTCGCAAATAAGTAGCTGTGTGTGGTATTTATGATTGATACCTTCTACTGTATCTAGCATTACTAAAAGTACGCTCAATAAAATAAGTCCCAAAAGTACCAAATCGAACATACGTCCTAAAAAGGTATTTGTACCATATAGGATGATTTGGGTTTTTTGTCTGAAAAGCTCGTATTTTGATTTAATTCTTTTCATATCTACGAAGATACTGAATGTTACTATTATTAAAAATGAATTACTTTCAATGATTTGTTTTTTCTCATATAATTTTGAATTATACTTTTAGCATCACGATTGTTTTGCATTGGTATAAGTATGTTTTTGAGAATTTCGATGTTGGTAATCTGGTAGTTTAAATCGTAAAATGCATAGCCTTTGTAAACACCATCTTCTATCAATATGGCGCTACGTTCGTTTATCGTTCGTCCACGGTCTATTAAAATCATATTTTTATTTTCGAAGCTGTAATCTGTAATAAAGTTTTGAACTCTTGTGTTATACTCCTCAGGAGAAATTTCTCCGATACAAGCTCCATCACATTCCTTTATTTTATATTGAAAGCATTCTTTTTTAGTAGCATATAAACCAGTAAGCTTTTGACATAGTTTGTATTTATCAGTAAAAAAAAACAAAGCATTTTTTCCTTCTTGTAGGCTTCCGTAAGATGTAATTTCTTTTTTTCTTCCGTCAGTTTTCTGAAGTTTTAAGTTTAGATACCCATTTTTGTCTTTTTCAATATATATAGATAGTGGGAATGCTGTTTTTTTCTTAGAGCGATTGTATTTTGGTTTGTTGATTTTTATTTCATCACTTTCTTTTAAAAGTGCAATCAGTTCACTTCCTGTTTCATCATAAGTAACCGTGAATACCTCAGCTTGAATTTTCTTGCTTTTGATATTAGTTCCTGTAAAATGCTGATTAATACGTTTTTTTATATTTCGACTTTTACCAATATAAATAATGGTTCCATTTTGGTTATGTATGTAATATACACCTGTTTTTGTTGGTGCTTGCGCTATTATGTCCAGTAATTTTGGAGCAATACCTTTTTCGATTTCAAGTTTTATAAAATCCTTTATGATTGTTTTTTCTGTATCTTTTTCTAAAAGCATTTTAAACAACTTAACAGTTGCCATTGCGTCACCATTGGCACGATGTCTGTCGGCCATTGGGATTCCAAGTGCTCGAACTAGTTTGCCTAAGCTATAAGAAGGTTGTTCTGGAATTAATTTTTTGGCAAGTTCGACTGTACAAAGGGTTTTAGCTTCAAAATCGTAGCCTAAACGTCTAAATTCGGTGCGTAAGATTCTATAATCAAAAGAGGCATTGTGTGCTACAATAACACAATCAGAGGTGATTTCAATAATTCGTTTGGCAACTTCAAAAAATTTTGGTGCTGAACGTAACATAGCATTGTTGATACCAGTAAGTTTTACAACAAACGGCTGAATTGGAATTTCAGGATTAACCAAACTAATAAATTGATCAACTACTTCATGGCCATCAAATCTATAGATAGCAATTTCGGTAATTCCTTCTTCATTAAACTGTCCTCCAGTTGTTTCTATGTCTAGTATTGCATACAAATTTAGTTCTCAGTGTCAGTTTTTAGTAATCAGTGCATTTTTTGTTTAGTAACCTAAAATTTTTAATCTATAATTTAAAATTATATTTATCTTCCTCCAAATATACTACTTCCAATGCGAACCATGGTACTGCCACATTCTATTGCAAGTTGGTAGTCTCCTGACATTCCCATAGAAACAGTATTTAATTTACAGTTTACAGTTTCTGTAGCTTGCAAAGAGTCGAAGATTGATTTTAAATGGGTGAATTCTTTCTTTATTTGGTTTTGATTCTCGGTAAAAGTTGCCATTCCCATTAAACCCAAAATTTGAATGTTTTTTAAATTATCAAAATCAGCAGAGGCTAGGAGTGATGCAAGTTCTTTTTCGTCAAGACCAAATTTTGTTTCTTCTTCGGCAATATGTATTTGAAGCAGACAATCAATAACACGGTTGTTTTTTAATGCTTGTTTATTGATTTCCTGTAGTAGTTTTAAACTATCGACTCCATGAATCAAACTTACAAACGGTGCCATAAATTTTACTTTATTTGTTTGTACGTGACCAATCATGTGCCATTGAATGTCTTTTGGCATTTCTTCCCATTTGTCTGTCATTTCCTGGATTTTGTTTTCTCCAAAAATACGCTGACCAGCTTCATAGGCTTCCATTAAATCAGTAACGGGTTTGGTTTTAGAAACCGCAACTAATGTTACATGTTCTGGTAGGGAAGCTTTTATGGTAGTTAAATTTGATGCTATTGACATGTTTTTCTTTTTTATGAAATGATAAATTGCTTTGAGATTTTCTCCGCTTTTTTACTTTCACTATAATCATAGAATCCTTCGCCAGATTTCACTCCTAATTTTCCAGCACGTACCATATTTACTAATAGTGGACATGGTGCATATTTTGGATTTTTAAAACCGTCGTACATTACATTTAAAATAGCTAAACATACATCAAGTCCAATAAAATCTGCTAGTTGTAATGGTCCCATTGGGTGTCCCATTCCTAGTTTCATTACCGTATCTATTTCGTAAACACCAGCTACTTTGTTGTATAATGTTTCGATAGCTTCATTTAGCATAGGCATTAAAATTCTGTTTGCTACAAAACCTGGATAATCGTTTACTTCAACAGGGGTTTTACCCAATTTTACGGATAAGTCCATGATGATTTTAGTAACTTCATCGCTGGTGTTGTATCCGCGAATAATTTCTACTAATTTCATGATTGGCACTGGATTCATAAAGTGCATCCCAATAACACGTTCAGGATGTGCTACAACAGCTCCGATTTGTGTTATAGAGATAGAAGAAGTATTTGTTGCTAGAATTGTGTTATGGGAACAAGCTTCGTTTAATTGTTTGAAAATATTCAACTTTAAATCAATGTTCTCGGTAGCGGCTTCTACAACTAAATCTACACCTACAACGCCATCTTTAATATCGGTATAGGTAATAATATTTGTTATTGTTTTGGCTTTTTCTTCTGCAGTAATACTTCCTTTTGCAAGCATTCTGTCTAAGTTAGCGGCAATGGTTGCCATTCCTTTATCTAAAGATTTTTCAGAAACATCAATTAGTTTTACTACAAAACCACTTTGAGCAAATGTATGAGCAATTCCGTTACCCATTGTTCCAGCACCGATTACAGCTATTGTTTTCATATTATTTAAGTACTATATTTTATAATTTTAGCCATAAATTCACGAATTAATTCATGAATTTATGGCTAACTTTTTTGAGGTTATTTTTATTTATCGAAACAATCAATAATTTGGTAAGCCACTTTTAATGCATCTGTTGCTTGTTCTAGAGTTACAACTGGATCAGTATCAGTGTTTATTGCATTTGCGAAAGATTCTAACTCATCTAAAATTGCATTGTTTTGCTCCACATCTGGATTTGTAAAATAGATTTGCTTTTTTACTCCTTCTGCATTTTGCAGAATCATATCAAAATCACCTGGTATTTCGGGTGCATCTTTCATACGAACAACTTCACATTTTTTTTCTAAAAAGTCAACTGAAATATAGGCATCCCTTTGGAAAAAACGCGTTTTACGCATGTTTTTCATCGAAATTCTGCTTGCTGTTAAGTTTGCAACACAACCATTTTCAAATTCAATTCTAGCATTAGCAATGTCTGGAGTATCACTAATTACTGAAACTCCACTTGCATTGATACTTTTTACTTTTGATTTTACTACACTTAAAATAGCATCAATATCATGAATCATCAAATCTAAAACTACAGGAACGTCAGTACCACGAGGATTAAATTCGGCTAAACGATGTGTTTCTATAAACATCGGATTTTCAATCATGTCTTTTGTTGCTATGAATGCTGGGTTAAAGCGTTCAACATGACCAACTTGACCTTTTACGTTATATTCTTTTGCCAAAGCAATTATTTCTTCGGCTTCTTCAACAGTATTCGAAATTGGTTTTTCGATAAAAATATGTTTTCCTGATTTTATGGCAACTTTAGCACATTTGTAGTGTGATAATGTTGGAGTTACAATATCAATTACATCAACAGCATGAATTAGCTTTGCAATTGTATTGAAATTTTTATAACCGAATTCTTTAGAAATTTTCTCGGCGTTTTCTTGATTTTGGTCATAAAAACCAACTAATTCATATTTATCAGATTGTTGTAATAAACGTAAATGTATTTTACCTAAGTGACCAGCACCTAAAACTCCTACTTTTAACATGAGAATGTATTTTTAACAAAAATATAATTTATTTGTTGAAAGTGAAAGTGAATGCTTTAAAGTTTTAGTAATTTAATATTTAAGAATCAATATTTGAATTCCTATTTACTTTCTTATTTTTGCTAAAATAAAAAGAACAAACATTGAAAGACACTGCCAAACATCAAGGACTTCGGAATCAATTAGTAAGCACTTTGCAACAAAAGGGAATTACCGATAAGGCTGTTTTGGAAGCGATTAAAAAAATTCCAAGACATCTTTTTTTGAACTCTAGCTTTGAAGATTATGCTTATCAGGACAAAGCTTTCCCGATTGGTGCTGGGCAAACTATTTCTCAACCTTACACTGTTGCGTTTCAATCGCAACTGTTAGAAGTTAAAAAAGACCATAAAGTATTAGAAATTGGTACTGGGTCTGGGTATCAAACCGCAGTATTATATATGTTGGGAGCTAAAGTATATAGTATTGAAAGACAAAATGAGTTATTTAAAACAACATCTATCTTGTTTCCTAAATTAGGGATTCGACCTAAGCATCTTTCTTTTGGAGATGGTTATAAGGGATTACCTGGTTATGCGCCATTTGATAGTATTATTGTGACTGCTGGAGCGCCATTTATTCCTCAGCCGTTAATGGCACAATTAAAGATAGGAGGAAGATTAGTTATCCCGCTAGGAGAAGATGTCCAGGTTATGACGTTGTTAATTCGTAAAAACGAAACGCAATTTGAAAAACATGAGTTTGGAGAATTTAGATTCGTTCCTTTATTAGAAGATAAAAATTAGTAAAAGCCCATTTCGATGGGCTTTTTTATTGAGTAACTAATTCAATTGCACGCTGTAAATTTTCCTTTTCTACTTGAGCGATATAATTTATAAAAATTGATTTGTCATTTTGATTCTGACTTTCTGCTAAAATCGAAAGATATTTATTCTTATGCTCGTCATCACCTTGAATAGTTGCAAAAACATAACCGTTTTGAATTAATATCCAGTTCATTAATAAAAGAGCTATTTGAATATTCCCGCTCTCAAAAGGGCTAATTGTTATGATCTTTAAATGTGCTTCACAAGCTAATAATATAGGGTGAAGTGTGTTTTTATTGGTTTCATACCAACTGAAAAAAGAGCTAATTTCGCGAATAATCAATGCGTCATTTTTATATTTTCCTGCATGAGCAGGTTTTATTCCTCTTAAAATCTGATTGTGAATACTCAGTAATTCTTTTTCATTGACAGCACTGTTTTTTTGAGTTAAATCTTTAATGTAAGAAATAGTTTCATGATGGTTTACCGCTTCTAAATGCTCCTGCATGGTTTTGCCTCCAATTGTTAATCCTTCATTAATTACTGCTTTAGTCTCTTGTAACGTCAATGAGTTGTTATTAATTCTATTGCTTTCGTATGTATATTCGAGCTCTAAAATTTTAGAAATTCGATGTAAATCAAATTGTTGGAATGATTGTATTTTTGTTTTTAAGACTTCAATTTCATTTAGAACGTTTTGCAATGTTGACAAGATAATCGAAGTATCTCTCTTTTTAATGTTTTGAATTTCGATTTCGGCGAGATGTAATGCTTTAAGTGCCATTTCTTCATGTCCGATTTCATGTATTATTTTTTCTTTTAACCAAAGTATTAATAGATTCTCAAAATCAATTTCGAGCAATGAAGCAAGTTTTACAATTTGTTCTCTTGTAGGTTTTCGGGTGCCACTTTCAAATTTACTGATTAAGGCTTGATCAATTTCAAGTAATTGTGCTACTTCTCGAGTTTTAAAACCTTTTTGTTCTCGGGCATTTTTAAGTATCGTTTTCATTTCAGAAGCATGGTTTTAATTGTCAAGACAAATTTAGTCATTATTTTATTGGTAAAAAAATAGCATTAAAAATGAATTCAATGCTATTTGTGATTTTTTTTGTGATAAGTGCTATTTCTTTGGTAACGTTCCGTCTTTCTTCATTTCGTATATTATAGTTCTCATGATATCATCTATTGTTGTGCCAATATCAGTAACATCAGAGGATTTTGTTGTGCCAGTCCAGATTAATTTTTTTCTTTCAAAGAAAAAACATTGGTTTCTACTATATAATAAGTGTTTTCTACGTAATAACCTGGAGTGTAAAAATCGTTTGCATACATTCCGTACCAGCCACCAAACGGGCCTCCATATAATAAACCATTATAGCCTCCGTAATAGATGCTATTATCTATTCCAGGAACATATTCGGTTTGTTTTTCTTTGCTTACTAATCGCATAGTAACTACACCGTCAAAATTTTCATCGTTTAGTATTTTTAGTTTTTGGTCATCTGTAAGGCCATTACTAATTTGATTCAAAAACGGATAAGAAGCATGAAAAATAGGGTTACTTGCAGCAATTCTGTTTTCAATAACTCTTCGTGTCCCTTCATTTTTTATTAAAGCTACAACTAATACTTTTTTGAAATTTTCTGAACTAATTGTTATTTGCGGATCTCTCCAACTAGTAATGATAGAAGAATTAGTACCACATCCATATAGTAAGATCACAGTTAATAAAACAAATATTCTTTTCATAGCTAGAAATTTAGAGTTTATTGTAGTAAAAATAAGTATAAATATCGAGATATTACTCTGGAATTTTTATTTTAAAAAAGAGTCTAAATTAAAACGCTTTTTTAATTCGATCAAGATCACGCTTAGTATCTTGTTCTTTTAGAGATTCACGTTTATCGTAGTTTTTCTTCCCTTTACAAAGTCCTATTTGTAATTTAGCGAGTCCTTTTTCATTGGTAAACAGCTTTAAAGGAATAATTGTTAATCCTTTTGCTTGTACACTTTTTTGAAGGTTTTTCAATTCTTTTTGTTCAAAAGTAATTTTCGCTCACTTCTTGATTTATGATTGAATTGATTTCCAAAGGTATATTCTTCAATATAGGTATTAATAGCAAAAAGTTCATCACCACTAAATTCGCAAAAGCTTTCGGTAATGTTTGCTTTACCAAGGCGTATTGATTTGATTTCAGTTCCGGTTAAAACAATTCCAGCAGTGTAGGTATCTATTATTTCGTAATCGAAGCGGGCTCTTTTGTTGAGTATATTGACTGTTTTTAACATAGGGTACAAATGTAAAATAAAAAAGAAAAACTTTAGTGAAATCAAAGATAATTAAAGATAATTTTTAAACTATGATTTTAATCATTTTTCAGGAAAAAACTTACGCCTAAGTTTGTTAAATAATTTAAAATAAAAACTTAAAGACATGAAAAAGATTTTAACATTAGCTAGTATTGTTTTAATGGGGTTAACTGTAAAGGCTCAAGAAGTAGATCAAGGCTTAAAAGGAGCATGGTTTGTAACATCACAATTTGGCTACCAACAAACTAAAACTGATGATGTAAAACATACAAATTTATCAGTAATTCCGATTGTAGGTACTTTTATCACGCCATCTGTAGCTGTTGGAGCAGGGCTTGGATACATTAATATGAAATCTGAGTCTGATGCAGGCACTGCTGCAAAAACAGATTTGATAGTTATTCAACCATTAGCAAGAAAATATTGGAATATTGGGGGATCTTCTTTGTATTTCTTCGGTCAATTGGCAGCGCCAATTATTACAGGGAAAGATAAAGAAAGCGATTTGAAAATAAATCAATTTGGTTTAACTCTATCAGGTGGATTTGATTACTTCGTAACAAAATACTTCTCAGTTGAGTTTTCTTATAATTTAGCGAATTTCACATCTACAACTTTAGATCCAAAAGATGGTTCTAAAACGACTGTAACTAATTTTGGATTAGCGCATATGGCAAATGTTGATTCAGCTTATGCTGTTGGTGGTGCAAACTTAACAACACCACTTGCTGTTGGATTTAAATTCATATTCTAAATTATAGAAGGATTATTTTAATTTCAATTTAGTAATTTTGTAAAAAAGAAAGACCGTACTTTTTGTAGTACGGTCTTTTTGTTATTATTAAAAAAAAAATATAAAATGCAAAATCAAGATAAAAATCCTTTACACGGAATAACACTTCAAGCAATACTCGAAAAATTAGTTGGTTACTATGGGTTTGATACTTTAGGTGAATTAATACCGATTAAATGTTTTACTTCAAATCCTAGTATAAAATCTAGTTTAACTTTCTTAAGAAAAACAGATTGGGCTAGGAAAAAAGTAGAGGATTTATATATTAAATCAATTCCTAAATTTCCAGTATAGATTAATTTAATTTATATGAAATCATTACGCCACCTCCATAAGGAAGCCATTCACCACTTTTGTTAAAATGAGGAGCTTTTTCATAACGACCTGGTGTCCCATCATTGTAAAAGCCTTTATAAAAACCTTGATGCCATCCTCCACTAATAAAAAATCGAGCATAAATTTATCATTTAATTTCTTTTGATACCCAAGTGTGGCGCCAAGCCTATATCCATGTCCGTCTTCATATTTGTTTGTATCCCAGTAATTCCATTTTTGGATTTTATATATATCTCCTCCTATATGACCACCAAAATACAAACCATTGTATTTCTCATTAAAATGGTAGCGAACTTCAGGAGTAAAAGTGACAAACTTCATCGGGCTTTTTCCGTCAAATGATTCCCAAAAAGAGGCCATTAAGTCAACATTAAGAGTGAGTTTTTCGCTAATACTTGTTTCTACAGCAACATTAGGAATTGCTACTAAAGCCGTAATAGCATTTGCTTTTATGTAAGTTTGGCTATGAGATTGAATTGTGAATAAAAGAACGGTTAAGGCAAATAATTTTTTCATAAAGTCTAGTAATTACTAGCAATAAGTTAGTTTTGATTGCTAGTTTAGTGTGCAAATATAACGCAATGCATTATGTTGTATTGTTGTAAATTTAAAATTTAACAAGAATACATTGGAATTCTGTAAGTTATTCAGAAATATATAAATTTTAAACGCTTCTCTTGTAATAATGTTGTATTGCTCTTTAGTATTAAACTATTGAATTGTGCGAGTAGTTTGTACTTTATATTCTTTTATATACTTCACTGCTTTTAATAATTTAAATGCTTTATTTGTTCAATAATGAATAAATTACATTGTCTAAGAAACGTCCTTCATAATATTCCGATTCTTTAAAATGACCTTCCTTTACAAAGTCCATTTTTTGTAAAACTCTTTCTGAAGCTAAATTATCAGGATCAATAACAGCTTCGATAGAGTGTAGTTTCATTTCATTAAATCCATAATCGATTACTTTTTTTGCAGCCTCAGGAATAATTCCTTTTCCGTGAAATTCAGGTAATAACATATAGCCTATTTCTGCACGAAAGTTTCCGGGTTGAACTCTAAAATAACCAATAAATCCAATTATTTTAGGACTGTCTTTTAAAGTAATTCCCCAATTGATTCCTTCATTTGTTTCTATAATGCTGTTAAGTTGAGATATATGTTCCAATGCTTGCTCATTAGTTGTTATGAGTGGTCTTGGAATGTATTTCATAGTTTCTGGATTAGAACGTAGTGCTATGATTTCGCTAGTATCCTCATTCGTTATTCTTTTAAGGAGTAAGCGTTCAGTTTCGAGTACAGGAAATGGAGAAAAATTAAAATTTAACATAGGGTATGTAATAAGATTGAGTTATAAAATTTCGATACTAAATTTCGAATTAAACGTTTGATTTGCTTCTAAAGTCAAGATTCCTTCTTTTTCGAAAAGATTTCCTGAATTCTCGGGAGTATCTGAATAGCCAAACCAAGGCTCAATACAAATAAAAGGAGCATTTTCTTTTGTCCAAATACCTAAACTAGGAAAATCTGAAAAATCAACTTTTACATATGGTGTATTGTTTTCTGATATGGCGAGTGAGTTAGATTCTAATGACTTAAATATTAATGCATCATTTTCAAATAGTGAATAATCTAAATGAATTTGACCTTCTTTTGTTTCTAATTGTTTGGTTTTATTAGAAATCAAATCATTTTCAAGTAAAGAATATTCTAGAATTTCTTTTTTTTCAAATTCTAAAGCATAATCTTTGAAATTTTCTGGTAGTGCTATAGCAGGATGAGCTCCAATAGAAAAAGGCATTTTAGAATTGGTTTTATTGATCACTTTATATTGGATATCCAGTTGTGAATCTATTAAGGTGTAAATTATTTGGAGCTCAAATTTAAAAGGATATATTTTTAGTGTTTCATCATTTGATTGAATAGAAAATACTGCGCTTTCATCAGTTTTTGAAACAAGACTAAACTCCATATCTCTAGCGAAGCCATGTCGTGGTAAGTGATATGAAATGTTGTTAATAGTGTAGGTGTTGTTTTTTAATGTACCTACGATTGGAAACAATATAGGAGAGTGTTTGCCCCAAAAAGCGGGATTTCCTTCCCAAATATATTCTTTGTTTTGTATGTTTTTTAATGAAAATAATTCGGCTCCAGCATGTTTAATTGAAGCAGTAAGTTTAGAATTTGAAATAACTGTAATCAAAATTTAGGTTTTGTGAGATTAAAAAATTAGGTATTGTAAATATATTTATAAAATTAATTTATAGACAAAAAAGCGGGTGAAATATTTTCTAATAAAATTTAGTTTAAATAGTATTAATCTATTTAGATTTAATTCATAAATACCTTTTTTTTCATTAATTTGCTAGATAAACACCAACAAAAATGAAAAAACTCTCTTTGAGAGCCATATTGTCTATGGCTTTATTGTTTGGAATTTCGGCCACATGGGCACAACAAGTTCCTTCTGCAAATACTAATCCTATTTCTAAATACGATTATTATGAGGCATTCTCTCCATTGTTCTATTCAAAAAACGGAACCACAACCCGTTCAGCAAGTGGCCAGCCGGGTGCTGAATATTGGCAAAATAGGGCAGATTATAAGATTACTGCAAGATTAAATGGAGTTACGAATGAAATTATTGGTACAGATGAAATCACTTATACCAACAATAGTCCAGATAAGATGTCTTTTGTTTGGCTTAATTTAGATCAAAACTTATTTAAGGAAGATTCACGAGGAAATGCTGTAGTACCTTTAACAGGAAGTCGTAACGGAGCCCAAGGTCAGGTTTTTGATGGTGGAAATAAAATTAAATCAGTAAAAGTAACTGTTTTTAATAAGAAAAAATCAGTTGAAACTGATGCAAAATATATTGTTACTGATACAAGAATGCAGATTTTTCTTCCAGAAGAATTAGCAGCAAAAGGAAGTAGTGTTAAAATTAAAATTGAGTTCTCGTACATAGCTCCAAATGAAGGATCAGATAGAACAGGAGTTCTTGAAACTAAAAATGGGAAAATTTTTACTATAGCACAGTGGTATCCACGTATGTGTGTGTATGATGATGTAAGAGGCTGGAACACACATCCATATTTAGGAGCATCAGAGTTTTATTTGGAATATGGTGATTTTGACTTGAAATTAACTGTTCCTGCTAATCATTTTGTAGTTTCTTCAGGTGAATTAGTAAATGCTTCTGAGGTTTATACTGCCGAACAACAAAAACGTTTAAAAGAAGCCGCTCAAAGTGATAAGACTGTTATGATTCGCTCTGCTGAAGAGGTTGCATCTGCTGTAGCTGCTCCAGTAAATGGAGAAAAAACATGGCATTATCAAATGAAAAATGCACGTGATGTTTCTTGGGCATCTTCGGCAGCATTTATTTTAGATGGTGCAAAGATTAATTTACCTAGTGGTAAAAAGTCATTAGCTCTTTCAGCTTATCCAGTAGAAAGCGCAGGAGATGCTGCTTGGGGTCGTTCTACAGAATATACTAAAGGAGCAATCGAAAATTATTCTAATAAATGGTTTGAATATCCTTATCCAGTTGCAACAAACGTAGCAGGTAATGAAGGAGGAATGGAATATCCTGGTATTGTATTTTGTAGTTGGGAGTCTAAAGGAGAAGATTTATGGGGAGTTACAGATCACGAATTTGGACATATTTGGTTTCCAATGATTGTAGGTTCAAATGAAAGATTATTTGGGTGGATGGATGAAGGATTCAATACTTTTATCAACTCATTAAGTACTGCTGAATTTAATAAAGGGGAGTACAAAGAAGCGCCAAGAGATATGCATAAAATGGCTGAGATGTTTACTAGTCCAAAGCTAGAAACTGTTATGAGTTCTCCAGATAATATGAAGGAAGCAAACATTGGATTGTTGTGCTACTATAAACCAAGTTCTGCTTTGGTAATTTTAAGAGAACAAGTATTAGGAAAAGAGCGTTTCGATATCGCATTCCGTACCTATATTGAGCGTTGGGCTTACAAACATCCAACACCAGATGACTTCTTCAGAACAATGGAAAATGTTGCTGGAGAAGATTTAAGTTGGTTCTGGAGAAGTTGGTTTGTAAATAACTGGCGTTTTGATCAAGGTATTAACGCTATCAAATATGTGAAAAATGATCCTAAAAATGGAATTATTATCACTATTGAGAACTTTGAAAAAATGGCAATGCCTGTTATAATAGATGTAAAAACTAAAAGTGGTAAAGTTTCTAGAGTAAAATTACCAGTTGAAATCTGGCAGAGAAATGTAGAATGGTCTTTTAAATTTGATTCTACAGAAGAAATTGAAAGTGTTTCAATTGATCCTGATCATGTTTTTCCAGATAGCAATGTAAGTAATAATGTATGGACAGCCGGAAGTGGTAAAATTGAAAAAGATGTTGTTTTAGATTCTTATCTAGGTACATATTCTAGTAAAATCTCACCTCTAAAAATTATATTCACAGAAAAAAATGGAGCTTTAACAGTAGAGTTGCCAAACTATCCTAAATTTTCACTTCAGCCTGTTGCTGATGCAGTTGATACTTTTGAATCAAAACGAGCTGGATTAAAATTTGCATTTAGTAAAACAGGATTGAAAATGACAATTTTAGAGAACTCACAAGTAATGGAATTTACAAAAGAGTAAATAAAAATTTAATTATGAAATAGAGCTTATAAGCTTTTTTATAGACCTTTATGAGGTTTTAATTAATGAAATCGGCTGTTTGAGTTAGACTCAAATAGTCGATTTTTTTATTAAAAATTTAATTTTCACTCAGAAATTAGCTGTTATGATGCGATAAATCTGCAGAAACAACATTTTATTAAAAAAATGTTACAATTTTTGATTAACGTGTTGTAATTAAAAAAAAGATGTAAATTTGCATCGATGAATAAAATAAGTTTACATATAACTTCTTTGTCACGGACAAACTCAGTTGCTACTTCTCCCGAAGTACGGATACTATCTATATAGTATTCAAAAGAGTTTTTCGTTGTATTTATTTATATTCATTTTTTTGTCTTGAAATTACCTAAGTTGTCCTTTGGACAAACACATCCTAGAAGTACATTTTATTTAAAAATTTCTCAGTATCATCTTTTTGATATTAAGGGTTTTACGTATATTTTATTTAGCTTTGCTGAAGCAACTCTTGGGTTTCAGAAAAAAAATCATGTTTTATTTTTTAACCCTAACTTCAACTATTGAAATGAAGATCTCTATTGTTGTAACACAAGAAGAACATTATAAATATGCGCAAGAAATTTGCGATACCATAGAGTCGTCTGCCTTATTGAGAGGTACCGGAATTGCTAAAAGAACTCCAGAGTACATTCAGAAAAAAATGGAGAACAGAGACGCATTGATCGCATTGGCTGATGGTAAATTTGCAGGGTTTTGTTATATCGAAAGCTGGCAACATGGCAAGTTTGTGGCTCATTCTGGATTAATAGTACATCCTGATTATAGAAATTTAGGTTTAGCCAAAAAAATCAAATCAAAAGTTTTTGACTACTCATTAGAAAAATACCCTGATGCCAAAATATTTGGTATAACAACTGGTTTGGCTGTTATGAAAATCAATTCAGATTTGGGATATAAGCCAGTTCCCTTTTCAGAACTTACAAGTGATCCAAGCTTTTGGGCAGGTTGTAAAACTTGTACAAATTATGAAATATTAAAAAGTAAAGAAAATAAAATGTGCTTATGCACAGGAATGTTGTACGATCCAAAAGAAAAACAAAAAGATCCGCCAAAACATCCATTTAACGTAAAAGTACTCAATAGATTAAAATCAATTAAACAAGCCCTTTTCTTAAAAAATAAAATTATGAAAAAGTTGTATTAGCTTATAGCGGAGGATTAGATACTTCGTACTGCCTTAAATATTTAAAAAATGAAAAAGGATATGAAGTCCACACTGTACTTATTAATACAGGAGGTTTCGATGAAGAAGAACTAAATGCTATTGAAGAAAGAGCTTACGAATTAGGAAGTGCTCAACATGCAAATCTTACAATCGTAGATAAATACTATGATAAAGCTATAAAATATTTGATTTATGGAAATGTACTAAAAAATAATACCTATCCATTATCTGTAAGTGCAGAACGTGTTTTTCAAGCTATTGAAGCAATAAAATATGCTAAAAAAGTTGGAGCAGAGGCAATTGCACATGGAAGTACAGGAGCGGGAAATGATCAAATTAGATTTGATTTAATTTTTCAAACTATCGCTCCCGAAATTGAAATCATTACTCCAATTAGAGATTTAAAATTGTCAAGACAAGAAGAAGTTGACTATTTGCAAAAAAATGGAGTTCATTATTCTTGGGAAAAAGCACAATATTCGATCAATAAAGGACTTTGGGGAACGAGTGTAGGAGGAAAAGAAACTTTAACTTCTAATCAGGCTTTACCAAGTGAAGCATATCCATCGCAATTAGAAAAAGATGGTGAAGAGAAGGTAACTTTACAATTTGAAAAAGGAGAATTAGTAGGTGTGAATAACATTAAAAATACACCAACAAAAAATATTGTTATCTTAGAAAAACTAGCTAATGCGTATGCAATTGGTAGAGATATTCACGTAGGAGATACGATTATCGGTATTAAAGGAAGAGTAGGTTTTGAAGCAGCAGCACCATTAATAATTATAAAAGCACACCATTTATTAGAGAAACATACATTAGGTAAATGGCAGCAATATTGGAAAGAACAGTTAGGAAACTGGTACGGAATGTTATTCCATGAAGGTCAGTTTTTGGATCCTGTAATGCGTAATATTGAAGCTTTCCTTGAGGATACTCAAAAAACTGTAAATGGAACTGTAATTGTTTCATTAAAACCATATCACTTTTCGCTTGACGGAATTGAATCAGATAATGATTTAATGAATACAGGATTTGGTCAATACGGAGAAATGAACAACGCTTGGACATCTGATGATGCCAAAGGATTTATTAAGATTTTAGGAAATGCTCAAAATATATTTTCATCCGTAAATCACTTAGACTATGATTAATGTTGGAATAATAGGCGGTTCAGGCTATACAGCTGGGGAATTGATAAGAATATTAATGTATCACCCTAATGTAAATATTGATTTTGTGTACAGTACCACTAATGCAGGTAAGCCATTATCTGTAGCACATCACGATTTATTAGGAGATATTGAAATGGATTTTACCGATGCAATTAACCCAGATGTAAATGTATTGTTCTTATGTTTAGGTCATGGAAAGTCTATTTCATTTTTACAAGAAAATAAATTTGCAGGTCATACTAAAATTATTGATTTAGGAAATGATTTTAGATTGACTAAAGATTCAATTTTTGATGGAAAACAATTTGTTTATGGATTACCAGAATTGAATAAAACGGCTATTAAAAAAGCAAATTATATTGCCAATCCAGGTTGTTTTGCTACGGCAATTCAATTAGCATTGTTGCCCTTGGCAAAAAATCAGCTTTTAGAAAATGACATACATATTAACGCTACAACAGGAAGCACTGGAGCAGGCGTAAGTCCTTCAGAAACTACACATTTTAGTTGGAGATCAAATAATATGTCGCATTATAAAGCATTTGATCATCAGCATTTAGGAGAGATAAATCAAAGTGTAAACCAACTGCAGGCAACTTATTCAAATGAGTTACTTTTTATTCCAAATAGAGGAGATTTTGCAAGAGGAATTTTTGCAACATTATATACTACTGCAGAGGAGAGCTTAGATGAAATCGTAGCAAAATATGAAGATTTTTATAAAAATGAACCGTTTGTAACAGTAACTACAACCAATATCAATATGAAACAGGTTGTACAAACAAACAAATGTATTATTAGTTTAACTAAAAAAGGAAACCGGATATTGATTACTTCAATAATCGATAACTTAACCAAAGGAGCTTCTGGGCAAGCAATTCAAAACATGAATTTAATGTTTGGATTACCAGAAACGACAGGTTTACATTTGAAACCAAGCGGATTTTAGAAAAATTTGTTTCAGGATTCAAGTTCTGCGTTCAGTACATAACTTGAAATACCAATACTGAAACTTAAACTAGTTTCGAGTTTGAAGTTTCACGTTCTAAACATAACTTGAAACTTTAAACCTGAAGCAAAATAAACAAAAAGAAGACATGAATTTATTTAACGTATACCCACTTTATGACATAACTCCTGTAAAAGCAATAGATTGCACAATTACAGATGATAACGGAGTAGAGTATTTAGATTTATATGGTGGTCATGGAGTAATTTCTATTGGTCATACACAGCCAGATTATGTATCGAAACTTAAAAATCAATTAGATAATTTAGGTTTTTATTCTAATGCAATTCAGAATCCTTTACAAGTAGAATTAGCGGAGAAATTAGGGAAACTTTCAGGATTAGAAGATTATGAATTGTTTTTATGTAGTTCAGGAGCAGAAGCAAATGAAAATGCATTGAAACTAGCTTCTTTTCATAACGGAAAATCAAGAGTAGTTGCTTTTGATAATTCTTTCCATGGAAGAACTTCAGCAGCAGTTGCAGTTACAGATAACAAAAAAATCGTAGCTCCAATAAATGCACAGCAAGTAGTTACTTTCTTGCCTCTTAATAATATCGAATTAGTAGAAGCAGAACTTGAAAAAGGAGATGTTTCGAGTGTAATTATTGAAGGAATTCAAGGAGTAGGTGGCTTGGATGAGGGGACAACTGAATTTTTTCAGGCTTTAGAAAAAGCTTGTAAAAAACATGGTGTAGTTTTAATTTTAGATGAAGTACAATCAGGTTATGGAAGAAGCGGAAAGTTTTTTGCATACCAACATCATAATATCAAAGCCGACATTATTTCGGTGGCAAAAGGAATGGGGAATGGTTTTCCGGTTGGAGCGATTTTAATTTCTCCAGAATTTGAAGCTAGTTTCGGATTGTTAGGAACTACTTTTGGAGGAAGTCATTTATCTTGTGCAGCAGGAATTGCAGTTTTGGATGTAATGGAAAAATTAAAATTACAGGATAATGTAAATGAAGTTTCTGCTTACTTTTTTGAGCAAATCAAGCAAGTACCTCAAATTATAAAAGTAAAAGGAAGAGGATTGATGCTTGGTGTAGAATTTGATTTTGAAATTGGAGCACTTCGTAAAAAATTAATTGTAGAGAAACATATTTTTACAGGAAGCGCCAACAACAAAAATCTATTAAGAATTTTACCTTCATTAACAGTAAAAAAATCAGATATAGATGTATTTATTGTTGCATTGAAAGAAAGTTTAGCCGAATTAGGGCATTAGTTTTTCATTGCTAACTACATACAACAACTACCAAACAACCAACTATAAAAATTATGAACCACCAATTATCAATTGAAAAGCGAAATTTGGTCCTACTCTCGATGGCAAAGCTTGTCGAAGAAGAAAGAAACCAAATAATTCTGACGAATCAAGCTGATCTAGCCGCTTACAATGGCACAGATTTAGCGATGGAAGAACGTTTAAAAGTCGATAATAAGAAGATTGATGAAATGATTTTGTCATTGAATCAGTTAGCATCTCAGGAGGATCCTGTTGGTGTAGAAAGGTTTCATTTTATACATGAAAATGGGATTAAAGTCAGTAATAAAACGGCAGCTTTTGGTACGATATTAATTATTTATGAATCAAGACCCGATGTTACAATTGAAGCTGGTGGAATTGCCTTTAAATCAGGAAATAAAATTTTACTTAAGGGAGGAAAAGAAGCATTAAAATCTAATCTAAAGATTGTAAGTTTATGGCATCAAGCTTTAACAGAGAATAATGTTTCGACAGAGTGGGTTGAGTATTTAAATTTTAATAGACAAGAAACACAGGCTTTTTTAGAAAAACCAACACAAAAAGTAGATTTAATTGTGCCACGTGGTGGAGAGAAGTTAATTGAATTTGTAAAAGCGCATGCAACTTGTCCAGTAATTGTAAGTGGCCGTGGCAATAATTTTGTTTACGTTCATAAAGAAGCAGATACAGACATTGCATTGAAAGTAATTTTGAATGCAAAAACATCTAAAATCTCAGCTTGTAATGCAATAGACAAGGTTTTAATAGATTCTGGATTGCCAAATTTTGAAGGGTTTTTGGCTATTCTAATAGAGGAGCTAGATGAATCAAAAGTAGAGATCATTGTAGATAAAATATTAGAACCTTTTACAAATACAAGCGTTTTGAAAAATGAAGATATTTGGTATGAAGAATTTTTGGATTATAAAATTGTATTAGGGGCAATCGCTTCAGAAGAGGAGGCTATTGCAAAAATTAATAAATATTGTGGAGGGCATTCAGCTGCAATTATTACAAGAAATAAAGCTGTTGCCCAGGAATTTATGGACTCGATTGATGCTGCAGCGGTTTATCATAATACATCAACTCGATTTACTGATGGAGGACAACTTGGTTTAGGTGGAGAATTAGCTATTAGTACAGATAAACTGCACCAACGGGGACCAATCGGATTGCAACATCTAGTTACCAATAAGTGGTATATTTATGGAGAAGGGCAAATTAGGTAATTTAGACTTCTTAGATTGTTAGGCTATCTTAGAATTTTAGATTGATGATTAACGATTTTTGATTTTAAAATTTAGTTATAGATATAGCTTTGTGAACTTAGCGTTTATAAAGGTTTAGAAAATAAAAATCTTGCACTCCCAATAGTTATCGGGATTGCGGTTAAAAAAATATACAGTTAAAAGAAAATTTACAATATAAAAACTCAGAACCTTAGCCACTTAAAAAAAATGACTAAAAAAGGATTTTATTAAAAATTGGAAGTAATACGTTAACCAAAGAAACCAATCATATTTCGAGAGGAAAGATTGAGGATATTGGAATGCAAATTGCTGCTTTAAATGATAGGTACGAATTTGTGATTGTAAGTTCTGGAGCTATTGCCGCAGCGAAACAATTTGTGAAACTAGAGAGCAAAGGGAAGGAAATTATTGTAAAACAAGCTTTAGCATCGATTGGTCAGCCTCATTTAATGCGGATTTTCCATGAGAACTTTAGCGATTTAGGTTTGTTGACCTCACAATGTTTGTTGTCCTATTCTGATTTTGAAAAAGAACAATCCAAAATCAATATTGTAAATACAATAAATGTTTTAGTAGAGAACAATTACATTCCTATTATTAATGAAAATGATACTGTAGCAACCGATGAAATTCAGTTTGGAGATAACGATAAACTAGCTGCATTAACGGCTGTTTTATTAAATGTAGATATTTTGATAATTGCTACGAATACAAGCGGAATTTATACGAAAGCATCTATCCATAATGAAGTACCAGAAACGATAGCTTTAGTGAATGATCTACAGCTTTTAGAAAAAGAAATTGGAGAATCTAAGTCGTCACACGGAACAGGAGGAATGCAATCAAAAATTGAAGCCGCAGCAATTGCCAAAGCAGCAAATATTGAAACCTGGATTGTAAATGGATTAGATGATAATTTTATTTTAAAAGCATTAAAAAATGAAATTCCTTTTACCAAGATTGTGTAAAGATGTTGATTTGGTTAATCGTTAATTCGAATAATGATTATTGAATAAGAACACGGATGATAAAGGTTTTTAGAAATGAGAATAAAAAGAAAACATAAACTATATTTTTAATTCAAATTATGATGATTGTCAAAAGAAGAACACGGATAGTGCGGATTTACTAATGTAAAGACACAAATAAAAACAGATACTATTCTTAAAAATGTTGATTCGGTTAATCGACTATTCGGTTAAACAGTTAAACAAATAACAATTAAACAATATATTATGAACTATATTTCAATTCAAGATATCAACTCATTATCAAAATGGGTTAAAGGGGCGTTAAAAATCAAGAAAAAGCCACTAAAAAATCAACACCTAGGGAAGAACAAAACCTTAGGGATGTTATTTTTTAATCCGAGTTTAAGAACGCGTTTGAGTACTCAAAAAGCAGCTTTAAACTTAGGGATGAATGTCATGGTAATGAATTTTACTAATGAAGGCTGGACATTAGAGTTTGAAGATGGAGCAATTATGAATTCTGGTGCTTCAGAGCATATAAAAGAAGCTGCAGAAGTAGTTTCGCAGTATTGTGATATAATTGCGATTCGTGCCTTTGCAGGTTTAGAAAGTAAAGAAAAGGATTATGCTGAAACTGTTATTTCAGGATTTATAAAACACGCAACAGTGCCTATTGTAAATATGGAAAGTGCAGTTCGTCATCCAATGCAATCTTTGGCAGATGCAATTACAATGGAAGAGTATAAAACCAAACATAGACCAAAAGTAGTCCTTTCTTGGGCGCCACATCCTAAGGCTTTACCTCAGGCAGTTGCAAATTCATTTGTAGAAATGATGCAAATGCAAAAGAATATGGACTTTGTAATTACGCATCCAGAAGGATATGAATTAAGTCCAGAAATAACAAAAGACTGCAAAATTGAATATGATCAAGATAAAGCATTCGAAAATGCTGATTTTGTATATGTGAAAAACTGGAGTAACTTTAATGACTATGGTAAAGTAACAAATTTAGATCCAACGTGGACAGTTACTGCCGAAAAAATGGCTTTAACAAACAACGGAAAATTTATGCATTGTCTTCCAGTTCGTCGTAATGTAATTGTGAGTGACGAAGTTTTGGATGGCGAAAATTCAATCGTAATCGAGCAAGCGAATAACAGAACATATTCAGCACAATTAGTGTTGCAGAAGATTCTAAAGAAATTATAATTTTATAGGTGCAAAGGCACAAAGTTGGAAAGGTTCAGCGATTTTACAAACTGAATCTAAGCTTTGTTTCTTTGTTCCTTTGAACCTTTGAACCTCATGAAAAAAGTTACAGTAATAAAAATAGGCGGGAACATAATTGATAATCCATCAGAATTAGAACAGTTTTTAACCGATTTTTCTAAAATAGAAGGTCATAAAGTATTAGTTCATGGAGGAGGAAAATCGGCTACTAAAATGGCAGAAAGTATTGGTTTGGTTCCGCAAATGATTGATGGCCGTCGTATAACAGATGCTGCAATGCTAGATGTTGTGGTGATGATTTACGCAGGTCAGATTAATAAAAATATTGTAGCGCAATTACAGTCTAAAAATAATAATGCAATTGGATTTTCGGGAGCTGATGGAAATTTAATCCAATCAACAAAAAGAAATCATCCAACAATCGATTATGGTTTTGTGGGTGATGTAAAGCAAGTTAATACAAAATTACTAGCTACATTACTAGAAAATGAAATTGTACCAGTTTTTTGTGCAATTACACATGATAAAAAGGGACAATTGCTAAACACAAATGCTGACACGATTGCAAGTGAATTAGCGATTGCTTTATCTGAAGTCTTTGAAGTTACACTTACATATTGTTTTGAAAAACAAGGTGTTTTGTCAGATTCAGAAGATGATTCATCGGTAATCACAGAAATAAACGAAGCTTTATATGCACAGTTAAAAGCCGAAAAGGTGATTCATTCCGGGATGATTCCTAAGCTAGATAATTGTTTTAACAGCTTGTCTAAAGGAGTTCAAACAATAAAAATTGGACACCATAGCATGTTGCAAAATTCTAATATATTGCACACAACGATTAAATTATAAAAGAAAAAAGTTGCTAAGTTTCTAAGAAACCATGATTTTTGCAATCTTAGAAATACAGAATCTTAGTACCTCAGTACCTATTTAAAAATGAAAAATATAGAAACGCTCCAGCAAGAAGCAATAGCATTATTGAAAAGTTTAATCGAAACCCCTTCTTTTTCAAGTGAGGAAGATCAAACGGCACTTTTAATCGAAAATTGGTTCAATCAAAACGGAATTCCTTTTAAGAGAGAAAACAATAATGTGTGGGCTTTCAACAAGTATTTTGATGAAAAGAAACCAACTCTTTTACTTAATTCACATCACGATACAGTAAAACCAAACCAAGCATATACTAATGATCCTTTTAAAGCTATTGTAAAAGACGGCAAATTATTTGGATTAGGAAGTAATGATGCAGGAGGTTGTTTGGTTTCGCTATTGGCAACGTTTGTACATTTTTATAACAACGAAAAGTTATCGTATAATTTGGTAATCGTAGCTTCTGCAGAAGAAGAGAGCAGTGGGAAAAATGGATTAAATAGTGTTTTACAACATTTACCAGAGTTGGATTGCGCAATTGTAGGGGAGCCTACATTGATGCAATTGGCTGTAGCCGAAAAAGGATTATTAGTGCTAGATGTTAAGGTAAAAGGTACAGCAAGCCATGCAGCACATCAAAATGAAGATAATTCATTATATAATGCTATTCCGGTAATGGAATGGTTTAGAAACTATAAATACGATAAAATATCTGATGTTTTAGGGCCAGTAAAAATGACTGTAACTCAAATAAATGCAGGAAAACAGCATAACGTAGTGCCATCAGAATGTGATTTGGTAGTCGATATTCGTGTAAATGATTGTTATTCAAATACCGAGATTTTAGAAGTGGTAAAAGCCAATATAAAAGCTGAAGTAACACCGCGTTCTATGCATCTTAATGCATCCTCAATACCAGTAGCACATGCTTTGGTTCAAGCAGGAATTGCTTTAGGAAGAACAACTTATGGTTCGCCAACGCTTTCGGATCAATCCGTTTTAAGCTGCCAGTCATTAAAGTTAGGACCCGGAGAAACATTGCGTTCACACTCGGCAGACGAATTTATTTTTATCAATGAAATTGAAGAAGGAATCGAATTGTATATTAAAATACTAACTGATTTCTTTAAATTATAATATTATCTTCTTGTTATTTTTTGTCATCCAGAGTGGAGTCGAAGGATAATTAGGAGCTCTTTCCCGCTATTCGTTTCAATCTTTTCCTGACTAAAGAAGCCAGAAAAAGGATTTTCACTGCTATCGGGGCTAGAAACACAACCAGTACAAACAATGGCATTAGTTGTAAATTAGAAAACATAAACTAAAAAGATCTAAAAATCAAATAGTCTAAGTGTCTAAGAATCTAATAGTCTAAAAATCTAAGTTATGAAACTTTGGGAAAAAGGAATACCAACTGATAAACAAATCGAACAATTTACTGTTGGGAATGATAGAGAGCTTGATTTGGTTCTGGCTAAATACGATGCATTGGGGTCAATAGCACATGCAAAAATGTTGGGTCAAATAGGGCTTTTAACTGCAGATGAAACCAATTCGTTAGTGGATGTATTAAACGAAATCATTGCCGATGCCGAAAAGGAAATTTTGTAATCGAAGATAGTTTTGAAGATGTACATTCCAAAATCGAATATTTACTAACAGTGAAATTAGGCGATGCAGGGAAGAAAATCCACACAGCACGTTCTCGTAACGATCAAGTTTTGGTTGATGTGCATTTATACCTTAAAGATGAAGTAAAAGCATTAAAAGAACAAGTAAAAAGCCTTTTTGACTTGTTGATGGAATCTGCCGAGAAACATCAAAATGTATTATTGCCAGGATACACACATTTACAAATAGCAATGCCGTCATCATTCGGAATGTGGTTTTCTGCTTATGCAGAGAGTCTTATTGATGATATTACAATGCTTAATGCCGCTGCCAAAATTGTAGATCAAAATCCATTAGGATCAGCGGCAGGTTACGGAAGTTCATTTCCTATAAATAGAACATTTACAACAAAAGAGTTAGGATTCGAAACCTTAAAGTACAATGCAGTAGCTGCGCAAATGAGTCGTGGTAAAGCAGAAAAAACAGTTGCTTTTGCAATGAGTAGTGTTGCGGCAACACTGTCTAAATTTGCAATGGACGTTTGTTTGTATATGAGTCAGAATTTTGATTTTATCAGCTTACCATCGCATCTTACAACAGGTTCGAGCATCATGCCACATAAAAAGAACCCTGATGTATTTGAGTTAATTCGTGGTAAATGTAACAAGATACAAGCATTACCATATGAAATCACTCTAATTACAAATAACTTACCAAGTGGCTATCATAGAGATTTACAGCTTTTAAAAGAAGGACTGTTTCCAGCAATTCAAAATCTTAAAGCTTGTTTAGACATTGCAATTTTCTCCATAAAAGACATTGCAGTAAAAGACCATATTTTAGAAGATAAAAAATACGATTACTTGTTTACAGTAGATACATTAAATGAAATGGTTGTAGCAGGAATGCCGTTTAGAGATGCATATAAAGAAGTTGCTGAGCAATTAGAAAATGGTACATTTAAGTCTCCTAAAGAAACAAAACATACACACGAAGGAAGTATTAATAATTTGTGTTTAGATGCTATAAAAGATAAGATGAAGAGTTCTTATTAATTCACGAAAATGCGCTATGATTTCATAGCGTATTTTTTTTTAGGTAAATCCTTTTTATTGAAAACAGAAAATTCATACTAAATACATATATTTGATATATAGTTATCTTAAAGTAATAGTATGACACAATTTGATGAACAGGCAACTCAAAAACTTTTTGAGAAGAACTTAATTACCGAAGAACAATTTGTGCAGGTAAAAGCCTATCGCAGTTTAGGGATTTTTTCGCTATATAACGAATTAAAGTTATTCCTATACCTATCAGTTTTGTTATTTACAACAGGAATCGGAATCTTGATTTATCAAAATATAGATACAATAGGTCATGTCGCTATTTTATCTTTGCTTCTAATTGTAACAGTAATCTGTTTTTATTTTTGCTTTAAAAATTCAAAAGGATTTCAAAAAGAAGATTCTAGTTTTGAAAATCCAGTATTACAATATTTAGTCCTTACGGCTACAATTCTTAGCTGTATTTTTGTAGGGTACATTCAATTTCAATACGAGCTATTCGGGACTCATTATGGTTTGGCAACATTAGTCCCTACAATTATTAGTTTTTTTTGTGCTTATTATTTTGATAATAAAAGTGTATTAACAATTGCTGTAACAGGTTTAGCAGCTTATATAGGTCTTTCGGTAAGTCCGCAAACCTTACTTAGCAATGATTTTTATACAACAGATACCTTAAGTTATTCGGCAATTATATTAGGAGGATTATTAATCCTTTGGACTATTTATAGCGCAAAGATTAATTTAAAAATACATTTCAATTTTATCTACCTTACTTATGCTTTGCATTTGATATGTATTGCAGCGATCAATAACCTATTTCAAGGTTATTGGTTAATTTTTGCAATTGTCTTAGGAGCTTCTGCTTATTATTTCTACAAAGTAAGCTATCAGATTCCAGCAATTTCATTATTTGTGTTTACAATTATATACGCCTACATTGGTATTAATATTATAGTTTTTAAATTTTTAGAGTTTATAAATGCCGATGATTTCTTTGAATTTATAATGGTTTTAACTCCTTTTTACATAATAGGATCTATTGTTTTATTTATCATATTAATTAAAAATTTCAATAAACAAAAAGCAAATGATAGTATACGATAAGAATTTATTGAAGAATATTTTTTGGTTAATGAAGCAGAGAACTTACAGAAAGCTAATTTTATAACCAAAGAGCAATTAGATACTGTTTCTAAAGAATTGCCAGTGCTTAAAAGTCAGGACAATATATTAATTCGTATTGGTTTCTTTCTATTAGGAGTTTTTTTATATTCATCTATATGTGGTACAATTTCTTTATTAGGAATAGGTGCTTCTTCGAATGATTTTTTTATTGCTTTAATTTACCTTTTCGCAATAGTTGGGTTTGTTGGGACTGAGCTTTTAGCGCAGCAAAAATATTATGGGTATGGTTTAGACGATGCTTTTGTATTGGGAGCACAATTAACCTTGGCAATAGCTGTGGCAATGACTTTTACTACAAGTATATTACGAATAAGTAATGCAGATGTATTATCAAGTATGATTACAGTAACGGTTGTTTCTTTTTTTATGTATTTGCGTTATTTACATTTGTCTTCTGCACTGATTTTTTGTTTGGCATCAACTACAACATTAGGATTTGTCTTCTTTAATTATATTGAGCTGGGGAGTGTTATTCTGCCATTTGTATTTATGCTTTATGCAATTGGAATGTATTGTAGCAGTAAAGTGCTTCTTAAAAATTTGAAAGAACCTTTTTATTATAATGGAATTTTACTAATGAAAAATTTTAGTAAGGTGTTATTCTATCTTTCGGGGAATTATTTTGTTGTAAGAGAGTTTTCTGCAAGCTTATCTGGTGGTTATTATGAAATAAGTCCGGAAATTCCATTTAGCATGTTCTTTTGGATTTTTACGTTTATAGTTCCCGTACTTTATTTGTTTTTTGGATTACGTAACAAAGATAGAGTTTTGCTTTGGATTGGTTTTTTATCCTTTTGTTTTTCAATTTTTACTTTTAGAACCTATCATCATGTTTTACCGACAGAAGTAGCGTTAACTTTTGGGGGATTATTGCTATTTGCATTTACTTACTTTGCAATAAGAAAAATAAGAGACAATGAAAAAGGAATAACATTTAAATCGGACCGATTTGATAACTCAAATTCATTATTAAATGCCGAAGCTTTAATTATAGCATCCACATTTGGAATGAAGCCAGAAGTTAAGCCTGAGGAATCACCAATGGAGTTTGGAGGAGGAGATTTTAGTGGAGGAGGCTCAGGAGGAAGTTTTTAATTAAAAGCAAATACCGAATTGAAGATTAAAATATTCTTGCTAAGGCAGGAATATTTTAATCAATATAAAATTCATATTCTTGTATTTTTACTTGCAAACGATTTTCCAAATATTGATTTGCTCCTTTTAATTTTTCTAAAATAGACTCAGCTTCATTTTTGTATTTTCTTTTTTAAGACTATTCCATGTTTTAGGAGGTTTCTGTAAGTTAGTTATCCTATCTGCTAATTTTACAGCCCAAACTTCTTTTCTTTGAGATGAAATTCGGTTCAAACTATCAAGCATTCTTTCTTCTTTTGGTAAATTACCATTCTTTGTGAGGGCAGAAACACCTTTGGCTATTTCAATTCCAAATTCAAGTTCTAATTCATCAAATGTTGTAGCTGTATCTTCTAAAGTGTCATGTAATAATGCAATCTGAGTAGCAAAATTTAAATCAAATTCCTTAGTATTACTTGCGGCAATTAAAATTTCCATTGCCACATTGCTTAAATGAACAATATACGGTAGTTGAGAATCAGGAATAAGCTGATTGCTTTCTGAATGTTTAAGGGCAGCAAAAATTATTGTTTTTTGATAAATTGATTGAATATCCATTTAGTTTTATTCAAAAATTACACTTTAGTTTTTAAAGTTTCAGCGTCAATATCACTATGAGAAACATCATATATTGATTTTCCGTCTTTAATAAGTAATAATTGAGGAGATTGATGAACGACATTAAAACGAGATGCTATTTCATTAGAAACATCACGATGTGCTATTAAATCAAGAAAATAAGCCTTAACTTTATTGTCTAAATCAAACTCTTTTTCAAATTGTTTTAGGGCCATTCTGCTAATACTACATCTTGTACTGTGTTTAAATATAAGAATTTGCTTATCTTTAGACTCAGTTACGATTTCGTCTAATTGGTCTACACTTGTTAAAGGGATCCAGTTTATTTTGGTTTCTGATGATTCATTTTGATCAGAATTTCCAAATAATGATGATAGAAAACTCATATTTTGTCGTTGTTTATGACTTTTTGACATTTAAAAATGATGAAGATCAAATTATAAGTGTCATTTTGTCTGTTTTTTTATTGTGGAATATATTTTGAGAAATAATAAACAAAGTTACTTATTAAAATAGAATCATAAATCATAAATCAATATAAAGATGAACATAAATAAATTTACAATCAAATCGCAAGAAGCTATTCAGCTTTCTCAGCAGTTGGCACAACAAAACGGTCAACAGCAAATTGAGAATGAGCATATCTTCAAGGCTATCTTTGAAGTTGATGAAAATGTAGCGCCATTTATCTTGAAAAAACTCAATGTTAATGTGCCTTTATTTCTTCAAATTCTAGATAGTACAATTCAAAGCTTTCCGAAAGTTTCGGGAGGAGACATATTACTTTCAAGAGATGCTAATAAAGCATTAAATGAAGCAGAGATTATTGCACAAAAAATGAACGATGAATATGTTTCAATCGAACATTTAATTCTTGCAATTTTTGACTCAAAAAGTAAGGTTGCTCAGATTTTAAAAGATCAAGGAGTAACAGGTAAAGGCTTAAAAGCCGCTATAGAAGAATTACGTAAAGGAGAACGTGTAACTTCAGCATCAGCAGAAGAGACATATAACTCATTAAATAAATATGCTAAAAACTTAAATGAATTAGCACGTACAGGTAAGTTAGACCCTGTTATTGGTCGTGATGAAGAAATCCGACGTGTATTACAGATCTTAACTCGTAGAACCAAAAACAATCCAATGTTAATTGGTGAGCCTGGAGTTGGTAAAACAGCTATTGCCGAAGGTTTAGCACACCGAATTGTTGATGGTGACGTACCTGAAAACCTAAAAGATAAAATTGTTTTCTCATTAGATATGGGAGCTTTAATTGCCGGTGCAAAATACAAAGGTGAGTTTGAAGAACGATTGAAATCGGTAGTTAAAGAAGTTACAGCAGCCGAAGGTGATATTGTTTTATTTATAGATGAGATTCATACACTTGTAGGAGCAGGTGGAGGTGAAGGAGCTATGGATGCGGCTAATATCCTAAAACCAGCTTTGGCGCGTGGAGAATTAAGAGCCATTGGTGCTACGACTTTAGATGAATATCAAAAATATTTTGAGAAAGACAAAGCGCTGGAACGTCGTTTCCAAAAAATTCTAATCGACGAGCCAGATACAGAAAGTGCTATTTCGATTTTACGTGGAATTAAAGAAAAATATGAAACGCATCATAAAGTTCAGATAAAAGACGAAGCAATTATTGCAGCTGTCGAGCTTTCTCAACGTTATATTACCAATCGTTTCTTACCAGATAAGGCGATTGACTTAATGGATGAGGCAGCTTCTAAATTGCGTATGGAGATCAATTCAAAACCAGAGGAATTAGATGTTTTGGATCGAAAAATAATGCAGTTAGAAATTGAGATTGAGGCCATAAAACGTGAAAAAGAAGAAAGCAAGCTGAAAGTGCTGCATATGGAATTGGCTAATCTAAAAGAAGAGCGAAATGAAATCTACGCCAAATGGAAATCTGAAAAAGATGTAGTAGATGGAGTTCAAGCTGTAAAATTAGAAATAGAAGATTTCAAACACGAAGCAGAACGAGCAGAACGTAATGGCGATTACGGTAAAGTAGCCGAAATTCGTTACGGAAAAATAAAAGAAGCTCAAGAAAGACTGGATGTTTTATTGAAGCAATTACAAGAGTATCAATCAGGTAACTCTTTGATAAAAGAAGAAGTTACAAGAGAAGATATTGCCGAAGTAGTTGCAAAATGGACAGGAGTTCCAGTTACAAAAATGCTTCAAACAGAAAGAGAAAAACTCTTACATCTGGAAGATGAATTGCACAAACGTGTTGTTGGTCAGGAAGAAGCTATTGAAGCAGTAAGTGATGCTGTAAGACGAAGCAGAGCTGGTTTACAAGATATGAAAAAACCTGTAGGTACATTCCTTTTCTTAGGAACTACGGGAGTTGGTAAAACAGAGCTAGCTAAAGCATTAGCAGAATATCTTTTTGATGACGAAAATGCGATGACCAGAATTGATATGAGTGAATATCAAGAAAGACATAGCGTAAGTAGATTAGTTGGTGCGCCTCCAGGATATGTAGGATACGATGAGGGTGGACAATTAACAGAAGCTGTACGAAGAAAACCGTATTCAGTAGTTCTGTTAGATGAGATTGAAAAAGCGCACCCAGATACGTTTAATATTTTATTACAAGTATTAGATGAAGGTCGATTAACAGACAATAAAGGACGTTTGGCCGATTTTAAAAATACAATTATTATCATGACTTCTAATATGGGAAGTCAGATTATACAAGAAAAATTTGAAAACCTAAAAGGTGGAATTGAAGCTACAACAGAAGCAGCAAAAGTAGAAGTACTTGGGTTATTGAAACAAACGGTTCGTCCAGAGTTTATTAACCGTATTGATGAGATTGTGTTATTCCCACCTTTAACAGTTGATAACATTAAACATATTGTTGGTTTACAATTAAAGAGCGTTACAAAAATGTTGGCTTTGCAAGGAATTACAATGGATGCAACTCCAGAAGCAATTGCTTATTTATCGGATAAAGGATTTGATCCGCAATTCGGTGCAAGACCAGTAAAACGTGTTATACAAAGAGATGTGTTAAATCAATTGTCAAAAGAAATTTTGGCAGGTAAAATAACTACAGATAGTATTATTTTATTAGATGCATTTGATGGTAAATTGGTTTTTAGAAACCAAACACAAGAAGTGGCCCAATAATTTTGATTTTTATTAATTTGAAAACACCAGTCGTGAGGCTGGTGTTTTTTTTATATATAACTTTGAAAATCAGTAAATAATGAAACTTTTTTTTAAATTAGTATAATAAAAAATCTAATTAAGTTCTCATCTTTACTTAGGTAAAGCTAAGCTAGGATTAGTTGTATATAAAAACTTAAAAAAATAATAGGATGAACAATATATTTAAAGGATTAATAGCGGGTTATGGTGCGAAAAAGCTTGGAAGTGGCTGTTTTGGGACTGTTTTTGTTTTTGTGATTATCTGGTTGCTTTTAGGTCAATGCAGTTGAAGATATTTTTTAGAAGTCTGATTGAAAATATTTAATTAAATCGGAAGAAATAGAAGAAAAAATTCAAACAAAAAGTATTAGATTCGCATGAAATAATAAATGTGTGTTGATTGAATTTGGTAGATTGTATCAAAAATCAATGCAGTTCTAAAACAATTATATGGCATCAGGTTTTTTCGTTATATTAGATGATATTGCAGCAATTATGGACGATGTTGCAGTAATGAGTAAAGTTGCAGTAAAAAAGACAGCAGGTATCCTAGGAGATGATTTGGCTGTTAATGCCGAAAAAGCTTCAGGCTTTGCCTCTTCAAGAGAACTTCCTGTATTATGGGCCATTGGTAAAGGTTCGTTTATTAATAAATTAATCATCTTACCAATAGCATTTTTACTTAGTGCTTTTTTTCCTGTAGCAATTATAGTAATCTTAGTATTAGGAGGTCTTTTTTTAGCTTATGAAGGAGCTGAGAAAATATTTGAGTTTTTCTTTCCACACAAGCATGAAAAAGTTGAAGTTACAGCAGGTGCTTTTTCTGAAGAAGAAGCTTTAGCAGTTGAAAAAGAAAAAGTGAAATCGGCAATTGTAACCGATTTTATATTATCAGTAGAAATTGTAATTATAGCATTAGGAACTGTAATCGGAAAACCTATTTTATCACAAATTCTAGTTGTTTCTATCATTGCGATAGTTGCTACAATTGGTGTCTATGGCCTTGTAGCGCTTATTGTAAGAATGGATGAATTTGGTTTAAAACTTATTCAATATAGTAAAAAAGAACGTAGTTTATCAAAAACTATAGGGAATTTATTAGTGCAAGCACTCCCAAAAGTGATTCAGAGTTTATCAGTAATCGGTACTATAGCTTTGCTATTAGTTGCTGGCGGAATATTTGTACATAATATCGAATTTTTCCATCATTTAGTACCTCAGTTGCCTTCAATCGTAAAAGAATTTGTTATCGGACTTGTTATCGGGTTTCTTGTTTTAGGAGTTGTAACTGTAATCAAAAAAATGATTCCAAAAAAAGAAGTAGCAGAATAATTTTTTTGCCTATGATATATGACACCAATCGAAAGATTGGTGTTTTTTTTATGTCAAAAGTGATTTTTTTTAAAGTTTTAAGTTGTTGATTTTTAATGTTTTATTTATTTGTTTTGTTTTTTTAACAATTTTATAAAGCAACCATCTCAATGTATTTGCATCTATATTATAATTAATAACAAAAAATATACATTTATGAAAAATTTCAATTTAAAATCAGTTTTAACTGTGTTATTCTTGGCAACGGTATTAATTTCATGTAGTAATGATAATGATGAGGAGCAACCGACTATTCCTGAATTTACTGTGAAAACTGCTTTAGTGACTGAAGTGAAAGGGCCAGAAAAAGGAAAAGTAAATGAGGAGCTTAGTTATGATGTAACTTATTTAGTTGATAGTGCTTGTGCTCAATTTGGTAAAATTAGTGAGGTAACAATTGGTACAGAAAAAGGATTGCAAGTTGAAGCTAAATACCCATCGGGTGCTTGTACACTACAAGTGCCAGGTCCTCAAAAAACAGTTTACAAATTTAAATCAACAGCAAAAGGGACTTTTGATATAAAATTTAAAAAATCAGAGACTGAATTCGTGACAGCAAAAGTGGTTATTGAATAATTATCCTAAATAGAGTGCTTACTATGTAGAAACAAGCGGTTTGTAAAAAGCTGTTTATTTTTACGACATTCAAAATTAAACACCAGTTAGAACGCTGGTGTTTTTTATTTTGGAGCAAGAGGATTATTTTTGATAAGAATATATTTCCCGATATTCGTTTTAATGTTTTATTTTTTTAAAGAAAAAACAAAATGATTGCTACAGTTATCTGGGCTAAAATGGAAATTTTAGTTTTTTATTTGAACCAATGGCTTACTTTGCTATTCCTTTAAAAATTACTATTTTTGCACTCTAAATTTTAAGACATGCCGAATAAGAAATATAAAATAGCCGTTATCCAGTTAAATCTGAATGATGTTGCCGAAAATAATCTTAAAAAATGTATTAGTTGGGTGAAAGATGCAGCCAATAAAGGTGCTGAAGTAATTTTATTGCCAGAACTATATAGTAGTCATTATTTTTGCCAAAGTGAAGATGTAGATAATTTTGCATTAGCAGAACCATTATACAGTACTTCATTTATAGCTTTTAGTGCTTTGGCTAAAGAATTAGGAGTGGTTATTATTGTTCCTTTCTTCGAAAAAAGAATGGCAGGAATATATCACAATAGTGCATATATCATTGATACTGATGGATCAGAAGCAGGATTGTACCGTAAGATGCATATTCCAGATGATCCACATTTTTATGAAAAATTCTATTTTACACCTGGCGATTTAGGCTTTCAAGCAATTGAAACTAAAAAAGGAAAAATAGGAACATTAATTTGTTGGGATCAATGGTATCCAGAAGCGGCTCGTATTACAGCTTTAAAAGGTGCAGAAGTATTGTTTTATCCAACAGCTATTGGATGGCATCCAAAAGAAAAAGAGCAATATGGTGAAAACCAGTACGGAGCTTGGATGAACGTAATGAAAGGACATGCTGTTGCAAATGGTGTATTTGTTGCAGCTGCTAATAGAATTGGTTTGGAGCAATATATTGATGGTACAGATGGAATTCAGTTTTGGGGAGCTTCATTTATAGCAGGACCTCAAGGAGAAATTTTAGCACAAGCTTCACACGATAAAGAAGAAATTTTAATTGCTGAGGTTGATTTGGATTTACAGGAAAATGTACGTCAGAACTGGCCATTTTTTAGAGACAGAAGAATTGATGCTTTTGGAGATATTACAAAAAGAGCAATAGACTAATTTAGTCAATTTATATAAAAAGCAAAAAGGACAAAATTTACATTTTGTCCTTTTTTTGTTTCTTAGAGTAAAGTTTCTAATTATTTAACTTTAAAAGTAACTCTTCTTACGATTTGACGAGCTTCTTTAGAGTTTTTGTTCACAGAAGTGTCTTCACCGTTAGCAATTACATTTAATCTAGAAGCATCAATTCCAGCATTTGTAGCTACTTTTTTCACAGCTTCAGCTCTTTTTCTAGATAACTCAGTATTGTAGCTAGAGTTTCCGATTTCGTCTGAATATCCAATAACATCTGCAGATTTACCAGGATTGTTTTTCAAGTATTTAACTAAAAAGTCAACACCAGATAAAGAAGCATTTGTTGGTTTAGAAGAGTTAAAATCGAAATATACGTTAACGTATCCTCCGTTAATCAATTCTTCAACTGTATTGTTTGTTGCAGTTTCGCTACCTTTTTTAGAATATGTTTTATCTAAATAGCTTTCTAATTCATCTGGAACACCATTTTGATTAGTGTCTATAGATTGTCCTTTAGTATTTACAGCAACTCCAGAAACAGTATTAGGCTCTAGATCATATAAATCAGCAACACCATCTTTATCAGTATCGATAAGACCAGTTTCGATTGTATTAACTCTATCTTCTAATTTGCTTAATCTGTCATTGTCTTCAGAATACCAGTCAGCATGTTTTTGATTTTTACCTAAGTAGAAAGTCAAACCTACAGAAGCATTTAATAGTACACCATCAAATGAGCCAGTAGTTGTTTGTCCCATTCCGTCAAAGTTATGGTTTTGTCTACCATTAACAATTCCGGTAAGGTCACCAGTTAAAGCAAAACTGTTGCTTAATCTAATTTGTCCAGTAAGACCAACAATTCCGTGTGCCATATAGTCTTTTCCATCAAAACCATTATCAGCGCTTAATTGAGAAACACCAAAACCACCATGTGCCAATAAACCAATAGTATTAGTCCAAGTTTCAAAGTTTAAAGCTCTACCAATATTTACTACCCCTTGCAAACTTGTTCTGAAGTATTTGCTATCAAAAGGAGCGGTATCATTGCGTTCCTGAAATTGGTCGTATCCAAAATCTAATTTTAAACCAAATTTAGGACTAAACATATAACGTACACCTAAATCTGCATGAAACGGGCTAAGTGTAGATGTAGAATAGCCTTCAGTCATTGTTCTAGTTGGTTTGTTTAAACCACCATTTAATTCGATAGACCATTTGTTGTACGAGTTTTTTTCAATTGTGGGTTGTGCAGTACTTGTTGCCATACTTTGTGCACCTGCCGCCATGGACAGTAATAAAAGTGATACGGAAGCTAATTTCTTTTTCATGATATCCTATTGTTAAATTTAATTTTTTTTGAGCTTTTTCGTTTAAACTCAGTATAAAAATAGGGCTATCGGGTATAACAGATGTTCTATTGCTATTACATAATTCCCATGTTTTGTGGGTTTCTTCATCAATTTTTACGTTTATTGAGAACAATAATTTTAGATATTTAGGATAATTTAAATTTCTATCTTGCTGGAAAAAAAGAACTTTACATAATGATAAAGGGTATGAATGTTTATCTTTGTCTTTTTTTAATTTAGAACCTTTTTATGACGACAAATAATAGGATATTTCCTGCGGAGTGGGAAAAGCAACAAGGAATTGTATTGTGTTTTCCTCATAATGGTAAAGATTGGCCAGGGAAATACGAAGCAGTTCAATGGGCTTTTGTAGAGTTTATAAAAAAAGTAGCTACACATGAAATTGTTTTCTTGGTAGTTGCCGATGAAGACTTGAAAGCAAAAGTGAACGATATGCTCGAAAGAGCACATGTAGATTTAAAGAATGTTACTTATATCATTCATAAAACCAACAGAAGCTGGATGCGTGATTCAGGACCAATTGTTGTTAGAAATGGAGATAAAAGAGAAGCATTAAACTTTAATTTTAATGGTTGGGCAAAATATAAAAACTACCAATTAGATAAATTTGTACCAGCTAAGGTTGCAGCAGTTTTAGATATTCCGGTTACACAGGTTGTATATAAAGGAAAGCCAGTTATTGTAGAAGGTGGTGCAATTGATGTAAACGGAAGAGGAACATTACTAACTTCTGAAGAATGTTTAATGCATCCAAGTATTCAAGTCCGTAATCCAGGTTTTACTAAAGAAGACTATGAAGCTGTTTTTAAAGAGTATCTTGGAGTAACAAACGTTATTTGGTTAGGTGATGGAATTGAAGGTGATGATACACATGGGCATATCGATGATTTATGTCGTTTTGTAAATGAAGATACTATTGTTACCATTGTAGAAACCGATTCAGAAGATTCAAATTATAAGCCTTTACAGGATAATTTGAAAAGATTACAAAATGCAAAGCTTGAAAATGGGAAATCTCCAGTAATTGTTGCTTTACCAATGCCGAAGAGAATCGATTTTGAAGATTTAAGATTACCGGCAAGTTATGCTAATTTCTTGATTTTAAACAACTGTGTTTTGGTTCCAACTTTTAATGACAGTAATGATCGTGTGGCACTTAATATACTTTCAGAATGTTTTCCTGATCGTGAAGTAATAGGGATTAGTTGTGTAGATTTTATTTGGGGATTCGGAACATTGCATTGCTTGAGCCAGCAAATTCCAGCTTAAAGAAAATCTTTTTGATATAGTATGTCGTAAGACTGCATTCGAAAAATATCTGTACATATATTATGTATGGATATTTTTTTTGTCTATTTCTTTAATTAAATAGTTTTTTCTTATGAGGTTGAGTTTAAGATTTAGGATGATATTGGTTTCTAATAAATATTCTATCATAGATGCTTTGTTCTTAACTTTATGGTTGAACTGCAATTGCTTTGAAGGAAATGAAAGTTATGTTGAAAGTAAAAGGGTAGAAGATTATTTATTGAAACAATTTTATTATTAGTTTCAAGTTTTAAAAAAGAGATACTCTATTTGTAATTAATACTAAAATCGATGAGAATAGAAAATATACAAAAGGTTCTAACGTTTTTAGAAGATAATTATCATCGACAAATAGATCCTGTGGAGCTAGAAGAAATTTCAAATTATTCTTACAGAAACATTCAACGTATTTTTAATGCCATACTTAAGGAGACAATTGGTAATTTTTGTACTCGATTAAAGCTTGAAAATGCATATAAGCAATTAGTTTATACAGATAATTCAATTGTAGATATTGCCTATGATGTTGGGTATAGCAGTAACCAGTCCTTTGCTAAAGCATTTAAGAATAAATTCCAAATTACACCTTTACAAGCAAGACAAAATAAGAAGTTACTTTTTGATGAATATATTAAAACAAAAAAAGACAAGCTTCTTTTTATTGATTTTGAATATCAGTATAAAGATAAAATGAGTGTTTACTATAAAACACTTATGAGTAATAACTACAATAACAATGCAATAAATGAGTTATGGGATGCTGTTATTAATGAGAACAAAACAATTGCATCTTACAAATGTTTTGGAGTGATTGTCGATCAGCCAGTAATTTCGGATAAAGAAAAATCAAGATATGAAGTTTGTGTAGATAATTGTGCTAATCCTAAATTATATCTTTCTAAAACTATTTTTGGAGGTTGGTATGCTAAATATGTTCATCGTGGTAGTTATGATGAAATAGAAGAAACCTATCGTGATATTTATTACCGATGGCTTTATGAAAAGGACTATGAGTTAGATACTTCTCCAATTATAGAACAATATATAGATGATGCGGAATCAACAAATTTTGTAACAGAAATATATGTACCAGTAAAACGTAAGTTGTCAAAATAAGACAATCCAGATGTGTAAGCATGCTGTAGTTTTGCATATCTAAAACTCATATAAAAATGATGAAATTTCAAATTTTAATTTTGTTTACTTCGATTGTAGCACCTGCTTTTAATTCGTGTGCCAGTGATGAAGGTACTACCGATGTAATACAAACACCAGATCCTTCGCAAGTACAATATACAATGCCTAATGAATCAGATCTACATGAAGGTACTTGGTTGCAATGGCCTCATCAATACCAACATGGTATTTCATACAGAAATGATTTAGATGAGACGTGGGTAGCAATGACTAATGCGTTACAGTCTACAGAAAAGGTACATATTATTGCTTATGATGTAATTGAGCAAGCTAGAATTATTGATTTATTGAAAGGAGCTGGGGTTTCTTTAGCAAATGTTGACTTTAAAATACATCGTACAGATGATGTTTGGATTAGGGATAACGGACCAATCTATGTGCGAGATGCACAAGGAAAATTGGTAATAGAAGATTGGGGATTTAATGGATGGGGAGGTAAATATGAATCTGCTAATTGCGATGTTATACCTAGTGTTATTGGGGCTGATACGGGAGTAACGGTGTTGAATTTGAACAATATCATGGTAAATGAAGGAGGTTCAGTAGAATTAGATGGTCATGGTGTATTAATGGCTACTAAAAGTTCGATAATTAGCCAAAAGCCAAAAAAATCAGTAAGGAATAAAGGGATGGCTCAGGCTCAAGCAGAGTTAAATTTTACAAAATACCTTGGAGCTACTAAATTTATTTGGTTAGAAGGAGGTTTTAGTGAAGAGGATGTTACAGATATGCATATTGATGGAATAGTAAAATTTGCTTCGGGTAATAAAATGATTACTATGAGTGATTCAGATTTATCAAACTGGGGACTTTCAGATTCAGATATTACTATTTTAAATGCAGCTTCAAACATAAAAAATGAGGTATATACAAAAGTTATTTTACCGCTTACGAAACGTGATGTAACAACGAAAACAGGGATAGCTTTGGGGTATAAAGGGAGTTATATTAATTTTTATGTAGCAAATGGAAAAGTTTTAGTGCCTAATTATAATGATCCAAATGATATCGTTGCAAATAAAATTATTGAAGGGTTATACCCAGGAAGAAAAGTTATAGGGATAGATGTAAGGAATTTGTATGCAAATGGAGGAATGGTGCATTGTGTTACGCAACAACAGCCTCAGTAGGAAGGAATATAAGTATAGTATAAAAAAAATAGCGTATTGAATTCAATACGCTATTTTTTTATTCAGAATCAAGATCTCTTCATTGTCTCACGAAAGGAGCAAGTAGTTGGCTTGAAACTTCTCCAAAACCGATACGAACTTCATTGCTTTCGCAATATCCTCTCATAATTACAGTATCATTATCTTCTATAAATTTACGTTCGCTGCCATCGTTTAGCTTTAAAGGGTTTTTTCCGCCCCAAGTTAATTCTAGCATAGATCCATAACTGTCAGGAGTAGGTCCAGATATTGTTCCAGAACCCATCATGTCACCAGAGTTAACACGGCAACCATTAGAGGTATGATGTGCTAATTGTTGGCTCATTGACCAGTACATATGTTTAAAATTCGATCTAGATATTACAGTTTCTTCTTTGTCTAATGGTTTAAGAGAAACTTCTAAATTGATATCAAAAGCTTTTTTTCCTTTGGTTTGTAAATAAGGAAGCGGAGCAGGGTCTTGTTTAGGTCCTTTGGTTCTAAATGGCTCTAAAGCATCCATGGTAACAATCCATGGAGAGATAGAAGAAGCAAAGTTTTTTGCTAAGAACGGGCCTAGAGGCACATATTCCCATTTTTGAATATCACGAGCACTCCAGTCATTTAATAAAACCATTCCAAAAATGTAATCTTCGGCTTCATAAGCAGGAATAGGTTCTCCCATTATGTTAGCATCGGTTGTAATAAATGCAGTTTCCAATTCAAAATCAATAGATCTTGATGGACCAAAAACAGGAGAGTTTTCACCATGAGGAAGCGTTTGCCCCATTGGTCTGTGTACAGGAATTCCAGAAGGAATAATTGTAGAACTTCTTCCGTGGTATCCTACTGGAATGTGTAACCAGTTTGGTAATAATGCATTTTCTGGATCACGAAACATTTTACCTACATTAGTAGCATGCTCTCTACTTGAGTAAAAATCGGTATAATCACCAATTAAAACAGGCAATTGCATTTCGACATCATCAATTTTAAAAATGACAATATCTCTATCTTTTGTAGAATCTCTTAATTGTGGATTATTAATGTCAAATATATCGGCAATACGGTTTCTAACCAATCGCCAAGTCTTTTTTCCATCAGAAATGAAGTCGTTTAGCGTGTCTTGCATAAACATATCATCAGTTAAATCAATTCCTGAGAAATAACTTAATTGTTGCAAAGCACCTAAATCTATGGCATAGTCGCCAATTCTTGTTCCAACCGTTACTATATTTTCTTTGGTAAGAAAAACACCGAAGGGAATGTTTTGAATAGGGAAATCGCTATTCTCTGGTACATCTAACCATGATTTTCGTTTAGTATCGTTGGCTGTTATCGGCATGTGAATGTTAATTATTTGTTGAAAAATTCTATGTCAAATATATCATAATCTAACAGTTTGACAAACGTTTTTTTGTATTTTTGCATCAAATTAACGAAAAACTAAAAAATGCAACGCGACGAACAAATTTTTGATCTTATTCTTGAAGAACAAGACAGACAAATTCACGGATTAGAACTAATCGCTTCAGAAAATTTTGTAAGTGATGAGGTAATGGAAGCAGCTGGTTCTGTTTTAACTAATAAATATGCAGAAGGTTATCCAGGTAAAAGATACTACGGAGGTTGTGAAGTAGTTGATGTAATTGAGCAAATTGCTATCGATAGAGCCAAAGAATTATTTGGTGCTACGTATGCAAACGTACAACCACATTCAGGATCACAAGCAAATACAGCAGTTTATCATGCATGTTTAAAGCCTGGAGATAAAATCTTAGGATTTGATTTATCTCACGGTGGTCACTTAACACACGGGTCTCCAGTAAACTTTTCGGGACGTTTATATACACCTGTTTTTTATGGTGTTGATAAAGAGACAGGGCGTTTAGATTATGATAAAATTCAAGAAATTGCTACAAAAGAGCAACCAAAATTAATCATTGCAGGAGCTTCGGCTTATTCTCGTGATATGGATTTTGAGCGTTTTAGAGTAATTGCAGATAGCGTAGGAGCAATTTTATTTGCTGATATCTCGCATCCTGCTGGACTTATCGCTAAAGGATTAATGAATGACCCAATTCCTCATTGTCATATCGTTTCTACAACAACGCATAAAACATTGCGTGGACCACGTGGAGGATTGATCTTGATGGGTAAAGATTTTGAAAATCCACTAGGATTAACAAATCCAAAAGGAGAAATCAGAATGATGTCTGCATTATTAGACTTAGCTGTGTTCCCTGGTAATCAAGGAGGACCTTTAATGCACATCATTGCTGCAAAAGCGGTTGCTTTTGGAGAAGCATTACAAGATGAGTTCTTTACTTATGCAATGCAATTAAGAAGTAATGCAAGTGCAATGGCAGAAGCTTTTGTGAAAAGAGGATACGATATTATTTCTGGAGGAACAGACAATCATATGATGTTAATCGATCTTAGAAATAAAGGAATTTCAGGTAAAGATGCTGAAAATGCATTAGTAAAAGCTGAAATTACTGTAAATAAAAATATGGTTCCATTTGATGATAAATCACCATTTGTAACTTCAGGTATCCGTGTAGGAACAGCTGCAATCACCACTCGTGGTTTAGTAGAAGACGATATGGAAACTATTGTTGCTTTAATCGATAGAGTATTAACAAACCACACAAGTGAAGAAGTTATCGAAGAAGTTGCTAATGAAGTAAATGAAATGATGAGCGAAAGAGCTATCTTCGTTTACTAAATAAAATAAAATTTGAAACTTAATTGTTTCGAGTTTCAGATTTCAAGTTTAAAGTTTTGTGACGCGTAAAAACGTAAAGCAAAACTTTAAACTTTTTTTAGTTCTAGAGAACATCCCGAGGCTGAAAGCTCGATTGACAAAGGAAACTTTAAACAAAGAAAAGCTGAAACAAAATAAAACATAAAGATTATGGGCGTATTAAGATTACAGTTACCAACTGACCCAAGATGGGTAAATATTGTAGAGAAAAATATTGAGGAGATATTAACAGATCATGCTTGGTGCGAACAAAAAGCAGCAACAAATGCTATTACGATAATAACCAACAATTCAGAGCATCAGGATTTAGTTAAAGATTTATTGGCTTTGGCTAAAGAAGAAATTGACCATTTTGAACAAGTGCACAATATCATTATCAAAAGAGGATTGAAATTAGGACGTGAGCGCAAAGACGATTATGTAAATGAATTGTATTTATATATGAAGAGAAGCAGTGATGGAAGTCGTGTTTCGAGCTTAGTCGAGCGATTATTGTTCTCTGCAATGATTGAAGCCAGAAGTTGCGAAAGATTTAAAGTACTTTCGGAAAATATCAATGACGAAGAATTGGCAGTTTTTTACAGAGATTTGATGGAAAGTGAAGCAGGACATTATACTACTTTTATCACTTATGCTAGAAAATATGGAGTAGGAATCGATGTAGAGAAACGTTGGAGAGAATGGCTTGCCTACGAAGAGTCTATAATTTCTAATTACGGAAAAGGAGAGACAATTCACGGATAAGATTAGTTTTCAGTCTTCAGTTTTTAGTAGCAGTATTTAATGTCATCCTGAGCGGAGTCGAAGGATAATTCTAATTAGTATAAAGTCTAAAATAAAAACTAAGGAGTCTAAAATTCTAAGCCAGTTTAAGAAGTCTAAGCAGTTTCAGTTTTTAGTAACAGTATTTAATGTCATCCTAAGCGGAGTCGAAGGATAATTCCAATTATCATAAAATCTAAAGAATCTAAAATCCTAAGCTAGTCTAAGAAGTCTAGCAATCTAAAAAGTCTAAACAAATGATTACACTTAAAATAGCATCGGCAATTGATGTACCTGCAATAAGAGAAATTGCATTTAAAACTTGGCCAAATACTTATGGCGAAATTCTATCTAAAGAACAGCTTGATTATATGCTTGGCAAATTTTATGAGCCATCACTTTTAGAAGAGAATATTCGTAATGGACATATTTTTACAATGGCTTATGAGGATGATTTTTGTCTTGGTTATGCGGGGTATCAACATAATTACCAAGATAAGAAGGCTACACGCTTAAACAAACTGTATTTACTTCCTGAAGCACAAGGAAAAGGTATGGGGAAAATATTAATTGATGCTGTTGAGGCCGCAGCTAAAGAAAAAGGTTCAGATATCGTTACTTTGAATGTAAACAGATTTAATAAAGCAGCTTCTTTTTATAAGAAAATGGGCTTCGAAATTGTAGCCGAAGCTGATATTGAGCTCGATCATGGGTACTTAATGGAAGACTTTATTATGGAAAAGAAAGTAAAATAATAACCTACTTTATTTAATTCTTAAATAAGTTAGAATTTTGTTTTAGTAATGCCAAAATTGGGAATGTAGCAGTGTTTTAAAAAACTTTTTTGTAATATTACTATATAAATCATTTATTGAATGAGAAAAATAAAATACAAAAAAGGCCGTAAACTACAACCTTATTCATTAGAATATACAGGTCGGCATAAAGATACTCAGTCAGAAATGCAGCTTTTCGTTTACGATGATTTAGATATCACCGAATATGAAAATTTTAATATATTAGCTTTAAATACCTGTATTGATTATACTAAAAATAATTGGCTAAATATTCATGGTTTAAACAATATCGATTTGATTAAATCTATTGGTGAATATTTTGAAGTAGATGGGTTTATGCTTGCTGATATACTTAATACCTCCAAAAGAACAAAACTACAAGAACAGCAAGAAATTCTTTTCTTTAATATAAAATCACTTTTACCTTCAGAGGACTCGGATAATATTAGTGTCGAGCAGATTAGTTTTATAATCAAGGATGGTATTTTAATTTCTTTTCAAGAAAAACGAAGTGATTTCTTTACTCATATTCGTGAGCGTATTAGGCAACACGCAGGAATTGTAAGGACTAAAAAAGTCGATTACTTACTTTATTTATTGTTAGATGCAGTTATGGAAAATTTCTATATCACGCTTGAGGATGAAGAAAATAAGGTCGAAGAACTAATTAATATTACTAAGGGCGATACAAATCCTATTATTCTTGAGAAAATAGAAAAACATAGGGATAATTTTAATTTCTTAAAACGTTCCATTATTCCACTTCGCGACTCTTTGTATGATATTAAAAGTATAAAAGACGACAATACATTTAATGGAATAGAAAAAGAAAACTTTAGTTTTTTGCACGTTTGCATCAAAAAAGTCTTGAGCTTTTAGAACAAATAGAGTCAGATATGAGTTCATTAGAAAGTGCTTCTAATTTTTATTTTTCGGCACAAAGCCATAAGATGAATGAAATTATGAAAACACTTACTATTATTTCGGCAATATTTATTCCGCTTACTTTTATCGTTGGAGTGTATGGGATGAATTTTGAAAACATACCAGAATTGAAATATCAGTATGGATACTATTCTGTTATGATTGGTATGTTTTTGTTGGTGATTGCGTTAATTATTTATTTTAAAAAAAGAAGATGGTTTTAGGATTAATAGTTGATACGATATTCACTGGTACTTCAGAATATGTATTGAAGTCAAGAGGAAATAGTAGTGGATATAGTTGTCTTTTATATGACAAAAATCAGTTGTAACAAGGAGGAATTCTTTTAATTTTGCTTTCAAATTAAAGTGATTAATGACTAGGAGACCATTTTGTTTAAGGTTAATTTTTAGGTTCAATGGTTTAAGTTTTTTTTAATAGATCAACATAGAATTTAAATTACTTTTATAATGTTTTAAAGAATGAATTTATGAGTAAAGCGGTATATATAGCGACAAGTGAGCAGAATAGTGGAAAATCTATTATCACGTTGGGATTGATGAGTATGTTAATGGGGAAAACTGCCAAAGTAGGGTATTTTAGACCCATTATAGAGGATTTTGTCGATGGAGATCGAGACAATCATATAGATACAGTACTAACGCATTTTAATCTTGATATAGCCTTTGAAGATGCCTTTGCAATAACCAAAAGCAAATTAATTAAGAAAAAAAATAAAGGTAAGATAGGTGAAGTTCTTGATTTGATTATCGAAAAATACAAACGTCTTGAAGAACGTTTTGATTTTGTATTGGTTGAAGGAACTAGCTTTACTGGAGAAGGTACTGCGATTGAATTGGATACAAATGTATTAATTGCAAAGAATTTAGGGATTCCTACTATTATTTTAGGATCAGGAGTTGGTAAAACATTAGATGAGTTAATAGATAATCTTTCACTTGTTTATAATTCATTTAAAATAAAAGATGTTGAGGTATTGGCGGTTATTGCTAATAAAGTACAAATTGAGAACATAGAATTGGTGACTTCTGGATTGCAAAAAAGCTTACCTGAAGGAGTCTTGGTAAATGCAATTCCTATCATTTCGAGTTTGAATCATCCAACGATGCAAGAAATTGTTAATCATCTTGGGGCTAAAGTTTTATTTGGAGAAGCTTATTTAAACAATCAAACCGGGCATTTTAGTGTTGGGGCAATGCAATTACATAATTATTTGGTGCATTTAGGAGCAAACTCGTTAGTAATTACTCCTGGAGATCGTGCCGATATTATTTTGGGTGCATTGCAAGCAAATGAATCAGCCAATTATCCTGCAATTTCAGGAATTGTGCTTACAGGAAATATTTTGCCAGAAGAAAGTATTTTAAAATTAATAGAAGGACTGTCTGCAATCGTTCCAATTATTGCTGTAGAAGAAGGAACATATCATATTACGAATAAAATAGGGGCAATTAAATCGCAAATTTATGCCAATAATAGTCATAAGATAGAAACCTCAATTACTACTTTCGAAAAATATGTTGATTTAGATAGTTTGTCTGAAAAATTAATCACTTTTCAAGCAGAAGGGATGACGCCAAAAATGTTTCAATACAATATGGTTAAACGAGCTAAACAGCATCGTAAACACATTGTCTTGCCAGAAGGGAATGATGATCGGATCATTATGGCAGCTTCAAGATTATTAGATATGGATGTTGTTGATATTTCTATTATTGGAGATAAAAAACAAATCGAAAATAAAGTGACTGAACTGGGTATTACTTTTGATTTTTCTAAAGTCAATATTATTAATCCAGTAGAATCTGACCTTTATGAGGATTATGCAAATACATATTATGAGCTTAGAAAGGCTAAAAATGTTAGTATTACAATGGCAAGAGATTTAATGGAAGATGTCTCTTATTTTGGTACAATGATGGTGTATAAAGGTGATGCTGATGGTATGGTTTCTGGGGCAGCTCACACAACACAACATACGATATTGCCAGCGCTTCAGTTCATTAAAACCAAACCTAATTCATCGGTAGTTTCATCTGTGTTTTTTATGTGTTTAGAAGATCGAGTTTCGGTATTTGGAGATTGCGCTATTAATCCAAACCCTACTGCCGAACAATTGGCAGAAATTGCTATTTCTTCTGCGGAATCTAGTCTTGCTTTTGGGATAGAACCAAAAATAGCAATGCTTTCTTACTCTTCTGGTTCATCAGGAAAAGGAGATGAAGTTGAAAAAGTAAGAACTGCAACAGAAATTGTTAAACGAAAACGACCTGATTTAAAAATAGAAGGACCAATTCAGTACGATGCTGCAGTAGATAGAAGTGTTGGAAAAAGTAAAATGCCAGATTCAGAAGTTGCAGGACAAGCAAGTGTACTTATTTTCCCGGATTTAAATACCGGAAATAACACTTACAAAGCTGTACAAAGAGAAACAGGAGCATTAGCAATAGGGCCAATGTTACAAGGGTTAAAAAAACCAGTAAATGATTTAAGCCGAGGTTGTACCGTAGATGATATTATAAATACAGTTGTAATTACAGCCATTCAAGCACAAGGATTATAAAAATATACACATGAAAATATTAATATTAAATTCAGGAAGTTCTTCTATAAAATATCAATTAATGCGAATGCCAGACAACGAAGTAATTTGTTCTGGAATGATAGACAGAATAGGATTAGAGAGTTCGAATGTAACTTATAAAACGAAAGACGTTTCTTTTGAAGAAACAGCATCGATATTAACACATAAAATTGGATTAGAAAGAGTTGCTAACTTACTCTTAAATGATGAAATAGGAGTAATAAAAGCTACTTCAGAGATTGATGCTGTTGGACATCGCATCGTTCATGGGGGTAGTCTTTTTTCGGATACAACAATTATTACCGCTGAGGTTAAAAACAAAGTAAAAGAGCTTTCAGAATTAGCTCCGTTACACAATCCAGCACATTATGTTGGGATAAATGTAGCCGAAGAAATTTTTACAACTGCAAAACAAGTAGCTGTTTTTGATACTGCTTTTCATCAAACAATTCCTGTAGAAGCATATAAATACGCGATACCCAATTATCTTTTAACAGAAAATAAAATACGTGTTTATGGTTTTCATGGAACTAGCCACAAATATGTTTCTGAACAAGCAATGGAATGCTTAGAGCATAAATCTAAAATTATCACGATACATCTCGGAAACGGATGTAGTATGACAGCAATAAAAGATGGAAAAAGTATTGATCATACCATGGGGTTTTCTCCATCAAACGGTTTGATTATGGGTACACGAGCAGGAGATATAGATCAATCGGTTATCTTTTATATGATGAAAAATCTAAATTATACTCCAGATGAGGTCAATTCGATTTTGTTGAAACAAAGTGGTATGCTTGGGCTTACGGGTTATAGTGATTTACGTGATATTGAATCAGAAGCAGAAAATGGAAATAAAGAATGTCAATTGGCTTTGGTTATGAATGCCTATAGAATTAAAAAATATATAGGTTCTTATGCGGCGGCTTTAAATGGTTTAGATGCTATTGTTTTTACCGCAGGAATAGGAGAGAACTCGTCGCATATAAGAAAATTAGTATGTACGGATATGGAATATTTTGGAATAGAGCTTGATGATGAAAAAAATCAAATTCGTTCTAAATCAAATCGTGAAATTAATACTGAAGCATCTAAGACTAAAATTTTGGTAATCCCTACAGATGAAGAGTTTGAAATTGCAAATCAGGTCTATCACTTACTTAAAAATTAAATAAGGTTAATTGTTTTTATAAAAGGAAAGCTTCTCTATGAGAGGCTTTTTTTATATGAAAAATTGAATAAATGTGATTATATTTGAACACAAATACCAATATTTTGAAATCAAATCTTCTTAAGTTATTTTTCCTTCTTTTCATAACTTTTCAAATTCAAGCTCAAGAGTTACTTCCCTTTGTAGAAAATTATAATAAATCTAGTTACGAAGGAGACAACCAGACATGGAGTGTTGCACAAGGAAATGATAATGCAATGTATTTTGCAAATAATCATTACTTGGTACGATATAATGGAGTTGTTTGGGAAAAATATACATTACCAAATAAAACAATCATTCGATCAATTATGGTTGATGGTGATAAAGTTTATTCAGGATCTTATAAAGAATTTGGATATTGGTATCGACAAGATGGAAAAATGAAGTACGTTTCTGTGTCTAAAAACAGAGGTGTATTTGATGAGAATGAGAATGAAGAAGTATGGAAAATTTTTAAACTTAATGATTTAATTTATTTCCAATCATTCAATCAAATCTTTATTTATGACGGAAAATCAATCCAGAAAACGAAATTGCCATTTTTGATTTCCTACTGTTTTATTGTAGATAATCAATTGCTTGTTGCTTCTGTTGAGCATGGTGTTTTTGTTCTTAACGGAAACAAGTTAAATCCAGTAAAAGGTTGGGGAGCAATAAAAAATAATGTCATTCATGCTATTGAAAAACATCGAAACAAAACATACATCTTTACCCATAAAAAAGGAATTTTTGTGGATGATAGAGGGATTTTAACAGCTTGGAATAATCCATTAAATGAGGTCTTAAAAAATGCAAATATTAATGTTGCCCGTTTTTTAAAAAATAATAAACTTATAATTGGTACAGCTGGAGAAGGGATTTATATGTTTGATTTTAACGATAATTCTTTTAAAAACATCAATAGAAAAAATGTGTTGATGAACAATTCCATTTTAAGTATCGGACTAGATAAAGAAGATGATTTATGGTTAGGATTAGATAATGGAATAGCTCATATTGAAGTTACCTCACCAGTTTCTATTTTTTATGATAATTCGGGAGTTTTAGGATCTGTATATTCCGTAGTTAATATCGATAAAGAGTATTTAATGGCATCTAATCATGGTGTTTTTAAGTATGCAGATAAGAAACTTTCTTTGATTCCTAATAGTCAAGGGCAAGCGTGGAATATAAGCAAAGTAGATAATAGGTATTTTATAGGCCATAATGAAGGAACATTTTTGTATGAAAACGGGAAGTTCTCTAAGTTAAATACAATAAACGGAGGATGGAATTTCACCAAAAGTAGTATTGGTAATTCTTATTTTCAAGCAACTTATAGTGGTGTTGTTGTTTATAAGGATAGTAACAATCTGGAAGAAAAAGTAGTTCTAAAAGGATTAATGAAACCTATAAAATATGTAGCTCAGAACAAAAAAAATGAAGTATGGGCTGCTGATAATTATAGGGGATTATATAGAATCTTGTATAATAACAATTATGAAACAGAGAAAGTAGAAAATGTTACACAGCACAGTAAAATTGGAAATGATTTTGGTGTAAAAATATTTGAGTTCAGAAATGAAATTCTGTTTTTAATAAATAAAACGTGGTACACTTATAACTCGATCACCAATCAATTAGAAAACAATGAGCTTTTTAATTCTAATTTTAAGAATATTTCAGATGTAGCCGCTATAGATGAAAATCATTTTATATTGTTACAAGACGGGCTTTTGTACCATATTTATGCAAATGGAAATAAATTTATTTGGAATAGTATTCAGGAAAAATACTATAAAGGTAAAATCATTAATGAGAATCTGAATATATTTAAGGATAAGAACAATTACTTATTGAATTTAGACGATGGTTTTATATCCTTTAAGCTAAAAGAGATAAATAAACTAAAATTAGATTTAAAGGTCGAGGTATTCAATGATGAAAACTTAATTGAAAATAATTCAAGAATAAATTATAATTCAGAATTACGAATAAATGTTATCTCTGGTTTATTCGGGGCAACTAAGCCAAACTTATTTTATAAAATTAATGATGAAAATAATTTTAGATCTATAAAAGATGGTTTGATAGTTTTAAATAACTTAAATAGTGGATCACATAATATCGAGATATATAATCATGATGGTTTAAGTTACAGTAAAATTTCAAGTTTTAATTTTTTTGTCGCTAAACCGTGGTATTTTTCTTTTTGGATGCTTTTATTGTACCTGTCTTTTATAGCAGGTGTCTTATATGTTTACTATAGATGGAATAAAATGCGGTATTTGCAAAAATTAGAATTAAGAGAAGAGGAACTAAGACATCAGAAAGAAATTCTAGAAATGGAATTGAAAGCTGAGCATGATTTGAACAGTCAAGAGTACCAAAAACATATTCTTGAACTTGAATTGCAAACCAAATCATCAGAGGTTGCAGGTAAATCACTTTCTATTGCTAAACAAGGAGAAATGATTGAGAAGATCCAAAGCATTCTTGACTCAGAAACAGATTTTAATAAACTTAAAAGTGAAATTAAAAAAGCTATAAAAATAAATGCTGTTAATAAGCATGAGTGGGAAATTTTTGAAAACAATCTAAATCAAATTCATAATGAGTTTGTGACAAACCTCTCTCAAAAATATCCAAATTTAACTTCGAAGGATATTAAGCTTTGTATTTATTTAAAAATGAATCTTTCTTCAAAAGAGATAGCTCCTTTACTGAATATTTCATTTAGAGGAGTAGAGCTACATCGTTATCGATTAAGAAAGAAATTGAACTTAGTTCAGGATGAAAACCTTTCTAATTTTTTATTGAATCTATAAAAACATCTTAGTTTTTTAGAGATAATGCATTATTTAACTTTAATTTATGTCAAATTACAATACATCATTACTACATCATCATGATGTAGAGTGGTGTATTTTTGTTTTGTTTAAATACTTGTTTATTAGGTAATTGGTGTGTGTTTTGTATGTTTTGATGTATTCATGTAGTATTTCTATTTAACGTACTATAACGTTGTAATTATCTAAGTTTGACGAACTAACTTTAACAATTTATTAATATATGAGAAATCTTATTTTTAGCTTATTAGCACTCATTCTACTTCCAGCCTATATGTCTGGTCAAGTAATTAAAGGTAAGGTTTTAGATTCACAAGGTATGGCAATTCCAGGAACAATGGTTGTCGCCACAGAATCTAGAACTTCTACAGACACAGATTTTGATGGTAATTTTGAGATCAAAGCCAAAGTAGGCGAGCCTTTAAAGATTAGCATGGTTGGATTTGAAGCCCTAGTGATAAACGCAACTTCAACTCCTATGAGTATTGTTCTGAAAGAATCTCAAGATACAGCTTTAAAAGAGGTTGTAGTTATAGGATACGGAACTCAAAAAAAATCAGACATTACGGGGGCAATCACTGTAGTTTCTCAAAAAGATTTAGAAAATAGACCTAATGCCAGTGCAGTGAGTTCACTTCAAGGAAAAGTTGCCGGGGTTTCTATTGTTAACTCAGGAAGTCCAGGTGGACAGCCAAAAGTGAGTGTAAGAGGAATCGGTAGTATTTCTGGTGGAGATGTGCTTTATGTTGTTGATGGAGTAATAACTAATGATATTTCTTATCTTAATCCAAATGATATTGATAAGATGAGTATCCTTAAAGATGCTTCAAGTTCAGCTATTTATGGTATTAGAGCAGCAAACGGAGTTATAGTAATAACAACTAAACTAGGAAGAAAAGGCGTTGCTGAGAATATCAAATTCAGTTATGATTCTAATCTTGGAATTCAGACTCCTACTAATGTGCCAAAGTTTGCAAATGCATCAGATTATGTACAACTTTATAACGAAAAACTACAGTTTGAAGGAAATACAGATCCATCGAAAGTATTGACTTTAGGTCAATTTAATGGAGTTGATACAAACTGGATGGATGAAATTTTAAGAAAGACTTCTTTGATTAATTCTCACAATCTAGGTATTAGTGGTGCTTCAGAAAAAGCAAGATACGCTATGGGTATAGGTTACTTTACTCAAGACGGTATCATGAATGCAGGTAAAGGAGTAAGTTCTGGAGAAGATTACAAAAGAATAACTGCACGTTTTAATACTTCTTATGATGTATCTGACAGATTTAGAGTTGGAGCTAATTTAGCATACTCTAAATCAGATTCAAATGATGCAAATGCACCTTTTCAAACAGCAAGAATTACACCACCTGTAGTTCCTGTATATAATGATGATGGTTCTTACGGTAAAGTTCCTACTGGTTCTGGTTTAGGTACGGCTGGAGATAATAATGCAAGAATGATGTTGGATTTATATAGAGGTAAAACTAATATAACAAGAACATTGTTAGGCGGATATGCTGAATATGACGTTTTAAAAGATTTAACTTATAAAGTTAATATTTCTAGAGATTTTGAAACTTCTTCTGCGTATATCTATACTCCAGAATTCATGCCTCTTACATCAGCTATACTTAGAAACAGTAAGCTTATAAAAAATGATGCTACAAGAGATAATCTTTTGACAGAAAATACTCTTACATGGACAAAATCTTTTGATAAACATAGAATTGTAGCTTTAGCAGGTGCGAGTCGCGAAAGCAGAAAAACCAGAAACACTTCATTCTCAGTAATTGATGTTCCTTTTTTTGGTTCTGATGAAACTTTATATTTAAATTTAGGTAATTCATTAACTGACTTATTAGCAGATAAACCTGGAGATCAAGGAAGTGAAACTCGTTTCCAATCTTATTTTGGACGTGTACAATATGCTTTTGATGATAAATACCTTTTTAATGCAACTGTTCGTCGTGACGGAGCTTCAGTTTATAATTTTGATGGAAATCAAAAATCAGCTACTTTTCCTTCTGTAGGTCTTGGATGGGTTATTAGTAAAGAAAAGTTCATGGAGAATTTAGGCGTAGATTTCTTGAAAATTAAAGGAAGCTGGGGTAAATTAGGAAATGCAACTATTACAAGACAGTTTGATAATACTGCATCTACAATGTCAGGTGCATTTTTCGGAAATCCTTCTCAAGTAAATTCAGCAATATCTATCACTAAATTAGTAGATCCATCAATTGAATGGGAGGTTGTTACTGGTACTGATATAGGAATTGAATTAAGAATGTTAAAAGATCGTTTGTCTATTGAAGCAGGTTACTATAAAAAAGAAACTAAAGACGCTATTTTTAATATTACTAATTTAAGTACATCTGGGTTAGGAGGAAATTATTATACTAATGCTGGTTCATTTGAAAATAAAGGAGTTGAATTTTCTGCGACTTGGAATGATAAAATAGGTGAAAAATTCACATATTCTGTTTATGGGAACTTTACAACAATCAAAAACCAAATTACAGATGTAATAGGTGGATCATTCTTTAATACAGGACCTAGTTTGTTTGGTAATCCTGTGAAAAGATATGAAAAAGGACAAGAAGTAGGAGCTTACTATGGTTTCCAAACTGATGGGGTTATTCAAACTCAAGCTGAAGCAACTGCTTTAGGATCAAAAGTTGGAGCATTAAAATTTAAAGATATAGATGAAAATGGTGTAATTGACAATAATGATAAAACATTTTTAGGAAGCCCAATTCCTGATGTAACTTATGGTTTTGGTGTAAATTTAGCATATTCAAATGTTGATTTAGCATTAGAATTTCAAGGAGTTGCAGGAAATGAAATATATAATTTTAATAGAAATTCTCGTTTTGGTAATGAAAATTGGGACCAAGATTTCGTAAATAATCGTTGGACAGTTTCTAATCCTTCTAATACTTATCCTGCAGCAAATTCAGATCAAAATTCTTCTCGCCCTAGTTCATTTTACGTAGAAAAGGGAGATTACTTTAGAGTAAGAACGATACAATTAGGGTACACTTTACCTGAAAGTTTATTAAGTAGAATTAAAATCGAAAAATTACGCTTTTATTTAAGCGCACAAAATCCATTTACTGCATTTAAATACAATGGTTTTTCTCCTGAATTAGGAAATCAAACTATTGAAAACTTAGGAGTTGATAATAATGCTTACCCATTATCAGCTACATACAGTTTTGGTATTAACTTAAATTTTTAATAAAATGAGAAAAATAATTTTTACACTTTTTGGAGTAGCACTTTTAAGTGCTTGTAGCGAAAGCTATCTTGATATAAAGCCAGAAGATCAAATCAAAAGCGAAAACTTCTTCAAAACAAAAGAAGATGCTTTAGCTTCTGTAAGTGCAATTTATACTAATCTTAGAACTTGGGATTTAGCGGCTTTTGCTCCAATTATTTTGTCTGTATCTTCTGATGATGCTGATAAAGGTAGTTCACCTGGAGATGCTCCTTTCTTTGATGATATCAAAAACTTTACGTTTACTGCATCTGCAGGGATTATTGAAGGATATTGGTCTGGACAATTTAGAGGTGTTAATTTAGCTAATCAAACAATTACTAATGTCCCAAATATTGATATGGATGACGCCTTGAAAACAAGGTTGCTTGCTGAAGCACGTTTTTTTAGAGCATACCATTATTTTAATTTAGTTAAGCTTTATGGTGGAGTGCCTATATATGATGGACTTCCTGCTGATGGAAATTATAACCGTCCAAGAAACTCAAAAGATGAAGTTTACAACTTTATTTTGGCTGATCTTAAGTTTGCAGAGGAAAACTTACCAGCTAATTATGGAGCTACAGATATTGGTAGAGCAACAAAAGGCGCTGCAAGAGCATATGAAGCAAAAGCGCATATGTATTTAGGAAATTGGGATAAAGTACTTTCTATTACTAATCAAGTAATGGGAATGGGATATGGCTTGTTACCAAGTTATAACAGTGTTTTCCGTATTGAATTTGAAAATAGTATAGAATCGATTTTAGAAGTACAATGTACTTATGTTTCTGGGAATTGTGATTTATCAAATTCTCAATTTTCTCAAGTGCAAGGAGTAAGAGATCAATTTGGATGGGGATTCAATGTTCCTTCTCAGAATTTATCTGATTCTTATGAGGCAGGTGACGTACGTAGAGATGCAACTATTATTTATAGAGGCGAAACCACTCCTGAAAAAGATTATATTAAACCAACAGGTGATAACCCAATGTACAACCAAAAAGCATATGTCCCATCTGGACAAATAGGAAACTGTTCTGAAGGTTCTGAGCAAAACATTAGACTAATGCGTTTTGCAGAAGTTCTTTTGATGAATGCTGAAGCAGCAAATGAAATTGGAGATACAGGGTTAGCTTTAGCTTCTGTTAATAAGATTAGACAAAGAGCATCGTTACCAGCTTTAACATCTATGTCTAAGGATCAACTACGTCTAGCTATTTGGAAGGAAAGAAGATCAGAAATGGGTATGGAGAATGATCGATTTTTAGATCTAGTACGTCAAGGTAGAGGACCAGCTGTTTTAGGACCTCAAGGATTTACGGCTGGGAAAAATGAACTTTTCCCAATTCCAGCTCAGGCTATTTCATTGAGTAACGGTGTTTTAAAACAAAACCCTGGTTACTAATTAAAATACAAAAATATCACTTCCTTCATCTACTGAGGGAAGTGATTATTTATTAATGGCATAAATTTTTATAATGATTAGAATTTCAGTTTTATTAGTCTCGTTTGTTTTTTTTAGTTGTGGTTCGCATGCGACTATATCAGAAGATGGTGCAGTAGTAACTCCAGAAGTTGTAAAGTTAACAGACGAAGAGCTTATTGAGCTCGTGCAGAAACAAACCTTTAAATATTTTTGGGATTATGCCGAACCAAACTCAGGCTTGGCGAGAGAGCGTTATCATCCTGATGGGGTTTATCCCGAAAATGATGCTAATGTTGTTACGACCGGAGGTTCTGGTTTTGGGTTAATGGCAATCGTATCAGGAATGTCAAGAGGGTACATTACTAAAAAAGAAGGTGTTGATAGACTTAATAAAATAGCTGATTTCCTAGACAAAGCTGACCGTTTTCACGGAGCTTGGTCGCATTGGATAGATGGAAATACAGGAAAAGTAAAACCATTTGGAACTAAAGATAATGGGGGAGATTTAGTTGAAACTTCATTTTTAGTTAGCGGAATGATTACAGTTCGCGAATATTTAAAAGACGGTTCAGAAGCCGAAAAAGCAGTTGCTAAAAAATACGATGTACTTTGGAAAGGTGTAGATTGGAAATGGTACACTAATAACAAGAATTTCTTGTACTGGCACTGGTCGCCTACTTATGATTGGCAAATGAATTTTCCTCTAGAAGGATATAACGAATGTTTAATTACTTACATATTGGCGGCAGCTTCGCCAACACACCCAATTACGCCGAAAGAATACCACGAAGGTTGGGCAAGAAATGGGGGAATAGTTACGGATAAAACCAAATATAATATTCCCCTAATTCTAAAACACAATGGAGCTGAAGAATTTGGAGGTCCTTTATTCTGGGCACATTATTCGTATGTTGGACTTGATCCAAATCAATTAACTGATAAATATGCAAACTATTGGGATCTTAATGTAAATCACGTTAAAATCGATTATGAGTATTGTGTAGAGAATCCTAAGAAATTTAAAGGATATGGTTCTGATTATTGGGGATTAACCGCATCATATTCTAGAAATCCTGATGGAACCATAGGTTACAATGCACATATGCCAAGTAATGATGTAGGAGTTATTGCACCAACGGCAGCAATAAGTTCTATTGTTTATACACCAAAAGAATCTATTGCAGTGATGCGTAATTTATATGAAAATCATAAAAAAGATACTTGGGGAGTAGCAGGATTTTATGATGCCAGTAGCTTACAATATGGTTGGACTGCACAACGCTATTTGGCCATAGACCAAGGTCCTGAAGTAGTAATGTTAGAAAACTATCGTTCAGGTTTATTATGGAAATTATTTATGAATGCTCCAGAAGTTAAACAAGGATTGATAGGCTTAGGTTTCCACTCAGGTAAATACGGATTCTAGAAAAATAACCATAATATGAAGCATAAATTAGCAGTAGTAGCTCTATTATTTTCGTTCATTTCTTTTGCTCAAACAACTGTAAATGGGAAGATCAAAACCGAAATCATTCAAAAACATGAACTAGGGTACGCATTGCATATTCCAGCGGATATAAAAGAGAAGAAACCATTGCTAATTTTTCTTCATGGTTCAGGCGAAAAAGGATCAGATATAGAAAAAGTAAAAATTCATGGTCCATTTAAGTATTTAAAAGACCATAAACTAGATGCTTATGTCCTTGCTCCGCAATGTCCGGACAACGAAGAATGGGATGCAGAAGTTTTATATCGATTGATATTAAAAATCCAAAAGAAAACAATATCGACTCAGATAGAATTTATGTAACAGGATTAAGTCTGGGAGGTTGGGGAACATGGAATCTAGCTTTTGCACATCCGGATATGTTTGCAGCAATGGTTCCTATTTCAGGATTTGTAGATTTAATACAATTAGAGCAAACCTGTAAAATAGCAAAGATACCAACACGAATTTTTCATGGATTAATGGATGATGTCGTGAATATAGATTATGCTATTACAATTTATAAAGAATTAAAAAAATGTAATAGCAATGTAGAGTTGACCATTTTTGATGACGCAGGTCATGATAGCTGGTCAAGAGTATATGACAACCAGGAAATTTATGACTGGATGTTTAAACAAGTAAGAAATAAATAAAACCCATAGAATGAAAAACAAATTAGTAATACTCTTTTTAGGATGTGCTTTTTTGAGTTATGCTCAAAAAAAAGAAGCCAAAAAAACGGTAAAAATTAAGCCAAGATCAGAGTTCGTTTCAGAGTTGATGTCAAAAATGACAGTAGATGAAAAAATCGGACAGTTAAATTTACCAACATCAGGAGATATAACAACAGGTCAGGCTAATAGTTCTAATGTTGCTAAAAATATTGAAGAAGGTAAAGTAGGAGGCTTATTTAATATTAAATCAGTTCAAAAAATTAAAGAAGTACAAAAGATTGCAGTCGAAAAAAGCCGATTGAAAATTCCTTTGCTTTTTGGTATGGATGTCATTCATGGTTACGAAACTACATTTCCTATTCCGCTAGGATTATCTTGTATTTGGGATATGAAAGCGATAGAAAGAAGTGCTCAAATTGCGGCCAAAGAAGCTAGTGCCGATGGTATCAACTGGACATTTTCACCTATGGTAGATATTTCTCGTGATCCACGTTGGGGTAGAGTTTCTGAAGGTTCAGGAGAAGATCCGTACTTAGGTAGCGAAATTGCAAAAGCAATGGTTAATGGATACCAACAACATGATCTTTCAAAAAACAATACGATTTTATCATGTGTTAAACACTTTGCTTTATATGGTGCACCAGAAGCAGGACGTGATTACAACACGGTAGATATGAGTAAAATAAGAATGTATAATGAATATTTTCCTCCATATAAAGCAGCGATAGATGCAGGAGTAGGTTCAGTTATGGCTTCTTTTAATGAAGTTGACGGAATTCCTGCAACTGGAAGTAAATGGCTTATGACAGATGTTTTAAGAAAAGAATGGGGTTTTAAAGGATTTGTAGTTACAGATTATACAGGAATTCCAGAAATGATTGATCATGGAATGGGAGATTTACAAACTGTATCTGCATTAGCATTAAACGCAGGTGTAGAGATGGATATGGTAGGAGAAGGATTTCTTACGACATTAAAAAAATCATTGGCAGAGAATAAAGTAAGCATGGCACAATTAGACAATGCGGTACGCCTTATTCTTGAAGCTAAATATGATTTAGGATTGTTTGAAGATCCATATAAATACTGTGATCCAAAAAGAGCTAAAACAGAAATTTTTACAGCAAGCCATAGAGCCGAAGCTAGAAAAATTTCTTCACAATCTTTGGTTTTATTGAAAAATGAAAATCAATTATTGCCTTTAAAAAAATCAGGAACTATTGCAGTAATTGGACCATTGGCAGATGCCAAAGAAAATATGCCAGGTACTTGGAGTGTTGCTACAAATATGAAAACTGCTATTTCATTATTAGCAGGAATTAAAGATGTTGCAGGAAAATCTACAAATGTGCTGTATGCAAAAGGAAGTAATCTTGATTACGATGCAGAATTTGAAAAAAACGCAACGATGTTTGGTAAAACACTATATCGTGATAACAGAACTAAAGAAGAGTTGCTTGCAGAGGCCTTAAAAGTGGCGTCACAATCGGATGTAATTGTAGCTGCAATTGGAGAATCTGCAGAGATGAGCGGAGAAAGCAGTAGTAGAACTAATTTAGAAATTCCACAAGCACAAAAAGATCTATTACAAGCATTATTAAAAACAGGAAAACCAGTTGTTGTAGTTTTATTTGATGGCCGCCCATTAGTAATAAAAGAAGAAAGCGAAACTGTTCCAGCAATTCTTAATGTTTGGTTCGCAGGAAGTGAAGCAGGACACGCAATTGCAGATGTTTTGTTTGGAGATGAAAATCCTTCAGGAAAATTAACATCAACATTCCCAAGAAGCGTAGGACAAGTGCCTATTTATTATAACCAAAAAATACAGGAAGACCATTAGTAAACAAAGAAGGGAAATTTGAGAAATTCAGATCAAACTTTATAGACGAAAGAAATGAGCCTTTATATGCTTTTGGTTATGGATTAAGTTATACAACTTTTGATTATTCAAACTTAAAAATTTCATCTGATAAAATGAACTTCACAGGAAAATTAAATGTTACTGTTGATGTTACAAATACAGGAAATTATGATGGTAAAGAAGTAGTTCAATTATACATAAGAGATTTAGTAGGATCAGTTACAAGACCAGTAAGAGAACTTAAAGGTTTCCAAAAAATTGATATTAAAAAAGGAGAAAAAAGAACTGTGAATTTTGAAATTACTGTTGAGGATTTGAAATTTTACAATTCAGATTTAAAATTTATTGCAGAGCCAGGTCAATTCGACATATATGTTGGAACTGATTCAAATGCAGATAAGAAAGTTAGTTTTGAGTTAATCAATTAATTGGTTGGTTAGATTGATTCGTGTTTGGCCCTTCGTATTGGTTTCGAAGGGCCTTTTTTTTAACTTAAAAGGGCGCATTTCTAAAGAAACTTTCTTCCTATTAACTATTTTTAACCTTAAAAAATTATACAATGAATACTATTAAAATATTTCGCGTATTTCTAATACTAATACTATTTGTTTTTACATCATGTAATGCCACAAAAAATGGGATTGTTGCACATCGTGGAGCATGGAAAAAAAATAATTTACCAGAAAACTCTATAGCAGCACTTAGGCATGCTATCGATTTAAAAGCAGTAGGGTCAGAATTTGATGTAGTTATGACAGCTGATGACTCGCTTGTTATAAATCACGATCCACATTATAATAAGCTAATTGTAGAAGAGACAAAATATGCAGACTTGATTAAGTTTAAACTTTCTAATGGAGAAAAGCTACCAACGTTGCGAGAGTATATTCTAGAAGGACTAAAAAATAACAAACACACAACTTTAGTTTGTGAAATAAAACCTTCGGGAGTAAGTAAAGAAAGAGGAAAAAAAATTGCATTAAAAGCTGTTGAAATAGTTAAGAGCCTTAAGGCTGAAAAAATAACTACTTATATCAGTTTTGATTATGACATCTTGAAACAAATTCGCGAAGTCGATTCTAAAACAACATTGCAATATTTAGAAGGTAATAAATCGCCGAAGGAAGTAAAAATAGATAAAATTACTGGTGTAGATTATCATTATTCAGTATTTAAAAAACATCCAGATTGGATAAAAGAAGCAAAGGATAATAAGATCACCTTAAATGTATGGACGGTTAACGATATTAACGATATGGATTGGATTATCGAGAATAATTTTAATTATATAACCACCAATGAACCAGAGTTATTAAGTGAAAGGATAAAGATTAAAAAATAGATTTTTATAAGATTCTATTAAACTTATCTATAAATTATAAAACGATATGATGAAAAATAACTGTAAACTATACCCAATAGCACTTCTGTTGCTTTTGGTTGGATGTAAAATTCATAGATCAGAACCTAAAACGAACCTTTTTGGAAAGACAGAATGGTTTGATCCAAATAAACCTGCATCAACATTTTGTAATCCAGTAAATATTGGATACAATTACACCACCGAAAATCATAATGGAATTCCCGAATCACGTCGTTCGAGTGCAGATCCAGTGATAATTACTTATAAAAACGAATACTATTTATTTGGAACCAATCAAGCAGGATTCTTTTGGAGTAAAGATATGTCCAATTGGGAATTTGTTTATGGTAGTTTCCAGAGACGACCAGCCGATGATGATCAATGTGCACCAGCAGCTTGGGTAGTAAATGACACGATGTTTTATGTAGGTTCAACATGGAAAAAAGACCATCCTATTTGGAAAACTGCTGACCCAAAATCGGGTCGTTGGACAAGACATGTCAATACAGCAATGTTGCCAACTTGGGATCCTGCAATTTTTCAGGACGATGATAAAAAAGTGTATATGTATTATGGTTCAAGCGGGAAATTACCACTTGTAGGTACAGAAGTAGATTATAAAACATGGCTTCCAGTAGGAAATCCGGCAGATTATGCAAAACTATACGCAGCAACAGAAGTAGAAGATATTCAGCGTCCATATGGCGAAATAAAAGAAGTTGTGGGCTTAGATCCTGCAAATCATGGATGGGAACGTTTTGGACCTAATAATGATATGGAGCCTGCACCTTGGGGGAATTTTATCGAAGGAGCGTGGATGACAAAACACAATGGGAAATATTATATGCAATACGGAGCACCAGCTACAGAGTTTAAAGGCTATGCCAATGGAGTACATGTAGGAGATCATCCGTTAGGTCCATTTGTATACCAAAAACACAATCCGATGTCATATAAACCAGGAGGGTTTGTAATCGGTGCTGGACACGGAAATACCTTTGCCGATAATTATGGCAATTACTGGAATACAGGAACGTGTAAAATCTCTATAAAAGACCGTTTTGAACGTCGTATCGATATGTTTCCAGCAGGATTCGATAAAGATGATGTAATGTATTCCATTACATCATACGGAGATTTTCCGATAGTATTACCAACGAAACAACGTGATCAGACCAATGGAACTTCTTCAGGCTGGATGTTACTTTCGTATAAAAAGCCTGTAACCGTTTCTTCTTCAGAAGAATGTATGGAAGTTCAAACGCATAGAGTTGATAACAGTGGAAAAAAAGTATTTGAGAAATTTTGCTACGATGCTAAGAATTTGACCGATGAAGATATTCAAACCTATTGGTCAGCAAAAACGAGCAATCCTGGCGAATGGTTGCAACTTGATTTAGGTAGAAAGATGCAAATAAAGGCACTGCAAATTAATTATGCCGATCATAAAGCAACACAATACAATAAGGCAATGGATATCTATTATCAGTATAAGATATTTATGTCTGACGATGCTGTAAATTGGACTTTGGTTATAGATAAATCTAGAAATGACAAAGATGTACCGCATGATTATGTAGAGCTAACAAAATCGATTAATGCGCGTTATATAAAAATGGTAAACATACATAATGCTTCAGGATTATTTGCAGTGTCTGATTTTAGAGTTTTTGGAAATGGATTATTAGAAAAACCAAAGCCAGTCTCGGAGTTTAAAGTTGACAGAAGTTCGACTGACTCTCGTAATGCAATGATTTCATGGAAAAAACAACCAGATGCAATTGGCTATACTATTCATTACGGAATTGATCCAAATAAATTATACAACAGCATAATGGTTTATGATGAAAGTAAGTATGATTTTAGAGGTTTAGATAAAGGCACAAAATATTACTTTACAATTGAAGCTTTTAATGAGAATGGAATTAGTGTAAAAAATGAAATCATCGAAGTGAAATAATTACAGATTCTATTTTCAGAAAACGTATAGAAAAACGTACCAGAGTTACAAAGAAATTTGTCTATTTTTGAAATTAAAAGAACTTCTAAAAGTTAACTAATTTCAAAAAGCCATATAACCAATGAAAAAAACATCTTTATTAACTATTTTATTTTTAAGTGGATTAACTGCATTTGCACAAACTCCCGATGAAAAAAATATTAAATCTATTTACAAATCAGCTTTAACTAACTCTAAATGTTATACATGGTTAGAATACCTGTCTAATGATATTGGAGGGCGCTTGTCAGGCTCAACGAACGCAGCTGAGGCAGTGCAATACACAAAAAATCAGTTAGAAAGTATAGGTCTAGACAGAGTATATCTTCAAGAAGTAATGGTACCACATTGGGTTCGTGGAGAAAAAGAAACAGCTTATATTTTAGATAATAAAATTAAAATTGAAGTACCAATTACAGCATTGGGAGGATCGATCGCAACACCAAAAACAGGAGTTACTGCTGAGGTAATCGAAGTACAAGGAATAAAAGAATTAAATGAACTAGGAGCTAAAGTAAAAGGTAAAATAGTATTCTTTAACCGACCAATGGATCCTGAAAATGTTGAAACATTTAAATCATACGGAGGTTGTGTAGATCAAAGATATGCAGGAGCAAAAGAAGCAGCTAAATTTGGAGCAGTAGGAACAATTGTACGTTCTATGAATTTGAGATTAGATGATTTTCCACATACAGGAACACAAAGTTATGGGGATTTGCCAAAATCAGAATACATACCAACCGCTGCAATAAGTACAAATGGAGCTGAATTATTAAGTAAATCTTTAAAGAAAAATCCAACGCTAAAGTTTTATTTCAAGCAATCTTGCGAGCAATTACCAGATGTATTATCACATAACGTAATAGGAGAAATGAAAGGAACTGAGAATCCACAAAACATTATGATTGTTGGAGGACATCTTGATTCTTGGGATTTAGCCGATGGTTCACATGATGATGGAGCCGGAGTAGTACAAAGCATGGAAGTAGTACGTATCCTTAAAAATTTAGGTTATAAACCTAAAAATACAATTCGTGTAGTCTTGTTTATGAATGAGGAAAATGGAGGTAGAGGTGGAGCTATGTATGAAGAAATGGCACAAAAAAATAAAGAGAACCATATTTTTGCTTTAGAGAGTGATTCAGGAGGATTCAGTCCGAGAGGATTCTCATTTGAAACAGATGATGAAAACTTTAAGAAAATCGAAAGTTACAAAGGATTATTTGAGCCTTATTTGATACATAGTTTTGTAAAAGGGCACAGTGGTTCAGACATTGGACACTTAACGTCTAAAACGCTTGTTAAAGCAGGTTTAAAGCCAGATTCGCAACGTTACTTTGATTATCACCATGCAGCCAATGATAAATTTGATGCAATAAACAAAAGAGAACTAGAGCTTGGAGCCGCAACAATGGCTTCATTAGTATATCTAATTGATCAAAACGGAATCTTAACGAAATAATTAGATTCTAATTTAAAAAAACAACTCACTTAATTTTGAATTGCCTCCAAAAAGTAATGTACTATTTGGAGGCATTTTTTTTGTTTAAGTTTTTTATTGTTATGTGTTTGATTTATATAGTTTTTTAGTTTTATGCTTAATTTAACTATTTAATGACTGGACATTGATGACTAATCATTAAATTTGATTTTTAATCGAATAACTTAAAAATATAAAAGATGAAACGTTTTGAAAATAAAGTTGCTTTTATTACTGGAGGGAATTCAGGAATAGGTAAAGTTTCAGCTCTTGCAATTGCAAAAGAAGGGGCTGCAGTAATGATTACTGATTTAAGTGAAACTTCTCAGGTAGTAGAAGAAATAATAAAAGCAGGAGGTAAAGCTGCGTATGTAAAATGCGATGTTTCTAAGCCAGAAGAAGTGGAACATGCGGTAAATGAAACAGTAAGAATTTTTGGAAGATTGGATGTGGCTCTTAATAATGCAGGTATTGTGGACACAAGTTTAAGTCATGTTAATGAAAAAACACTTGAAGAGTGGAATAAAGTAATTGCAGTAAATTTGAGCGGTGTGTTTTACGGTATGAAATATCAGATTGCGCAAATGCGTAAACAAGGCGGAGGATCAATCGTTAATATCGGTTCAGTGATGAGTCAGGTTACAGATATGGGAATCGCCTCGTATGTTTCTTCAAAACATGGTGTGGTAGGGTTAACGAAAGCAGCAGCTCTAGAAAACGGAACAGAAAATATTCGTGTTAATATAATTGGCCCAGGATATATTGAAACTCCTATATTAATGGACAATGCAGGATCTGGAGCAGCCGAGTATTTAAAATCAAAAACAGCAATGAAGCGATTAGGGAAACCAGAAGAGATAGCTAAAACATTTTTATTTTTAGCGTCAGATGATGCCAGCTATTGTACAGGAGCCTATTTGCCTGTAGATGGGGGCTATTTAATTCAATAATTAGTATCTTTGAAAGATGTTTAAAGGAAAAAGAAGGAGAATAGCTTCTTCTTTTTTTTGTAATCTTGTTTTACAGATAAAATTATGGCTTTTGATAAAAAACAGACTCTTCCTTCTATAAAAAGAGAATTAGGATTAAATCTACTCGAAACCTTTAATTGGGCGTATACTAAATCTCAATTGTTCTTTGCTAGATATGGATTGACTTCTCAGCAATACAATGTCTTAAAAATATTAGCAGAGAATGATAAAGCGTTATCTACTTCTGATATATTGGCACAAATGGTCGAAAAAAATGCTGGAGTTTCACGTTTGGTAGATCGTTTAGTCTTAAAGAAATTAGTAGTAAAAGAAACTGTAGCATCTGATAAGCGCTTAATTGCAATTATTATCACTAAAGAAGGAGAAACGTTACTGAATAAAGTCAATGAAAATCTTCATGTACTCGATGAGGAAGTATATGGAGCATTATCCGATCAGGAAGCAGATCAGTTAAATTACTTATTGAAGAAAATAAAAAACATAGAAATATAAAAAAATAAGTTATCTCGTTTATTAATGAGTTAAGTAGGCTTAAAACAGGATAAATAGTAGATTAGTTTTTAAAATATAATTTCAGATAGCTTACTGACTTATAAGCTATCTGAAATTATTTTAAGCTGTTGGATGTAATTATTTTCAGTGCATAAGAGGGATAACCTTCATATCATAAAAGGATATTCCAAATTATTCAGAATCCAAATTGTATCTAACTTTTTCAGTTAATTATTACCCCAATCTATTTTTCTAGAAAAGTACATCACTGCTGCAAGAATTAAAAATAAACCTACGCTACCTACCAATAATGCATAATTCTCTAATTGGATAATAACATAAATGAAAGTGTATAATCCGGTGAGTGAAAACCCAATGAATATCGGAAATTTTTTATTCTTTAAAATTGAAAATGAGTACGCTGTAATTAGCGATATAACGGCTATACCAGATAAAATATACGCTTTGGTAAAATTACTATGTTCAGTTATCGAAATTAATAAAGTATAAAACATAATAAGAGCCAAACCAATCATCGAATATTGGAAAATATGAATACTAATTTTGCTCATATTCTGGATTAAAAAGAAAATCAAAAAGGTAAGCCCAATAACAAGAAAACCATATTTAGAGGCACGCTCGTTTTGTTGGTATTGATCTACAGGAATTACAAAGTCAACCCCGAAACTATATGAACTTAAATCAGGCAAAATATCAAAAGCTTGTTGAGAGAATGCTCTGTTGATATGCAAAATTTTCCAATTAGCAATAAATCCAGTTTCGCTTATCTTTTTTGTTTTATCATCCGGCAAGAAATTACCAGTAAAGCTTGGTGAAGCCCAATTAGATTTCATTGCAACATTGGTAGTTTTTCCAATCGGTACAATCTTAATTTGCTTACTACCATTGTAGGTAATGCCAAAGCTATAATCAGTTTTGGGAGCGGATAGTATTTTTGTCAAATCGACATAACCTGTTTCAAGAGCCTCAGTAGTATCAGATTTAGATGAATTATATACAGGTTCAAAAACATAGTGAGTAGCTCCTAAATTAATTTTCACTTCCTCTTTTATGCTTTTTAGATTTGTAGTTTTAATTAAAATCGTTGCTTTGTCCCACTGAATAGCCTCTGGAGCAATATTTTTACTGCTAAAATCAGGTCGAATGTAATTACCTTTAAACTTCATATTAGTAGTAAAAACAGCCGACTCGTAATTGTTTCTATTCAGTATTTTTGTATCAATATTCGAATTGATATTTAGTTCTTGAGGAAAAAAGTAAGCATATTTTGTAGATGCTACTTTTTGTTTTACAGTTTCTTTGGTTTTTTCATTTATCGTTACAGTTTCTTCGTAAGAAGTATATGGGATTTTTAATATAGGTCCGTAGATATAGACACTTTCTCCCCATTTGTCATTGATTTCAGAGATAACATCGTTTTGTCTATAAGAGCGTTCCGAAATTAAATTCTTCACATATTCCAGAGGAACTAGCAAAAATAGAGTAAGCAAACCTACCATAATCATCTTGGCAGTATTAGACTGAAAAATAGAAGTGGGTTTTGGAGTTTCGTTTGTTTCCATGGTAAAGTTGTTTTAAGGTTTTATAATAAATTAAGTTTAACAATGATTGTATAATACAAAAGCGCAATAGGAATGTTTGATAATAGAATTAAGATTTTACGGCCTATATAGTCCCTTTGACTTGGTAGAGAAATGAAACTCTCTACTAAATGAAATAACATGATGGCATTAAGAAATAAAGCCGCAACGCTAAAAAGAAAGCCAACAATTAAGATATAAGAGTTGTCTTTTACAAGTACAAACAGTGCAAAAAAGAGCGAACAAATTAAAAGGCTACCAATGGTTAGCTCAGTAGATGCCCTACATTCAAATTTTTCTTCATTAATTAAGTTTTTCATAGTTTTAGATTTTAAAAGTTTTTTGAATTGATAGAATAGGAGTCGATAACATTTTGGAGAAATCCAAATAATAAAAAGGAATCGCTTTTTTTCCTCTTTTATATTGTTCTAAGAAATAGCAAAGTTGTGCAGGGTAGAAGACAGTTCCTGACAGAATCACCATATACAAGTACAAACTCTTTTTACGATTTCCCAAAAGATAGTATTGCATACCAATTTCATCTACTACAGAAATTCCAGTATTTGTTAGAACATGAATGATATCATGATCCTCTAATTTGGCTTGAATATCAAAGTTATTTCTATGAAGAAAATCTCCCAAACCATATCCTAAACTTCCTTCCGGAAAAGCAAGTAATTGAGACTTGTTTACTTCCCATGGCGCATTTTTCTTCATGTATTTCTGATATGGTTTTCGAGACCATTCATACATTTTCTCTATTAATAAATCTTTCATGTTTTTTCGGGTTAGTTTTCTTTTGAAAGTACTTTGTATTTCAAAGTTAATAGGTAAAAAAAAGGCGCTATTTCTTCTGTATCAATTTTTCAAGAGCGTCAATATGTGCAACAAATGCAAGTTTACCATCTTTAGTGGCCCTATAACTCGTATTGGGTTTTTTGCCAATAAATTGTTTTTGTATTTCAATATAGTTTTCCAATTCTAATGCCTTAGCATGACTAGCTAAGTTACCATCAGTAACGCCTAAGAGCTCTTTCAGAGTGCTAAAATCAGCCGAATCATTGACCATCAATACAGACATGATTCCAAGTCGAATTCGATGGTCAAAGGCTTTATTTATATTTTGAATGATGCTTTTCAATTTTTAATAGGTATCAATTACGGTTTTTAACAATTTAGAGTCAACAATGTTTGAAGGAGAAACTACAGCTTCCTCAAGCGGAATATTGTTTCCATATCGTTCTTTTAATTTAGCTTTAACTTTTGAATCAGTTAGGTTAAAATCCTTTAATTTCTGCAACGGGCATAATTCGATACCAGCTCCATTTTTATAAATCTTCCAAATTAATTCAGAGCAATACATTTTATCATCAGACCAGCCAAAATAAGAATCGTAGTCACTATTAAGAAAATTTCGACTATAAATTTCCATTTTTTCAATAGTAGTAGGAGTTAAGGCAGTTGTGTCTTTTAATCGTTTTACAAGAAAATCTTGATCTTTACCATGCTGAATCCATTCATCAAGAGGGGTTAGTTTTACAGGTTGAACAGCTTCAAAAACAAAACGCTTGCCGTCTAAAATATAAACGATTCCACAATGAGAAAATTTAGAATTTGTAGCGATCCTGACAGCTTCACATTGGCTAGACTCAGAGGTTTGAAAAATTAAATCACCAGCCTTTATTTTATCCAAAAGAGTATCCTTTAGCTTCGGATTTTCAACAGTTGCTTTCGAAAATGGATCATTCGGAAAAAATTGCTTAGTGATATATAAAGCAAAACAAAAGCTAATAATTAAGGTAACTCCAGCAAAAATATATTTAAATTTTTTCATGTTTTACTTTTTGAATTATGACTAATAAAGATTATTTCCTATCGTATTTAAAATACATAATACTTCCGTATAGAATATGACAAACTCCAAAACCCAATGCCCAGAATTCCAGCGCATAACCAGAGAATTCAGTAGCAATTAAGCCAAGAATAATTATTGTAATACCTAAATAACGTACGTCTCTCAAAGTATATTTACTAGCATTTACACAAGCTAATCCGTAAAATAGGAGAGTAACAGGAGCAATTAAGCCATAATAGCCATTTCGGAGCAAAAGTAAGCCGAAAATACCACCAGTAACAAGCGGAATCAAAAAATTAACTAATACTCTTTTAGAAGTAGAATTCCATATTTTTTCTCCTTGTTTTTTGGCTTTGCTTACAGTTAATATTGCAGCAGTTATAATAGAGAATACCAATACTAAAAAAGCAGTTAATACAATTAACTTAAAAGTTTTACTTTCTAAAGTTACATAATAACCCGAATGGCTCTCAATAAGACCATTGGCAATATGAGCGCCAATAAGAGCATATATTCCTGCCATAATTCCTGATAAACCACTTAATGAAATAAACTGAGAAGATTTATTCATCATGTTTTTTATTTCAGTAATATCCTGTAAATATTTATCTTCCATATAAAGTACTTTGAATTACAAAGTAAATGATAAAAAAAATAGTCACCAAATAAAATGATGACTATTTTTTATGAATTTGTAATTATAATCTGAAGATACCTCCGAAAGCAATAATTCTCTGGAAGAAGAAAAAGTCTTGAGAAGCACTATCATCGCTACTTTTGGTAGTTCGAATGTCTTGCATGTTAATATAACCACCTTTTAACTCTCCTTGAATGTAAAAATGTTTGAAGAAAGTTAAGTTAATTCCCGCTTTTGCGGATACGCCATATCCAGAAACGTGAAAATCATCATGACGATCTTTACCTAAAAGAGTTGTATTTGTTTTAGGATATAAAATTCCAGCACCTAAACCTTCAGTCAAATTAATTTGAAATTTATCTGTATTAGGTAAGCCAAACCATTTTGAAACATCATCGAATCTAGAAACCTCTGTATTAATATAATTTAAACCATCTGTATGTTCGTACATTAAGAATTTACCATCTGTAAAATCCACAGGTGTATTGTTGTAGATACCATTATGATTTTCAGGTGAATTAATATATCCGTTAACAATTGCTGTTTGATCTTGAGTCATTACATATTTCATATGATCTAATCCAATCGTTACACTGTAATGATCGCTAAAAAAATAACCTAAGCGTAGATTCGTTTGAGGAATGGTCATTCTTGCAGGATTAACATAATCCATATGCCATCCTTTAGGTTTGTCATGAGCAGACATGTTCTCTACTGTAAAATTGTAATCTTTCCCTCTAAAGTTAACATCAGATTTACTGTAACTTTCTCTGTTACCACCCCAAGAAACGAAGAATTTCCCTTTATTATGTGCTGTATATTTTTCTTGTACTGCTATTTGTTCTTGTGCAAAAGTGTTTACTGAAAAACACAACAAGAAAAATAATATAAAATTAGTTTTCAAAGTAATAAGTTTAAAATTGATTAATGGTTTTTCTGATGGCAACTAATTTTGTCATTAAATCTTCAAAATAGTCTAAATGCAACATGTTTGCACCATCACTTTTGGCGTTAGCCGGGTCAAAATGAGTTTCGATAAAAATTCCATCAACACCTACTGCTATACCAGCTTTGGCAACTGTTTCGATCATATCAGGTCTTCCGCCAGTTACACCTACAGTTTGATTTGGTTGTTGTAATGAATGTGTTACATCAAGAACTGTAGTAGCATATTGCTGCATTGTTGGGATTCCTCTATAATCTACAATCATGTCTTGGTAGCCAAACATAGTACCACGATCAGTAACCATTACGTTTTGATTGTTACAATCCAATACCTTTTGTACAGCATGTTTCATGCTTTCAGGACTCATAAATTGTCCTTTTTTCAAGTTAACCACTTTTCCAGTATTGGCAGCAGCTACAACAAGATCAGTTTGACGTACTAAAAATGCAGGAATTTGTAAAACATCTACATATTGAGCAGCCATATCAGCATCCTCATTAGTGTGAATATCAGTTACAGTAGGAACATGAAAAGTTTCAGAAACTTTTCTTAGAATTTTTAATGCTTTTTCGTCACCAATTCCAGAGAAACTATCGATTCTAGAACGGTTTGCTTTTTTAAATGACCCTTTAAATACATAAGGAATCTCAAGTTTGTCGGTAATACCAATTAATTTTTCAGCAATACGCATCGCCATTTCTTCACCTTCAATGGCGCAAGGTCCTGCTAATAAAAAGAAATTACCGCTATCTGTATGCTTAATTTGTGGAATATGTTGTATGTTCATAGTATAAATTTTTAAGACAGTGCAAAGGTAGTTATGATTTACGATTTACAGATTAAGAATTAGGAATTTTTTAACGAGCATTTCCTGCTATCCATTGTACTATTTTTCTCAAAATCTTTTTTCTTACTCTTTACATAAGCCACAGCTGATCGCTTAGTAAATCTCAAAAAAAACAAGATTTTTTCAGAAAATGATTTCCACATTAAACTCAATTCACTCAACAGCTATAAAAAATAAAGAAGAAGTGAAATAAGCAAAGGCAATATTAAGTCATTGCCAGAAACTAATTAATGATATTTATCATGTATAATTGTTGGCGTACTTTAGAGTACAGTTTTTTTAGTTTATTGGAGAATTAAAAATTATATAAACTGTTTTTGTTTTGAGCATAAATAGAGTTTTATTTTACTCTTCTTCCTTTCCATTTTTTAATTAAAAACTGAAGAACTATAATAATGCACAGAAGAATGACAAGAAAAACAACACCAACTATAACTCCTAAAAAAGGCATTCCACATCTTGTTGTGTTTGGATGTTGATCAAAATATTTAGAAATATTATAATTGGTTATGAAAACAGCTGCAACAGAAAAAAATATTTGAGAGATAAAGCTCATTAAGCTTATTTTTCCAAATTTAAGTTTAGTTGGTTTTTTGTCGAATATGATTTTAGTTCCAACTATTAATTGGAATAGTACAGGTGAAATAAGTAAAATAAAAGGCGCAATATTTAGCATTTTTATAGTTTTAAAAAGAATCGTTCTCTTTCAAGTTTATCATTTTTAAGTTTTGCTTCTTCAAATCTTGTTTCTTTCCTCTCTAGGTCTTTCTTCTATTTCTTCAAAGTCAATCCAAGTGGAACCATTAAAACTCCCTTTTCGTAGATATTAAGATATAAATTGATTGGTTTTTTTTGTCCTTCCCATTTTATTTCATAAACATCAAGAAAACCAGCTCCCATGTCGCTTCTTTTGCTAGGGAAGGGACAGCAACTTTCAAGTTTAGTATACGTTATCTTTTCTCCGTTTGGTCCAGCCAGAGCGTTTAAAAAGCGTTGTTGATTAATGACTTCATCTTTAGATGTTCTATAGAATATATTTACAGGATAATCTTTGTTATAACCATACTTTTTGTCTTTGCTATATTGAGTGATTATAAACGTATTGTCTTTGTTTAAAGTTAAGTTTGGCGCATTATCATCTACATTTTTTAGAGTAGATTTTGTACTAACACAAGATGTAGCTGTAATAAGTAAGATGATAAAAAGAGCTATTTTTTTCATGTTTTTTTGGCAGTTTAATGATACAAATGTAAAAGGTTTTGATAAAATAAGTCACAGATTTCAAGAATTAAAATGATTAAAAAAAATCTGCTAAATCTGCAAAATCTGCGTGCAAAAAATTACTTAAGTTTAATGAGCCTTTTATTTTGTTCTTACTGAATTCAGTTTTAGAATACCAATTACAATCAGATACTGTGCCATAAGATAGGTGAGCATAATAAAAAATGAATTTTTATAAATGGGCTCATAAAATTTATCCATTGCTAGGATGCTATCCGAAAGTACAAAAACAATAGCTCCAATAAAAATATAGGTGTTTGCAGGTTTTTTCCAGATTAAATAGCCACTAAAAGCGTACAAAAGCATCGTGGAAATAGTTAAAGCATAAACAATTACAGGAAGTTGTAAATCGCCAAGTTTTGGTAGCAAAACGGTAAGCATGGTGGTTAAATAAACTAAAATAAATCCCAAACCAATAAAAAAAACACCTTTATTTTTAGAGACATTGGGCTTGTTTTGTTTGTTAAACAGAATGATATAAATAACGTGAGATATTAGAAATGCTACCAAGCCTAATATAAAATAGATTTCGGAAATATTAGCAAATAATAAAATCACATCACCAATCCATGAGAATAATAAAGCGCCAAGAAGAATTTTTTTTGACGGAAAATCTTCAGAAAAATAAACGGCAAGCCATAAAATAGGAATAAGCAATCCTTTTAAGTACCAGGCAATATTTTCGAGATTATAAAGAAGAATTAAAAGATAGAAAAAACTAAAACCAATATAGAATTTTAAGAGTAAAGGGCTTTTCATAATTTGTTTTTAAGAGTTTACCAGAACAGGTTTTATAGTTTTAAAATCTACTTTTACAAAGTATATTGAGATTAATAAAGAAATAATAAGGTATCCGATAATAGCAATGTTGCCAAAAGGAAAAACAGAATTAAGTCCAAACCAATCTCCAAAATGATAAATAATAACAAGAGCAGTAACTAAACGTAGGCTTTCCCACAAAATAGCAAAACGGTTTTTATCCATTAATTCCGTATAACTATAAATCGTTATGAAAATAAAAAAACCATAGTAAAAGATATTCGGGAAACCAATCTTTGCAATATTGCTGAACAAGTAACTTACAAACAGGAGTGTTATCATTACTTGAGTAATCGACCAATAAACGAGTTTCGTAGAATTATCAATTCCATATTTGGTGTAATTATATACATCAGTAATTTTATTGACAGGGTACTTTTCTTCAAAATTTTCAGGGCGCCAACCAGTAGGTTTAAACCAAATGGTGAATTTATCTTTCCAGTTCTCAGCTCGCCATGCATCACTTATTAGTAATGATAAATGCTGAAAGTTAATTCGGATGGGATTCCATGTGTTTGCTGGTCTTGTAATACCAAAAACAGGCGGAACAGTGTCTAATTCTTCTTGAAAAGTACCAAAAAGTTTATCCCAGAATATGAATATCTGCGAATGGTTTTTATCTAAATACTCAGGATTTATAGCATGATGTACTCTGTGATGGGATGGAGTTACCAATATATGTTCCAAAACACCCATTTTTTTGATATACTTGGTATGATACCAAAATTGTAAAAATAAATGCAGTGGCAGTGTAATAGCAATTACAGTTGCAGGAACGCCAAGTAAGGCAGCTGGAATTAGTAAAAAAGTAAACAAATTAACAAAACTGGCAATAGGTTGACGTAAGGCACAAGCAAGATTAAATTCTTCGCTACTATGATGGATGGCATGTTTGTTCCAAAGAAAGTTAATTTGATGAGACAAGCGATGACTCCAGTAGCCATAAAAATCAATGACAAAGAATCCAACGATATAGGTAATTATAGTATTTTCTATATGGTAAATGGCAATTTTAGAAACGAGCCATTCATACGAAATAAAAGTGATGGTAAGACCTAGGACATCTTTTACAGAATTGGTAATGCCAGAACTGACACTAGACACACTATCGATAAGAGGGACGTGGTCTTGTTTTATGTATAAACCATACGATTTCTCGATTATAATTAATAATAAAAAAATTGGCATTGCAATAATTAGTATTTTTCCGTATTCTTCCATAAAAAAAATTGTGTATTTTATTCAAATATAGAATAAATTACACAATTTTTTAAATTATTGATAATTAAATTAAACGATTTCTGCGCTTAGTCCAGCTTCTAAAAGTTGGGTACATTGTGGTTTTAATTTATCCATCGAGCCCGTTTTTACGGTACATTTTCCGTTGTAATGAACAATTAAAGAGCATTGCTCAGCTTGTTCGGGTGTATGATTGCACACGCGAATTAATGTTTCTATTACATGATCAAAAGTATTTACATCATCATTATATACGATGATTTCGTTGTTAAAAGATATTGCTTCTTTTTCCCGAACTCTTTCTTTTACTTTTTCTTTAGTACTCATTTTTTTTTGTTTTTGTACTGTTGTAATTGATTAACTACAAATTTACATATTTTAAAGAAACCCAATTATTTCTTTGAAATTTTTTAACATATTTCAATCCTTTTTCTGTGCATGAAGCATCAATATAAGGAATGTCTTCTTCATAAAAACCACTTAATAATAAAGTCCCTTTTGGATTTAGGCAATCAACATAACTTTGCATGTCGTTTAGTAAAATATTACGGTTGATATTAGCGATAATCAAATCGTATTTTTTACCAGCTAATAATGCCGCATCACCTTCATAAACGGTGATATGCTTGCAATTATTGCGTTCTGCATTTTCTATTGAGTTTAAATAGCACCAATTATCAATGTCAATTGCATCAATAGGTTGAGCACCTTTCATTTCGGCAAGAATAGCAAGAATAGCAGTTCCGCAACCCATATCTAAAGTTTTTAATCCGTTAACATCCATTTCTAATAAATGCTGAATCATCATATGAGTTGTTTCGTGATGACCTGTACCAAAACTCATTTTTGGTTCGATTACAATGTCAAACTCAGCATTTGTTTTTGGATGAAAAGGAGCACGAACATGACAGTTTCCGTCAACATCAATAGGTTCGAAGTTTTTTTCCCATTCTTCATTCCAATTTACTTGCTCAATTTCTTCAAATGTATACTCAATCTTAAATTCATCCGATTGTAAAATATGAATATCCTCTAGAATAGCTTCGTCCCATAAATCCTTTTGTACAAATGCAGAAATCCCAGTTTCAGTTTCGGTAAAACTCTCAAATGCTTTCTCGCCTAATTCAGCAATTAGTATTTCTGATCCTAATTCTTTAGGTTCAATCGTGAAGTGATACCCGATATAAATGTTTGACATATTTGTTTTTTTTGCAAAGGTAACAATCGAAATTTGAAATTGTTTAAAAAAATGAATAACGTTACCATATTATGCTGTATTTTAGCTTAAAATTTGTAAGTATTAATAAAAATGAGAAGCTTAATTATTGTATTACTATTCGTAGTAATAAATAACTCCGGATGTGTTAATAAACAAGAAGTGATTCGCTCTTTTTGTTATTGGAGAACGACTGCTTATTTTGATAATGAAGATGATTCAATTTGTAAGAGTTTGGATGTGAAACATATATATGTTCGTTTTTTTGATGTAGACTGGAATCCGTATAAAAAGGAACCACTTCCTGTAGCGACAATAAAGAAATTGGATTTTAATGAAACCAATCCAGAGATAACACCTAGTATTTTTATCACCAATGCCGTTGTGTTAGAATCAAGTAAGGGACAATTAGACACTTTGGCTAAACAAATTCAGAAAAGAATAAAAGAAATTGGACAGAGGTATGTAAATCATAAAGCAGAGACAAACGCCAGTAAAATTTTGTATGCTGGTTATTATACACAAAAAGGAGATTTCAGAAAAAGATTAAATTTCGATTCTATTAAAGCAGTTGAATTAGCTAAGTTAGAACCTAATTTTAATGAAGTACTAATTGATTGTGATTGGACTGAACAATCAAAAGAGAATTATTTTTATTTGCTAGAGCAGATTAAAAAAGAATTAGAAAACTGTCAATTGTCAGCAACTATAAGGTTATGGCAATATAAATATTATGAAAAAGCGGGAATTCCCCCAGTTGATAGAGGATTGTTGATGTGTTACAATTTGTCAAATCCAAATGATTATATGGCAAAAAACTCTATTGGGACAAGTGATGAATTAGAAAAATATATTACACATAGTGATTATGAACTCGATTTAGATGTAGCATTGCCATTATTTAGTTGGACAGTTATTTTTAGAGGGAGTAATTTTAAAGGTGTCGTTTCTGATTATGAGAGTTTTATTAAAGATAGTGTAAGATTTAAAAAGATTGCACCTAATAGATATGTACTTCAAGATGATGTTTTAGTGGGGCAAACGTATTTGCGTAATGGTGATGAGATAAGAATCGAAAAAATCTCAGACGATGAGATTAATAAAATGATTTCGATTATAAAAAACAGGGTGCCTTTTAATGATAATACGAAGGTTACATTTTTTTCATTTGATAAAAAATACATCCATGATTACGGCATCAAAAACATTTCTGGTTATTATGCGCGTTTTCACTAGCATAATTTTATTATTTGCTTTTCAGATTTCGTTTGCTTGTGGATGGGAAGAATCTGCAGAAGCGAGTCGATTGGTTTTGTTTAAATCAGAAAGAAATGGGTTTCTTAAACTACATTATTTTTGTTATTCGGCTAATAACTTTCATGAAGTTAGTGAGGTATCTAATAAAGATCAGGAAATAAACTGTTTAGAATGGCAGAAAAAAATTGGGACTCATGTTGCCACAGCAGATATTTATACAATCCTGTATGAAACAGACTCAGATAAATTTCAAGAAGCATATCAGAACAAAACATTAAAGCTAACTTTTGCTAAGAACTCCTTTATTGCAACTTTGTTGCTATCAAAGAATAAAGCCTTTTTAGATTATCTGGTATTTGCAAAAAAGTTAGAGTATAATAATGTTTCAAGTTTAAAATGGGAATCCTGGAGCAGTATAAACAGCTATCAGGAAAATGTAAATAATGTTGCATTAGGTGATTATGAAAAAAAAATAGCATCTATTAAGGATCCTTTTTTAAAACAACGTTACGCATTTCTTATTCTGAGAGATCGTTTTTATAGAGCAGATAAAGTTGAAGTGATTCGTTTATATGATACTTATTTTGCTAAAGATAAAAATACAATTTTAGAACCTTGGGCCTTGTATTATAAAGCATTGTGTATTGATGATTATCCTCTTCAAAATTATTTATTAAGTAAAGTTTTTGCTTCTTGTGATGATAAGTCATTTGCGGTAATGCAACATTATAATTTTAGGCAAACAGCAGCTACATTAAGTTTGGCGAAAAATGATGAAGAGCGTAACATGATTTTGATAATCGAAAGTATGCGAAATCCTGCCCCAGACTTAAGTACAATAAAACAAGTATATAATCTTGATTCTAATAGTGTTTATTTTAGTTTTTTGGTTCAAAGAGAAATTAATAAACTCGAAGATTGGATTTTTACTCCTAAATATTCATCTAGTAAAATTCCTTCAGTAAGTTTTGACCAAATGAGTTGGTATGATAATTATGAAAAGGCCAAAACTGATAATTTTAATAAAGATATTTTCTACCTAAAAGAATTGAGGGAATTCTTGATAGGAGTTCATGCTAAAGTATCGGGAGAACAAAAAGATTTTATTTCATCGGCAATTGCGCAATTATGCTTTATAGATGATGAAATAGATTTAGGAAAAAAGTACGTTGCAATGATTTCTGATAAAGCAAATACTTCAATTCAATTGCAAAAGAACATCCAGTTGGCTCTTGTGGCTTTAAAGCAAGATGACTTACAAGATAAAAACACTCAAAAGAATCTTTTTAATTATTTTAATGCAATAGAGAACTTGGTCGAAAAAGATAATAGTTTGCTTAAAAACTTATATAGTTTATACAGAATTGCAAGTAATGAGTTTTCAAAGCAAGGAGATAAAGCAACTGCAGGTTTATTGTTCTTAAAATCTAATCTCAAGAAAGAAGCTTCTGATTCTTGGTATTATGATGTTCCATCTTTTTATCAATATATAGGTTATTTTGAAAGATTCGCAACTTTAGATGATATGGATAATTTGATAGCTCTATATCAGAAAGTGAATAAAACCCCGTTTGAAAAATATATTTGTGCAGGGACAATAGCACCCGATGTGAATTATTATAGAGATGTAAAAGGAACTATTGCTTTTAGGAAAAATAATTTGGCAGTAGCTTATCAAATATTTGCTAGTATGCCAGCTAATTTTTGGCAAAAAAATTACGAGTATAAGACGTATCTTAATGAAGATCCATTTACTCCTAAAGTATTACAGAAACAAAAAGAGAGAAAGTTTAATTATCATTTTAATAAAGCTGAGTTTGTAGCTAGATTGATTGAATTGAAAAAAGAAAACACAGTTAAAAGCAATTTACTATTAGGACATGCTTATTTTAATGTTTCTTATTGGGGGAACTCTTGGATGATGATCGCTTACGATTGGTCATCTTATGGTAATAAACAAACATATTCAGATTATGTTTATGGAGAGAATAATTATGATGCAGAGATGAAGTATCAAAACTCAAATTATTATCGATGTACATTGGCTAAAATGTATTATGAAAAAGCATTGAAGATGTCTAAAAATAAAGAAGAAAAAGCACTGGCAAGTTTAATGATCTTTGAATGTAATTATTATGATTATTATAGAGATTTTATTATTTCGGAAGATGAGCGTGTCGCTTTTAAAATTGGAAAAGAAATAGTTGATTTTTATTCAGTGTATAATACAACAAAAACATTCAAGCAATATAATTGTCCGCTTTTGGAGGCATTTATAAAATAAGATTTATATTGTTCTGTATGTCGGTATAAAGGAATGTACAGATAACGCAGATGTGGTAATTTAAGTGATTTAAACGCAAAGGACGCTAAGATTTACGCAAAGTCCACAGAGAATACAAAATTCACAAAGCTTTGCGGACTTTGCGGTTTTGCGAGAAATCTTACTTAAAAAACCTTGCGCGCTTTGCGGTTAAATTTTTCCAGATAGAATAAGTGTGAGAAACAAAAAAGAGCGATAAAATGAATTATCGCTCTTTCTTATATGTGTATTCTAAAAAATTAGTTGTTTGAATCTAAATTTCTTAATTGGTGTAATTTCTCTTTCCAAACATCAAGGCTTTCTTTGTGAAGTGCAATGTTTTTGCGAACTTCTAGAACTATTGAATTTTCTTTTTTAGCATTTTTTGTATTGGTAAAGAACTGAATGTTATTCTCTAATTGGAAAATTTCATTTTGAACTTCTTCAATTTTACGCATTAAGAAAATTTTCTCGTTGTCTAATTTTCTCGTATCGTTGCTTTCTGATAAATTATCAATTCTGTTTGAAAAACGAATCATTTCTGTTTCTTTTTTGCTTAGGCTTAATTTTTCAAAAAGCGCATCTAGAATTTTATTGAATTTACCTTCGATATGACGTCTAGGGAAAGGTACTTTTCCGAAGCCTTTCCATGTCTCGATGTGTAATTTTATAGCATCAAGATCGGTTTTATGATCACCGGTAAGTTGGAATTCTCTAATAGTTTCTAAGTATGCTTTTTTATTGTCAAAAGCAGCTACTTCATCACCATTTTCTTCGTTTTTATGTTCTTTTAATTTGTCAAAATAACTATTACAAGCATCCTTAAAATCTTTCCAGATTTTATCAGAGTATTTTCTAGGAACATGTCCAATTTGTTTCCACTCCTCCTGAATTTTTTTCATTATAGGAGTAGTTGCCTCGTAATCGGTACTTTCTTGTAATTCTTTGGCTTTGGCTACCAAGGCCATTTTTTTATTTAAATTGTCGTTTTGGTCTTTTTTAATGTCCTTGTAAAAAGAGTTTTTAAAAGTATTAAAATTTCTAACGGCAGTTTTAAAAGCACTCCAAGTAGCTTCGTTTACATCTGAAGGAACTTTTCCGGCTGCAAAAAATGCAGAACGTAAAGCTTCTACTTTTTCTATTTGTTGCAACCATAAAGAGTGTGTATTTACTTTTTCGGTAGCAAGAGCTTCGATTTGCGAAATGATATTTTTCTTAACTTCTAGGTTTTCAAGTTCTGAACCTCTAATGTTTTCGAATAAAACTTCGCGTTTATCATGAATTTTTTTAGTTAATTCACTAAACTTATTCCATATTTCATCACGGTGTTCTTTAGAAACAGGACCAATATCTTCTTTCCAGATTTTATGTAAATCTTGTAGCTCTCTAAATGCTTTGCTTACATCTGCTTCATTTACTAATTCTTCTACGCGAGCAACAATTTTTTGTTTTTGTTCCAGATTGTGTTTAAAATCTAAATCTCTTGCTTCGCGATCTAAATGTAAATAATCATAAAAATTTTCTACATGAAAATGGTAGTTATTCCATACGTGATTGTATTTATCTTTTGGAATTGAACCTGCATTTTTCCATCTTTCTCTTAGTTCATTAAAATGTTTAAGAGTATCTTTTATGTTTTCTTGCGGATTAATAAGCTCTTTTAACTCCTCAACAATGGCTAATCTGTTTTCTAAATTAGATTTCAGATTGGTTTGTAGGCTTTTAAAGTGAGCATTTCTATGATCTCTGAATATGTTGTAATATTCATCAAATTTCGTTTTTAATGGAGAATGATATTGAAATTCTTCGTTTGGATCTTGATTTTCAGCATTAAATTCTTCTCTTTTTTCTTCGATAAGATGATTGTACTGTAGCAAAAACGATTTTTTGATTTCTTCAATATGTTCTTTTACAGACATAACCTTATCTGACGAGACTAATTTTTTTAGCTCTGCTACTAGTTCGTCTAGCGAAAAAGTATTATAATCATGCATCGGAAGGTCATGGCGCTCTTTCAGCGTTTCATCTTCACTCTCTTCGGCATTAGAATTGGTTATTGCATCTAGTGCAGTCTGGTTTTGAGTTTCGGCAACAGTTTCTTTATCTGATAACTCTTCGTTAGAAGGAGCTATTGTATTCTCAGATTCAGATACAATGGTTTCCGATTCACTTTCATTAATTTCAACTGAAACAGTTTCATTGTTTTCAGTTGAATTTGCAGATTCAATTTCTAATTTTCCATCTGCCTCTTGCAGGTTATCATTCTTTTCTTCTAACATTTTGTCAATGTATAAGGTTTTTACTTTAAATCTAGAGCGAAAGATACTAAAGGTGTTCCGAACTACAAAATAAATCCTTTATTTATAGTGGGTTTAAGTTTAATATTCTTGTTAATTGGTTGTTTATGAGGTTGTAAAAGCGATTGTAATTGCCATTAGATATTTAAAATATTCTTACTTTTTTGTATAAAATTGCTTTTATCATTGTTTTTTGTTTGAAAAACGTTTTATAATTGCCTGATAATGTTTACCTCCATTTTTTAATTTTCTTTCTTGCGTTTCTAGATTTACTGAATACAATCCGAATTTTTTATCGTATCCTAAACTCCATTCAAAATTATCAATTAAAGACCAATAATAATATCCTCTTACGTCATATCCATCTTTTATAGCTTCTGATATGGCAAATATTTCTCTTTCTATAAACAGGCCTCTTTTGTTGTCTTTGGCATCGGCAATACCTGTTTCAGTGATAATGATTGGTTTCCTGATTCGTGACATTCGTTTAATTGCTCTATAAATTCCTTCAGGGTAAACAGTATAATCCATATCAGTCATATCTTCACCAGCCACTGGTGAAAACATTTTTTCATGCTCAATGAACTTAAATGTAGTAGCATAATGCGAGTAATAATTGAGACCCATAAAGTCTATAGTATTAGGAGCATCTTTGTCGAAATAATTTTCATTAGCTTGAAATGGAACTCCAAAATGATATTTTCCTGTTTCGAAGAAGTTTAATGATGAATTATTAAAATTGTCATTAGCAACCAAAGCTCCGATCCAATCCAGTAAGTTCCATCTATTTTTAGGTTCAAAGAAAAAAATGTCTTTTACAATCCCTATTTGTGATTCCTTACCATTTGATAGGTTTTTTATTATTTTATAAGCTTGTGTGTGGGTAATTAATATATTTTTCAAAACCCTTCCTGCAATTTTTGAATTCTTTTTGCCTGGAGGAAATATGTCTGACATAAAAGCCAGATTTGTGTACACATTAATTTCATTAAAAGTTGTCCAATACGTAACGCGATCACTGTATTTTTCAAATACAGTTTTTACAAACAATAAAAAGTAAGAGATGTTTTCTTCTTTTTCAAATCCTCCTTTATTCATAAACCACAGCGGTTCTTCAAAATGGTGCAAGGTAATGTTTGGGATGATTTGCTTAGCTAATAAGCTGTCAATTACATCCGAGTAATGTTGAATAGCATCGGAGTTAAATTTTCCTTCCTCGGGGTTTATTTTACTCCATGATAAAGAGAAGCGATAGGAGTTAACGCCTAATTCCTGCATGAGCTCGATATCTTTGGGATATAGATTCCAATGATCGGTGGCAAGACCTGCTTTATCACCATTATCAATTCGCGGTTTACCTTTTTCGTTTTTTTGATTTTCCCACCAAGACCAGTTGCTATTAGTATGACCACCTTCAACTTGATGTGCCGCAGTAGCAGTTCCCCAATGAAAATCTTTTGGAAAATTTAAATTATTGGTGTTTCTTTTAGTCCAATCCCAGCTTATAACAGGATGTTTAATAGAAAGATAAATAATTATGAGCAGGTAGAGTATTATAGTAATAACAAGCACTTTTAAAAATACAATCATACTTTATTATCTGTTTTAATTAAAACAAAGCTAGAGTATTAAGTTTAAGTGATTGTTTTATGGTGTTATGTTAGTATTAAAAAAAAGTAGTTAAGAGGAGGATACAAAGTGGATGGATATTTTATATAATTACGGAGATTTTTCTCAAACTTGTCTTTCTGACGAAGGAAGAATCTTCACGAGTAACTCTACAATCTAAAAAAAGCAACAAAGAATCATATATATATTACACTCATAGTAACTGAATTTCTTACGGAGATTCTTCCTTCGTCAGAAAGACAATATTGTGGCTGTTAGGGATGATTTATGTTACTATTGCCAAGTTTATCTAGGTAGTAACACGGATTAAAAATAGATTTTTAAAAAAGCCATAAATGAAATCCGTTTATCTTTTCGCTAAGTAAATCCGCGTCATCTGCGTTCAAATAAACGCCATCCGCGTTCTATTATTCGTGAAACAGTCGTAAATAAAAAAAGACCGCAATTTTGTAATTGCAGTCTTTTAATATTCGTTGGTTATGATTTCTATTTATTCCAAATCTTCCAGGCTTTCTCGGCTTGAAAAATAAGCATATCGTATCCGTTTTTTATTGTGGCTCCGTTTTCTTTTGCTTTTCTAAGAAATGTAGTTTCTTCCGGATTGTATATTAAATCGTAGGCAATATGTTTTTTTGTGAAATATTCATATGGAATTGCTGGACAAGCTTCAATATTTGGGCTTGTACCAACGGGTGTACTATTGATTATAATTTGATAATTATCAAAAGTAGTAGCATTGATTAAATTATAATCTATAATATTCTCTTTGGCTTCGCGAGATACAAAAGTGTATAAAATACCTAATTCATCCAAAGCATAGGCAACAGCTTTTGAAGCGCCTCCTGTACCTAAAATTAATGCTTTTTTGTGGTGTGACTTTAATAAAGGCTTCAGTGATTTTTTAAAACCATAATAATCGGTGTTGTATCCTTTTAGTTTTCCTTTTTTGGTAAACTTGATAGTATTTACAGCACCGATTAATGTAGCTTTTTTTGATAATTTATCTAAAAAGGGCAATACTTGTTGTTTGTAAGGAATCGTTACGTTTAATCCTTTTAAATCAGGATTGGTTTTTGTCAACGTTGTAAAATGATTAATCTCTGGAATGTCAAAATTTTCATAACTACATCCTTTAAAATGTTCGTCGCTGAATTTCTCAGTAAAATAACCTTTCGAAAAAGAGTAACTAATATTTTTTCCTAACAAGCCAAAACGTCTTTTTAAAGTATCAATCATTATTCTTTTCTATGTTTTTCAATATAATTTTTAACTGTTTTTTTTGTCCAAACTACTGGAAATAAGTCTTCGATTAAGATGTAATTATCAAATTTTAATCGTAATCCATTACTTAAATGGAATTTCGCTTTTGTATTTTCCTGTATCATAAAATAGAGTCCAGCCAAACGATATTCAATTTCGTTTTCTTCTGGAAAATATTCAGTTGCTTGTAATAAGGTTTGTATAGCACTCTCAAACTCGCCTAAAAACTGAAGTATATCTACCCAGAACAACCAAGTATCAAGTGAATGATCACCAAATTCTACTGCTTTTCGGTAGCCAAACTCTGCTTCTTCAAAAAAGTTCATTTGTTTGTTTATCGTTGCATAACGTTTCCAATACAAACGGTTTTGATTGTCTATAGCTAATGCTTTGTTGACAAAAAACAATGCTTTTTGGTAGTTTTTCTGACGTACATAAAAATCAGTTATGGCAATCCATCCTTTGTCTAAAAGCGGGTCTTCATGAACTGTTTTATTGTAATATTTTAATGCTAAGGCTTTGTTTCCTAGTTTTTCGTAACATTTTCCAATTCTTAATAATGCATATGAAGTTGCATCATCAAGTTCGATGGTACGGTTGTAGCTTTCTATTGCTTCGGCATATTTTTTTAAACGTTCAAATGCTTTGGCTCTTTCCATGAAAGCTCCTAGGAATTCATCGTCAATTAAAGTGGCATAATCAAAAGCGCGAATTGCACTTTCGTATTCTTTTATACCATAATGTAAGCGTCCTAGCTGATGCCAAGCGATTTCACTGTAAGGATTTTTGTTAATGTACTTGTTTAAATAAGTAATAGCTTCTTGATTTTGATCTAAAAATTCAAAACAATACACTACGTTGTATAAGGCCGATTGGTCTTCTAAATCTTCTTCCAGACATTTGATAAAGCTATCTTTCGCCATTTCAAGATTATCCATAAAAAGATATTCCATACCGATTAAATTATACACATCGGCAAAATCATCAGTATATTCTAAGGCGATTTTAAGCAGTTCGACTGCTTTTTCGTGTTGGTCTCTCTTAGAATAGATATTTGCCTTTTGGATATAAATTTCTTCGTTGTTGGGTTCGATTGCGTATAACTCGTTTAAAAGCTTTTCGGCTATTTCGAGTTTGTCGTCATACACTAGCATCTCTACTTGTACTAATTTTAAGCCTGTAGATTTTGGATGTTGGTCTAATGCAAGTTTTAAGGCTTTCTTCGCTAAATTAGCCTTACCTATGTCCAGATAATGAAGAATAATCTCTTCAAATTCTTCTGAATCAAAAAAGAGTACTTTGTTAGTTTTTAACATCGACTCAAATTTGGATAGGGATAGGTTATAATCTTCTTCTTCGTTGCTTAATTGCATACTTTATTTTTTTGATATTAGCCTTTTATAAAATTAGGCAACATGTTTTTGTTATGTGGGGAAAGAAGGAATTGTTGTGAACAATTTAATTAACAATATTTGCAGTATCAGCGATCAGTTTTTATGTGAATTTTAATAAAACTGAATGTGTTTAAATTTCTAAATATTTTGTTGTCAACGATATGCTTTAGCCCAGATAAAAGCGATATCCTTTTGTTTTTTGACTACAAAAAACAAAAGATAAAGCGGATAGCTGGTCCCGATAGCAATCGGGATAGCTCCTAATTATTCTTTTTGTTTAAAATTTCATCCATTACATCTAGGATGATGGCACAACCTTCTCTTATTTCTTCTTCAGAAATTGTTAACGGAGGTGTAATACGTACGGCAGTTCCTTCAAACAATAACCAGAATAAAATGAGCCCTCTGTCCTGACAGGTTAAGATAACTTCGTTTGTTATCTCGGCACTCTCTGTCATAGCTGCAAGCATTAATCCTCTTCCTCTAACTTCCTTAATCAAAGGATGTACCAAAAGGCTTCTAATTAGCTTTTCTTTTTCTAATGTTTCGGGCATTAGGTTTGTTTCGGTAATTTCCTTCAAAGTTGCCAAGCAGGCTGACGCAATGACAGGGTGTCCTCCAAATGTAGTTATATGCCCCAGTTTTGGGTTTTCGGTAAGTAAGTCCATTTTTTCTGCCGAAGCTGTAAATGCGCCTACTGGCATTCCGCCTCCCATTCCTTTTCCCATAACGACGATATCGGGAACGACGTCGTAATTCTGGAATCCGAATAATTTTCCAGTTCTTCCAAATCCTGGCTGAATTTCATCAACAATCATCATGGCACCAACTTCGTCGCAGCGTTTACGTACTTTTTGTAAAAAGTTGTCATGAGGTTCTATAAATCCTGCTCCTCCTTGTATTGTTTCGAGTATTATTCCTGCTGTCTTTGTGGTGATTTTTTGTAAATCTTCTTCATTATTGAAGGTTATAAAATCTACATCAGGAATTAAGGGTCTAAAGGCTTGTTTGCGCTCTTCGAATCCCATAACACTCATTGATCCCATTGTGTTACCATGATAAGCATTATAACATGATATTAACTGACTGCGTCCTGTTGTTCTTCGGGCTAGTTTTAAAGCGCCTTCAATAGCTTCTGTTCCTGAATTTACTAAATAAGTTTTATTCAGAGATTCGGGAAGGAGGGAAGCCATAAGTTTGCAGTACTCTACGGCTGGGCTTTGCGAATATTCCCCGTAGACCATTACGTGTGAATATTTGTCTAGCTGGTCTTTTATAGCTTGATTAACTCTTGGGTGCTGATGACCTAGTGTACAGGCTGAAACGCCAGCTACGAAATCTAAATATTTTTTATTATTGGTGTCGTATATGTAAGATCCTATGGCATGAGAAACTTCCATTCCTAATGGATAGGGTGATGTTTGTGCTTGGTATTTTATAAAATCTGGATTCATTTCTTTTTAAGTTTCTAAGTTACTGAGGCGCTAAGGCTCAAAGGGACAAAGGTTTTCTAGTTTAATGTTTAAAAGTTGTCAACTGTTGTGGTTGCTGTTACTAAATATTGTTACTGAAAACTGAGTCTGAAAATAGTTACTGCGACTGAATACTAAATACGGAGAGTATATACTATTTTTTAGTCTTGGATGTTTTAGCAGGCTTTGTTGCTGGTTTCTTTTTATCGTAATCGAGGGTTTCTTTCCTTATTTTCATAGGAACATTTTCTTTAGCATTATCATCTTTCCCTTCTTGAACTAGTTTATCGTTCTCTTCGTTTTCTTCTTTTGTAAAGATATCGTCTTTGGACTTTATCCTTTCTTCTCCCCGCCAATTCATTCCTCGCAGTTTTCGTGCATTCTCGGGTAATTCGGCTTCTGGAAATATATCTCCATCGACCTGATTGAAAAATGTTATGGTTTCAATACCGTTATTCTCTAAAATAAGATTGATTTTACTACTTACGTTTTTATTGATTCCGATGAGTTCATTGGCATCATTACGCATATAATAAACTACTTCGGTGTTTTTTATAACATCGACATCGTGTAGTTTTCCATCTTTGAATTTCCCGTATAAATTTAATCCCTTGACTTGATTATAGCCAGTTCCCAAGGTATCTTTAGATAAAATAAAGGTATTATTGAGTACTTTGAGTGAGTCGAGTTTCTTGGTGTTGTTGTCACCTATAAGATGCATGATATCTCCAGTAATCTGGCTTTCGCCGTTCCAGAGTATTGGGTTTCGTATTAGTTTTGTTAAAGCCGTTCTGCTGCTTGAATGTATCGAATCACATTTTCCACTCATATCAGTTTTAAAAAACCGAACATTATTAAAAGCGCGTATAATTCGATCGCCTTCTTTTCCTGTAACCATTAGTCTTTTTCCGTGTATATAAACCGAATCGTTTTCAACAAAGTTGATGGCTACGGCTCTCTTGGTTACAAACATGGAATCTTTTTGTTTGTATATTTCGGCATAATGTCCTTTTACAATTCCTCGATTTATGGAGTCGGTAATTTTTACATTTCGTGTTGCCGAAGCAAAATCTTTATTTCGGTCGTAATACAAACTATCTCCTTCTATTAATCGGTCATCATAGCGTATATATGATTTTCGGAGAAAATGTGCTAGATTTTTTTTAGTGTCATAAAACCCTTTTTCCGTATATATATAATCGGTTTTACTAGTTATCGTTGATGGACCAAATAAATAAGAATGCCCTGAATTGCTGTAATAATCTAAATGGTTTGATTTTATAACATACTTAGGGTTAGTGATTGTAACAGCTGTTAAGAATTTAAACTTTTTTTCGGCTACATAATATCTTCCAGACTTACTTTCTAAAGTGTTTTCTTTGTTTATGATTGTTCCTTTAGAATTATAGTATACTTCCTGAACATTTCTGTCAAAATTAATAGTATCTGTTTGTAATGTTGCGTCTGGTGAACTCATAACAGGATTTCCTGTTGCAAATGCTTTTTTAAAATTACCACTATACTCAGCATATTTACTGTTTAGAAACAAAGTATCACCCTGTACGATTTGTACATTTCCAAATGCTTTTAGGTAATTTTCTTTCTGAAAAAAATAAGCTTTATTGCAAGTTAGCGTAACGCCATCATGATTGATCTTCACGTTGCCGGTCAACAAAAGTGCATCTGGTACTGCTTCTTGGTCGACAGTGGACCAATCAGCATTCTCAATAATGATTTTCTTTGGAGCTTGTGCTATTCCTAAATTTACACTTAAAATTAGCAAACAGCTATATATGAAAAAGAGTGATTTCTTCAATTGATTAAATTTTTGTCAAATTTATGAAAAAGGAAACAACCTTAACAGATATTAGGATTTATTTATAACTGATATTATTAGATTGTTTTAAAGTTTTTAGCCACCAATTGCACGATTTTACTCGAATTGGATTGATTTTGTTTAATTCTTTAATGTGTAGGGGAAAGGAACGCGGATAAAAACGGATTTTTTAATTTGTGGTAAAAAAAATTTAACCGCAAAGAGCGCCAAGATTTCCGCAAGGTTCGTCAAGATTTGAATCTATTTAATCCTTTAATCCTTTAATCTGTGGCGAAAAGGAACGCGGATAAAACAGATTTGCTTAAGCGAAAACACGGACAAAAACGGATTTTTTAATCTGTGGCAGAAAAAAATTAACCGAAAACGCAAAGAAACTCTCCAATTTTGTCTTTCTGAGGAACGAAGAATCTCCACGAGAAACTCCATAATCTTTGTCGAGCTACTAGCGGAGACCCTTCCTGCGTCAGGGTGACAAGTTTGTGGTAATTTGCAAGCAAAGCTTTAATTTTTTTAATCCTTTAATCTGTGGCAGAATAAGTTTAACCATTAAGGCATTAAGTTTTATTAAGCTTAACTTTTCTTAATATCTTAATGGTGGAAAAAAAATGTGGTAAAAGTATTAATGAAGAAGTTTTTAAATCTCCTCAAGTTATCAACAAATGACCGTACTAACACGTTGTAGTGTTTGTAGTAGAAGCACTTTTTTAGTTAAATTTTAATCTAAGATTTTAGGTCTTAAAAAATAGATTAAATTTAAAAATTCAATAATGCGTTTTGGCATTAAAAATTAATAAAATCAGATTATAAAAAATATGATAAAAGCACGAGTTCTTGTGGCAGGGATTACCGCAATGGTTTTGGTTACTGCATGTAAAACAAAAGATATAAAAGTAAACACAGACAAAAAGGAAATTGTTTCTGAGAATAAAGTGGTTGTATATCAGGTTTTCACTCGTTTGTTTGGAAATAAAAATACGACTAACAAGCCTTGGGGAACTATTGAAGAAAATGGAGTAGGTAAGTTTGATGATTTTACTGATAAAGCACTACATGAAATTAAAGATTTAGGAGTTACCTATATTTGGTATACTGGTGTTCCGCATCATGCTTTGGTTCGTGATTATACTGCATATGGAATTTCGAATGATGATCCCGAAGTGATTAAAGGTAGAGCCGGATCGCCATACGCAGTAAAGGATTATTATAATGTAAATCCCGATTTGGCAGTTAATCCTGCCAATCGCTTGCAGGAATTTGAAGCATTGATAGCTCGTACTCATAAGGCAGGTTTAAAAGTTATTATCGATATCGTTCCAAATCATATTGCGCGTAAGTATGAAGGAAAAAACAATCCTGCTGGAGTAACAGATTTTGGAGCTAATGATGATGTGACAGTTGTGTATAAACGAGATAATAATTTTTATTATATACCTAATACTCCATTTGAAATCCCAGATAATGTTGTTCCATTAAATGGAGAGAAAAATCCGCTTGTAGATGGTAAATTTGATGAAAATCCAGCAAAATGGACTGGTAATGGTTCTAGTAAAGCTAAACCAGATCAAAATGACTGGTATGAAACAGTAAAAGTAAACTACGGTATCCGTCCTGATGGCTCTAAAGATTTTTCTGAACTTCCGGTTGGTTTCGACAAGAAATCATATCAAGAGCATTTTGCTTTTTGGAAAGACAAAGATGTTCCTGATTCTTGGAAAAAATTTAAATCGATTGCATTATACTGGATTTCTAAAGGTGTTGATGGCTTTCGTTATGATATGGCCGAAATGGTTCCGTATGAATTTTGGAGCTATATGAACTCAGCTATAAAAACTCAGAATCCAAATGCTTTTTTACTTGCCGAGGTGTATAATCCAAAAGAATACCGTAACTATATTCATTTGGGGAAAATGGATTATTTATACGATAAAGTTGAGACATATGACAAGTTAAAAGATGTTATTAAAGGCAAATCGTCTCCAGATGAACTTTCAGAAATTCAACATAATATGGCCGACATCGAGCATAATATGCTGCATTTCTTGGATAACCATGATGAGCAACGTTTGGCAAATGCTGAATTTGCAGGAACGCCAGAAAAAGGAAAGCCGTTAATGGTTGTTTCTACTACAATTAGCACTTCGCCTACGATGGTTTATTTTGGGCAAGAAGTAGGAGAGGCTGGTCATGAAGATGCTGGATTTGGCAAGCCTTCTCGAACATCTATCTTTGATTATATTGGAGTACCTAATCATCAGCGATGGATGAATAATGGTAAGTTTGATGGAGGGCAACTTTCTCAGTCTGAAAAGAATTTACGTGATTTTTACAAGCGACTACTAAACTTTTCTATAAAAAGCCCAGCATTAATGGGGCAATTTCAAGAAATTCAAACTCCAAATCGAAAAGAAACGGATGGGTATGATGCAGGTATTTATTCTTATGTACGTTGGTCAGGTAATCAAAAATTAATTGTTGTAGCTAATTTTTCTGCGGATAAAGAAAGCACATTTGAATTAAAGATTCCTGTTGCTATTATTTCAAAATGGAATCTGAAAGATGGAGTATATCAATTAACAGATCAATTGTATTTGAAGGATAAGACAAAATTGAATGTAATAAATGGGGAAGGGACTGCTAAGATTAAAATAGCACCATCTGAATCGTTTATTTATGAAGTGAAATAATAATTGGCATGCAGGTTTTAAAACCTGCTAGACAGGGCCTGTTGTAATTAGATAAACCTTGTTTTGTGAGCTAGAATTCATAAAACAAGGTTTTTTATTGATAAAGGTATTGAAACAAAATAAATTGAATTATGGATAAAGGAAAATTTAAGCTAAAAAAAAAGCTGATACATTTTGTATCAGCTTTTTTTTTAGACTTTACCAACCTTGGTTAGTGCGGTTTTATAATTTTCGTTTATCTTTTCCCAATTGATAACATTGAAGAAAGCATCGACGTAGCTATTTTTTCTATTTTGATAATCTAGATAATAGGCATGTTCCCATAAATCTATAGCTAAAATTGGAGTTCCTGGAATTAATGCATTTTTCATTAATGGATTATCTTGGTTTTCGGTTGTTGTTATCTGAAGTTTTCCAGCTTTGTCAACAACTAGCCAAACCCATCCCGAGCCAAATTGTTTTGTTGCTTCGGCTTTAAATAATGATTTAAAATTATTGTATGATCCAAATTCTTTATTCATTGCGCTTGCTAATGTATCTGTAGCCTGCTCTGATTCAGGTTTTGGAGTCATGCATTTCCAATAAAGAGAATGGTTATAATATCCACCAGCATTATTACGAAGTTTAGCATCATTCAGATCTAGTTTTCCCAAAATTTGCTCAATCGTCATATTTACATAATCTGTATTGGCTATTGCCTTGTTCAGATTATTAGTATAGGTTAAATAATGCTTTGAGTAATGCGTTTCGAGTGTTAATGATCTGATATTAGGAGCCAGCGCGTTATAAGCATACGGAAGTTTTTCAAGCTGAAATGTTCCTGGGTTTGCTTTTACTTCGTCTGGACTACCAATTATTATTTTTTCATCTTTCGAAGGTAACGGAACTTCTACGACTTCGGTAAGTTTATTGTTATCGTTACAAGAAAGAATCGTAAATGCAATCAAGATAAATAACGAAAATTGAGTACCATATTTTTTCATAAAATATCTATTTAGTTATTAGTGAATTAATGATTTCTATATAATTTTCCTTGGCTTCATCTATACTTAAATGGCTAATTTGAATCCATGCATTTGTTTTAAAAGCATTTCTTAAGTCAAAATTTTCAGATTGGTTATACTTTGCAGTTCCAAAAGTAGCCTGTTTATAAAAAGCATACAGCCTCAATTGCACATCTTGTGGCAGTGAGGCTTGCGTCATTTTGGAAGCAATTTCGACAGCCTCTAAAAATCGTATGTCTAGGTCTTTTTCTGTCATTAAGCTTTTGTAGCAATAATTGTTTTACCCCCAATTGCTTTTTGGTTTAATACTACATTGATAGGTGTGCCTAAAGGTAAGAAAATATCCACTCTTGAACCAAATTTAATAAAACCAGCATCTGTACCTTGTTCTACTTGCATTCCTTCTTGTGCGTAATTTACAATTCTACGAGCCAAAGCGCCTGCAATTTGTCTGTATAAAACTTCTCCGAAAGATTTGTTTTCGATTACAACTGTTGTTCTTTCATTTTCTTCACTTGCTTTTGGATGCCATGCAACTAAGAATTTACCTGGGTGATATTTGCTGAATTTTACAATCCCATCTAATGCATAACGAGTTACGTGTACATTGATCGGTGACATGAAAATCGAGATTTGAAGACGTTTGTCTTTAAAATATTCTCCTTCGTAAACTTCTTCAATCACAACAACTTTTCCATCAACTGGAGCAAGAATTTGATTGATGTCTTTGATTACAGTTCTTTTTGGGTTTCTAAAAAACTGCAAGATGATGATTAGTAGCAATAATGCACTAAACTGAATAAGCATTTTGATCCAATTGGTATCAATAAAGTGATCAGTTAATAAAAGCACAACACTAACGAATATAGTGCCTAATAAAATGGATTGGGTTCCTTCTTTATGAAACATAATTTAAAATTTGGTAAAATAAAAATACAATTGGTGCTACAAATATAACACTATCTAATCGATCTAAAACACCTCCATGACCAGGCATTATTGTTCCGCTATCTTTAACTCCGGCTATTCTTTTAAATTTTGATTCAATTAAATCACCGATTGTACCAAAAACACCAACTATTAAAGCGATAATTGTCCATATTAAAATAGATTTATCACTAAAATTGGGGTTTGGCTTGATATATAATTTTGAAATTAAATAGCCTGCAAAACAAGCAAAAACAAGTCCGCCTAGAAACCCTTCTATGGTTTTTTTCGGCGAAATACGTTCAAATAATTTATGTTTTCCAATAGATTTTCCTACCAAATAGGCAAAAGTGTCATTTGTCCATATAAGTATGAATAATCCAATAATGATTTTAGGATTGTAATCTTTAACTCCAAATGAAATTTTGGTGATGAAAATAAAAGGTAGAGTAATATATCCTAATAAGTAGATATATTTAGATGCTCTACTTATAGCCTGGGTATCATCAAATAAAAACACAATACATTTTACTGAAACCAGTAATGTGATTACCAACAAAACGGTGTTTAGTTGATCTATATTGATCGTAAATTTAATATCTTCTTTTAGGAATTTATTGATATAATTTTCGGTTTCATTTTTGTAAAAGCTAATCAATGCAACTGAAGTATAAAAAAGCGAAACAAATAAAAGCGAAAATATTTTATTGATGTTAGCTAGATTGCAAAATTCGTAAGTTGCAATTACTAGAAAAACACCGAAAAGTATGATGAAACTTTCCGTTGAAAACAGGATAGACGTTAATAGTAATACTATATAGACTGCACCTGATAGTGCTCTCTTGAGGGTTTCATTCATATTATAGATCTTCTAAGAGCAATAAGTATAAGTTCTTAGCAACACTTCCGTATTGTGTAAAATCTTCTTCTTTAGCTTTTTCGAAATATTTTATAGTAGTAATATTGGTAGGGTAGTCTCTTTCGTATTTACGTTTTATGGCACTTAGTCCATCGCTTTTGGCGGTAAGGATTTGACTTGTAGTTGCAATGATAACAATGTTTACAGGCAACTCATTTGGTTTGTTTTGTTTGATTTGTTTCGATGAAAATAATATCGCACCTTCTTCTGCGATTAAGTTTTCGCAACTAGCTAATAGAAATTTTGGATTAGCGGGACTTTGATATATTAGTTTATTTTCTTCAAGTAAATGGAATAACGCAGGTTCAAAACACGAAACTTCGCTTTCAAACCAATCGTTTTCTTCTAAGATGTTTTCAAATTGTTCCGTTACTTCTTGGATGTTTTCGCAATATAAAAATTTACCTCCATTTTTCTTAAAATTAAAAATGAATTGCTCATCTATAGAAAGAGAATTATCAGCTTGTGAATTGCTATATTCACTTTGATTCTCTTCATCAGATTGATCATGGCTAGAGCCAAATAATTTTTTAAAAAAACTCATTATTGTTGAAATGCTTTACGTGTTAATTGAAAACGTTCAAAGATAAAAAAATCTTAATTCAAAAGTAGCTTTTGAATTAAGATTTTAAAAATAATTATATTATTCGGGTAGTATTATGAAACTACTTCTTCTAGATTTTTGTCAAATGTACGTTTTCCGAAAATTGCTTCTAAGTCATCTTTAAAAATAACTTCTTTTTCAATCAAGATTTCAGCAAGTTGATTTAACTTATCTTTGTTTTCTTCTAATATTTCGATAGCTCTTTGGTATTGACCTTCAATTAGTTCTGATATTTCTTGGTCAATAATTTTTGCAGTCTCGTCAGAATACGGTTTTGAAAAGTTGTATTCACTTTGTCCTGTTGAATCGTAATAAGTAACATTTCCGATTTTTTCATTCAATCCGTAAATTGTTACCATAGCACGAGCTTGACGTGTAACTTTTTCTAAATCGCTTAATGCACCAGTCGAAATTCTGTCAAAAGTTACTTTTTCAGCAGCTCTTCCGCCCATAGTAGCACACATTTCGTCTAACATTTGGTCTGTTCTCACGATTTGTCTCTCTTCTGGTAGGTACCAAGCAGCTCCTAAACTTTGTCCACGAGGAACAATAGTTACTTTAATAAGTGGTGCTGCGTGTTCCAACATCCAGCTTACAGTAGCGTGTCCAGCTTCGTGAATTGCGATTGCTTTTTTCTCTTCTGGAGTAATGATTTTGTTTTTCTTTTCTAAACCACCTACAATTCTATCTACAGCATCAAGAAAATCTTGTCTGTCTACAGCAGTTTTATTGTTTCTTGCAGCAATTAATGCAGCCTCGTTACATACGTTTGCAATATCAGCTCCTGAGAATCCTGGAGTTTGTTTTGCTAAGAAATCTAAATCAAGACCTTCTACTTTTTTCAAAGGAGCTAAGTGTACTTGGAAGATTTCTGCTCTTTCACGAATGTCTGGTAAGTCTACAAAGATTTGTCTGTCAAAACGACCTGCACGCATTAAAGCTTTGTCTAAAACGTCAGCTCTGTTTGTTGCAGCTAATACAATTACGTTTGAGTTTGTTCCAAAACCATCCATTTCTGTTAGTAGTTGGTTCAATGTGTTTTCTCTTTCGTCATTACCGCCTGACATATTGCTTTTTCCACGTGCTCTACCTACAGCATCAATTTCATCAATAAAAATGATTGCAGGAGATTTCTCTTTGGCTTGTTTAAACAAATCACGTACACGTGAAGCTCCAACACCTACAAACATTTCAACAAAATCAGAACCTGATAATGAGAAGAATGGTACTTGTGCCTCGCCAGCTACTGCTTTTGCTAATAATGTTTTACCAGTTCCAGGAGGACCTACAAGTAATGCTCCTTTAGGTATTTTACCTCCTAAATTGGTATACTTTTCAGGATTTTTCAAGAATTCTACAATTTCTTGTATTTCTTCTTTTGCACCTTCTAAACCAGCTACATCTTTAAATGTAGTTTTGATATCTGTTTTTTCATCAAAAAGTTTCGCTTTTGATTTTCCAATATTAAAAATTTGTCCACCACCGCCACCAGCGCCGCCTGACATTTTTCTCATAATGAAAATCCAAACTCCAACAAGTATGATTATTGGAAGTAAACCAACTAAAATGTCGGTCCAGTTATTTTTTTGAACAAAATCATAATCTTTCAGTTTCCCTTCGGTAACTGCTTTCTCTAATTTTGTTTGAAAAATTTGGTCATTACCAATTTCTAAAGTATAGTGAGGACCTTTGTTTGGTCGATCAAAAATATCTTTAGATACTTTTTTTTGCGCTGGATCCTTAAGTGCAGCAGCATTAAGATACACTTCAGCTTCAGCTTTATTGTATACAATTACTTTTTCAATTTGTCCTTTATCTAAAAAGTCATTAAACTTAGAAGAGGTTAATTGAGCCGGCTCTTGTAAACTTGATCCTCCGGTTGCAAAACTGATAAATAAAAATATTAAAAGTATTGCGGTATAAATTAACCAAGGACTTATTTTAAATTTACTCGGGGTTGGATTATTATCTTTAGCCATTTGAAGAAAGTTTCTTTAGTATTTGTTTTCGATTGTAGTTATTTTGGCATCTCCCCAAAGACTTTCGATATTATAATATTCTCGAATGTGTTTTTGAAATACGTGAACAACAATATGCACGTAATCGATAAGAACCCATTCTGCGTTATCGGTTCCTTCTACATGCCAAGGTTTGTCTTTTAGTTCTTTTGATACCGTTTTTTGAATTGAGCCTACGATGGCGTTAACTTGAGTATTCGAATTTCCGTTGCATATGATGAAATAATCGCAAACTGCTGCGTCTATCTCCCTTAAGTCCAAGATACTAATATCATTTCCTTTTACTTCTTCGATTCCTTTGATTATGTTCGCTAACAGAACATCATTATTAACAGTCTTTTTCGCCATGAATTATTTTATATGAGTTTGTAAAGTTACCAATTTTTGTGATTATTTTTGAACCTTAACAAAATATTAAATTAAGTTATATAAATTATTTAAATGAAACTAATCAAACTCGATGCCATAGATTCAACGAATGAGTTCTTAAAATCATTAAGTAGCCAACAGGAACTTGAGAATTTTACAATTGTTACTGCCGAAAATCAAACAAAAGGGAAGGGACAAATGGGAGCAGTTTGGCGTTCAGAAGCGGGTAAGAATTTAATAATGAGTGTGTTGGTTAGAGATTTTTTACTTAATAATGAAGAGGTTTTTAATTTAAATATTATTATTTCGCTATCGGTAATAAAAGCTTTAGAAGAATTAAATATTCCTGATTTAAGTATTAAATGGCCAAACGACATTATGTCATATAATAAGAAACTTGGTGGCATTTTGATAGAAAACACTCTCAAAAGTGATGGTACTATCGTGTCAGTAGTTGGTTTAGGATTAAATGTTAACCAAATAAACTTTCAAAATTTGCCAAATGCTTCTTCTTTAGCGGTCATTTCTAATGTCGAATTTAACAAAGATGAACTTGTTATTTTGATTGTAGAGAAAATAAAAGAGAAAATTCTTCTATGGGAACAGCAATCTGCCACATTTTGGAGTGAATATTTTAATAATTTGTTTAGAAAAGGAGTGCCAATGCCCTTTAAAAATATAGATAATCAAAACTTTATGGGGATTATTCAAGGGGTTTCTCCAATAGGAAAGCTACAAGTTTTATTAGAAGATGATTCCATCTCAGAGTTTGAAATTAAGGAAATACAGATGCTTTATTAGAAGGTGCTAAGGTTTTTTATAAGATTCTAAGTGGCAAAGGTTCAGAGGTGCAAAGCTCTGAAAGTTATCGGAGCAAAGTTTTTTTGAAGGCGCTAAGGTTCTGAGGTGCAAAGTGCTGAAAGTTATCGGAACAGAGGTTTCATTCTGATTACTTTTTTTATTACTCTTAGTAACTCTGTGAGATAAAGCCTGCTTAAATCTGTGTAATCTGCGTGAAACTTTTTTTAATCATTTAATGCATTTAATCTGTGACTAGTTTAAGGTTTTAAACTTGAATTTTTATTGTTTTTGCTATTTTAGATTTTAATTTTCTATTCCAGTATATTATATAGATTGTCCCTAAGATTGATGGAGCTATCCATGCAATTATGTTGCCAATGCCTAATCCAGCGACAATAAAAGCTGTTACCGAAGCTATTAATGCTCCAATCATTTTTCCGATATGTTTGGATAACCAGTTTTTGTTTTCTTCGGAAAGATTTCTAAAAAAGATAAAATCTTTAACTGTCATATAAAGGCCAAATGCGCCAAAGAAGGTAAATAATATTCCGTTATCAATAGTATTCCATTGGCAGTACACTCCCAGTGAAATCATTATTACAGAGAAAAATAACATTGCTCCAGAAGTTATTTTATCGATTAAATCGGCTTCAGTCTTGTTTTTAAAAGCTAATGCTCTGTTTCCAGATATGACAAGATATATTGTGAATAACCCAATCAAGAATAAAAAGATATTGTGATGGTTTGGAAAGCAGCAGACAATAAGTGAAAGAATCGAACTGGTCAGCATTCCGATAGAGAATAATTTCCCCATTCTTTTATGAAGTGTTTTTCCCTTTTTTACAATTATACTTCCAATTCCTGTGATTAATCCAATTCCTCCAAAGAATGCATGAATGTAAATTAAAATCTTAATAGCTGGTTCCATTTTGTGTTTTTTAGTTAATGGTTCAAACTTCGGATATTAATTTAATGCAGCATAAAATTTATTACTGAATTGTGTTTTTTTATAGATGAATTGTTTTTTGAAAGGTGCTAAGGGTTCTTTGAAGGTATTAAGAGGCAAAGGTTCAGAGGTGCAAAGTTCCGATAGTTATCGGAATAGAGTTTTTTTGATTGTGTAATATTTTTTAAAGAGTTAAATTTTAGTCTTTTGGATGCTTTTAAAAAATCGGCTTAATCTGCGATAAACTATTTTATTTTTTTAAATTATAGCTATCGAGAGTGGCAGAAAAACAAAAAGTCCGACTAGAATTTCTAATCGGACTTTTTTAATTTTATAATTAACAATTGACAATTATAGTTTAGTCATATTATTGGCAAGAGTTTCAATAAATTTTCCAATAGGCCCTTTTATCATCATTGCCATCATTGGATTGAATTCTCCTTCAAAATCAAGTTTTACAGCGCTAGAAGTGTCAGAAACTGTTTCGATATTAGATACCAATGTAAATGGTAATTTATCGCTTGCAGCACCCAAAACGATTTTGCTTGGAGCTGTTTTTTCTTTCATTTTTAATTTTATTTCTGGCATTCCTTTCAAACCAAAAATAAAAGCATCTTCGCCGATTACTTCGAATTTAGCAATGTTATCAGGCATCAATTTTTCAAAATTTTTCACATCACTCAATAAATCAAATAATTCTTGAGCCGATTTCTGAACAGTAACTTTTGGACTTTCTAAGTTCATATTTATTTGTGTTTTATTCTGAAAAATCAGAAAATTTTATTTTAAAATTTTAAAAAATTATTCTTGTTTCCAAGCAGCTGGGTTTACGTTCCATTCCTGTAAGGTAATTAAATCTTCTTCGGGAATGTATTTTTTTGCAACCGCTAGGTTTAATAAATTAGAATAGTTACTCAATGTGTATAAGTCGATATTTGCATCTTTAAAGTTTTTTTCAGCAACATCAAAGCCATAAGTAAATATCGCAGCCATCCCTTTAATATTGGCTCCAGCATTACGCAAAGCCTCAACTGCAAGTAAGCTACTATTTCCTGTGCTTATCAAATCTTCAACTACAACAACATTTTGTCCCTTTTGTAAAAAACCTTCAACTTGATTTTGTCTTCCGTGTTTTTTAGGTTCTGGTCTAACATATACAAACGGTAATCCTAAGCTTTCTGCAACAAGAATACCAATACCTATGGCTCCTGTAGCAACTCCAGCGATTACATCTGGTTTACCAAATTGTTTTTCAATGTTCTTAGCAAACTCATCTCTAACATAATTTCTGATGCTTGGAAATGAGAGAATTAGCCTGTTATCACAATAAATAGGTGATTTCCATCCCGAAGCCCATGTAAAAGGATTTCCTGGATTCAATTTAATTGCATTTATTTGCAAAAGCAATTCGGCTGTTTTTTCGGCAGTATCTTTATTAAAAATCATAGTACAAATGTATAAAGTTTTTGTGAACGACAAACCACTTTTTTTGACAAATGAAATCTCAAAAGAGACTAATTTTCAATTGTTCTTGTTGGAAAGTATTGACATAGAGCAAATTATTGTCAAAATGTTCCAAAATAAAATTCAAGCAGCTTATTTATATCATCCTGATGAGAAGGAGATTATGAAAACGTTAAAGTCAAAAATTCCTGTCAATAAAGCAGGAGGAGGACTAGTTTATAATAAAAAAGGTGAGGTGTTATTCATCTTCAGAAATGGAAAATGGGACTTGCCAAAAGGTGGAATTGAAAAAGGCGAATCGATCGAAGAGACCGCCATGCGCGAGGTAGAAGAGGAAACGGGAGTTGGGAAATTAACAATTACCAATAAATTACAGAAGACCTATCACGTTTTTAAACGCAATGGCAAGTACAAATTAAAAATTACACATTGGTTCGAAATGCATTCTGATTTTAAAGGGACACCACAAGGACAATTAGAAGAAGGAATCGAAAAAGTTGCGTGGTTGAACCCAGTGCAAATAAAAGAAGCGCTTAAAAACTCTTATGAAAACATCAAATTGTTGTTTGAAGAAGAGAATAAGGTTATTGTAAAAGAGTAAAGATGTGAGATGTTTTTTGTGAAATGTGAAATGAAAAAAACTTAGCATCACAGAAACTTAGTTACTTATTAGCTTAATGATGGCGTGCCACCATATAAAAAAAGCCCCAATGAGCATTACGTTCATTGGGGCTTTTTTTATACGCTGTCGGGCTATACGCGCTACTTTGGTAGCTTGCTACTATCCCTCACGCGAATGCTGTTTGTGGTTAACTAGTGTTCAGTCTTAGTTTTTAGTGGCTAATGATGGCATAATTTTTCATTTTAACTATTTCATGTCTCAAAAATCGTACTTTTGTTTTATACACAATGAGCAATAGATTGTGCAGTGCAAATCATTTTGACTGTATCGTACATAACAAAATATGTTTTTTATATATTGCTTGTTATTACCCATAATATTATCTTTGAATTATGAGCACACTTACAAAACCAAACCATATAGGGCGAAAAATTAGCCGAATTCGTGAACTTCGTGATATGAAACAAGAAGCTTTGGTACAAGCTTTAGGTACAAATCAGCAAGCTATATCGGCTATGGAAAACAGCGAAACTATAGATGACGAAAAACTTATTGATGTAGCAAAAGCTTTGGGAGTGAGTGTTGAAGCACTTAAGAATTTCTCAGAAGAAAGTGTTATTAATTATTTTAATAATTTCTATGATAACAGTGCAAAAGGGCAAATATTAAATAATTCTTGCAGTAATCTTACTTTTAATCCATTAGATAAGTTAATCGAGGCTTATGATGAAAATAAAAAACTGTATGAACGTTTGGTTCAAGCTGAAAAAGATAAAGTTGAATTTTTAGAAAAAATATTGAAGGATAAATAATCTTTTATAGTACTAAAATCCAACTAAACGAAATATTCAGTTTGCTGATTGCTGTGCGAACACTTCGTAGAGCGGGGCAAGGTCGGGTATTATACGCTACTACCATTTAAGGGAGAAGTTTGTAAAAAAGAACGCCACAATATTAATATTTCTTTAAAATCAATAAGTGGAATTTCTTGAATTAAAACACTATTTTGTGTTTCGAAATTTACAGTTGTATCTTTATAACGTACAAATAATTTATCTAAATATATCTCTCTTAAATATTCATCATTATAATGACCATCTGTTAAGATGAAATCTACATCAGCTATTATTTCAGTTACATCTTCTACATCTTTGAAAAAATGTAATAAATATCCAAAAAAATCCCGTGTAACATTATGATTTGCATTCTTATGATATACTTTTTTACCATCATGATATGTAAAAACATCATTACTAAAACTTATATTGTAATTATCTAAAATACTCATATTATATATTTTTATGGATTAATGTTAAGGTAAGAGCTTATCCGATAGCACGGATTTGCAATCCGTTCCACATAGTAAAGCAAAATTCAATCTCATGGTTTCTTGTTGCGGGCACGGATTGCAAATCCGCGCTATCGGTTTTTTTTTAAAAATTATTATCAAAGTATTTAGAAAATTATATTTAAGACTACTATAAAATTTTTAATCTGTAGGGAATGGAGATTCTACTGTTTTGACAACACTTCCATTTAAACCATCTATTTGAATATTTATATAAGCTTTTTTTTCATAATTAGGATATCGAATAACCCAATAATTTTTATTATCAGGAATGGACTTATATTTAGATATAGTAGTTGTATAACCACTCTCTTTTTTTTCTAATGAGATTCCATTTTCTTGACAATATGAAAACACTTGATCATTAGTGTATATAAAGCCATTGTCAAAATCTTCAGTAGAGACTAGATCTCCATTCTCTGAATAGGTATACCATTTCCCTATTTTAAATCCAAACCAACAATAAATTCCTTTTATTTTTATGTTATTATTAGGATAAAACTCTTTATATATCCCTATTATTGGATTTTCTGAATAATCATATCCGGAAAATGCACTACCAGTTTCATATCCTTTAGAATAATAAACGATAGTTTTCCCGTCCTTATTTCTAACATTATATGAATTATCTGTTTTAGTTATATAAGTGTTTTTATTTGTTTTACTTGTTCGAATTTCATCAGGAAGATTTGATATTTCTAATTTTTCGATAGAATTATTTATTGCTGGTTTTTTTGTTTTTATATTTTTATTTGTGGTGCATCCTTGGATAATTAATAATAATACTAGGGCTATATGTATTAAACGTTTCATAAAATGTCATTTTTTAAGGTTCTATTTGTGAAGCTTGTCTTGCTATTTTTCTTTGACAATTCCATAATGATACACGATTAATGTTGATTTTGTGAAAATAATCGATTATATTTTCTGTGAAGTAAGGTTCATATGTAAATTGAGCGAATTTTGAAGCTTTATAAGCAGAAAAACTATTTATCTTTGTCAAAGTTGAAAAACTTTGACAAAGATTTGTAAAACAGCTTTGCGACCTTTGAGTTTTCAAGATAATTTAAATAAAAATCTTTGCTTCCGATAGCTATCGGGATTGCGGTTAAATTTCAATCTAGTCCGCATTTTTCTTCTAACAAAAAACATCTCACAGTAATCGATAAACCGGATACTGCATATGTGCCTTTTCATAATACGCAGAATGTTTATATATCCAATCTAATTGTGCTTCAGGGTTTTTGGCTAGCTTTGGATCATTGAGTTTGGCTTGTTCCAAATCAGCTTTTAATTTTGGATTATCTTTTAGGAGTTTAGCGGCTGTATCTTCAAAAACATATTCTGAATACCCTTCTTTTTGCTGTAGCATGGTATCGAAGAAATTCCAGTTAAAGAACGAATCAACACCTTCGGGTTCTAATGTTTCTAACAAGTATTTAATTGCTTTTTGTTGGGTCGAGAATACATAATCGCCTTTGTGAAAAGGAACTTTTATTATCTGAGAAGTCACTTTAGTATTTCGATGTAAATAATGTCCTTCGTAAGCTGAATTTGTTGTTTTAAAATCGGCAATTCTATAGCTTTCAACTTCTATTATTGTATCTTTTTTTAGTTGTGTGTAGGTAACGCCATTACTTTTGAGTAAATCGATCACATTCCAGAATCCTTTAGGAATAATATAGGCTGTAGGAACAGTAATATCCTTAACCGATTTGAATTCTTTTATATAAGGAATGTCTTTTTTGTATGGTTTTGTTCTGTCGTAAAATAATCTATCTCCTGTTGTGGCTTCACTCTTTTTATGACTTGCTTCATAACCTAAGAATGAAAAGGTTGTCATTTTTGTGCTATCAATTTCCCATTTAATAGTATATGGTTTTTTAGGAGCGTATTGCGCTTCGTTTTTTAAGCGCATTTCCTTTATTTTCTTGTAATTTGCATCTGTAAAATCAATTGTAGATGTCATATATTCGTAGGTAGCTTTTACGCGATCGGCATAATTTTTAAGCATATGTGTTTCGACCACAAAACCGATGGTATTAAAAAGGGAAGTGTAACCAGTTGTGTAACGCGGACTATCTGAAAATTGTATAAATCCATTATCAGGAGTTTCTTCAAATGCATTGACATAAGGAGTTGTTTCCAGATTTTTTTCTGTAAATCGTTAACCAATGCTGGCATCATTTCCTGATTTAGATAATCGCCTAAAACAGTACCTAATTTATTATGTTGTGTCATAATATAAGTCAGTTTGTATTGGTAATCAGAACCATTACTTACGTGGTTGTCGATAAAAACATCAGGGTTTGTTTTATGAAAAATTTCTACAAAACTTTTGGTGTTGCGGGTATCTGATTTAATTAAATCACGGTTTAAGTCATAGTTTCTGGCGTTTCCGCGAAAACCATATTCTTCTGGACCATCCTGATTGGCTCTTGTAGTGGAGTTTCTGTTTAATGCTCCACCAATATTATAAACAGGAATTGTTACTATCACAGTGTTTTTTGGTGCTTTTATCTTTCCTAAAGCCAAATCTCTAAACAATTGCATAGTTGCATCAATTCCGTCTGGTTCACCAGCGTGAATACCATTATTAAGAAGAATTACAGCTTTGCTTTTTTTGATTACATTAAAATCAAATTGCTTATCAGGATTAAAAGTGATCATGTGCAGCGGATAACCACTGTCTGTCAGTCCCATTTCCTGCATTTTGATAGTCGGAAAATCATGTGCAAGAAGCATATAGTATTTTATGGTTTCTTGGTAATTAGCTGATTGGTTTCTGTTTCCTTTCTCGAAAAAAGTGTCGTATTTATTGCTTTTTTGAGCAAAAAGGGTAAGTGTGAAAAGTGAAATGACAATAGTAAAAAGTCTCATGGTTTGGTTTTTAATAGAAAAATCAAATATAAAGTTTTATTTGTTTCAGGTTTCAAGTTTTAAGCTGAAATGAGAGTAGTCTTATTTTGATGTATTTATAGTGAAATATAGTAACTTGTTTTTTGCAAAGCCTTAAAGTTTAGTTTTTTAGCGGTATTTCGAGGTTAAATGCAAAAAGCTTTGCGAACTTTGTGGTAAAATAACTTGACATTAAAATAAAACCAGCACTTTGAAACTTATAATCGTATAAGCTTTCTCATAAATTATATAACTTTTTTTATTTTATAATTAAGACTTTTGATATGTTCTAACTATTAAACCCCAAAAAAATCATGAGAAATATTAACCAAATTGCTATTGTTTCGAGTGTGCTAATAAGTTTATTAAGCTGCTCTAGTGATAAAGATGTCGATGTAAATCCAGGTACAACAACAAATCCTGTAGAAGGAAATGCCGCTAATACAACTTACAAACCAGCATTTGAAGGACAAACCCGAATAAGGGGTGTGCAAACCAATACACCTTACGAGGGAGTTGTTATTGCTACAACATTAACAAGCCCGTGGGGAATTACAAGTCTTACTGATGGCAGATTATTAATCACCGAAAAAACAGGAACAATGCGTATTGCTACAACAGCTGGAGTAGTAAGTAGCGCAATTACAGGTATTCCTGCCGTTAATTCTGCTGGGCAGGGAGGTTTATTAGGACTATGTATTGATCCGGATTTTGCAACTAATCGTATGATTTACTGGGTTTTTGCAGAAGCTACAGCTGGCGGAAACAATACAGCAGTAGCCAAAGGAAAATTAGCAGCTGATGAAAAAACAATCGAAGGCGCAACCGTTATTTACAGGGCTAAACCAGCCAATGCAAGTACACTTCATTATGGCGGACGTATTCTTTTTGATAAAACAGGTTTTCTTGTTGTAAGTACTGGAGAAAGATCTGTACTTGAAACCAGACCTTTAGCGCAATCAGTTACAACAGGTTTAGGTAAAGTAGTCAGAATTACAAAAGAGGGACAACCTGCAACTGGAAATCCTACTTTTACGCAAGCTGGAGCTTTACCGGAATTATATAGTATTGGTCATAGAAATCCACAGGGTTTAGCGCTTAATCCAGTTACTAATGAAGTTTGGCTTGCCGAGCACGGACCACGTGGAGGAGATGAAATCAATCGTATAAAAGCAGGTGCAAATTATGGATGGCCAACCATTACATACGGAATAGAATACAGCGGAGAAAAAATTGGAGCGGGAATTCAGCAGCAAGATGGTTTAGAGCAGCCGGTTTACTATTGGGATCCAGTGGTTTCACCAAGTGGAATGACTTTCTATACAGGAAATCGTGTTCCGGAATGGCAAAATAATCTTTTCATAGGGGCTTTAAGCGGGATGCATATCGTACGCCTTGCTATAAAAGACAATAAAGTTGTTGGCGAAGAAAGACTTTTGGCTTCAGAAAACCAGCGTTTTAGAGATGTTACTCAAGGAAAAGACGGAGCATTATATGCTGTTACTGATGGAGGAAGACTTTATAAGATTGACAAGAAATAATAATCAATTTCTATAAATATCTTACTTTCACAAGCCTTCTTAATCACTAAAATTAGTGCTGTGAAAAGTTTCCCGACTTCGTATAGCAATTTAAGAATACTTCAAAGAGCGGGGTTATAATAGAAAATAAATATGAAGTTTTATTTGTTTCAGGTTTCAAGTTGAAATGAGAGTAGAGTTACTCAGGTATATTTACAGTAAAACACATTAACTTATTTCTAGCAAATTTGCAATACTACAAAGAAACTAAACGGTGTATAGCTCTTTGCTCTCAAAAGCTAGTGGGATTGCGGTAAAATCTGCACAAAGTTTAACCGCAATTCAACTTGAAGCTTGAAACCTGAAACTTGAAACAAAAAAAACTTGAAACAAATTCCCGATCACAAATGTTTAGCGAGTTCGATAATCCCCTCTTCGATTTGTTGTTCAGTTAGGGAGGCGTAGCCAAGTCTGAAACCTGATATGGGTTTATTGAAGCTAAACTTTTCGGGTGTCATGATTTTTATCCCTTTTAAAAGAAGTTTATCTGCAATTTCGAAGATGTTTACGGGTGAATTGGGTACAATCCAAAAGGCTAAGCCACCTTCAGGTTTTACGAAAGTTGTTTTGTCTTTTAGGTATTTATTGCAAATGGTTTCAAAATAATCTCTTTTGGCTTTGTAAATGACAGTTGTTCTTTTGAGGTGTCTTTTTATTTCACCCTCATTTATCAGTTGTAAAACTGCTTCTTCCATTATATTGTCGCCTTGTACATCGATTATCTTTCGATGTTTGGCCACTTGTTCTACAGTTTCTGGATTGCTTACCAAATAACCAATTCTCAATGCTGGCGCAACAATTTTGCTTAATGTTCCTATATAAACCGTGTTTTTGGCATTGTTGTAACTCGAAATAGGTAAGATTGGTCTTTGCCCGAAATGGAATTCGTTGTCATAATCATCTTCTATGATTGTAAAACCGTATGTATTGGATAATTCTACGAGCTTTAATCTTCTTTTTAAGCTCAATGTTACAGTCGTTGGAAATTGATGGTGCGGTGTAACGTAAATGGCTTTAATATTCTTGTATTTCGTTAGGTATTCTTCGACTTCATCAATTATCAACCCATCTTTGTCAACATTTATAGGGAGTAATTGAGCTCCGGCATTTTCAAATGTTTCCCAAGCAGGTTTGTATCCAGGGTTTTCGACCATTATATAATCTCCTTTGGTAAACAAACAATGGGAAGCGAGGTACATAGCCATTTGGCTTCCTCGGGTAATACATATCTCATCAGGAGTAATATTCATTCCTCTTTTAAAATTTAGCATTTGAACAATGGCTTTTCTGAATTCTAAATTCCCAAGTTCGTTGCTATAACCCATTATCTGCCAGCGAGATTTTCGATTAAAAATCTGTCTGTAAGCCCTCGCCAGTTCATTCATTGGCGCAATTCGACTATCGGGAATACCATCGTCAAAAACTAAAAGCGGTTTTACTTCTTTAGTTATAGATTCAATTTTCCTCTTATGATTTGTAGTTTCGGTAACGATAGGTAAAATATCGGCAACAAAAGTGCCTTTCCTTTCCATTGTAATAAGCCAACCTTCGGCTATGAGAACATCTAAGGCTTCAATAACTGTATTTCTATTCACTTTAAGTAGTCCAGCAAGTTGCCTGCTTCCTGGTAAAGCATTTCCGTTATTGAGAACTCCTGTTTTTATAGCTTCAATAATTGCATCAGCGATTTGGAGATAAATTGCTTTATCAGAATTATTGTTTATCTGAATTTCTAATTGCCAAGGTCTTAACATCTGGACTAGGTATTTGTGTTTAAACTGTGTTATATGGGTAGTCCAAAGTTACGGTAATTTTGTAACGCAATAATGCAAAAACAAATAAATTATATAATTATGGAAACTAAAAAACAATTTTCATCAAAAGACTTTCATGAAACATTTGCACGACCAACTTTTGTGATGCCAGAAAAATTAATACACAAAAATGTTGAGCAAGAGGGAGTTCATAACCAATTTTCTACGGAAAGAAAGCATCCTGTTTTCTTTATTGATCTTCCTAGTAAAAATGTAAGTATGACTATTGGTGGTTTATTGCCAGATCAAATGACAAACAGACACAGACATACTTATGAAACGGTATTGTATGTAATCGAGGGGCACGGTTATACCGAAGTTGAAGATGTAAAAGTAGAGTGGAAGGCTGGTGATGCTGTTTATATTCCGAGTTGGGCTTGGCACAGACACAAGAATTTGAGCAGTGAAGTATCGGCTAAATATATTGCTTGTGAAAACGCACCTCAGCTTCAGAATTTAGGAGTTGCATTACGTGAAGAAGAAGGAAGAGATCTTTAACTAAAAAGAAAAGTAAATGAAAAACACATTGTTTAAAGGTATTATTGCCTATCCGATTACTCCGTTTGACAAAGACGAAAAAGTAGATATTGTATTGTACAAAAAGCTATTAGAAAGATTGATTGTTTCTGGATCTCATGGTGTTGCTCCGCTAGGAAGTACAGGTGTTATGCCGTATTTGACAGATGAAGAAAAAGAAGCAATTACTGAAGCTACTATAGCACAAGTTAATGGTAGGGTTCCTGTTTTGGTGGGTGTGTCAAACCTAACTACTGAAAAAACAATTTATCATGCTAAGTTTGCTGAAAAAGCAGGTTCAGATGCAGTTATGATCATTCCGATGAGTTATTGGAAACTTACAGATGATGAAATTGTACAACATTATGATGCAGTTGCCAAGCAAATTTCGATTCCTATAATGGCGTACAATAATCCTGCAACGGGTGGAGTAGATATGTCTCCTGCATTATTAAAAAGATTATTGGAGATTCCGAATGTTACTATGATTAAGGAAAGTAGTGGAGATGTGCAAAGAATGCATTATTTAAAAAGGGAACTTGGCGATGATGTCGCATTTTTTAATGGATCAAATCCGTTGGCATTAGCAGCATTTTCTGCTGGGGCAACAGGATGGTGTACTGCCGCACCAAATTTGATTCCAGAACTGAATGTTGATTTGTACAATGCTATTCAGAAAAATGATTTACAGGAAGCTCAAAAGGTATTTTATAAGCAATTAAATCTTTTAAAATTCATTGTAAACAAAGGTTTGCCAAGAACAATTAAAGCTGGTTTGAAAATAAAAGGGATTGATGGAGGTTTTTTAAGAAGCCCGTTGAAACCATTAACTGAAAGTGAAATAGCTGAATTGGAGTTGATTTTTAAGGAATTAGAGTAAGAGTTTTAACCGCAAAGGTCGCAAAGTTTTTTTATAAGTAAGACGCTGTAAAATCGCAAAGTTCGCAAAGCTTTGTGTTTAACAACTTTGCGATCTTTGCGTAAAACTTTTTGCCTTTGCGGTAAAATAAACGATTACCTAGCTTGAAATTTTGCAGTTAAATTTTCGGTCACGATACACATTTCAAACCTGAAACTTTAAACAAAAAGTATTTTGACTACTTTTGCAAAATGAATAAGAAACACCATTCGAATAATATACTTTTGAATTTAGGTATCGAAAGCCTAAATGAAATGCAAGAAGTTGCTCAGGATGCTATCCTGAACGACAATAATGTTTTACTACTTTCTCCAACTGGTTCTGGGAAAACACTAGCTTTTTTGCTGCCAGTTTTAGAATTACTACAACCCGAAATTCTTTCTGTACAATGTTTAATCCTTGTTCCTTCGCGTGAATTAGGATTGCAAATTGAACAGGTTTGGAAGAAAATGGGAACCGATTACAAAGTTAATATTTGTTACGGAGGCCATTCGATCGATACAGAAATTAAGAATTTAAGTAATCCACCAGCAGTTTTAATAGGAACTCCAGGTAGAATTGCTGATCATATTGATAGAGGAACTTTCCGTTTAGATAAAATTCAGACTTTAATTTTGGATGAATTTGATAAATCATTGCAATTGGGATTCCATGAGCAAATGTCTTTTATCATTGGTAAATTGCCAAAATTGAACAAACGTGTGTTAGTTTCGGCTACATCTGATATTGAAATTCCAAAATACACAAGAGTAATCAATCCAACGATTTTGGATTTTATTCCTGAGGAAGAAGAGAAATCGAATCTTTCGATGAAAATGGTTGTTTCTCCATCTAAAGACAAAATAGAAAGTTTGTTTAACCTGATATGTTCTTTAAAATCACAATCGGCTATTATTTTTTGTAACCATCGTGATGCTGCTGAACGTATTAGTGATACTCTAAACGAAAAAGGAATTTACGCGACATATTATCATGGCGGAATGGATCAGGATGAGCGTGAGCGTGCTTTGATTCAGTTTAGAAATGGTAGTGTGAGTTATTTAATCACAACCGATTTAGCTGCTCGTGGTCTTGATATTCCTGAGATGAACCATGTTATTCACTATCATTTACCATTAAAGGAAGATGAGTTTACACACCGTAACGGTCGTACTGCTCGTATGCTTGCATCGGGTACAGCTTATATTATCGTTCATGAAAGTGAGAAAAAATTAGACTATATTAATTATGATATGGATGTTTTAAAGGTCGACAATGCTACGACTTTACCTAAACCTCCAGAATTTCAGACAATATATATTAGTGGCGGAAAGAAAACCAAATTAAACAAAATAGATATTGTTGGATTCTTTTCTCAAAAAGGAAAACTTGAAAAAGGTGATTTGGGATTAATTGAAGTAAAAGATTTTATTTCATTTGCTGCCGTGAAATTCAATAAAGTAAAAGATTTGCTTAAAAACATTAAAGATGAGAAGATGAAAGGCAAAAAATTTAAAATTGAAGTAGCAAGAAAAGTAATTAAGAAGGAAGAGGAGTAATTTATTTATAAACAAATAGTTACTTGTTTGTTTTTTGAAGGAAAGGAATAATTGTAAAAAATAATTTGAATTTAATGTCAATAAATTAACTGTGTAAGAAAGGAGTTAGTTTTTTTTATTATTATGTTTGCGCCATCAAATAAATAAACCCCAAAGAATATTATGAGAAAAATTATTACAATTACTGTTTTGTTTTTAAGTTTTGCATCTTTTGCTCAAATTAAAGTTATTGAAACTGTACCTGTTGAGAAATTAGGTAAAGTAAACAATAATTATATCCAAAAAATTGGAGATGAATACACTGTATTTTACAACTGTATTCAAAGTGATGATGAAAATAATACTTTAAGAAAATTCACTTTTAAGAATATTGATAATGATTATCTTAATCTTTACAATATTATCGTAAACGGATTTGCAGCAACTCCTTTGTATGATATCAAATTAGAATTACCTAACAATTACGTTTGGTTGCATTATACAGCAAGTGTTGATAAACCTACAGTTCAATTTATGGTTTCGAATAAAGAAGGTAACGCAAACAATGTTTCTGAGGCTTTAACAAAAGACCAAGTAAGTAAATTGTTTCAAAAATAATTAGATTTTTTAATCTATATACTAAAAAAGGCTATTCATTTGAATAGCCTTTTTTAGTTTTAGGGTTTTAAGTTTTTGAGAGTAAGCTGCAAGCCTTTGTCCCTTTGCTTCTTTGTCCCTTTGTAACTTAAAAAAAAAGAATTATATTTTCTTCACGTATTGTGTAATAATTACAATTTGCTGACCGTCTACTTTTCCTTCGATGTATTCGGCATTTTCATGGTCTAAACGGATGTTACGTACTGCAGTTCCTTGCTTAGCTACCATACTAGATCCTTTTACTTTTAAGTCTTTAATTAAAACTACAGAATCTCCATGTTCTAAAATTACGCCATTGCTATCACGGTGTATTATTTTATTCTCATCATCTTCACCTTCTCCTGTTGCTTGTGCCCACGCCAAAGTGTCTTCGTCTAGGTACATCATGTCTAATAATTCTTGTGGCCATCCAGCTGCGCGCATTCTGCTTAACATTCTCCAAGCTACAACTTGTACGGCAACATTCTCGTTCCACATACTGTCATTTAAACATCTCCAATGATTTAAATCTACGTTATCTGGATTCTCTATTTGATCTATACAAGTACTGCAAGCCATTACACTTTCATCAATTCCGCCTTTTTGAGTAGGTAGTACTTGATATACTTTTAGGTTTTCGGTTGCACCACAAAGTTCACATTTTGATCCGCTACGTTTGTTTAATTCTCTTTCTATGCTCATTTTCTTCTATTATTATTTTAAATGCAAAAATACAGTTAAATACTACGTTTTGCAAATTTATGTTTTTTTGGTTGAATTACTTCTGAACTCTAACTGCATCAGGAACTAACATCTCGTATTCTCCACCATTTCTAAGTACATCACGAACTATGCTTGAGCTGATATATGATGTGCTGGCAGCGGTAAGCAGAAAAACGGTTTCTATTTTAGAAAGTTTTCTGTTAGTATGTGCAATGGCTTTTTCAAATTCGAAATCGGCAGGATTACGAAGACCTCTTAAAATAAAATGGGCTTTTTGTTTTTTGGCCAAATCAATTGTAAGTCCTTCATAGGTAATTACGGTTACTTTGGGTTCATCTTTGAATGTTTCTTCGATAAAATGCTTTCTTTCTTCGAGTGAGAACATGTATTTTTTTTCGGCATTTACACCAATAGCAATTACGATTTCATCAAATAGAGAAATTCCTCGTTTAATGATGTCTTCGTGTCCAAGTGTAATTGGATCAAATGATCCTGGAAATATGGCTTTTCTCATTTTTTTTTTAGATTCAGAGGTTCAGAGTGGCAAAGGTTTTTTTAAGGTTCTAAGTTTTTTATCTTAGTACCTCAGAACCTTAGTGTCTTAGCAACTTTTGGCTACGCCAAAGCTAACTCTATTGAATTTGTAAACAAATCTTCTAATGTGATTCCGGCTGCTTTTGCTTGTTGTGGAATCAAACTTTCAGTTGTTAAGCCAGGAATGGTGTTCATTTCTAGCATATATGGTTCGTTGTCAACGATAATGAATTCGCTTCTTGAGAATCCTTTCATTTTTAAGACTTCATAAGCGCGTTTTGCTACTTCACTTACTTTTTGTGTTAATTCGTCAGAGATTCTTGCTGGTGTAATTTCTTGTGATTTTCCTTGGTATTTGGCTTCATAATCAAAGAAATCATTGTCTGAAACTATCTCGGTAATTGGTAACACGATAACTTTTCCTTGGTAATTAATTACTCCAACAGAAACCTCGGTTCCGTCAAGGAAACTTTCAATGATAATTTCGTTATCTTCTTTGTAGGCAACTTCTATTGCAATAGGAAGCTCAGCTGCAGTTTTTACTTTTGAGATTCCGAAGCTTGAACCTGCTTTATTTGGTTTTACAAAACATGGTAATCCTACTTTTTTTACAATTTCGTCGGTATTGATAAGATCTCCTTTGTTTAGGTAATAAGAAATAGCAGTTTTTATTCCGTATGGCTTTAAAACAGAAAGTAAATCACGTTTGTTAAAGGTTAATGCTGCTTGGTAATAGTCACAAGAGGTTTGTGGAATGTGTAATAATTCAAAATAGGCTTGCATTAGTCCATCTTCTCCTGGTGTTCCGTGAATGGCGTTGAATACACAGTCGAAAGTGATTTTATTTCCGTTTACTGTAACCGAAAAATCATTTTTATCTATCGGAAATTCGGTATCTTTTTCATCTACATAAACCCATTTTTCTTTAAAAATATGGATTCGGAAACCATTGTATTTGGTTTTATCAAGGTATTGATATACTACGTTTCCGCTGATTAGTGATATTTGATATTCGCTAGAATATCCTCCCATGATAATGGCAATGTTTTTCATTTTTTCTTTTTTATGCTATTGAAAGCTATGTAAGTATGTTTTGTTTCTTGATTTTAAAGTTGTTGTGAAAACGGCTTGTTTTTAGCCCCGATAGTAGCGACATCCTTTTTTTATGCTTTTTTGCATAGAAAAAGATAAAGCGAATAGCGGGAATGGCTCCTAAAAATGTTCGTTTCGATTGTTCTTTGTTTCTACTATTATTGGCTATTGGGCTACTTTGTTGTATTAAACAAAATTATCATTTTTTTTGAAACGAAATCTTTATCTTTGCCACAAATAAAAATAAATTTATGAGTTTACGTAAGTATCTAACTAGCCGAGTATTTTTTACGCAAATACTAATTGCTGTTGCAATTATTGCAGTTTTGGGGTATTTGTTTATGCACTGGCTGACATTTACCACTGATCACGGACATGAAATTGAAGTACCTGATTTGAAAAAATTGACAGAAGAGCAAGTTGAGGCAAAATTGGACGGTCTGGATTTGGATTACGTGCTTTTGGATAGTGTAGATTACAAAAGTGATTTCCCTAAATATAGTGTTGTTGAGCAAGATCCTTTGCCTGGAACAAAAGTAAAAGTGGGGAGAAAGATTTATATTAAAATAAATTCTTCCGGTTTTTCATCAGTTCGTATTCCGGATTTAATTGAAAAAACATATCGTGAAGCAGTACCAACCTTAAAAGCATTAGGACTTCAAGAAGGTACAATTACCTATATTCCTAACCTTGGAAAAGACATGGTCTTGGAGATGCGTTACAAAGGAAGAAATTTAAAAGTAGGAGATCGTGTACTGAAATCATCAAAAATTGATTTGGTTTTGGGCGATGGAAAAGCAAGTTATTTAGATGAAAGTCAACCGGCAGATTCTCTAGCAGTGCCTGAAGATGAAAAAACAGCAAATGAACAATAATAATACCGATAGTTTAGATTTAGAAGAAGAGTTATATGAGCATTTTAGATTTGAAGTTCCTAAAGGACAAGCGCCTTTACGAATCGACAAATATTTAATGGGCTTAATACAAAATGCAACCAGAAATAAGATTCAGAATGCTGCTACAGAGGGTAATATCTTTGTGAATGACGTTATTGTAAAGTCAAATTACAAAGTAAAAGCGTTTGATGTAGTTACGGTTATGTTATCACATCCTCCGTATGAAAATCATATTATTCCAGAGGATATTCCGCTGAACATTGTTTACGAAGATGACGCCTTGTTGTTAATCAATAAAGAGCCAGGAATGGTTGTGCATCCGGGACACGGAAATTATACAGGAACTTTGGTTCACGCTTTGGCACATCATTTTGATAACCTGCCTATGAACAGCAGTGAACGTCCAGGATTGGTTCATAGAATTGATAAGGATACTTCGGGACTTTTGGTTATTGCCAAAACAGAAGCTGCAATGACACATCTTGCCAAACAATTTGAAGCTAAAACTTCTGAAAGAGAGTATATTGCTTTGGTTTGGGGGAATGTTACTGAGGAGCAAGGAACTATTGAAGGTAATCTGGCAAGACACTTGAAAGACAGAATGCAAATGGCTGTTTTTGCTGATCCAGAGATTGGTAAGCCTGCTGTGACGCATTATAAAGTTTTGGAGCGTTTTGGTTATGTTACTTTGATTTCATGTCAGCTTGAAACAGGTAGAACTCACCAAATTCGTGCGCATATGAAACATATTGGTCATCCGCTTTTTAATGATGAGCGTTATGGTGGTCATTTGATTTTAAAAGGTACTACGTTTACGAAATACAAACAGTTTATTGATAATTGTTTTAAAGCTTTACCTAGACAAGCATTACATGCTAAAACTTTAGGTTTTGTTCATCCTACAACTGGTGAAATGATGCGTTTTGACACTGAATTACCCGATGATTTTAAAGATTGTATTGAAAGATGGAGGAATTACTCTAAATCGCATAATACTGATGAAGATGAAAGTTAAAAATATAAAGCCCCAATTTGGGGCTTTTTTTATGTTTAAAAATTGATTGTTCTTTGCTTTCAGCAGTATCAAAAATTGTACTAACGATTGATGTATTTTACCTTATCTCATTCATTTATTTTATTAGGAACTGTTATGTTGAATAGGTGTTGTTGCGTGTTTCAAATTAGTTACTTTTGTAGTGCTAATAAAAAAGGTTCTTTCTTGTTTTTGAAACATTTATTACAGAAGAGGTAACCTTTTTTATGAGTTTTAGATTATAGATTTACATTTAAATAATGAAGCAGTATTTTAACTTATTTGATTTTACACAAAAAGTAAATTATAAAACAGAAATCCTGGCAGGTTTAACTGTGGCAATGACTATGATTCCCGAATCACTTTCGTTTGCTATACTTGCTGGTTTTCCTCCCTTGGTTGGTTTATATGCTGCATTTATCATGGGATTGATTACGGCAGTTTTTGGTGGACGCCCAGGAATGGTTTCGGGTGGAGCAGGAGCAACGGTGATTGTATTGATTGCTTTGATGAATTCTCATGGTTTGGAATATGTTTTTGCTGCTGTAGCTTTAGCTGGAGTTTTGCAAATTTTGGTAGGTTTTTTTAAGTGGGGAAAATTTATTCGGTTGGTTCCTCAACCTGTAATGTATGGTTTTGTAAATGGTTTGGCTGTTGTGATTTTTATGTCGCAACTAAAACAATTTAAAACTGTTGTTAATGGGGAAGCTGTTTGGCTTTCGGGAAGTCCTATGTTTATTATGTTGGGACTGGTTGCTTTAACGGTAGCTATCGTAATTTTGTTTCCCAAAGTAACTAAAGCTATTCCAGCTTCGTTAGTAGCTATTATTGTGGTCTTTGGTTTGGTTCTGGGTTTAGGTATTCAGACAAAAACAGTCGCAGATATTGCTTCGATAAGCGGTGGTTTCCCTTCTTTTCATTTGCCTAATATTAATTGGAATTTTGAAACCTTACAATTAATATTCCCATATTCTTTGATTATGGCTTCTGTAGGTTTAACAGAAGGCTTACTGACATTAAACTTGGTTGATGAGCTTACGGGAACTAAAGGAAACGGAAATCGCGAATGTATTGCTCAAGGGAGCGCCAATATTGTAAATGGATTTTTCTTCGGGATGGGTGGCTGTCCAATGATTGCTCAAACGCTGGTGAATATTTCAGCAGGTTCCAGAGCTCGTTTATCGGGTATTATTGCGTCATTAACTATTCTTGTTATAATCTTGTTTGGAGCTCCTGTAATAGAAAAATTACCTATGGCTGCTTTGGTTGGTGTCATGTTTATGGTTGCGATAGGAACGTTTGAATGGGCTAGTTTTAGAATCATTAATAAAATGCCTAAACATGATATCTTTGTCGGAATTGTGGTAGCTGTGATTACTATTTTTATGCACAATCTAGCCTTGGCTGTTTTGATAGGTGTTGTTATTTCGGCATTGGTTTTTGCTTGGGAAAGCGCCAAACGCATTCGTGCCAGAAAATATATTGATGATAATGGAGTTAAACATTACGAGATATTTGGGCCTCTTTTTTTTGGTTCTGCAATGGCATTCATGGAGAAATTTGATGTTAATGAGGATCCTGATGAGGTAATTATAGATTTTAAAGAAAGTAAAATTGTTGATATGAGCGCTATTGATGCTGTAAATAAAATTACGGAGCGCTATGCTAAAGTAAATAAAACGGTTCGTTTGTATCATTTAAGCGAAGACTGTAGATTATTGCTTAAAAACGCTGCTATTATTGTTGATATTGTAGATGATCCTACTTATAAAATTGCTACTGATTAGAGATTAGAAATGACTTATCAGTACTAATAAAATAGGGAATCTCATTGTTTTGAGATTCCCTATTTTGTTTTAAATGCTTTTTATAATTAAGTCTGCTATTTTTACTTCTCCATTGGTTATAAATCCTAGTTTTCCGTGTAGGTTTAAGTTGCTTTTTTCGATAGAACATTCTAATGTAGTAGTATCATCTACAGAAAAGGACAATTGATTGTTTGATAATTTAATTTTTATCGAATACCAATGGTTGTTTTCAAGTTTCATTGGCTTAGAAAATAAAGTTGGCCCACCTCGATCACCGTATTTGTTACTATTTTCGACGTATTTACCTCTACCAATAATTATATTCTGATTTATTTGATAAAGATAGGTTCGGATGTATTTCTCATGATCTAAATTTAGCATTATTTCAAATAGGGACTCTTTTGTCATATTAGCTTTAAAACTTATTTCATAATTTTTAGGGAGCTGTTTTTTAGATACTATTGTAGCCCATGCCATAGGACCTCCTTTGCCAATTAAAGTGTCATTTTGCAATAACCATTTTTCTGAATCTGGTTTCCAATGTGATTTGAGTTTGTGTTTGGCTAATTGGTATTCTTTTTTTGGTGTTGAAATAGTGGTATTACAGGAGTTTATTAATAAAGTTAATAGAAGTAATAGGATGTATTTAAGTTTCATCTGTGATTAGTTTTCTTTTGAGGCATATAGTATTCTTAACCCGTTTTGCGTAATTCAAAACTATATAATTTGACGTAGATTAGACAGATTTGTTATCATGAAGACGCGAATTTATACAGATTTTTGAGATTCTATAGTATAAGACCGTTTTGATGAATGTCTGTTTGTAATTATGATTTCGAACGTATTATTTTTCCGTTTGATCCAGTTTCTGATGGAATCAATTCGAATATTGAGGTAGGAGTAAGTCCAGCTTCAATACGATGTGAAACATATAAGATAGTCATATTTGTTTCTTTAACCAAAAGGTTAACGAGTTCAATAACTAAGGCTACATTTTCATCATCAAGACCTTCTACAGGTTCATCTAAAATGACTAAAGGAGGATGTTTTAAAACAGCTCTCACTATTAATGCAACTCGTTGTTGTCCGATAGAAAGCTGTGTAAATGTTTTGTCTTTTAAATGACTCATTTTAATTACATCAAGCCATTGCGATACGATTTGCTTTTGTAATGAAGTTGGTTCAGTGTATAAGCCAATCGAATCAAAAAAACCAGATAGAATCATGTGTTCCAGACTGTGTTTTTTCTGAAATAAATCGGTCATAGAAGTCGAAAAATAACCGATTCTTTTTTTGATGTCCCAAATGCTTTCTCCACTGCCTTTTTTATTTCCGAAAAGGAATAACTCTTGTCCGTACCCTTTTGGATTATCCCCAGATATTAATGATAGGATAGTGCTCTTTCCTGAGCCATTTGGTCCGATAAGTTGCCAAAATTCATTCTTTTTAATTGTCCATGTAATTGCATTAACGATTTTTCTTTCGTCATAACTTACCGAAACTTCATTCATATGAATTAATACTTCTTCATCGTAATCTGTTGGTTCAGCTGGTTTTGGAATAGTAACTTTTACTGAATTTGATTTCGTTTGAGTGCTTTTTATTTCGTTTAAAACAAATGTATTGTCTGTAATTTGAGCTTTGTTATGAATGAAAGGGAATAAATCGGCTGCTCGATTTACCAATTGAATGATTCGAACGGATTTAGCCAATTGTTCCAGCGAATCTGCCAATGTAATTCGTGAGGCATGATCCAGATGATCGAGCGGGTTATCGAAAATAATATAATCAGGGTTTTGCTTAACACAATAATTCAAAAACTCTTTTTTTCGTTCGCCTGAGGAGAATGTTCTTAGTTTTCGTTTTGATTCTGCTACAGCTTCTATAACATCATATTGGTATTCTTTTTCGATGAATTTATCTATTGCAATATCCGAAAACAGAATCCCGTTTAGAGAGTTAAAAGTGGCTAATTCACCTTCTGCATTTCCATCGAGTACAGTATCAATAAAAGCTTTTTTATTAACAGTATTGGATAAAAGTATGTCCCAATGTTCAATTGTATTCATTTGCGCAATTTAAGAAATCTATTTTGTTTGTGCAGTAATCATCGGTCGATTATTTCTGGACCATTCGCTCCAAGAGCCTACATAAAGTTTTGGGATTGGTAATCCTGCATAATCAAAAGCAAGTAAAGTATGGCAGGCTGTTACACCTGAGCCACAATGCACAATTACATTTTCGGATTTGGTATTACCTATTGCATCTTGGTATTTTATATTTAAGGCCTCTGGAGATAAATAGGAGCCATCTTCATTTAAATTACTGCTAAATGGAATATTGATAGCACCAGGGATATGTCCTGCTATTAAATCGATTGGTTCAGTTAAGCCATTAAAACGGTCTTTATCTCTTACATCAATGATTATAGTGTCAGAATTATTACTTGCTATATCAATTTCGGTAATATCTGTTTGAGCTAATTTCCATTCCGTGATAGGATATAATATTGTACTTATAAAAGTCTCAACTCCTGAATTCATTGGGAAACCTGCGTTGATGGCTGTTTGTAATCCGCCATTTACAACTTGTATTTTTTCATGACCAATTGCTCTTAACATCCACCAAAAGCGGGCAGCAGCATTTGAGCCATTTTTGTCATCATATACAATTACATGGCTTGATGGTGTTATACCAAGTTTTGATAATACTTCTGAAAATTTTTGGTAAGAAGGTAAAGGATGTCTTCCACCGATTGCTGCATCCGGAGAAATAGTGGCTAAGTCATGATTTAAATCAACATATCGAGCACCTTCTAAATGTGATGTAATGTAGTTTTCTTTGGCATTAATTCCTGCTCGTGCATCTATGATTACAATTTCTGATCTTTGTAATGTTATTAGCTCTTCAGGACTTATGATTGGAGACAATAGCTTTGACATTTTTTATGGATTAACAATTGGAAATTTATTCTGAAATCTTCTCAATCACTATTTCGTTTCCAGATTTATCATAGTAAGTACAAGTCATCTCGATAATATCAACTCTCCATTTAGCTATCCCGCATTGACCTGCTTGGTTGCAAAATGTTATATAATCAGTTTGTCCATCCTGATGTTGTAAGAGGTATTCTAAGAAAAGCTCTTTATTGACAGCTGAAGTTACTTTAATTTCATCGTATTTGTCAGTAGTAGCAACTCTGTAATTATTAACGCCATAATATTCTACTGTACCATCTTTTACATTGGTGTCATATCCTTTTACACCTAGAATTATTAAATCTTGAATGTAATTTGGAAAATCGGCTCCGGTTTTTACTTTTGAGTGTGCTTCTTTAATTTGCTCTATTGTAAACATATTGATTTGTGCTAGGGTTAAAAATATTTATTGATTCAAAAATACGATTAATGCCTGTATATTTTCTTTTATGTAAGTAAAAAAATAGAATAGATAAAAAATGTTTTATAACCTTTTTAAGGAGAGTAAAGTTATGAAAATAGTGCAGTTTAACTGGTAATGAGGTATTTGGGAAAGATTATTTCTATTAATAAGAAAAATGTACTTAAATTTACTGTAGAATGTTGTAAGTCAAAACTAGCATTATGAAAAACACATTACTATTACTTTTACTTCTATTTACAGTTTCTACATTTGCTCAAGAAGTTAATACATTTGATTTTGCAGTTATAAACTCTACTTTAATATCTCCAAATATTGATCTCGATAAAGGGAGGAGTGTTGTTGCTGGGAATGAAAATCAATACGCAACTTATTTTCAGTATGCTTTTAGAATAGCTGCTGACGATATTATTCTAGGAGCTGGAATTAATAAATCAGAAATCGATAGAACTTATATAGGTTATATTGGTAAAATTTGTGAAAATTTCAGAGCAACAATTTCAGTTGGTTATTTAGAATCACGCAGTGGTTATTATGGAACGTATACAGGGTTAAGCGTTTCCTGGCATCTAAGTGATAATAATTTTATTGGAGGAAGTTTACAAAATTTGCATTCTGTAGCTGATACTTACAAAACAGATGAAAGTTTTGATTATTATAATAAATTGGCTCCAAAAATATTTGCTAGCTATGAAGTTTTACCTAGAATAATTGTTTTTGGACAATTGAGCAGCAGGGTTAATGATATTGCGTTAAAATATCAGTTAAGTAATTTCTCTTTTGGAGGATTTTATTCGGGACATGGGGTTGAGGGCGTTTTTGGCACTTATACTATCGCAAGATTTGCTGTTTCTTGTAGTACCACTTTTGATAAGGTAAATTTTGGACTAAAGTTTCAGTAAAATTTAATCTTCTTTTTTTAGTGTAATGACTTGTTGCGGAAATGGGATTTCTATTTTTTCAGCATCAAATCTCTTTTTTATACTGTGTAATAGATCACAATACATAATAAAACCATCGGTTGCATCTTTGGCCCAAGCCCAAACCTTTAAATTCACACTTGAATCTTTAAGTGCTACAACTCTTGCTATAACAAGTGGTGTATTATTCTTTTTGTTTGCAGCAGTTCGTGTATCAATAAATAAAGGATGCTTAGCCACTTCTTCTTTCATTATTTCTAATGCTTTATCGATATCTGAATCATAACCAATACCAATTTCGATTATTTTACAGCATTTAGAGTCATTCATATTTGTATTTAGAATAATCTGATTGCTTATAACGGAATTCGGAATAATAATGCGGTTGTTCTCCATGTCTTTTAGGACAACTTGCCTTAAATTAATATCTTCAACAATACCACTAAAATTATTGATGGTGATTTTATCATTTATTCTGAAAGGTTTAAAAATCACCAAGAAAATTCCGCTCATAATGTTACTTAGTGCTTGTTGAGAAGCAAGACCAGCAATGACTGAAATTACTCCTGCACCAGCAAGTAATGAATGTCCGATAACTTTAAATTCTGGAATCTGAATTAAAGCAAAAGCAATTCCTAAGATATAGATTATGGTAATGACTAAATGCTTTAAGAATTTATATCCTGTACTATCAAAATCATTAATATCTAATCTGCGGCGAATAAAGCGCATAAAAAGCTTGTCGATAATAGTAGCTAATACGATCGTTATAATTAGTATTATTAAAATAGCAACAATTAATCTAAAGTCTTTTAAAAGGTTTATCATTTTTGAGTGTACTATTGATTTTTAAAATTAAGTTATTTGTTTATGGTTTGTATAGTTACGTTATTGTTTATTCTCGCAAAGGTTCGGAGACGCAAAGAATACTGATTCTTAAGAAAAACTGCGGCTTTGCGATTTTGCGAGAAAATTTAAAAATAAAACTGAAAATTGCTTTTTCTGATGCAATGCTTCAAAATAGTTTTATTCTTGTTCTTCGAAATTGTCGTAGTAAGTAAAATCCTTTGTTATCAATCCGTTTTCGATAGTAAAGATGGTACATATAGGTAATTCGAAAGTTGAATCATCTTCGGCTGTTCCGCTAGAAACAAACTCAACAATTACGTGGTTTTCTCCTGATGGATATATTTGAATTACTTTATCTTTTAAATCGGGGAAGATTTGGTTTAACTCGCTGTATTTTTTTTCTATTTCGGCACGGGTTTGTTTTACGATTCCAGGCCCTAAAGAAGGGTCTTTAAACTCGGCAGTTGGAATATACATTTCGGACATTTTTTTCCAATCGTGATTGTTGAAATGCGTAAAATACTGTTTGACTAATTCGGTGTTTTTAGAATCCATATTTTGTGGGTTTTGGTTGTTACATGATATTAATGATACAATTGTTATTAGAACGACTATTACTTTTTTCATAATTATGTTTTTTTAAATTGTTATTATTTTACAAAGAACCTTATTAATAATTCCACACAAAATATGGACTTACCTATGCATATTGATGAGGTATTACTGGGGTTATAGACCTACAAAGTCTTCACTTTTTGGGAATATACTCAACGCTTCTATTGCAATCGCTGGAGTAGGTGAAGCTAGTTTTCTTAGTTTTGTGTCCATCCATGCGCCATCGACAGTAATAGTTGCGCAAAGTTTGTCCTCTTCATTGATAAATTCATGTATGATTGACCAGCGTGATCCGTCAGATTTCATCTTTGATGTTTTGGTATGAATGAATATTTTATCAGAAAGTTTTATTTCTTTTCTAAAAATACATTCTTCTCTAAAGAGCACAGGGCCAAAGTGCTGTTCTTGCATTACTCTTAAAGTCAAGCCTAGTTGTTCTAAAATTTCGATACGATGCTGGGCACCAAAATCATAATATGCGCTATGTCGTAAGTGAAAATTAGGGTCTAGATCAGACCAACGGAAAGACAATTCTTTACTAAATGAAACCATTTTAATTCTATTTTATAGTTATTTTCGATGTATTACAAATAATCAATCGATTATTCGAGAAAATACATTTTTTGAGAATCGAAAATACGAATAAAAATTGGAAAGTTATTGCTAGGTAGTTAAAGTATGACTAGCATGAATTGATATTGGGATAGCATCGTTTAATAAAATTCGGTTGTAAATGGAGTAAAATTCTGTAATTTAGGCAATGGTCGTATTAGAATTTTCTTTTGAGATCTGGTAGGTTTTTCGTCGCTATCATCGTAACGTTCGGTTGTGCTTACTCGTATTCCGGTTGATAAATTAAAATCAACTGTTCCCATTGTTCCTTGTCCATCTGAATATGTTTCAGAAAAACCTATTAATTCAAAATTATTATTCTGATAGCGAAATTTATGCTCAAAATTGCCTCTTGTTAATTCGTTTTTAATAGTTAAAACACCTTTTTCGATAGTGATATCATAGAAGGATTGTCCATTGTAATATCCATCTTTGCCTTCTGGATATTGTGGGTCAATGGCCTTTGTTGTTGAGATAATTTCTTTGAAAGCACCGTTGGGATGCGCAAAGAATACGCTTAGTTTATAAGGTGCTTTTTTATCTATAGTATCTTGGGTTACTATAACTAAATCATCTAAATTATCTTTATTTAAGTCTCCTGTTGCTTTTTTTATTTGAACAATAAAGTTGTCATTCGAGCTCCTTTTTTGAGCCATTAACGATGAAGAAATGAAAATAAAAAGAAGTAGTACTATTTTGTTCATAATTGATATAGTCTTTTTGATAGGTAGAAACATAGTTTACAAGATACTGAAGAAAATAAGATTAATAGCTGTGTTCCCTTTTTTGGGGTATTTAACTGCAAAGTTTACAACGTTTTTTAAAAAAAGATAATTCACAAATAGCACCCTATATGTGTGCTATTTGTGAATTATGTTAATCGTGTTATAGAATATGTGTTTATTTATGGTTCGTCACACTCAAATGTTACGTTTGTAAATAATTTATTAAATTCTTTCTCCATTGTACCATCATCGTCCACTCTATAAACTTCTGCATTGGCACAATTCCACCAGCCATATGTCATTATTTCTTGTTTAGCATTTTGTATTCTGTCCTTAGAGTTGTATTTTTCTAAATGACGTTGCATAAATTTTTCAGGGCTACCATTATTCTTTTTTTGTTTTTCGGCCAGATTATTCCAGGTTTTCAACAGTAAGATAGTATCATTCGAAATTAATGCTTTTGCATATTCGGTACAGTTTTTAGAGAATCGGTTGTTTAGTAAAACGGAAGGATTGGAATAAGCTTCGATAGCTATCTTTTTTAGTTCATATATGTCTTCTAATTCATGTATTTTGTCTGCTTTTACTTTTTCCCAATACGGATTGGTGACAATTTTTTGGTTGTAGGAAGCTTTTCTTTCGTTGTATTCTGCAGTTAATTCACGAGTTAATTTCTCAGCATCGGTAGCTGAAGTTGGGGTAGTATTTGTGTTTAAATAGGCGCTAGAATGCATACCCCATATATTATATGTGTTTTTTAATTCCTCTTCAGTATATTTTTCAGAATTATATTCACCTGTGTTTGAGCATAATTCAGTATCCCATTTAAAAATGGCAGTTTTACCATTAGTAGTTTTGTTTTCTGTCGTTGAGGTTGTGGTCTCTTCTTTTCCTTCAGTTTGGTTTTTTTGTTTATCAGAGCAAGATAATAATAGTATCGAACTCAAGAATACGAATAGGGTTTGTTTCATTGGGTAATAATTAAATATAAAACTTGACTTTTAGTAATTCGAATTTAATACTATTTTTAATATCCTTTATCATTATAGATATTGAATTTTTCGAAAGAAATTTCTCCAAAGTCTTTTACTGTTTTTAGTTTCTCATAATCAATAACTAAGGCTTCAGCATTTTCGTCAGCACTATCATTAAATTTATAGTTTATGTAATGATCTTTGTAGAGAAACCAATTGTTTTTGGTTTTATTATATTTAAATGTAGTGACATGTTCCCAATGATGTCCTCCTGAAACGCCATGTTCTATAGAGAAATAACCATTTTTTATTGTTATTCCAGTAAAAGGATCTCCAAATAAACCTCCACAATCTATGCAATAAACGGCATTATTATTTTGATAAGCCAGTTTGTAAGTGCCGTCTCTTTGTCCTATTAAGAGGAGCATAGGTCTTTTGTCGGGTTTGTTTTCGGCGTAGTTAGATGTTGATTCTTCACTAGTTTTTCGTAAAACTAAAATAGCATCAGTGTATTCATCAAGATTAAGATCTCCAGACTCAATACTTATCACGCTATACCCTTTTGGAACAAATGCTTTTAAATCTTGGTCTAAACTATCAATGGAGTCATTAAAAGTTTGGTGCTTTTTTATTGAATCTATTTTGTTTTTTTCAATTTGAATCGAATCAATGTTCTTTTCTGATTTATCGATTACCTTTTCTTTTGTGGCTTGCTTGCAAGAAAAAAGAATTAATGATGTTAGTAGGAGGAATGCAGTATTTTTCATTGGTTTTATCAATGTTTTTTAATTCTAAGAAAAATTTTAGAGGTTGTCTAAATTATGCCAATCATGATAGCAATTACCTTGACAATATGTATTTCTTCTTTCGGTGTCCGATATTTTAAATACCGAAATTAATGTAATAAAAGTTTTTTTTATTTCATAATCAGGAAGCAATTCAATCTTATCCAAAGCAACCTTTAGGTTCTTATAAGTTTTTAAAAATACAATAGCTGTTACTGTTGGTTTTAAAGGGATTAATTGAATTGCCTTATTGAATGTTTCTTCGTTAGGACGTGATTGTATTAAGCATTGGCTTGTCAATCTAATAATTTTTCTTTGAATTTGAGTTTCAAAAATATCAAACCAATCCAAAATTTGCTCAAGATTAATTTTTTCTTGAGCAAACTTATTAATCATTATGTCTTCTTCGGTTAACAATTCTATGCTTTTATAATTATTATGATGGTTTATTTTTCTTGATTTCTTGTGCTATTTTAAGAACATCCATCCAGTTTTTTTCTGTACTTGGTTTTGGATTGTCTAAAATAGTTTCTCCGTTAAAGTCTAAAATGTATTCATTAGATTCAAAGTCAAATAAATGAATTTGATTATTTTCTATATTAAATTCGGTTCTACCTTCTTGGTTTACCCAAATATTTCTTCCTCCAAAACTCCATATTGTTTCTCCATCTTTGGTTATTCTCTTAATATCGAGTTCTCCATGGATAATAAAATCATCTTGGATTTTATGTATGGAGAAATTAGTAATGAAATCTATTTCTTTTCTCCATACTAAATTTAGGCTTGGTATTTCGAGACAATACACTTTATTACAAACGCAAATCCAGATCCTGTCATCTTCGATTATAAATGATTTTTCGGTTATTGCAGTTGCACTACCACTTTCACAAATAATAGCACTAGCAATTTTAGTATCAGATTTCTTAACAATAATTCCGCATTTACTTGTAGAATAAAGCTTATCTTTATCTTTCTTTTCTTGAAAGAAAACGGTATCATAAACTTTTAAATTATCAATTGAGTTTATTGTGTAATTGCTGTCGTTAAAGATTTCAATTTGATAATTTTTATAGTTAAGCTTTACCATTTATTATTTTCTTGCTAAGGTAGTTGATTACAAATTTAAACGCTTTGTCTAAATTAATTAAAATATATGAATTAATACAAGATTCCTAACGTTGTCATGAAGGCCATAGGAATGGAAGTATAGCTCCTTAATAATGACATCACAGATTGTGTTATGACGCAGATGTCAGGGTGTGAAAATGTCATATTGTCATATTGTATTTGGTATGCGAGCCTGTAAAACTGACAATTTATATAGGTTTTTTATATTGGCACAAAGATTGACTTAAGCACCATGAGTTGTTAAAATAAGTATACATCAAAATTAAATATATAAAAAAATGGGTAAAATAATCGGAATTGATTTAGGGACTACGAACTCTTGTGTTTCTGTAATGGAAGGTAACGAAGCAGTTGTTATTCCTAACGCAGAAGGAAAAAGAACTACACCATCTATCATCGCTTTTGTTGAAGGTGGAGAAATTAAAGTAGGAGATCCTGCAAAAAGACAAGCAGTAACGAATCCTACAAAAACAATTGCTTCTATTAAACGTTTTATGGGACACACTTTTGCTGAAACTACAAATGAAGCAAAAAGAGTATCATACAAAGTAGTAAAAGGTGACAACAATACTCCACGTGTGGATATTGATGGTCGTTTATATACTGCTCAAGAATTGTCAGCAATGACTCTTCAAAAAATGAAAAAAACTGCTGAAGACTATTTAGGTCAAACAGTAACTGAAGCAGTTATTACTGTTCCTGCTTACTTTAATGATGCACAACGTCAAGCTACAAAAGAAGCTGGAGAGATTGCTGGTCTTAAAGTTATGCGTATAATCAATGAGCCAACTGCAGCTGCACTTGCTTACGGATTAGACAAAAAAGGAACTGATCAAAAAATTGCTGTTTACGATTTAGGTGGAGGTACATTTGATATTTCTGTTCTTGAATTAGGAGATGGAGTTTTCGAAGTATTGTCTACAAACGGTGATACTCACTTAGGTGGAGATGACTTTGACCACGAAATTATTGACTGGTTAGCTGACGAATTCAAAGCTGAAGAAGGTATCGACTTACGTCTTGACCCAATGTCATTACAACGTTTGAAAGAAGCTGCTGAGAAAGCAAAAATTGAATTGTCTTCTTCTTCAGAAACTGAAATCAACTTACCATACGTTACAGCTACGGCTTCTGGACCAAAACACTTAGTGAAAAAATTGTCTAGAGCTCAATTCGAAAAATTAACTGATTCTTTAGTAAAACGTTCTATGGAGCCTGTTGCTAAAGCATTAAAAGATGCTGGTTTAACTACATCTGATATTGACGAAGTTATTCTTGTTGGAGGTTCTACTCGTATGCCAAGAATTGCTGAGGAAGTTGAAAAATTCTTCGGTAAAAAAGCATCTAAAGGAGTTAACCCTGATGAGGTTGTTGCAATTGGAGCAGCTATTCAAGGTGGTGTATTATCTGGAGATGTAAAAGATGTATTGTTACTTGACGTTACACCTTTATCTTTAGGTATCGAAACTATGGGTGGTGTATTAACTAAATTAATTGAAGCTAATACTACAATTCCAACTAAAAAATCACAAGTTTTCTCAACTGCTGCTGATTCTCAACCATCTGTTGAAATTCACGTATTGCAAGGTGAAAGAGCTATGGCCGCTGATAACAAAACTATCGGTCGTTTCCATTTAGATGGTATTCCACCAGCACCAAGAGGAGTTCCTCAAATTGAGGTTACTTTTGATATTGATGCAAATGGTATCATTAAAGTTTCTGCAACTGATAAAGGAACAGGAAAATCTCACGATATCCGTATCGAAGCTTCTTCTGGATTAACAGCTGAAGAAATCGAAAAAATGAAAAAAGATGCAGAAGCTAATGCTGATGCTGATAAAATAGCAAAAGAAAGAGCTGAGAAATTAAACGAAGCTGACAGCATGATTTTCCAAACTGAAACTCAATTAAAAGAGTTAGGAAGCAAATTAGCTGACGATCATAAAGTTGCTGTTGAGTACGCTTTAACTGAATTGAGAATGGCTCACCAATCTCAAGACATTCCAGCTATTCAAACTGCTCTTGACAACATTAATGCAGCTTGGAAAACAGCTACAGAAGCAATGTACGCTCAAGGAGAACAAGGTCAACAAGCGGCTCCACAACAAGAGCAAGCTCAAGGAGACAATGTTGAAGATGTTGAATTCGAAGAAGTCAAATAATTACTGATTAATATCAGTTAATAATAAGTGTTAAAGCGCTGTAAACGTAATGTTTACAGCGCTTTTTCTTTTTGTCCCTCTTTAGATTCTGCTGTTTTTTAATCGTTTTTTATCATATATTTGTACCACATTTGTACCGGCACGTAAAAGGCGATAAAGTGGCACTTATTTAAGCTAATGATAACTTAATCAGGAGATAAGAGAGATGAATAGATTAGATAAACAATGTCTTATGTGCGGGGACGGATTTCTGCCCAAAAGCGTTACTTCTGTCTACTGCTCAGCTAAATGCAGTAAAAAAGCATACAAGCAGAAGATACTGCAAGTTAAAAAGGAAGCGGAGCTCAAAGCACTGGCAGATAAAATACCCAAGGACAGGGTCTTTATTTCTGTTACGGAAGCTGGCATTCTTTTTGGTGTTGCCAAAAGAACCCTTTACCGGCTTGTGAGCCAGGGAAAAATTCCTTCAGTTAATTTAGGAACCCGCCTTGTAAGGATAGACCGTAAAGTTATGGAAGAGATTTTTGGCCCTGTCCGTAGCATGCCGCAAGCTGAAACCGTGCTTAAGAAAAAATTATACAGCCTTGAAAAAGAAGACTGCTATTCCATTGGCGAAATAGCTGAGAGATTTCAAATATCTGAAGGTTCTGTCTACAATCATATCAGGAAATATTCAATCCCAACCAGACAGATCGGAAAGAATGTATATGCCCCCAAAACGGAAATTGATAATTTGTATAACGGAAATGATTTTATATGAAAGAATTAGCAAAAACCAAGGTAACTGTGCGTCTTCGAAAAGCAGAAGACCGAAAGGAATGGTATGTCTACATAGAAAGCTATCCTGTTGAGGTTTTCGGAAAGAAAGCGCCCCAGAGAATCCGTGAATATTTAAACAGATCCATAACAACAGTGGAGTGGGACAAGAAAAGAACTGCCCGCACAGATGCAGAGGGTATAAAATCCTACAAACCCAAACGCAGCGATAACGGAATTATAATGTGCAGAAGCGATAGCGACCGTGAAATCATGCTCTATGCTGACGCAGTGCGTAAAATCAGGCAGAAAGAATACGATAATACAGATCTGTACAGTGATGCTGAGAACCTATTGGCTCAGCAGAAAGAAAAAGGGAAAGAAGATTTTATTAAATACATTGCTGCTACGGCGTCTAAAAGACACGCCCGAAGTTCAAAATCTATTCAGATCAATTGGCAGCGAACCAGAGAGTTTTTAAAAAGCTATTCAGCGGGCAGTCTGATGTTTTCCGAGATTGACAGCAGAATGGCGGAAGATTTTAAACTGTTTCTGCTGGCTGCACCGCTCGGAGGAGGCAAAAAAGGAATCATTTCCCGCAACACTGCGGGAACTTATTTTTCCATATTTAAAGCCGCTTTGAAACAGGCTTTTATTGATGGATATTTAATCGTTGATTTATCTTCAAAGATAAGAGGCATACCTGAGCAGGAATCAAGACGCGAATATCTTACCATTGATGAATTGAATGCATTGGCCCAAACGCCCTGCGAAAAAGATGTCCTTAAAAGAGCCGCGCTTTTCTCGGCCCTTACAGGTCTGAGGCATTCCGACATTCAGAAGCTCCGCTGGAAAGAGATAAGTCTGGAAGACGGCAGGGCCAAACTGCATTTCACGCAGAAAAAGACAAAGGGTGTCGAATACATGCCTATTTCCGAGCAGGCTTTAGATCTCTGCGGAGAACCGAGACTTCCCGAGCAGCTTGTCTTTGAGGATCTGCCGGACCCGTCGTGGATTTCACGCCCTCTGAAAAAATGGATTGAATTGGCAGGCATTAAAAAAAATATTACCTTCCACTGCTTCCGCCATACATTTGCAACACTGCAACTGTCGAGCGGGACAGACATTTATACGGTCAGTAAAATGCTGGGGCATACCAATGTAAAAACTACTGAAATCTATGCCAAAGTAATAGATGAGAAGAAAAACAGAGCCTCGCAGGCAATACAATTGGAATCTTTAAAGAAATAAGCGCAATGAAAATTAAATACTTTGAATATATCACAGTTTACCTGTCTGTTTTTTTAGTCTGCGTTTTTGTTGGCATAATCGGAAGACTGGTGTTGCTGGAAAAAGGTGCTGATGAATATACAGCTGGCGTATTTTTCTGGATCAGCACTGGATTTGGAATTTTAATGTTTGCAATTCTAAGTTTATTTCTAAACGATTTGGCTGAGAGATTGGTGAATCGTTTTTTGAAGGTAAAAAAAAATGAATCGCCTGAAAGCCAGATTCCAACCGAGGACCTTGAAAAAATAGAAGAGCAGCAGCAGGATGTTTTAATTAAGCCCGAAATTCCTGAAAATAATAATGCAGTCATCGATATTCAGCAGTTAAGGGAGGAGAGGGAAAATGCAGTCAGAAATCAAAAACAGGCCAGAATTGATAATGCCATCTGTTATGCACAGCAGGAGTTTGCGCTTTACGCGTCGGATGATGATTTGAAACAATTGGGTAGGAATATAATCATATATGCTGAAGGCTTAAATTATGAAAAGATTAAACCAGTAAAAGTAAAAGATTTGTCTAATCTCGATTTGTATCATTTTGGCTGGAATATCTGGAATTGCTTTAAAGTCAGCAGACAGGACAGAGCCGCGCAATTTTTAAAACTGACTTTTGCTGACGCTTTAAAAGATGTTGAGCAGAACAGCATTAAAACGCATCTCAAAGATGATGAACAGAAAGGTCTTATAAAGATTATGGAAGATTTTACAGATCTTTAAATAGCAATAAGTATAAAACACTGTGTTTGTCAAGTGTTTTTGCTGTGAAGAAGGACACGGCAAAAACACTTTTTTTATTTGCACCATAACTGTTTAAAACGATAGCTATGGACACAAACGAAATCTCTTTTGAGAACCTGCCCAAAGCAGTAGCGCACTTAGTGAAAGAAATTGCAGAGATTAAATATATGATTCAGAATGTGCAGGTATATGAATCTAAAGAAAAAAATATTCCTATTGGTGTCGAAGAAGCAAGCCGCCTCATAGGAAAAGCAAAGTCTACAATTTACGCTCTTGTAAGGCAGAGAAAAATTCCGTGCTATAAATATGGTAAAAAGCTGTATTTTTTGAAGAAGAGCTTTTAGAATGGATTTCTAAAGGGAAAAAGAAAACAATACAGGAAATCGAATCAGAAGTATTGAAGTATAATCATAATCGAAATAAATAGAGGGATAACAGCCAGCAGGAATACTTATATCACTCTAGTAGATCATCAAAAAGCATTTAATACAAAGCGATAGGTTATCTGTAAATGAATTTGAGCAAGAAAAACCCTGAAAAATCTAAATTTTTCAGGATTTTACTTTTTATAGTGACCTCAACTGGACAGATTTCTATAAATTTTTTTATGGACGATTTGAAGAGATTGGCTTACTACAGGTAGATTATCTCCAAAATTTGATTTTTGTAATTCAAGTATAGAAATACACTCAGTACTTTGCTTATACCAACCTCCAAAAGCTTTGGAAAAACCATTAGCTTTACTATCAAATAAATCTTTAAACTCTTTACTATCATTAATAAGTATCTAAAATCATTTCCCAATTAACGCCTTGAAATTGTGACATCTTCTTTAATTCATTCGAATAAGTTTGAAGTTGATTCTTTCCTACTCGCATTGCTCTAGGGGATTTAATTATCTAAATTAGTTTCGATGCTTTTAATTTTGCTAGTTTTTTATCTTGTATATTAGTTTCTATTTGTTTTAAGAATGAATCTTTCTTATCAATTTCATTTTGTAAATCAGTAATCCACGGTGTTATCTCTACACCACAAGCCTGAAAGTGTTTTGCGTCCCAATCTCTTTTTTTGATATTGTCTAGGATTTCTTGTGCTCTGGAAACATTAGTAAACAATGCTATTTTTAATTTTGTTTCAAGAAAATCGGCTTGAAAAAATGAATTAGGGGCAACACTAAATCGCTTAGTTTGGGAGTAATTCTCTATTAAGGAAATTATTGTTTCAGTTGAAATATTATCAATTAGTAAAAAATGATATTGTTTTTTTATAATTTGGGATACCTCTTCAAAATATTGATTATGCTTTTCGTATGGTATATCAAACTGAAATTTCTTTTTATCATAAAATTCATGAAGAACAATAGGGAAATCTAAACACTCTTTGACGTTTTTTTTCCATAATGGATAAAGAACAAAGTGAGGTCTATATTCTTCAGTTCGCGGAAGCTTTATTAACTCTATACCAAAAAGTAAACATCCTGCTATTTTGTATAATTTATTCTGCGAATAAATTCTTAACTCAGGGAAGGCATCGTGCCATTCCCTGATAATTATATTTTTTATTGTTTTATCTATCGTCATTTTAGGTTCTGTCGCATCTATGATTAAGTTTTATCTTTGGTTTTTCAAAACTAATAAAAAATGAATACCAAAGGTCATTGTTGTCCAAAATACGTAATCCTGCAGGCAGTGTATTTTAAATTAAGATTTACACTTAGCTATCGTGACGTTGAAGAAATAATGAAAATTAGGGGTGTGATTGTTGATCATGCCACGATCCAACGCTGGGTTTATAAGTTTATGCCTTTCATTGAGGCAGAGATGAAGAATAGAAAAGCCAGAGTGGGGAAGAGTTGGAGAATGGATGAGACGTATATTAAAGTAAAAGGAATTTGGTGTTATTTATATAGGGCAGTAGATAAATCAGGCAATACGGTTGACTTCCTTCTGACCAGAAAAAGACAAAGAATGAGCGCTCAGTCTTTTCTAATTAAAGCAATTATTAATAACTACCGGCCAAGAGTAATAAATATTGATAAAAGCGGTTCTAATACCGCAGCAATTAAAGTTTATAACAGGCGTTCTTTCTCAAAGATTAAAATTCGGGTTCTGTCGCATCTATGACTAAGTTTTATCTTTGGTTTTTCAAAACTAATAAAAAATGAATACTAAAGGTCATTGTTATCCAAAATATGTAATCCTTCAGGCAGTGTATTTTAAATTAAGATTTACACTTAGCTATCGTGACGTTGAGGAAATAATGAAGATTAGGGGGGTGATTGTGGATCATGCAACGATTCAGCGTTGGGTATATAAGTTTGCACCTTCACTTGAGGCAGAGATGAAGAAGAGAAAAGGCAGAGTGGGGACGAGTTGGAGATTAGATGAGACTTATATCAAAGTAAAAGGTATTTGGTGTTATTTATATAGAGCAGTAGATAGGTCTGGTAATACAGTTGATTTCTTATTAACTAAGAGAAGGCAGAGGATGAGTGCCCAGTCATTTCTAATTAAAGCAATTAGTAACAACTGTAGTCCAAGAGTAATAAACATCGATAAAAGCGGTTCTAATACTGCCGCGATCAAAGTCTATAACAAACGTTCGTTCTCAAAGATTAAAATCCGGCAGTGTAAATATCTCAACAATATTGTAGAGCAGGACCATCGTTTTATAAAATGGCGTATCCAAAATGGACTAGGTTTTAAAAGTTTTGAATCGGCCAAACGAACATTGAGCGGAATTGAAGTTGTACATATGCTAAGAAAGAATCAGATGGTTAGGCCAGGATTATCTATGTTTAAATCATTCTGTAAACTGGTGAGCTAATTTTTAAATTACTTAAATTCTTATATTTGATTCTCGCAGATGCGACAGAACCGTATTCCTTCCATATAATTTATTTGCCATTGAAAATTTTACATTATGATCATTGAACTAAAATTAGAGTAAAATAGAATATGTAAAAACCGTATAAATACGCATTGCCATCTTATTTTTTTTATTTTATTGTTGGCTGAAAATATTGTAAAAAAAATGATTAGTTAGAGAATATGCTTCCAGTATAGTTTGGCTAGTAGTTCCGGATACGTTAAGCAGAATTATTGAATTTAATTGATCAACGTTATTTTGAATTAATTCCAGTTTAAATTGTTGTTCGTGATTATTTTACTTTTAATTGATTGGAATCAAAAGCAATTCAAGATTTTTTTTTTTAGTTTAATTATCTATTTACTAATAAGTGTTTGTTGAAATGAAGAATATGATAAGTATTGATAGAAAAAAACTTTAAAAGGTAATATAGTATGTAAGTATTTTTTTTTTTTTATTTTTGCCTACCTCCGAGATTTAAGCCCCTTATAAATTCCCAAAACAAATTAAATGATTTCTATCTTTTCTGCCTCCATAGCGATAGTAATTCTTATATGTATACTAGTTTCAGTTCTTTTAATTGGTTATTCTTTAAAAACAAAGAGTTATAACATATTGCTTGCTATATTTTTTATTTTGTTATCTTATCCTTTCTTCATTTTATTTTTAGTTGACACAGGACTTATAAAATATGTACCACATGTTTACCGAACTAGTTTAATAGCCCATCTATTATGTATGCCTGCTTCCTATCTTTATGTGCGATCAGCTACTAAAAATAAAGGTTTAACAAAAGGAGATTTTATATATATCATTCCCGTCTTGATATATATAGTGGACTATTGGCCTTTCTTTTCGCTCACAGGAGCTGAAAAAATTGGTATTATGCATTCTTTACAGTTAAATAAGAAAGTTTTGTTTTTTTATGAAAGTCGGTTTTTTTGTGCGGGATTTTATATTGTTTTTAAGTACGTTTTGGCATTTGCATATTGGATCGCTCAGTTTAATTTTATAATTGGACTTTACAGAGTTAAAAATTCAGATTTTAAAAAAGAAAATCGCATATGCCTTATGTGGTTTTCTATATTTGTTTCGTCGCAGATTTTTTTGTTTTTTCCTTTATTAAACCTCCTGGAGTTAAGCGAATCCTACGATAAATTAATTGTGTTTTTATTTACGGGTGGTCCTACGGCACTATTTGCTATTACCCTTTTCTTATTTCCCAGAATTTTATTCGGAATCAAAGGAATTGTATTAGCGGATGAAAATTACGCTTTGGCTAAAAAATCAAGTAATTTAATCCCCCTGATTTTAGATCAGAATAAAGAACAGTCCACAACCCCTAAATATTTATCTCATTCAAAAATGAAAGAAATTGCATTGCAGATAAAAATGCATATTGATCATAATAGTTCCTATTTAGATGCACAATGTACACTGCGGCAATTGTCAGAAGAGCTCTCGATTCCTATGCAATATATTTCTGCAGTAATTAATGAATGTGAAAAGGTGAATTTTAATGATTTCATTAATTCTTACAGAATTGAGTATTGTCTGAAATTACTAAAGGAAAATGATCATAAGAATCAAACACTTGAATCAATAGCTGCAAAAAGTGGCTTTAATAATAGAAATACTTTTACTGTTGCCTTTAAGAAAGTAATGGGACAAACACCTTCATATTATATAAAAAAATCTGCTTCCTTAGTACTATAAAAGTTTTTTTTTATTCTCATTTTGCCTGTTTTTATCATTCAGGGCAGATGAAATCTATAATATAATATGAATATAGATTTGCTTCTATTTTTTAAAGAAAAGTATCTTGTTCAAATTTGATATTCATTATTTCTTAATTCCCGCATTTTATCGTTAAAGCATTGAAAATTTGTGTTTTTGATATGGATCTGTTTATATTTTGAATATTCTTTTTTTGATGATTTTTTTGCTTTTTTAAGCTTTTGTTTTGTCTTTTTATTTGCCCGAAATGATAAAAACAGGCAAAATGAGCTTTTAAAAAGAAAGTTAAAAAAAAGATTTATTCTACTTTCGCTTTGATTTGCGAAAGCCTCCAGACAAATTTTACCAACCTACATCTTCGCTAATTTTTTTGCTTTTAAAATAATGCAAAAATAAAATTCACTTTAGATAAATTTTATTCATCGATAGCTATAGTATTTGTTAAAAAATAATAATAATAGAATTTATTTTAAAATACTATCTTATTCTCTATCCAATTTTAAGAAGTGTTTTTTAAATCTGTTGAAAGCTATATACTATTTAATTTCAAATTAATTAATAATTATGTAATCTATTCATGTAGCAAAAATTACTTTTTTCCTAGAGATTTATGTAGTCTTTTTTATGAAGTGATTAGGGGTTTTAGTACTTAATTTCTACAATTTTAATAATATTCAGAATAGTAATTTTTAATCCTGTCGTATAGATGAAACTTTTTTTGTAAAAAAAAATTAAACTCTTATTATGTCATTGATAATGAGTGACTTTTATCTTGTTGATAGGGGGTTTAAAATGATTACAAATAATAAATAATTCAAATCTAAAAGTAGTGTTCTCTCATATTTATAAATAAACCTTTTTTTTAATTTAATGCCGCTTGCTTATGAAACTATTTTACTCTTTTTTAAATTTTAGAATTTTAAAATTTGTTTTAGTATTCTTTTTGTTTTTGCCTAATTTGTCGTTTTCACAAAACTGTACTGTAAATGCAAATGTGGATACTGATGTATGTCCTGGTAATAATAATAACTTACCGATAGGTGATTTTATGCTGGTTGGGACTGCTAATGCAAGTGTAGGAACTTATTTGTCTCCTCCAAAGTGGACACAAATTGGTGGTTCTGCTGTTCAAATTGTAGATCCTAATGCATTACAGACTATTGTAAGAGGTGGTGTACCCGGAAATACATATCGTTTCAGGTTATCTGCAAAGTGTGCAGATGGATATACTGTTTTTGATGATGTTTCTGTCAGAATTTTACCCATAACAGTTGCAAATGCTGGGGAAGATAAAACGTATTGTCAGGGCACATACAACTTGGCAGGAAATACTTTGAAATCTGGTGAAACGGGTATATGGGGTATAGTAGGAGGTAACGGGGCAGGAATCAACATTATTAATCCTGGATCTAATAATAGTTCAATTACTGTGTCAGGAAATAGTACAGGTTCGACAACTCTAAGATGGACGATTACAAATTCATCCGGGGATTGTGCGACTTTTGATGATGTCATAATTTCTACATTAGGAGGTATACAGCCAGTTACTGCCGGATCAGATATAAACCTTTCAAACTGTTACTCTGCTACTCAAAGCGCAAATCTAAATGGCAGTTTTGGAGGAAATAGCCCGGGACAACAGCAGGGAACCTGGACAGTAGTTTCCGGACCAAATATACCTTCTTTTGAAAATGCAAATAATAATAAAACAACAGTCAACGGTTTAAGTGAAGGAACTTATGTACTTCGATGGACTGTTGCTGGAAAATGTGCAAATGGTGCTGACGAAATAACTATTACTGTTCCGCCTCCCACTGCAGATGTTACTAATTTAAAGAATGAAGATTTATACTTCTGTGACGGAAGAACCTCTATAGTTTTGCAGGGAACAGTTCCCTTGTATGTTAATGAAACAGTACAATGGAGCCAAATTGGCGGGCCGTCAGCAGTGATTGGAAACCCAACGGCATCTTCAACACCAATTTCTGGTATGTCATCCTTTGGACTGTATACTTTTGCTTATACTTTGACTAATAATACAACTAGCTGTGTGCAAACAGGTATATATAAAGTTAATTTAGAACAAGGCATATCTTTATCTGGCGGAGTAGATCAACGTTTAGCCTGTAATATTTCTACTGCTATAATACCTATTACTACAACGGGCAGCGGAAAAATGAGTTGGAGTATAATTGACGGACCTTCAAATCCTGCATATCCAATTTATCCAACGCCTTCTATAGATCTTAGTACAAACAGTCTTACCGTTAGTAATTTAGAGATAGCAGGAACTTATGTAGTAAGAATTGTAAAGGTTCCGAATTCAGGTAGTCAGTGTGTAACAGTTACTGATGATATTGCAATAGTAATATCACAACCTACCCTTGGTTCAAATGCGGGAACATTACAAAATCTTGCTTGTAATTTAACCACTACCAGTCTGGCGGGAAATATACCAAGCGTTGGTAAAGGTAAATGGTCTCAGGTTTCTGGGCCCTCAACAGTTGTTTTTGCAGATGCTAATGATGCTGAAACAATAGTTTCATCATTAGTAAATGGTCGTTATAAATTTAGATGGACTATTTCTGGTGGTGCAGATTGTGATATTACGCAAAGTACTGTTGATGTTGTTGTAGCAAGCGATTTACCAACTACCGCAAATGCTGGAAATAATCAATCAACATGTTATGGAACTCCAGTTCAGTTACAGGGAAATCCTACAATCAGTACTGAAACAGGAATATGGACTGTATCTCCAGATGCTGAGGTAAATATTAGTAATCTAAACGATCCAAATGCTATTGCAACTGGTTTAGCACAAGGTACAACCTACACTTTTACATGGACAATTGCAAACGGATGTGGTAGTTCTTCAGATACTGTAGATATTGTTACAAATAATACTCAGGGATCAAATGCCAATGCTGGATTAGATCAATGTCTTGAAGTTGGAACGATATCTACCAGCCTGTCAGCAGATAATCCTTCTTCAGGTACTGGCCTTTGGACAAAAATTTCTGGTCCTGCTGCTGTGATAACAAACCCAAGTTTATACAATACTACGGTTACAGGTTTAAACAATGGTGACTATGAGTTTAAATGGACTGTAAGTAACGCTGGTTGTAAAACAACGGAAGATACAGTTGCAATAACAATTGCTCCGGCCATTACAGTAGCTCAGGCAGGTAATGATCAAAATGTATGTGGTACAAGTGTAACAGTAACTGGTAATACTCCGGCACCAGGAGAAACTGGTTTATGGGAATTTGTAAGTGGAGGTGATGGTCCGGTTATTATCAATCCATCAAGTCCTACTACTACAATAACTGGTTTTACTTCAGGCTCATGGGTTTATAAATGGACTATTTCCAGGGGTGCTTGTACAGCTTCATCTGATTTAGTAAAATTTAATGTTGATGAAGCTCCTTCGCCGGCTGTTGCAGGACCGGATCAGACAATATGTAATCAGACAACTATAACATTAGCGGCGACAGCTCCTGCTGTTGGAACTGGAATATGGTCTTTAATAAGCGGGCCTAATTCACCTGTTTTTTCTGATTTAAAATCAGCAACCTCAAATTTATCGGGACTAATATCGGGTGAATATATCTTACAATGGAAAACTTCAAATGGTTTTAGTTGCCCTTCAAATAAAGCTCAGGTAAAAATAAAAGTAACTGAAGTAGCCGATGCAGGTTCAGATTATTCTACTTGTTTGCAAGGCTCACTACCGTTAGTAGGAAACAACGGAAGTATCGGAACATGGAATTATGTTTCAGGAGGAAGTACTCCGCCAGTAGTAACTCAAACGGGTAGTAACAGCGCATCAGTTACTACATTATCTATAGGTACTTATGTTTTTAGATATACAATTGCTGCTCAGGGATTATGTCCAGAATCTTTTGATGATGTAAGTGTAAAGATCAGTGGTGATGTAACAATTCCTCCCAACGCAGGAGTAGATCAGTCAATTTGTAGTGCTGATCTGACAGTGCAACAAATTCAGCTTGCAGCAGATGCACCACAAACAGGTACAATCGGAAAATGGACTGTGTTGGCAGGTCCTTCAGGCGGATCATTTTCTGATGATACAAATCCTAATGCTGTTTACATGAATCCGGGTTTTGGAGTTTATGTTTTTAACTGGACAGTGAGTGCAGGAACCTGCAGCAGTTCAGATCAGGTTCGTGTAGAATATTGGGCAGAACCTTCGCCAGCTATTCCGGAAGCAAACAATGCAATTTGTGGTTCGACTACAGAACTGACTGCAACACCTCCTTTATCGGGAACAGGAAAATGGGCTCAGGTTTCAGGACCAACAACAGCAATTTTTAGCTCTCAAATTTCACCAAATACGACAGTTTCTAATTTAACTCAAACGGGCGGTGTTTATGTATTTAGCTGGACAGTTAGTAATGGACCTATCTGTGCTTCTAAAACAAATAATGTTACCATCACAGTAACGGCTGATTTAACGACGCCTATTGCAGGTCCGGATCAAACAATTTGTATAGCAGATACAGCCTTATTGGCTGCAAATATTATTACAGTAGGAACTGGCGAATGGTCTATAATCAGTGGACAAACAGGTTCTTTTTCAAATACTGCAAGTCCTTCTTCGACCTTTACGCCTGATGTCGCGGGAACTTATATATTGCGCTGGACATCGAGAAATCTTAGTTGTACTTTTTTCGATGACATGACATTAATAGTAAATTCTTTGCCATCAGCTTCTAATGCAGGAACACCATTTTCAGTATGTCAGTTTGAAGCCTTAAATTTAAATGCAAATGTACCAACTGTTGGTACAGGATTATGGACACAGTTTTCAGGACCGACACAAGCAGTTTTTAAAGATGCGACTTCACCATCAACGTCTGTGCTAGGTACAGAATCTGGCATTTATGTTTTTGAATGGACAATATCAAACGGAACTTGTGCTTCAAGTTCAAGTACTGTTGCTGTAACAATAGATGAACTGCCTAGCTTAGCAGTTGCAGGACTGGATCAAACAATTTGTAATGCTTCAACGGCAGTATTAAATGGAAATAGTCCTTCAACAGGAACAGGTTCGTGGTCTTTTGTAATAAATGCGGGGAATACTGCTGTCATAGCAAATCCAAATGACTATAATACGACGGTAAGCAATATTTCTACTGGTATAACTCGATTAAAATGGACCATCATAAGTGGTTCATGTACGCCATATTCAGATGAAGTAAATATTAATAAACCATTGGATTTAACAATTTCTGATTTAGTTTCAGAAAGTATTATTTGTCAGGGAGGAACTTTGGTTCTAAATACAACTCCTTCGGGAAGTCTAACGCCTTATAGTTATCAATGGCAGGTTTCAGCAAATGGAATTTCAGGATGGTCTGATCTCCCTGGTCAATCAAATTCGTCCTATACAACTGGTAGCAGTTTACCTATTGGTGAATATTTTTACAGAGTAAATGTTTCTAATTCATGTACTCAAGTTACAAGTAATACCGCCAAATTAACGATTATTTCAGATCCTGTAGTTACCCTTCAACCTGTTGGAAATACAATTTGTTCAGGTGCAACACATACGATGAGCGTTGCTGCAATAACTACAAATCCATCAGCAGGAACACTTAGTTATCAATGGCAAAGTTCTGTTAATGGGACTTCATGGGCTAATGTTTCAGGAGGAATCGGAGCAAATACAGCTAGTTATACAACTAGGGTATTAACATCAAATTTATATTACAGAGTTAGAATATTTCAATCAGCAAGCGGCTGTGAAATTTTTTCAGATTCAGCGAGAGTATTTGTAACAACCATAACAGCTCAGCCAACTGCACCTGCAGCTATTTGCGTTGGAGGTACAGTAAGTATGAGCGTAACGGCTTCACTAAACGGAGGTAGCGGATCGCTTACTTATCAATGGCAAAGTGATTCAGGTTCTGGATTTGTAAATGAAACCAATGCTACTGCTACAACGACTAATTTTATATCTGACGCTCTACTTGCGTCTACACAATTCAGATGTATCGTTACTTCTTCAACCACAAATTGTACTTTGACTTCGAATATGGTTACGGCAAATGTAGTTGTAGATCCAAATATTACAGTACAGCCAACAGGTGCAGTGATTTGTACAGGTGGGACACGCTTATTGTCTGTAACTGCAACTGGTGGTACGCCAGGTTTAAACTATCAATGGTTCACAAGCACAGATAATAACGCATTTACACTAATTGTAGGAGCTACTTCTGCTACATATACGACGCCTGTTTTAACACAAACTACTTATTACAGAGTTGATGTTGGTGCTAGTGGAAATGGCTGTGGTTTAGTTACTTCAAATAGCGTTGAAGTTTTGGTAATACCAGATCCACTAATTAATACCCAACCTGTTGGAAATACAATTTGTTCAGGTGCAACACATACGATGAGCGTTGCTGCAACAACCACAGATTTGTCAGCAGGAACACTTAGTTATCAGTGGCAAAGTTCTGTTAATGGGACTTCATGGGCTAATGTTTCAGGAGGAACGGGATCAAATACAGCTAGTTATACAACTGGGGCATTAATATCAAATTTATATTACAGAGTTAGAATATTTCAATCAACAAGTGGCTGTGAAACTTTTTCAAATTCAGCGAGAGTATTTGTTACTACAATTACAACACAGCCTGTAACTCCTGCAGCTATTTGCGTTGGAGGTACAGTAAATATGAGTGTAACGGCTTCATTAAATACAGGTGCAGGAACACTTAGTTATCAATGGCAAAGTGATTCAGGTTCTGGATTTGTAAATGAAACCAATGCTACTGCTACAACGGCTAATTTTATATCAGATGCTTTAGCCAGATCGACACAATTCAGATGTGTAGTTACTTCTTCAACCACAAATTGTACTTTGACTTCGAATGTGGTTACGGCAAATGTAGTTGTAGATCCAAATATTACAGTACAGCCAACAGGTGCAGTAATTTGTACAGGTGGGACACGCTTATTGTCTGTAACTGCAACTGGTGGTACGCCAGGTTTAAACTATCAATGGTTCACAAGCACAGATAATAACGCATTTACACTAATTGTAGGAGCTACTTCTGCTACATATACGACGCCTGTTTTAACACAAACTACTTATTACAGAGTTGATGTTGGTGCTAGTGGAAATGGCTGTGGTTTAGTTACTTCAAATAGCGTTGAAGTTTTGGTAATACCAGATCCACTAATTAATACCCAACCTGTTGGAAATACAATTTGTTCAGGTGCAACACATACGATGAGCGTCGCTGCAACAACCACAGATTTGTCAGTAGGAACACTTAGTTATCAGTGGCAAAGTTCTGTTAATGGGACTTCATGGGCTAATGTTTCAGGAGGAACGGGATCAAATACAGCTAGTTATACAACTGGGGCATTAATGTCAAATTTATATTACAGAGTTAGAATATTTCAATCAACAAGTGGCTGTGAAACTTTTTCAAATTCAGCGAGAGTATTTGTTACTACAATTACAACACAGCCTGTAACTCCTGCAGCTATTTGCGTTGGAGGTACAGTAAATATGAGTGTAACGGCTTCATTAAATACAGGTGCAGGAACACTTAGTTATCAATGGCAAAGTGATTCAGGTTCTGGATTCGTAGATGAAACTAATGCTACAGCTTCAACTGCTAATTTTATATCAGATGCTTTAGCTGGATCGACACAATTCAGATGTGTAGTTACTTCATCTGCCACCAGTTGTACTTTAACTTCTAATTCGGTTACCGCAACTGTAGTTGCAGATCCAAGTATAACAGTACAGCCAACAGGAGCAACTATTTGTCCAGGAACTACTCATGACTTATCGGTAACGGCTTCAAACGGTACACCAGGTTTAACTTATCAATGGTTAAGCAGTACTGATAATAGCACATTTACTTCAATTGCAGGAGCCACTTCTGCTACTTATACAACGACAGCTTTAACTCAGACTACTTATTATAAAGTTGAAGTTGCTTCCAGTGGCAATGGTTGTAATACTATTACTTCAGCAACAGCTACTGTAACAGTATTGCCAGCTATTGTAATTGCAACCCAACCGGTTGATGCTACTATTTGCAATGGTTCGACAACTGCATTAAGTGTATCTGCTACAGGTGGATCAGGAGATTATAACTACCAATGGAGGAGTGCTGCAGTTTTGGCTGGTCCTTATACTGATATAGCAGGAGCTAATTCGTCGAGTTATACAACCGTGGGATTGTCTCAAAATACATACTATCAGGTAGCTGTTTCAGATGCTACTCAAAGCTGCGGAGTAGCAACAATTTCAAGTAATGCATCAGTATTTGTTACTACAATTACAACACAGCCTGTAACTCCTGCAGCTATTTGTGTTGGGGGAACAGTAAATATAAGTGTAACGGCTTCATTAAATACAGGTGCAGGAACTCTTAGTTATCAATGGCAAAGTGATTCAGGTTCTGGATTCGTAGATGAAACTAATGCTACAGCTTCAACTGCTAATTTTATATCAGATGCTTTAGCTGGATCGACACAATTCAGATGTATAGTTACTTCATCTGCCACCAGTTGTACTTTAACTTCTAATTCGGTTACCGCAACTGTAGTTGCAGATCCAAGTATAACAGTACAGCCAACAGGAGCAACTATTTGTCCAGGAACTACTCATGACTTATTGGTAACGGCTTCAAACGGTACACCAGGTTTAACTTATCAATGGTTAAGCAGTACTGATAATAGCACATTTACTTCAATTGCAGGAGCCACTTTGGCTACTTATACAACGAATGCTTTAACTCAGACCACTTATTATAAAGTTGAAGTTGCTGCCAGTGGAAATGGCTGTAATACCATTACTTCTGCAACAGCTACTGTAACAGTATTGCCAGCTATTGTAATTGCAACCCAACCGGTTGATGCTACTATTTGTAATGGTTCGACAACTGCATTAAGTGTATCTGCTACAGGTGGATCAGGAGATTATAACTACCAATGGAGGAGTGCTACAGTTTTGGCTGGTCCTTATACTGATATAGCAGGAGCTAATTCGTCGAGTTATACAACCGTGGGATTGTCTCAAAATACATACTATCAGGTAGCTGTTTCAGATGCTACTCAAAGCTGCGGAGTAGCAACAATTTCAAGTAATGCATCAGTATTTGTTACTACAATTACAACACAGCCTGTAACTCCTGCAGCTATTTGTGTTGGGGGAACAGTAAATATAAGTGTAACGGCTTCATTAAATACAGGTGCAGGAACTCTTAGTTATCAATGGCAAAGTGATTCAGGTTCTGGATTCGTAGATGAAACTAATGCTACAGCTTCAACTGCTAATTTTATATCAGATGCTTTAGCTGGATCGACACAATTCAGATGTATAGTTACTTCATCTGCCACCAGTTGTACTTTAACTTCTAATTCGGTTACCGCAACTGTAGTTGCAGATCCAAGTATAACAGTACAGCCAATAGGAGCAACTATTTGTCCAGGAACTACTCATGACTTATTGGTAACGGCTTCAAACGGTACACCAGGTTTAACTTATCAATGGTTAAGCAGTACTGATAATAGCACATTTACTTCAATTGCAGGAGCCACTTTGGCTACTTATACAACGAATGCTTTAACTCAGACCACTTATTATAAAGTTGAAGTTGCTGCCAGTGGAAATGGCTGTAATACCATTACTTCTGCAACAGCTACTGTAACAGTATTGCCAGCTATTGTAATTGCAACCCAACCGGTTGATGCTACTATTTGTAATGGTTCGACAACTGCATTAAGTGTATCTGCTACAGGTGGATCAGGAGATTATAACTACCAATGGAGGAGTGCTGCAGTTTTGGCTGGTCCTTATACTGATATAGCAGGAGCTAATTCGTCGAGTTATACAACCGTGGGATTGTCTCAAAATACATACTATCAGGTAGCTGTTTCAGATGCTACTCAAAGCTGCGGAGTGGCAACAATTTCAAGCAATGCTTCAATATTTGTTACTACAATTACAACACAGCCTGTAACTCCTGCAGCTATTTGTGTTGGAGGAAGAGTAAATATAAGTGTAACAGCTTCATTAAATTCAGGAACAGGAACGCTTAGTTATCAATGGCAAAGTGATTCAGGTTCTGGATTCGTAGATGAAACTAATGCTACAGCTTCAACTGCTAATTTTATATCAGATGCTTTAGCTGGATCGACACAATTCAGATGTATAGTTACTTCATCTGCCACCAGTTGTACTTTAACTTCTAATTCGGTTACCGCAACTGTAGTTGCAGATCCAAGTATAACAGTACAGCCAACAGGAGCAACTATTTGTCCAGGAACTACTCATGACTTATCGGTAACGGCTTCAAACGGTACACCAGGTTTAACTTATCAATGGTTAAGCAGTACTGATAATAGCACATTTACTTCAATTGCAGGAGCCACTTTGGCTACTTATACAACGACAGCTTTAACACAGACAACTTATTATAAAGTTGAAGTTGCTTCCAGTGGCAATGGTTGTAATACTATTACTTCAGCAACAGCTACTGTAACAGTATTGCCAGCTATTGTAATTACAACTCAACCGGTTGATGCTACTATTTGTAATGGTTCGACAACTGCATTAAGTGTATCTGCTACAGGTGGATCAGGAGATTATAGCTACCAATGGAGGAGTGCTGCAGTTTTGGCTGGTCCTTATACTGATATAGCAGGAGCTAATTCGTCGAGTTATGCAACCGTGGGATTGTCTCAAAATACATACTATCAGGTAGCTGTTTCAGATGCTACTCAAAGCTGCGGAGTGGCAACAATTTCAAGCAATGCTTCAATATTTGTTACTACAATTACAACACAGCCTGTAACTCCTGCAGCTATTTGTGTTGGAGGAACAGTAAATATAAGTGTAACAGCTTCATTAAATTCAGGAACAGGAACACTTAGTTATCAATGGCAAAGTGATTCAGGTTCTGGATTCGTAGATGAAACTAATGCTACAGCTTCAACTGCTAATTTTATATCAGATGCTTTAGCTGGATCGACACAATTCAGATGTATAGTTACTTCATCTGCCACAAATTGTACATTGATTTCGAATGCGGTTACGGCAAATGTAATTCCTGATCCTGTAATAACTCTTCAGCCAATTGGCAGTGATATTTGCGAAGGAGGAACTTTTGAAATGACATCTAGTGTTACAAATGGATCTGGAAATTATAGCTATCAGTGGCAAAGATCTATGGACGGAAGTTCATGGGCTAATGTTACTGATGGTACAGGAGGGCTTACCAAAACTTATAGAACTGGAATTCTTGCAGAAAGTTTCTTTTATAGACTTCAGATTAGTAATTCAGGTACTGATTGTAACATATTGAATTCTAACGCTGTGAAAGTGGCTGTTTATGAATCTCCTTCTATTAATGTACAACCAATAGACGCTACTATATGTACAACTCAAACCTCTACCTTGTCTGTAAATGCTTCGGGAAACATTCCATCGGGTGTTTTATTGTATCAGTGGCAGACAGCAGCAGCTTTAGCTGGACCTTTCTCTGATGTAGTTGATGGTTCAGGAAGTGAAACAGCATCTTATACTACGCCCGTTTATACCACATCTGGAGATCGTTACTTTAGAGTTTTGATTTCGCAGTCACAATCAGGATGTCAAATGATTTCTGATCAGATTATTTTAAGTGTTGTTGACTTTCCTGTTGTTCCAGTAGGACAAATAACCAAAATGATTTCTTGTGACTCTGAATTTGGGACTATTACAATTTCTAACCCTTCTTTGGGATCAGGATACGAATATAGCATAGATGGACTTATTTTTCAAACCAGTAATGTTTTTGCTAGTCTAACGCCAGGAAATAAACAAATTTATGTTAGACGAACCGGATTAAATAATTGTGTTTCTGAAAGTACCTCATTCCTTTTGAATAACAGGATTTGTGCGATTAGCGAAACTTTTGCTTCCTTACCTGGTAATACGGGAGGAAGTACAGGTACACAAACTATTTTAGATTCAGATTTACTAAATGGAATTATTTTGAATCCTGCGGATGTGATAGTCACAGTAGATTCTAAATCAAGCTATTTAATGTTTGATAATCAGACCAATAAAATAAGTATCGCTCCTGGGACACCAGCTGGTTTTTACACATTAACTTATACTATTTGTGAGAAAACAAATGTGATGAATTGTTCTACTGCGACGGAAACAATTGAAGTAACTGTAACAGATATTATTGCTAACGATGATATTAGCGATATTATTAATGGTTTGGATGGAGCAGATGATATCTTAAATGTTTTAAATAATGATGTATTAGGAAATAGTGAACCTACTTTATCAGAGGTAAAAATTTCTGTAATCACACCAGCAGAAATCATAGAATCTCAAGAAGTGCCGGTTTTGGATCCTGTTACAGGATTAGTAAGTGTTCCAGCAGGCACTTCATCAGGAGTTTATACCATAGTATATGAAATTTGTGAAAATCTCAATGTAGCAAATTGTGATCGTGCAACTGTTAAAGTCACAGTATTAGAACCGTCAATTACTTTGGTAAAACGTGGTATTTTTTCGGATACAAATGGAGATGGCTATGCGCAGCCTGGTGAGTTAATTAAATATTCATTTTTGATTACAAACACAGGGGGAATTGATTTGAGCAATGTAATTGTTACAGATCCAAAGGCGATTATAACAGGCAACCCAATTGTAATCTTAAAAGCTGGTGAATCAAATGATACCAACTATGCAGGCTTTTATGTTTTAACTCTTGAAGATATTAATTCAGGATTAGTAGAAAACCAGGCTTTAGTAAGTTCTCAGACATCAAAAGGAACTATTATTGACAATTTATCAGATAGTGATGATCCGACATTATCAGGAAAGAACGATCCAACAATAACGAAACTACCTCAAAGACCGGAGTTGAAATTATTGAAAAAAGGAATATATGAGGATGCTAATAATGATGGTGTTGTAAATGTAGGAGATCGTATTAATTATATTTTCAGAGTTATAAATACAGGAAATGTTACGATTAAAGACATTACAGTATCGGATCCTATGGTTACAGTTTTAGGTGGGCCAATTTCATCACTTGATCCTTTAGCTTTTGATTCAAAAACTTTCACGGCTAGGTATTCACTTACGCAGGATGATATTGATCTGGGTGCTGTATATAATTTGGCTTTTGTTAATGGAATAGCTCCAAATGGAAAAGATGTTGACAATGATTCTGAAGATGAATCGCCATTATCTCCAAATGATATATTGTATATATTAAGCTGTCCAAAATGTACAGTTACTGCTTTAAAACAAAAATCAGCTATTGCCTTAATTAAAACAGCCGTGTTTAATGATGAAAATAAAAACGGAAATGCTGAAGCAGGTGAAACTATCTCTTATAATTTTGTAGTAACAAATACAGGAAATGTAAGATTGCAAAATATTACCATTAAGGATCCTCTTCCTGGAATTGTTATAAATGGTGGCCCAATATCTCTAGCTCCCGGAGAAAGTGATAGTACATCTTTTAGAGGTGTTTATGTAATAAAACAAAGTGATATCAATGCGGGAAAAGTTTCCAATCAGGCTTTTGTAACTGGAGAGAATCCTTTAAGAGTTATTGTAACTGATGCTTCTGATGATACTGACAACCTAGGAGATAATCCAACAATTTTAACATTATCAGGCTGCACAATAACAATTTTTAATGCGATGTCTGCAAATGGAGATTCTAAGAATGAACGATTTTACATCCAGGGCATCGAATGTTATCCGGACAATACTGTTGAGATTTACAATCGTTGGGGAATATTAGTATTCGATCGCGAAAATTATAATAACGAAGAGCGTGCCTTTAGAGGGATATCTGAAGGACGCACAACAGTGAAGCAATCGGATGGATTACCAGATGGTACGTATTATTATATTCTAAAATATAAAGACACTGATTCCAATCCTTATCAGCAAGCAGGATATTTATACCTTACCAAATAATAGTTAAAACAAATTGAAATGGCTTAGTCTAAAGAGCTAAGCCATTATAAAAGAAAAATAGATGAGAAAATTAGTTTTAGTTTTTACGTTTTTTTCCGCTGTGGGATTTGCGCAACAAGACGCACAGTATACACAATACATGTATAACACCATTAATATAAACCCAGCATATGCGGGGTCAAGAGGAGCCATGAGTATTTTTGGTTTGTATCGAACCCAATGGGTCGGACTTGATGGAGCGCCAGAAACGAGCAGTTTCTCGTTAAATACACCAATAAACAATAGCAATCTTGGACTTGGAGTTTCACTTGTAAACGATAAAATAGGGCCTACTAATGAGAACACTTTCTCTGCTGATTTATCTTATACAGTACCAACATCCGAAACATTCAAACTTTCCTTTGGAATCAAAGGAACAGCAAATTTATTCAATCTGGATATAAATAAACTGAATCCAGAACATAAGGGGGACCCACAATTTCAAGACTTGAGGAATAAATTCTCACCAAATATTGGAGCGGGAGTGTACTGGCATTCAGATAAAGCTTACATCGGGTTATCAGTACCTAATTTCATCGAAACGACAAGGTACAGTGATAATGATTATGCTATTTTAAAGGATAAGATCAATTACTATCTGATAGCTGGTTATGTATTCGATTTAGATCCTTATATCAAATTCAAACCTGCAGTACTTACTAAAATGGTTGAAGGTGCCCCTTTGCAGGTTGATCTTTCGGCAAACTTTATGTTTAATGATAAATTTACAATAGGATTAGCCTATAGATGGAGTGCGGCGTTAAGTGCGATGGCGGGATTTCAGGTTACTGATGGACTATTCATAGGTTATGCTTATGACCGTGAAACGACAAGATTGAATAATTATAATTCAGGTTCACATGAGATATTCCTGCGATTCGAATTTTTAAATAATTATAGCCGAATAACCTCACCAAGATTCTTCTAAATTCTTCAAAAGATGAAAATAAAATATATACTTTCCGCCATTTTAGTACTTGTGGTTCTAAAAGGAAGTGCGCAAAAAGCAAGTCAGAATAAAGCAGATAAAGAATATACCCAATATGCTTATATTGATGCAATTGAAACCTACGAAAAAGTTGCCGAAAAAGGATATAAGAACGAGGAAATGTTTCAGAGATTAGGTAATGCTTATTATTTTAACGGAGAATTAATCAAGGCTGCCAAATGGTATGATGCCCTTTTTGCAATGAATGCTGAGCAGGAACCTGAGTACTATTATCGTTATGCACAAACTTTGAAAGCAACAGAAGATTATCCCAAAGCAGATAAAACCCTAGAGACTTTCAACAAAAAAATAAAGACTGATAAAAGAGGTATATTATTCGAAAATAATAAAAATTATCTGGAGCAGATAAAAGCCAATTCAGGAAGATTCGAAATAGCTAATGCTGGAATTAACTCTACACAAACCGATTATGGAAGCACTTTTTATAACAATAAAGTTATATTTGCATCAGCCAGAGATACAGGAGGTATAGCAAAAAAGACATTTAAATGGACTAATAAATCTTTTACTAATCTGTACTCAGCCGAATTAAAAGCTGATGGAACATTAGGAAAACCGGAACGATTTGAAAAGAAAATCAATTCAAAATTCAATGAATCTACGCCCGTTTTTACAAAAGATGGAAAAACAATGTACTTTACAAGAAACAATTATCTGGATGGAAAAAGAGGAAAGGACGATCAGAAAATTACATTATTAAAGCTGTATAAGGCTGAATTTTTAAATGGAAAATGGATTAATATTACTGAGTTACCTTTTAATAGCGATCGGTACAGCACGGCTCATCCGGCTTTAAGTGTGGATGAAAAGAAACTGTATTTTGCATCAGATATGCCGGGAACGCTTGGTCAATCGGATTTGTATAGTGTAACTATTAATAGTGACGGAAGTTTTGATACGCCTAAAAACTTGGGAGCCGCAATAAATACCGAAGGAAGAGAAACTTTTCCTTTTATATCCGCAGATAATGAGCTGTATTTTGCCAGCGACGGACGACCAGGTTTGGGTGGATTAGATGTATTTGTGGTGACAATTAATAATAATGATAGTTTTCCTGAAGTACAAAATATTGGTGCCCCGATAAACAGTAATAAGGATGATTTTGCTTTTATCATTAACAACGAAACCAAAGAGGGATTCTTTTCGTCAAACAGAGAAGGCGGTATAGGCAACGATGATATTTACAAGCTCACTGAAACAAGAAAATTACTATGTGAGCAAAAATTGAAAGCAATTGTTGTTGACCAGGAAAACAATAAGGTACTTGATAATGCCAAAATTACCCTGTTGGATGAAGAATTTAAAATCATAGACGAAGTTGTAACAGGAGTAGATGGAAGTTATAGCTTCACAGTAAATTGTAACGCAACTTACCATGTAAGAGCTGCGAAGCAAGATTATGAAACCAAAGAAATTCCAGTAATAATAAAAGCTGAAACAGGTGAAAAAAGCCTAACAATAGTACTAGAAAAAAGAATCAAAACAATAGGTGTAGGAACTGATCTGGCTAAAACGCTTAATATTCCGATTATCTATTTTGATTTGGATAAATCCTATATTCGAAAAGATGCAGCTTTTGAACTGGAGAAAATACTAGCGGTAATGAAACAATATCCAAAGTTAAAAATTGATGTTCGTTCGCATACTGATAGCCGTCAAACTGCCGCATATAACATTGCCTTATCTAACAGAAGAGCCAAAGCAACCATACAATGGTTAATTAAAAATGGTATTGCACCAAACCGATTAACCGGAACAGGATATGGAGAGAGTCAGCTTAGAAATAACTGTTCCGATGGAGTCGATTGTACAGAGTCTGAGCATCAATTAAATAGGAGAAGTGAATTTATAATTATTGCTATGGAATAATACGAATCATAGAATAATAAGCAATAGAATTGTAATTTTTTACACTTTATAATTACCACATAAAAACAACTGGAATTATTTTTATGTGGTATTGTATTAAAATAAAGTGGCTTTTGTTGATATTTACAGTGGATATTTTTTACGACATAATAAGTGAGAATCTTGTTAAAACTCATAATTTTAAGATGTGTTACTAAAATGTTTAAATTTTGTAGGTAATAACATGATTTGATGTTAAATACTTTTTAGAATGTCTTATTTTAATTTTTATATTAACGTTCTAAGAGTGCAAAATTAAAAAGAATTAAAATGAAAAAAGCCATCACACTTCAGATTAGAAAAGAGAAATAATCAGCAACAAACTTAATATAATAAAATTAAAAGGAAGTTTAATTTCAAAATGGATTTATAGATATAATTTATATTGATGATTGCGACGATGAATTTCATATCAATTCGTTTTCTATTTTAATTAAAAATAGAAATGAAGTTCATGAGTTCATTAACTCATTTATAGATAAAGTAGAACTTTCAGACATCATTACAATTTTCAATTAACAAATTTTATTTTCTGAGTTATTAATTTTTTAATTTTACTGCTAAAAACGAAGTTTTAATAATTAGATATCTTGCTAAATTATTATAGTATTTATAACTTTAGTTAAAAGACAATTATTATGAATATAAGCTTGATTGATTTTTCTGAGAATATACTTCACGTACTTACAAGAAATCCTAAAAAAAGTTATTCCTTAGAAGAACTTGCGAAAATTTCATTCCCTTTTTCTGTTGATTTTTGTGAAACGGCTAATGCATTTTTTTTTAAAGAAAAAACGATGCAAGAATATTAGATGCTTTAATATTGTTAAATGATGAAGGTTTAGTCAACTTAATTGTGCGAGTGGTGAAAGCTCAATAAGTATCAATGGATTGATGGAAATAAATAAAAAGGTTTATTCTAATCTAATTAACTTGTAAACTAAAATTATATCTGTAGGTTTATATTTTTAGTGTATTTTTATATATTACTCCATCTTTTATAATGATTAAAAAATTATTTTCAGGATCTTCTACTAATTTTATATTTTCTAATGGATTGCCATTAACTAAAATTATATCAGCATAAGCACCTTCTGTAATTTCGCCTAATTTACCATTTTGATATGGATCTCTTTTTCCACTCATTCTTAAGAGTTCTGCATTGGTTGAAGTAGCCATTTTTAAAATTTCATATGATGTATACCAACGTGTCATTTTCGATAACTGTATACCTTGTTTGGATGCTAACTTTGAATCAAAGAGTACATCTGTTCCCCAAGCAGTTTTAATATTGTATTTTTTGCTAAAGCATATGCTTTATCAGTTCCCAATGTCATTTCAATTTGTTTTATTCGGTTTTTAGAACCTTCAGGTAAAGGATTTGCTTCTTCGTCATCTAAAAATGGTTGTAGACTCCACCAAATGCCTTTTTCTGCCATTAGTTTTGCAGTGGTATCATCGGCAAGTTGTCCGTGGTCAATGCATTTTACACCTGCGTTGATTGCAGTTTTAATTGCCAATGGTGTGTAAGCATGCACAGTTACATATGTTCCCCAATTTTCGGCTGCAGATACGGCTGCTTTAAATTCTGCTTCAGTATATTGTGTTACATCAAGTGGATCATAGTTTGATGTTACACCGCCTCCAGCCATTAGTTTTATTTGGGTTGCTCCTTGGCGTAATTGTTCTCTGGTTCGCATTAATACGTTGTCTGCACCATCAGCAACGGCTACCATTCCGTTTCTTTCAGGATACGAAAGTTCTCCTATTTTGCGAGGGACATCAGTAGGTAATCCAAAATCTCCGTGTCCACCGGTTTGGGAAATAAATGCTCCACTTGAATATACTCTAGGGCCTTTTACCAATCCCATCTCAATTGCTTTAGCAAGGGGTAATGAGCCACCTCCCAAATCTCGCACAGTTGTAAATCCCCTCATTAATTGTTTTTCAGCTGCTTGTGCTGCAATTAAATTCAGCATTGCAAAATCGCTCGTCATTGCTAGCATTTGAGGTACACTTTCAAGTAATAAATGAACATGTGCATCGATTAGACCAGGCATTAAAAATTTGCCTTGTCCATCAATAATTTGAGTTGCACCACTTTGATCAGTAGGAATACGATCGATAGAAATTTTTGTAATAATATTGTTTTCTATAAGAACGTTACCCTTTATAGTTTTTTTGTCTTTACCGTTAAAAATTTCTACATTATTGATAAGTATTTTTGTCGGTTTTACTTGTGAAATAGCTGTTGTACAAACTAAAAGTAACAATGCAAAGAATAGGGCTGATAATTTCATGTTATTTATTTTATTTCTATTTAAGTGTATTTCATTAGGCAAAACTTCATGAACAATATCTATAAAATGATATCAAAGTTTTTTTTGTAGCTAATATAAGAAATATTTTTACTACCATTTATTAACTTTTTTAAAATAGGGATATAAATGACTCTCATCATACTCCCATAGATATTTCCGAAGTGCTTTCTGTAATTAATGCTGCAAATGAAAAATTATAGTTAGTTTGATTTACTATATTCTATTATAAAACGATTTAGTTGATTGTCTTTTTTGTTTGTATATTTAGTTGTTTAGATTATTTAATACTTATTATTTGTGATTGTTGAAATATCGTTTTTTGAGCTAAAATTGTTTCCGTTGTAAGTTATATTCGTTTGTAATAGAATTTACTTAAGGAATTAGAAGTTCGCAAGTCCTTGTTTTGTGGAGCTCAAGAATTTTAGGTACAATGGGGACCTAAAATCAGTAAATCATTTAACTCAGCTTACAATTTGAACATAACTATGTTAACTCTAGCTAATAAGCAAGTGATAATTTTGAATTAGCTTACTTTTTGATCATTTTTGTTTCTCGTTTTCTTCTAAATAATTTAGTTATTTGCTTTTAAAAAGAGTAAGAATTAAGGTTTGAGGGTTTTAAACAAGTTTGAATTTCTTAACTTTGCATAATGAAAGAGAAGATAATAAGAGAAGTTTCCAAGTTTAATAATGAACTGAAACTGCAAGGATTTAAAGCATTTCAGATAGAAGATGATGGTGCCGAAACCAGAACTTACAGTAGAAAGGAGTTTTATAAAATCTGCCTGACAACTGGTAAAAGCAAGATTCATTATTCTGATAAGACCTATGAGCAGGAGGGGACTATTCTCTTTTTTGGAAATCCACACATTCCATATTCATGGGAAACCATTTCTACGACTTATGTTGGTTATACGATCTTATTTTCGGAAGAGTTTTTTAAAAACTCCGAGCGTTCTGAAAGTCTGCAGCAATCTTCTTTTTTAAAATTGGAGGAACACCAGTTTTGAAAATAACAGAAGAACAAAGAGGTTTTGTTAATACTATTTTTCATAAAATGATTTCGGAACAAAAAAGTGATTATGTTTTTAAAGATGAGCTGATTCGCAATTATATCAGTCTCATTATACACGAATCTCTAAAGATGGAACCTTCTGAAAATTTCGAACAAAATAAGAATGCATCTTCCAGATTGTCATCAGTATTTTTGGAATTACTGGAAAGACAATTTCCAATTGAAACAACTTCCAATCCACTTCAATTAAGAACAGCACAACATTATGCACAACATTTGAATGTACATGCCAATTACTTAAACCGAGCCGTAAAAGAAGTTACAGGAAAATCGACAACAACTCATATTACCGAGCGGATTATAACAGAAGCCAAAGCGCTATTGCTCCATACTGATTGGAGTGTTTCTGAAATTGGTTATGCGCTTGGGTTTGAATATCCAACTTACTTTAATAATTTCTTCAAAAAGAATACCGGCACCAATCCTTCTGCATTTCGTCAATCGGAAGTTTGAATTTCTTAATCTTTGGTTTGATAATCGTTACTGCCTTGCTTAAAGGCAGTCTTATCTTTGTATCTGGTTATTTAATTCAAATATTATGTCAGATTCAAACCTTATTTCCGATGCTGCACCATTTCAAAAAGATATTTTTAAGAGACTTTTAGCAGGTGAAACCATACTTCCCAACGATTCGCAAATTGGCAGATTGAGAGAAGAAGCCTTTGCCGTGAAAGCATTACTTAATCAGATGAATAATGCTGTAAATCCTGAAGAAATCACGAAGATACTAAGCAGGATCTTAGATAAAGAACTTCAGGATGTTGCCGTATTTACACCTCTTTATATCAATTACGGAAAACATATTACAATTGGTAAAAATGTATTTATCAATTTTGACTGCACTTTTTTGGCATTGGGCGGAATCACCATTGAAGACGATGTTTTAATTGGTCCGAAAGTCAGCCTCATTACCGAAAATCATCCGCTACATCCTGAGGAAAGAAAAGGACTAACAGCTAAACCAATTCTCATCAAAAAAAATGCATGGATTGGTGCCAATGCTACGATTTTATCCGGCGTAACAATTGGAGAGAATGCAGTTGTCGCAGCAGGAGCAGTAGTCTCTAAAGATGTTTCTGATAATACCATCGTTGGTGGAATTCCTGCAAAATTCATTAAAAATGTTCAACCATAAAAGAGATAATTATGAAACTGAAATGTAGTTATGAAATTTTAAAACAATTAAAATCAAATGAAAAATATAAAATTGAAAGCAATTCAGAAGAAAATGAAAAAAACATTCGCAATCGCAATAGTATTCCTGATAACAGGACAAGTATCTGCACAAAAACTACAATCAAATTTAGAAAAAATGAACACATCAAAAGAACATTATACATTTCAGCTTAGTGACAAAGTAATACGTCAAAAAGTGAGCTTCAAAAACCGTTACGGCATTACATTAAGTGGAGATTTATACTTTCCGAAAAACGCAGGAAACGAAAAATTGTCTGCATTAGCTATTAGCGGACCTTTTGGAGCGGTGAAACAACAATCATCCGGATTATATGCCAATGAAATGGCAGAACGTGGTTTTATAGCTTTGGCTTTTGATCCATCTTATACAGGTGAAAGCGGAGGGGAGCCAAGAAACATGGCTTCTCCGGAAATCAATACAGAAGATTTTAGCGCTGCGGTTGATTTTTTAGGATTACAAAAGAACGTTGATAGAAATAAAATTGGTATCATTGGGATTTGTGGTTTTGGCGGTTTTGCATTAAATGCGACTGCTATTGATAAACGTGTAAAAGCCGTTGTTGCGACAAGTTTATACGATATGACCAGAGTAATATCAAAAGGTTACAATGATTCTGTAACATTAGAGCAAAGAACCAAAACATTGGAAGCTTTAGGTGAGCAGCGTTGGAAAGATGCCGAAAGGGGAAAACCGGCAGATGGACCAAGAAATTTGCAGGAAAAATTAAAAGGCGATGAACCGCAATTTGTAAAAGAATATTTTGATTATTACAGAACGCCGCGTGGTTTTCAAGTTAATTCTGTGAATTCAAATGGAGCCTGGCTGGTAACCAATCCGATATCTTTTATGAATATGCCAATACTTACTTATGTAAAAGAAATTTCGCCAAGACCAATGCTTTTAATTGCGGGAGAAAATGCGCACTCAAGATATTTTAGTGAAGATATTTTTAAAGAGGCAAATGAACCAAAAGAGTTAATAATTATCCCAAATGCAGTTCACGTCGATTTGTATGACAAAGTAGATGTGATTCCGTTTAATAAATTAGATGATTTTTTTAAAAAATATTTGAAGTAAAAGCCAGATAAAAAAAACCGTTGACATTCATCAACGGTTTCTATATTTAAAACTAAAAATAGGGCTTTATTTCATAGCATCATTTACCGTTTGACTATCTACAAACTGTTCAAAACTGATAATTTTTCGGTTTTCCAATTTCCAAAGGTGAACTACTCTGGCGGTGAATGATTTGCCTGTAATTTTATAAGTGCCTGTGTAAGTTCCGTAAGCTACTACTTTGTCATCGCTGGCAACGTAATCTTCGGGAGTAAATTTATAATCAATCCATTCGCTTCCTAATCGGCTAAAGACATTTTTGGTTATATTTTCTAAACCAATATAAGTTCCTGCATACGGAAAACCTTTAGCTTCTGTCCAGGAAATATCTTTGGTAACATATTTAGCCAAATTTTGACCATTTTCTTCCGAAGCTTTTCCTTCGTAAGTACTTTTAACTATTTCAAGATTTGTCATTGTCTTTTTATTTAAAGAACAACCTGACAATGCAAAGAGTACTATCAGGCTGTAAATGATTGATTTTACCATTTCATTTCTCCAGTATTCACTTTTGCACCAATCATTAAGGCAGTTTCAAAAGTAAGTGTTGGATATTTTGTTTTCAAAGTAGAAATTAAAGCTTCTGATGTTTTATTTATTTTCAAAGCTTCTTCGTAGAATTGAATGTAACTTTTGGTATGATTTACAGCAGCGATATCAAATGGAGAATTGGAATTAGCATGAGCCGGAATTACAATTTCAGGTTTCAAAGCCGAGATTTTATCTAAAACGGCAATCCAGTTTTTACGGGCTTCAGTAGTTTGAGCATCCGCCATCCAAAGATGGAAACTAGTTCCAAAAACATTAATTCCGCCTACAACTGCTTTGATAGAAGGAATCCATACAAAAGTTTTATTCGGAAATTCTTCCAAACCAATGATTTCTAATTTCTGACCTTCCAATTCAATGCTGTTTCCCTTTAAAACCTGCGGCAAAACAACATTTGACGTAATAGCTTTACCTAATCGTTCGCCCCAAACGTCTAATTTTTTTTGTGCTGTAGCCTTAATTGCTTCTACAGAAGCAGGTGATGCATAAGCAACTACATCCGGGAAATATTTTTTAAATATTTCCATTCCAAAATAATAATCAGGGTCTGCGTGAGAAACAAAAATTGCGGTTAATTTTTTACCACTTGCTTTAATCTCCTGCGCTACTTTTTCGGCATCCGTCAAAGTAAATTGCGCGTCAATCAAAACTGCGTTTGTTTTCCCCGATACAATTACCGATGCTACACCAAAGCTGTTTTCTGATGCGTTGTAAACCTGAAGTTTTAAATCTTTAGTTTCGATTGTTTTGAAACTTTGTGCTTGTGATTCCATATTCAATAAAATTAAAATTGTTATAAATACTCTCGAGATAGTGTGTTTCATTTCGTGTGCTGGTTTAAATTAATACTGCAAAGATGAAATGAAATGCGATCTTAAAACATTAAACTAGTTTAATAAATAAAGGAAAATCTTATTTTTTGACAGCAATTTTCTTTCGAATATTACTCAAAAAAACATTGGTAATGCCTAAATAGGCAGCTATTTGTATGTTAGAAAGCCTTTGTGTTAGCTGAGGATATTTTTCTGTAAATTCTATATAACGGGATTCTGCTGTTTTACTAAGATTATCTATCATTCTTCGTTGAAGGGCAACGTGGGTTTTTTGGGTCATTACCCGAAATAGCTTTTCGATTTTAGGCAAGTTAGCATAGGCAAACTCCTTATCTTTTTTAGAAATTACAAGTACTTCGCTGTCTTCGAGAGCTTCTATAAAAAGTTGTGATGGGTTTTCAGTAGTAAAGCTATCAATATCAGTAATCCACCAATTTTCAATAGCAAAATAGAGTATTTGTTCAAAACCATTTTTATCAATATGATAAACCCGAAAAAGTCCTTTGGTAACAAAACCTTCAAATTTGCAAATCTCGCCTTCTCTGAGTAAGAAGTTTTTTTTAGGGATTAATTTTTGCTCAAATAAATTGCAGAAATTTTCTATTTCATTTTCTGAAAGAGAAATATGTTTAGCTATATTTTCTTTTAAAAGTGCTTCCATATAAAAGTATATAAAAAATGCTTGAGAAGTATTTTTTAGCCTTGCTAAGGTACATAAATATTTAAGGCTTCTATATATTTGATTGTACCAACAAATTTCTTAATTAATTTAAGTTTGTGAATATCGCAATATCAATAGCTCCATTGGATATCCTAGTTAGAAACTAAACTTTGAATCTTTTTATAGTTTGTGCATTTAAGTATGTAATTATCATTAATTATATGAAGTCAGCCTATTTATAGGTTCTTGTAAGTACAGACGAACAAAAAAGAAAAGGGTACCCTCAACTCTCTGAAGAGTTCTTATAAAAAGTTGTATAAATGTCTCATGACTTCACACTTGTAAATATTGTTCTAAAACTACAAAGAGACTTCAAAAGGTTCTGTCGCATCTTTGAATAACTTTTATCTTTAGAATTTTAAACCGATCAAAAAATGAATATTAAAGGTCATTGTTATCCAAAATACATAATTCTTCAGACAGTATATTTCAAACTAAGATTTACACTTAGTTACCGTGATGTTGAGGGAATAATGAAAATTAGAGGAGTTCATGTTGATTATGCTACTATTCAGCGTTGGGTCTATAAGTTTACACCTTTGCTTGAGTCGAAGATGAAGAAGAGAAAAGGCAGAGTGGGGGCTAGTTGGAGATTGGATGAGACCTATATCAAAGTAAAAGGTGTTTGGTGTTATTTATATCGAGCAGTAGATAAATTAGGCAATACAGTAGCCTTTCTTTTGACCAGAAAAAGACAAAGAATGAGCGCTCAGTCTTTTCTAATTAAAGCAATTGGTAACAACTGGAGACCAAGAGTAATAAACATTGATAAAAGCGGTTCTAATACTGCAGCGATCAAAGTATATAACAAACGCTCGTTCTCAAAGATTAAAATCAGACAGTGTAAATATCTCAATAATATTGTTAAACAGGATCATCGTTTTATCAATTAGCGCATACAAAACGCATTAGGCTTTAAAAGTTTTGAATCAGCCAAACGAACTTTGAGTGGAATTGGTGCATATGCTGAGAAAGAATCAGATGGTTAGTCCAGGGATAACTATGTTTAAATCATTCTGTAAATAGGCAGGCTAACTTTTAAATTACTTGAATTCTTATATTTGTTTCTGACAGATGCGACAGAACCAGCAGCGAGTCTTTTGGATTAAAACAAAAGATAAGTTAGATTTATTCTTTATTTTATTAGAAAAATAAAAGATTTATAAAAAAGTATACACGCAACATGTCCGAAGAGAATAAAAGATTTATAGAGGCTCTTAAAAGAGAAGAGTTACTTATTGATAAACAATTGGAAGAATTGAAGTTATGGGAAAGGAGCTTTCAGACTAACATCTGCAATTCCTTTCTCCTTGTCGAGCAATCAGATTATTCAAATTCTCGTGATAAATCGTATAATTTTATTTCAAGACTTAGTGCACTATATGATATAATCGAAAAGAGGTCTAGAAGGGAAAAATTAACTGATACAACAACAGCCTTAATGACCACTGCTGGTGACATATCCTATCTCAAAGAGCTTAATCAACTTTATGCCTATGGACACTTTTGCATGCTGATGCCACAGTTGCACAAGGATGTATTCAAGGTTGAGCTCAAGGCGAATAATTTTTATAGCTTGAGGTATCGTTCAGATGCACTTGAGCAAGCGGAAATAAAAGATAAAATTCTTAGTACTCTTGCTCAGCAAATCACAATACCATTTTCTGATTTACAAGACTTGAGAGACTATACAGATCTGAAAGCCGCACGGAAAATATTTGATTTAACAAATTATGATGAGGGGATGTTGAAGGTACTGTTCAATCACCACAAACAGAGTTTTCGAAGGGTTTTGGTTTTGGAAGATGCCCACCTCAAAGAATCACTTGGGTTTACCAATAAGGATTATCAGCAATTTTCAGCTGGATTGCTTGCTATGTCGGAGTTTTTTCTGGAGCTGTCACGTTCCTTTAAAAGAGCAGCCGAATCATCCAATGACCTTGATGAAGCTGAGATGCTAATGAGAGAATATCTTGACTGGTCAGTCTGTACATTGGACATTAAAATTTTAGATAGCCTAAGAGTTTTGACTGAGCTGGATCAGGTTGTTTTTGACCGTTTGCTTTGTTATTATATTTTGGACTATGAAAAAAACACAAATACTGCTGTAACAGAATCTAAAACGCTTCCCAAGGATGGTTATTTTCCGCCACTAATCCTTGCTGGTGATTCGGTTATCTTTAGCCCACTGGCCTTGAGGTATATGTATGCGTTCAATAATATTTTATTTTCGGTTAAGGAAAAGCAACAGAGAGTCTTTGACCAGCAGATTTCCTGCCATCTTGAACCCACGCTCATTAGACAGGTGGAGCAGCTTTTTAGTTATTTTGGCAATATACAATGTGCATCAAATGTTAATTATGATGGAGGGGAAGTTGACCTATTGGTATTGGATACTGTAAGTGAGGTTTGTCTAGCATTTCAGATTAAGGCTACTATTGCGGCCGCATCCACAAGGGGTGTTTCCCGGGTTCAAGGGAGAAGTGAAGAAGGTATAAGACAAATAAAACGATGGCAGCAACTTGGACTCAGCAAACAGAAAAAAATAATAGAAAATGCTTTCAATACAACATTGAATTTAAATAAAGTTGGAGACGTTTTGTTGGTACGTTCCTCAGCAGGTCAAGAATCAGTATGGGAGAGTGGAGTCACGATTGTGAATTATGATTTCTTACGTGGACTGATGGGAAAAAAACTAACGGCTGGCAATCCCTCCCTGGAGAATTTTGATGTGGAAGTTTCTGCCTATATGCAGGAATTAATTACCATTTCGGAGGTAAAAACTCAAATCCAGTTGCTCTCTGTGGGACATCTGAATATTGAATTTCCCGATCAGGAGTTTAACGATAATCAACTCATTTATTTCAATCTGAAAATGGGGAGATCTTTGGAGGGGTGAGAATCAGCATTATAGCTTTTCGAAATGATAAGGAGACTTAAAATATACCTGCAATTTAGTATCACCCCGATAATTTATCACTGTAATTTTATAATGGGTATGGTCATATATTTCTGTTGCCCCTTTTACAGAGCTGCTATCATAATTTAAGTTCTTTGATAAGAAGATTTATTTGGTTAGTAAGTTAAATGAAGTGTAAAACATTAATTATAAGTTGATATGTTGTATCGATGCTTGGTATTTTTTTTTCGTTGATAGAGCCTAGATGAATAGCAATTTGGCAACCCTTTTAGTCTGTTTTGAATCGAAATGGAATTAAATTTTAATTGTTCATATTTTTATGCTTTTATCAAATCATGCTGTTTTGATTTTTAGTATTTTTAGGGATGTAAAATAGGAATAGACGAAAAGCCTCTTTAGAGAAGTTACTTGCCTGGGTTCTTGAGATAAGCAGGAAGTGAGGGACTTAATCGAGAGAGAAAACAAAAGAACTACCTTATGTTTTTTGACTTTTAAGTGTATTATTTTACAAGATAACACAAAACTAAATACCAATAGCATGGATAAAACGATAAAGCTTAGAGTGAAGAAGGAGATTGACAATAGGAATGAGCTTAAGGTGTTACAACTAAAAGGGAGTTTGATTACCAAAGGGTATACCGAGATTATCCATATTGCCGATGAGAACGAAGATTTTTATCTCAATTCGTTTTCGACGGCTGCTGATCATAGAAAAGAGGCAGAAGATTTTGTACTGGACTATATTTCTAGTCATGATCTTACCTCTACCGTTACACTTTTGGGCACGGAGCGATAAGTACCGAACACATAATTTTTTTAAAGCAAATTCAGTCATTTTTTTTAAAGAACTATTGCATTTTCTATTGAATTTAGGATGATCTAAAAAGGAACGCTGAGTTCCTCACTTTTTATGGAACCAGAAAAGCATATTAAACTCTCCGAGCTAAACAATAAAATTAGCGATGCCTTAGCAGACCGTTTTAAAGGGCAGACCTTTTGGGTTGTGGCTGATATTACCAATCATTCCTATAAGGCGGATAAGAAAATCCATTACTTTGAACTGGTAGAAAAAGGAACGACATCCAACAGTATTGTTGCGAGAATTCTTGGGAAAGCCTGGGGAACAGGATCGATGCATCTTTCCGATTTTGAAAAAAATACAGGACAGCGTTTTACCAATAATATTAATGTACTTGTTTTGGTCAGTGTGGATTACCACCCTTTGTTTGGTTTGTCACTGAATGTACTTGATATTGACACCAATTTTACACTTGGAATCTTGGAGCAGCAACGCAACGCCACCCTGAAAAGGCTTGTGGAAGAGAATGCTTTTATTGTTAAAGAAGCAGAACAATACATAACTCGAAACAATCAAATAAAGCTCAGGGCAGTAATCCAAAAAGTAGCGGTGATATCAGGGAGTAATTCCGCTGGTCTTGAAGATTTCAGACACACCCTTGAGAATAATGATTTCGGCTATGTTTTTGAGATAGATGATTATCCTACCATTGTTCAAGGGGATAATAATGCCAAGTTGTTTTTGGACAAACTAATTCAAGTGTATCGAAGTGGCAAATTGTATGACGCCGTTGTTATAACAAGAGGAGGAGGTGCGCAGTCCGATTTTTTGATCTTTGACAATTATAACATTGGGCGCGCCGTAGCTAAATTTCCCATTGCGATTATCACAGGAATAGGACATCAGAAAAATGTTAGCATCGTGGATCTCATGGCGCATACCCAGACTAAGACTCCAACTAAAGCCGCTGAGTTTATCATTGCCCATAACCGCAGTTTTGAGCTGCATATCCTTTCGTTGCAACAAAATATTGTCATTAAATCGCAGCAGCTTTTTCTGCTGCATTATCAGAACCTTTCCCAACTTAAGAGCAGCCTTTCCAATAGTGCCAGGGAGCTTATTTCTGGACACAAAGATGCTTTAATGGCTATTAATCAAAACACGATTAATAACTCCAAATCAATTCTGTATCAGGAACACCGTCTTTTGATGAATCTATCCCATCAAATTTCAGGTAAACCGCGGATTATCCTTTACAATAGGATTAATGATATTAGCAATACGATCAGTAATTTAAAAACATTCACAAATCAGTATCTTCGCAATCAAAAAGGATATCTGGCGCATTACAGTTCGAGTATCAGGATGATGTCCCCTGAGAATATCCTCAAAAAGGGTTATGCTATTGTCAAGGTCAATGATAAAATAACCAGTAATGCTGATACTATAGCAGTGGGCGATACCATTGATGTGATACTGGCAGATTCGATTTTTAAAACTACGGTTAAAGAAAAAACAAAATACAATGAAAGAGACACTGACTTATGAAGCTGCTTATGCGGAACTTACAGCAATTGCAAAGGAAATAGAAAATGAAACCATTTCGGTTGATGTACTGGCTACAAAAGTCAAGAGGGCTTCCGAGCTTATTACTTTCTGCCAGACCAAACTCAAATCAACAGAAACTGAAGTAAACAAAATTATTGCCCAAATGGAGAATCCTTCATAACTAAAGTTTTTTTTTGAAGATTACTAAAAAATAGAATACAATCTAAAAATAAAGCATGGAGTCAATTAAACAGGACTGTATATCGGTTTAATTAAGAATTGATTATTGCATGTATATTGGAAAAGTTAGTCACTAACACAACTTATTAAAAAAACTTTACTTGAATTTGATAACAACTTTTCCTTTGGCATGACCACTGCTAACATAGAGCATAGCCTGATTTAGTTGCTCAAATGGAAAAACCTTATCTATGACAGGACGAATGATATCTGTTTGAATTAAGGCACTAATTTCAGACAACTGTTTTCCATTGGCTTGCATAAACAGAAACGAATAATCAACACCAAGTTGTCTGGCTTGTTTTCTGACTTTTCTACTCAAAAAAGAAATGGCTGTTTTCATAAACCACGACAGACCAATTTCTTTTGCAAAAGACACATCGGGCGGTCCTGAAATTGAAATTAGTTTTCCGCCAGATTTTAATATCCGTAGCGACTTTTCCAATGTTTTTTCGTCCTGACTGTTCAATACTACATCGTACTCATTGAGTATTGTTTCAAAATCTTGCGTTTTGTAATCTATCACAATATCAGCACCTAAACCTTTAACCAAATCAAAATTATCAGCACTTGTAGTTGTGGCTACTGTTGCCCCAAAATATTTTGCCAACTGTATTGCAATTGTTCCCACACCACCCGAACCAGCTTGAATAAATACTTTCTGACCTTTCTCTAACTTTGCTTTTTCAACAAACGCCTGCCAAACCGTTAAGGCAACCAATGGAATGGAAGCGGCCTGTTCCATTGTTATATTTTTAGGTTTCAACGCGAGATCGTTTTCATTGACTGCAATATATTCTGCAAATGTACCAATCTTAAAATCAGCTGAACGAGCAAAAACTTCATCACCAACTTTGAAACGACTGACTTTTGAGCCTACTTTTGTTACAATCCCGGCAACATCGTGACCTAAAACCAAAGGGAATTTGTAAGGAAGTAACAATTTGAACTCACCACTTTTTAGTTTTACATCCAATTGATTAATACTTGCCGCATGTATTTGTATTAATACTTCATTGTCGTTAGCCACGGGTTCTGGCAATTCAACGAGTTGAAGCTGCTCTTTTTTGCTATAACGATTTATAATAAATGCTTTCATTTTTTAGCGTTTTTTATTAAAGGTACTATTCTAAAAATTTATCTGCTTTCTTTGGATTAACTAATCTAAAAGCGAATTTAGGAAAAAGACGGTTGAGGATATAAACTACTTTTGTATCTCCTACACGAATGGTGTATCGGTCTTTTTTAAGCCCTGCAATCAATTCTTTTACCAGAGCTTCGGGGCTAATTTTCTTATCATTTCGGCTTGCGGTCATTTCTGTTGCTACCAATGGAGGCAAGAGTTCGAAAACTTTTACATTGCTGTTAGCGATACGTAAATGTTCTCTAAGCGATTTTGTATAAAATGCCAAAGCGGTTTTCGATGCTGAATATGTAGGTTCAAGTAACGAAGGCACATAACTCAATATAGATGTAGTATTAATAATGGCACTTTCTTTTCTTGATTGCAGCATATCCAAAAAAAGATTGTTCAGACGAACAACCCCCAAATAATTAATATTCATTTCGTATGTTGCGTTTTCCAAATGCTTGTCATTGGCAATTCCTAAATTTAATGGCATTACACCCACACCTGCATTGTTATAAAGAATATCAATTCCACCTAATTCTTTAACCTGACGCAAAAGAGAAATTGCATCTTCTCCACTGGCAACATCACTTTTTATAGCAATTATATTAGGATACCTTTTTTTTGCGGCATCTAATTTTTCCTGATTTCTACCTGTAATGATAACATTTGCATTATTTTCAAGAAACTGTTTAGCGGCTTCAAGTCCAATACCGGCACCACCACCTGTTATCAATATTGTTTTGTTCTTTAAGTCCATATTTTTTCTTTGTTTGTAAAATTTGTATATTTGCTTGCGAATTGCAAGTGCAAATCTAATAAACAACTTTCATTTCGCAAGTGATTTTAAGAAAAATTTTATGACAGATACTAAAAAAAGGTCGGATTGCCCTGTTAGTTGTTCTCTTGATGTTTGGGGAGACAAGTGGTCCTTGTTAATTGTACGGGATTTAATGTTCAGTAAACAGTGCACCTACGGCGACTTTCTGAAATCGGATGAAAAAATTGCAACCAACATTTTAGCTTCACGTCTACAAACGCTTGAAGCAAACGGAATAATAAGCAAATCTGACCACCCCGAGAGTAAGGCAAAAGTTTTATACAAACTCACTCCAAAAGGAATTGATTTGGTGCCTATAATGATTGAAATAAATTTATGGGCAGAAAAGTATTTTACTATCCCAAGTGAGCAAAAATTAATGCTGAAAGAGGTAAAAAAAGACAAAGAAGCTTTTATTAAAACAGCAAAAAGGGATTTGAAGAAAGGGATTTGAAACAAAACGGTAAGAACAAGCATTGGTAAAACTTCTATAAAGTTAGAGCGTCAGATTCTGTTTTAAATGTCTGAAATTCTACATTGATTTTTTCAATTTCAAGAGGCTATTAGTCCGCGTAATCACCTGAATTAGGAGTGGTATTATGGAATAAAACTATAAAAGTGGTATAGTTATTGAAAAAAGGATGGCATGAAAAAATTTGGAATCAAAAAAGCAGGAGAAAATAAATGGGTAGTTAGCCATTATGAATTTCCAAAATTCACCTGTACTTTTGAAAATAGAAAATTTCATAACAGCTCGAAAATAAAAGGGTTATTTGACCCTACAGGGGATCTAAAAGAAGTCTTGGTTTTGCAGCTTATGGAAGACTGGCTAGGTAAAAACCATCCCGATAAAATAAGCTAATGGATCAATTTATTTTATTAGGATTCCACTAGTCTTTCAAAACGTTTTGGGTACAATAGTATTATGGTAACAGTGGAATTAATAATAGATTAAATTTGTAGAAATCATTTCGAAAGAAAAACTTTCTTGGGGTATTTTGCTGCATAGGCAGTTATCAACTGCATTAGGTAGTGGTTGCTTCTATAGGATACGACATGCTCTTTTAGCTCAGTAACCTGTGTTAGGGCAGCATCAGAAGGAATATAGCCCATACCATGAAAGTGTCCTTTTTCGACCCAGATACAGCTGTGTTCCTCTGCAACGCGGCCTTTATCGATAATAGCAAAACTTTTCCTGCTAGTTAACAAAAAATCAATGGCAGATTCAACTTGGTGGTTGTGTTGTAAAACATCGGGAAAATTGGTATGGTCATTATTTTGAAAAGGTACAGTATCTTCAGTTGTGCCGTATTTACAGAAACGATGGTCAATTTCAAACTGCTGGGCCAAACTACGTAGTACATTTATTCCTTCGTATAGGCTATTGAAGGATTCAATGGTAGTCTGAAACTTTCCCATTTTCCCAATGGCAAGATAACAGTATCCATTTCGGGCTTCATAACTATAGAGTCCATATTTGGGTTCAAAACGCTTTAAGGCTCTGTTGTATTTAGGCCAGAGCTTTTGAATCTCACTACATTCTAAAAGTAATGCCATGAGTTCAGTGGCACAAATTTCAAAAGAGATTCTGTAAATATCACGCAAGAAGTTTTGTCGTTGTGGATTGATGTTGTGCCCACTGAAATGGGAAGCCACTCTTTTTTTTATATTGATGGCCTTTCCTACATAGATTACTTTTTTTTGCTGGTCATAAAAATAGTATACTCCAGGCTTTTCTGGCAATTGTTCAAAGTCACAAGGAGGTAGGTTGGGTGGCAAGCGTTGATCCTGGGCTGTATTTTTAATCATCTTTACGATTTCTCCTTCGTGATCCCATTGCAGTAATCTAGCAAACAATATAGCCGTAGCATCGGCATCTCCCCCAGCGCGGTGGCGGTTCTCTATGGGTATATCAAGGGAGGAGCAGAGTTTGCCTAAACTATAAGAACCAAGTCCAGGTCTAATTTTTCTTGCGGCACGAACAGTACATAGCTTTCTGGCTGTCCACTTGAATCCTGATTTTTCCAATTCATGACGGACGAAGGAGTAATCAAAATTGACATTGTGTGCCACAAAGATCCGATCTGTAAGCAGCTCTAGCACCTTGTTTGCTATATCATCAAATAGAGGCGCATCACGTACCATTTCATTGTTGATGCCTGTTAAAGCAAAAATAGGAAGTGGAATTTCCTTCTGAGGGTTGACAAGTGTTTGATAACGATCGATTGCCTTTTTACCGTCATGGATGATAATGGCAATCTCCGTAATGCAACTGCCACTGGCATTACCGCCTGTGGTTTCGATATCTACGATGGCATATTGTACTTTTTTCATCTTTAGTTCTATAACGTAAAAACGATTCTTGTTCTTACAAGTAACACCCTATTACCTAATTTTATTATTGATTTACTTTCTAACAGGTTTTGACACCTGAACCGTATGTTCTTTTCTTTAGAAAACAAGTTAGGTTTATTTTGATTTTTCATGGAGTCATTTTCTGCCTTGGAATATTAATCTCATGCTCCTGTGGATAAGGAGCCCGATGGGTCATACTCACATCTTCTCGTAACTGCTGATGAGCAGTGTACTGTTTCTCTGAAGCATTAGAATAGCGAGGATCAGCAATAAAGGGCATCTTTGCCATTTTAGTTATAGTCACCGTTGGAAAATGATAATCGACTTCCACGGTACCTAAGAGCAGGTAACAACCACCGCCCAAAAACGGATACTGCCCCAGGCTATCAGGAAAATGCACCGTATCGAAATAATCCCCTTTGTTATCTATCCAGGTTCCAAAATACATGGTGCCTCTTTTGGTGGGTACGTGTTTTCTGGAGATGAGGTAGGCGAGCATTTTTATTGTTTTTTTATGATGACTAATTAGATCCTTAACTAGTACAGATCCTCTGTATTTGGTCTGTAACAAATCGAATGGGGTACAGGATACGGGGAAACTCAGCAGTTCAATTTCATCGAAAGCATCTTCAAAAGCAGAGCGTTCCAGTACAGGCAATTTATAAGCTTTAACCGGCTCTTGCAGTAACATCAGATTTCTGTTTTCAGGTTTGAAATTCACTAGTATGAGTCGGGCGATTACCAATAATTGATTTTTGGATTGTCCTGTAAATCGGAAGGCACCGATAAAAATCAAGATTTGGATGCCTTCAATACCAATGGGAATACGATTGATGAAGTTTTCCAAAGACAGGAAGGCACCATGGGCTTCACGCTCTGTAATAATTAGTTGCGCCAGTTTGGTTTCTAAACCCTCAAGATGCATGAAGCCCAAATAGACATCGGTGCCATATAATGTAGTTTCATAATCGCTTTTGTTGACGCACGGATTGTGCAGGGTAGCGCCTGACATCTTCGCTTCATGCACATACACTTCAGTTCTATAAAAGCCTCCCTGATTATTAATTACTGCTACCATGAATTCCACAGGATAATGTACCTTGAGATATAAACTCTGATAGCTCTCCACGGCGTAGGAAGCAGAATGTGCCTTGCAAAAGGAATAGCCAGCAAAGGATTCGATCTGGCGGTATATTTCTTGACTCAGTAGCTCAGGATGCCCTTTCTGCAGACAGGAAGCAAAGAAATTATCTTTTACTTTTTGCAAGGCTGCTTTGGATCGGCCTTTACCACTCATGGCACGACGCAATATATCTCCATCGGCAGCGGGTAATCCTCCATAATGCAAGGCAATTTTAATCACATCTTCCTGATAGACCATAATGCCATAGGTTTCTCCGAGTTGCTCTTTAAAAACCTCGTGAAAATATTCGAATTTATCGGGATGGTTGTGACGAAAAATGTATTCTTTCATCATACCAGACTGTGCTACTCCGGGGCGGATAATGGAAGAGGCCGCCACGAGTATTTTATAATTATCACAATTCAAACGGCGCAGTAGCCCACGCATGGCGGGACTTTCGATATAAAAGCACCCAATGGTCTTGCCAGTGGCCAAGTAGGTATTGCATAAGGCTTCGTCTTTAGAAAGCGCTGTATTGCGAATATCTACCGTAATCCCGCGGTTCTTTTGGATGAGTTTCACACTATCATCGATATGGCCAATGCCACGCTGGCTCAGGATATCAAATTTTTCAAAACCTATATCCTCGGCGATGTGCATATCAAAGAGCACAATAGGGAATCCTTTTGGCGGCATCTCCAGCGGGGTATAATTGGTGATAGGCTCTTCAGAGATGATGATTCCACAGGAGTGCATGCTGCGCTGGTTGGGATATTTTTCGAGTAACATTCCATACTGCTGAACATATTTAACGATAGTATTGGTCTCGTGTAGTGCCATGGGATTCTTGGCCAGCATATCGAGTTCTTCTTTTGGGAGTCCAAATACTTTACCCACTTCGCGAAATATCGAGCGGTATTTGAATTCTACATTGGTGCCGCAAAAAGCAACGTGATCCGCGCCATAGCGTTTGAAGATATATTCCAGGATGGTATTGCGCTCTTTCCACGACCAGTCGATATCAAAATCGGGAGGCGTTTTACGGTTGAGGTTCAGAAAACGTTCAAAATACAAATCAAGTTCAATTGGGCAGATGTCGGTTATGCCCAAACAATAACTTACGATACTGTTGGCACCGCTCCCTCTACCGATATGCATAAAACCGCAGCTATTGCTGTACTGGATGATGTCCCAAGTAATTAGAAAATAGCCACTGAACTGCAATTCATCGATGACTTTTAGCTCTTTTTCCACGCGTGCCTTAGCCACCAGGTTATCGGCTCCATAACGCCACTCTAGCCCCTCAAAGGCCAATTGAGTGAGCAAGGCAATATCGGTTTCTCTACTCTGGGTATAAAATTTTTTATTTTTGGGTGTTTTGAAATCAAATTCAAAATTACAGTCTTCGATTACTTTTTGAGTGTTGGCTATAATCTCGGGGTACTCTGTAAAAGGTAATAGTAATTGCTCCAAGGGAATCATCACATCTGAAGTTTTACACACATCCTCCTGGGTAAGTTTAGATAGTAAGGCATTAATGTCAATAGCCCGAAGGATACGGTGTAAATTAAATTCTCTTTTGGTTCGAAAAACTACAGGTTGCAGGATGACCATTTTATGCAACAGGGCTTTCCACTGGGCATGGAAAAGTTTGGGAAGCTGCTCGGGACGTATGCCGATGTATTCATTTTCTTTTAAAACATCAGGTATATTCTCCAGGGGATAGATAACTACCACATCTTCCCATCGGGGTGCAGAAAAGGGAAGGGGTGTTCCATCGAAATTATGATCGGTAAGAAAACGGTTCATTTGTCCCAGACCGTTTCGGTTCTTGGCCAAGGCAATATAACGAAGCTGACCATCAAAGCGTAATTCCATACCCACAATTGGTTTTATACCAACTTCATTACAGGCTTTTACAAAATCATAAATTCCTGTTACGGTATTGATATCGGTGAGCGCCATTGCCTTTACATTGCAAGCCACAGCCTGTTGTACCAACTCTTCGAGTGGTATGGTTCCGTAGCGCAGGGAATGAAAAGAATGACAATTGAGGTACATCAGCTAGTGTATTTAAAAAATAGTACTTACTAAAAGGGATATTTTGAATTTTAGACCTTACGTTTTAAAATTTCATTTTTGGTATTGGGTTTAAAACTCGCTCCGGCGCAGCGCATAACGGCATCGAAGCCATAGCGACTTTTCATTTTGTCTATAGCCTGATATAAGGAAAGCATTTCTTCGGTATCCTCAAAGAGGTTAATCTGATAGGTACCACGAACGAGTCCACTGAACCGAATTCCAATCAGGCGCAGACGCATCCGGCGCTGGTAGAGTTTATCAAAGAGATCGGTTACGTTTTTGGTCAGCGTATGATCGGCAGAGGTATAGGCGATACGGCATTGTTTGGTCTCAGTATCAAAATTAGCGTAGCGGATTTTGATCACTACAGTTGAGGTAAGCCACTGTTCAGAACGCAGTTGAAAGGCCAATTTTTCGACCATACCAACCAAGATGCGTTTGAGTTTTATAATGTCAATGGTATCCTGGGAGAACGTATGTTCGGTTGATATAGACTTTCTCTCCGTGTAAGGTTCTACAGGATTATGATCTATACCGTTGGCTTTCTTCCAGAGTTCCGTGCCGTTTTTTCCAATCATTTGCTGCAAGACTTCTGAAGGCATTTCAGAGAGCGTCTGAATGGTTCGAATTCCAATTCGGGAGAGCAGCTGAAAGGTTTTATCTCCTACCATCGGGATTTTCTGTATGGATAATGGATTTAAAAAGGGTTGTACCATATGCTCAGGAATCTCCAAATTCTGTTTTTGTTTGCCCTCTCCAGTGCCAATTTTAGAAACTGTTTTATTCACTGATAAAGCAAAAGTCAGTGGCAATCCTGTTTCTTTGGTAATGGTTTGAGCCAGTTCACTCGTCCATTTATAACTACCATAGAATTTATCCATACCGGTTATGTCCAAATAAAATTCATCAATACTCGCTTTTTCGACTATTGGAGCTTTTTCCTGAATTATTTCTGTAATGGTATGTGATAAAGTGGAATATAATTCCATATCGCCTTTCATTACTTTTGCCTGAGGGCAAAGCCGAAGTGCCATCTTGATCGGCATGGCGGATCGCACGCCAAAAGTACGCGCTTCATAGGAGCAAGAAGCAACGACACCACGGTCTCCACCTCCAATAATAAGAGGCACTCCGTTTAACTCAGAATTGGTTAACCTTTCGCAGGATACAAAAAACGTATTCATATCGATATGTACAATTGACCTTCCCATAAGCTTCTTCCTTTTATACGGAACAAAATTAGTACAGATTATAACAAAATTAATTACCTTTGTTGCTACAAATTGTAACAAAATCAACATGTCTTTATTTTCCGACAACATCAGAAGCCTTAGGGCAAAAAGGAAGATTTCTCAGGAAAAAGTGGCTGAAAGTCTTCTAATCACACGGGGGAGGTATGCCAAATACGAAGAGGGTACCTCTGAAGCGCCGTATGAAATTCTAAAGAAAATAGCACATTATTATCAAATCAGTATTGATCTGTTACTCTCTGTAGATGTTCGAAAAATCCCGATGGATGATTTACTAAAATTAGAAAACAACAGACTATTGTTACCTATTACCGTTGATGCAGCAGGAAATGATTTTGTTGAAATCGTGACCCAAAAAGCAAAAGCAGGCTACTTGAATGGATACGGCGATCCTGAATATATCGAGAGTCTGCAACAAATGGCGTTGCCTTTTTTGGGACCTGGGAAACACCGGGGTTTTCCAGTGGAAGGAGATTCAATGCCACCGCATGAGGATGGTTCAATTATCATTGGCCGTTATGTGGAAAGGCTGGGAGAGGTGCTCGATGGTAAAACGTATATTCTGATTACTAAAAACGAGGGCATGGTGTATAAACGCCTGAATAAAAACAAAAAAAATGCACTTGTTTTAGCATCTGATAATCCTTTCTATCCTAATTACGAAGTAAAGGCTTCGGATATTCTGGAAATCTGGGAATATGAGTGCAATATCGGACGTACCGATAAAAAGCAGGAGTTATCAGAAACCCAAAGTATGAAAGATTTAATCCTTGAGATAAAAAGAGAGGTGCTGGAACTAAAGAATAGGGCTTAATTTTTTAATACTCGTAAAAAAATGTATTTTCAAATTGGAGGCAAATAGCGCTGGAATTTGTATTTCAACAATAAATGTAACTTATTTATTTTAAGCTATATATGTTTCCATGAAAAACATTAGTTTTATTTATTTTAATGATTCGTTAAGTGCTTATTTTCTATCTCTATATAAACTTTTTTCTTTCTATTCTTTCTTTTTTGAGTGATCAGCATCATTAATTTTAATATTTTTTTTAGGAGCTCTTCCCGCTATACGTTGCAATCTTTTGCGCCGAACCCCGGCACAAAAGGATTTCCACTGCTATCGGGGCTAGGGTAGGACCATATTTTGTTCTGCTGTCATCAAAGTATAATAACTTATCGGTTTAATTTTAATTATAATATAGATAATAATTAATAAGCCGTTGAGAAAAATTTGACCTTTAATTCTTTTCTTTTTTATAATTTCAAAGATGCCTAATGAAGTTATCGATATTATAATTCGGTAGATAAATAGCTTAGTATTTCGAAACTGTAAAATCAGCAGTTTATTCTTTTATTGGATTTCTAAATTCATTTTTAATTTCAGTAGGTGAATCACTAAACTCAATAGCTTTTAATTCAGTTTTTAAACTCAAAAGTGTTTCCACCATAAACTTATCCAAGTCGGATGGGATTTCCATTTTATTATCTCTGAATTGCTTAATTAAAATGTCTAAATAATCTAAAATTGTTTTTTGTCCGTCAGCATCTAGAAACATTTCTTGAAGCCAATAATTCATTGTAGTCATTTTTATTTTTCCGTCAACGCCTTTTTCCAATAAAGTGATTTGTTCAGGATTCAACCAATTCCATTTTTTTATTCGCACAAAGTATTTCTCTTTATCAGAATATGATTTAATAAAGTCAAATTCTGGTAAATCTTTTTTCTTTTTTAAAAAGCTAAACATATTAAATTCAGATTGATTTTGGTTTTTCTAAAATTCCTTACTTTGTCCTAGTAATACAGCGGGTTTTGGACAAAATTAAGGTTTATTTTTCGCTTTAACGGTGATTTTCCAAATACAAGATCAATTTTAAATCCAGCCTAAAACAATCTTGCCAAATGAGGGGTAGCGGCCAATGTCATTAAGTTAAGATGTTAATCTGTTTATTTTAAATGAATTAAGGTGTTTTTATTTTGTTATTTTGTGTTAATTTTCTTATATTTAATCTGTAATTTTACAGATTTTAAATATGCAGAAGAATTCAATTTTAATCATCAAAAAATTGAGAGAAGAGATTTTTAGTAAAGATATAATATCCAATTATAAAGTGAATGAACAAGATTTTACTAGAAAGCGAAAACAGTCTTTTGATCAGGTTTTACTGTTTATGTTGATCTATTAAGAAAAAGTATGGCTATAGAAATTAATAATTTTCTAGAGTACTTAAATTCAAAATTAGAGTTTCAGAAAATTGAGAGTTTCACATCGAGTGCTTTTGTGCAAAAAAGGAAAAAAATAAAACCAGAGGTTTTTAATCATTTATCATCAGTCATTACTGATAATTATTATGTGCAGGGCAATCAAAATATTAAACGATTTAAGGATTTTAGAGTTTTAGCCGTTGATGGTTCAAAGATAACTCTTCCATTTACTGAGCAATTAAAAATGTCTTTTGGGGAATCTAAAAACCAGACCAATACATCAATAGTTCAAGCAAGATCCTCGGTATTATATGATGTGTTAAATCGATTAGTTTTAGATTCAGTTTTAGAAAACATAAAAACAGGAGAGCGAGAGTTAGCCTTAAACCATAAAGGACACTGGAAAGAAGGCGATTTAATAATTTATGATAGAGGATATCCTTCTTACGACTTTAAATACGAGCATATTAAGGCAGGGATTAATTATTTGATAAGAGTACAGAAAAATCATAGCAAGATTGTAAGTTCATTTATATCAAGTGAGAAAAGAACACTGATTGTTGATGTTTTTCCACAGGAAAAGCACTTATTTACAGGAAAAGATTATGACAAATCCACCAGTATAAAAGTTCGTTTGGTACGGGTTGATTTACCTAGCGGAGAAATTGAAATATTGATGACTTCTTTATTGGACAGTCAAATTTACCCATCAGGTATATTTAAAGAATTATACTTTTTAAGATGGGGAATTGAGACCTTTTACGACGAATTAAAAAACAAATTGAAAGTAGAATATTTTACCGGTTATTCTAAAATGAGTATTGAGCAGGATTTTTTCTGTGCTGTATTTATCAGTAATCTGCAGTCGATTATTGTAAACGATTTAGAAGAAGAACTAAAGGCTAAAAATCAAAATACAAAATTAGATTATAAAGTAAACACGAATTTGTCTTATGGTTTTTTAAAAAACCGAATTTTAGAATTACTTTTTAAAGAAGCTCCTTTGGAAGAAGTATTCAAAGAATTAGAAAATTTGTTTCTTCAAAATACAATTCCAATTCGATTAAATCGGAATAATAAACGTGAAGCAGGTAAATACAGAACTAGAGTAAGACCTTTAGTACTTAAAAATCAAAAAGATGCAATATAAAAATCCCTTAACTTAATGACATTGCCCGAGCGCAAGCGAACTGGCGAAGCAATCTTTGTGCCCAGCCCCGACACAAAAGGATTTCCACTGCACACGAGCAAAGCGAACTGGCGAAGCAATCGGGGCTAGGGCTGTTGTGGGACTATTTTGTAGATATAAAGATATGGGTAAAGCAGGGCTGAAATTTAAAGTTTATTCCGATTGATTTTCGCTTTTGTCTTGCTGTGAACCTCGTCGTACAAGCATATAAAACTCTTTCAGATGCCACCATGCCGGGCACATATCAAGGCTTCCTTTGTAATTGTTTATAGTGGAGTAACAGCTTTTAAGAAAAAGTTGAGAATCGGTAATTTTTGCCCAGGGTTTCCAATCCACTTCCTGAGGCGGAGCAGTGGCTTCAAAATAGCGTTTTATTTCTTCTGGGGTCATGGGGCAAAATTAGGTAAAAAATCTAGATAGGGCAAGGGGTGAGGGGGGGTACTGATTAAGTATTTTTACTGTTTTGGGGTTGTTTTCTGCAACGATACTGGCAGTCATAGAATTACCTTTCCGATTTTATTTTTACTTTTTGCAATCTCTTTTTTCTACTGGTCCTGGTCTTGCGACGCCCCTTTTGGAATTCATGTCGGTGCTGCATGTTTTACTTCCTTAATGTTCTTTTTTAGGAGCTCTTCCCACTATGCGTTACAATCTTTTTTACCGATTCCCGTGTCAATTGTATATAGTGCTATTTTTAGGAGCTTTTTCCCGCTATACGTTACAATCTTTTGTGCCCAGTCTCGGCACAAAAGGATTTTCACTGCTATCGGGGCTAAAGGGTTGAATTCATTCTTAATGTTTTGATTTTTAGTTTTTTAATAATAATTTCATAAGCCCAATACTATCTTTTTGATCATTTATAATAAAAAAAAAGATATATTTGAAATAAATAATGTGTACTAATTATCACATATATCTACCCCAATTTGCTTGGGTTTGTGTAGTTTTATAACACATATATAAAAAAGTTGTGTGTCATGCAATCGCCAATATCGACAGAATAGACTTGAAATTGACAGTTAAAAAAAACTTTGATATATCAGGGAAGCTGAAAACTGAATAGAGTAAGCGAATGAAAACTTAAACAAAAATGAGAAAATTATTACTTATGTACCTTTTAGGTTTGTACTCCTTATCTTCATATGCGCAAGACAAGGCAACATTGACAAAAGACGAAACGATTAACTATGTACAGAAAAAATTAAATGAAGGGATTGGTCATAAAGGGGGAGATTTTGAATTGAAGAATATAGACATTAGTATATCTGAATGCAAAATTACCGTTACTCGAAAAGTTAAAAATAGTGGTGAAGATTTAGGATATAGTACTACAACTTATTCCAGCTATAAGAGTTACAATAGCGTATATACTTTTGATCCTAGGCTCATAAGTAGTGTTACAGAAACATCTCCTGAATCTGGTTCAATAAAATGGTTAACCATAAAACTCAAAAGCAAATCCGGAACATATAGCTACTGGAATGAATATTATGCTACTAGGGAAAAAAGGGAATGGGCGGGTTTCGGTTACGGCGATGGTGGTGGGAATTATAGATATTCTAATTATTATGTAATAGTTGATAATAAAGATAATAAGGTAGAGTCCACAGATTCTATAATTTTATATTTTTTAGGAAGCGATACCACCAACTTCAATAAATTAAAAAAAGCTTTTGAACACCTGCGCGATTTATGTTCAGCCGAAGATGATCCATTTGGAGAATAATTAAAACATTACACATAAAATGATAAAACGTTTTTATACATATTGTCTGTTGATAGCAGTAATGTCTTCTGTAAATACATATGCTCAAACTGTAGGCATTAGTGATGTAGTAAGTATTGAATCAAAAGCATTATCATACGAAAACAATAAAATAAAAATAGCTCAATATAAAGAAGAGCTGTTAAGTCTTGATGCCCTACGTAAGGATAAGGTCCAGAAGTTAAAAGGCGAATTATCTGCTCTTTACAAAGAAAGAGATGATTTGATTGCTGATATGAAGGTGGGTGCTAAATGTAGTCAATGTGGAAAATACAAATCAGAATTTGAAAAAGAAGGTAAAAGCTTTGAACAACATTTAGGAGAAGTAAAAGGTTATGCAATACCTGCTACAACGGCAGAACTGGAAGCAACAAGAAAAAGGTTCACTGAAAAGATTGCACTGAAAAAAGTACAAATTCAAAATTTGGAAAAAGGTGATAATGCCGTTAACAGAAAACTCAATGACATTGGTAATTTAGAGAAAGGTAATGAGAATTTATGTAAGGAAATAACTAACCATAGTAAAAGCTATGAAACAAACGTATTTTCAGAGGCTAAATCAAAACATGATAATTGGGTAAACGATTTGATGGGTTATGCTACTAATATTCTTATTACAGATGATAATATAACAATTTTCAAAGCTAGAATAATCCGATACGAGCAGGAATTTCAAAAGGAAAGTGTGGCAATAAAAGAGCAAATAAAAAAAGAAAATTTAGAAGCACAAAATGAGAAAAAAGCCAAGATAGTTACTAATGAGCAACAAATTAAAGAAATTCAAGTTGAGCAAGCCAATTATCTAGCTCCTTTGGAAATTAATCTTATTAAATTAAAAGAGCAAAAGAATGAAACTGAAAAAGAGTTAATCAAATTGGCTATTACTGAAAGTATTAAAGCAACACTTACGGCTAGCTTGAATCAAATAATTGTGCAAATTACTTCACTTGAAAAAGACATACTTGACTACAACACAAACGTAAAAAATAAGATTACCTCATTAGAGAGTGAGAATAAAAAATTGACAACTGAAGTCTTTCAATTAAATACAAATTTACCTAAACAACAGGCACAAGAAATTGCAAAGATTAAACAAATATATGACCAAAAGAAATTAGATGCAAGTCAGTCAGTGTCCAAATCAACAACTGAACTTGCAAATGCAAGAAAATTATATATAGAAAAAGCAGAGTTCTATAAAAAACAAAACCAGCTTTATATCGAACAAGTAATTTCAGAAAGTAACAGAATGCTAATTGCAGGACAAAAAATTAGCTGTCCAATTTGGAATGAAGTAAGATTTAAAGTTATGACTAACTGGAATCAAGTATTTCCTTGCGTCAACAAACTAACAACTATGGCAAAACCTTATAGTTATAACGTTTTCAACTCATATTGTCCAGACAAATCATCGGCTTCATACATGGCACAGTATAAAAATTTTGTAAATGGTCTTGATCAAGAAGATAAAAAAGCTGTGAAAGGAAACAGTAATGTATTTTGGTTTGAGTTGATTACTCAATAGAGGAAAACGATAGGACACAGAAGTACAAAGTTACAGCAGCTACTACAACGGATTTGGGCAATTGTATTAATGGAAAGTTGGTTTTGTATTTGGGAAATTTATACTTAACCGAAAAATCCCGCCTCTTTATTGCTCAACCGTGCCAAGGGCCAGAACTTTAGCGGTACTATTGCCAAAAAAAATGTGGTTAGATAAAATTGCCTTATTGAATTTTAAAAAAAATCTTACTATGAACAAAACAGTGATTCTATTTTTTTAGCACTTCTTTTATTTTCTTGTAAAGAAAGTAAGGATAATTTAAATGACGATTCGACAAAAAAAGTTGCATCAATTCAAACAAAATTAAATCCAAATCAAATAGGGTATATGGAAAGTTTCTTTGAAATTAAAGAACGATCTTGGATTGGATATTTTAGTATTATTGAGTTTAAAAAAGAAGGTAATTCGATAGTTCAATATGAATATTTGGAAAACTTAAAAGTTGACAAAAGAAAAATGGAATTAAAGATTATGAACGATGATACCATTTTTAGCATTCCTAAAAAAGGAAAATCATTCCAAGTGACTAAGGAGGGTGACTTGAAAGTATATGAAAACAAAAAGCTTGTTTACCTACTGGAAAAAAATAAATAATACCGCTAACTATTACGCTTTGCACCATGACGCGACGCGCCCCTTGTGCGTTCCTCTTCCTTTAGCTCCTCACAGCCTAGTCCCCTTATTTCGAATTCCCTTATGAACGGGATGATCCTTTTCGGGCTGGGTGGTTTGAAGGGCTGTGTCTTTAGGATTGTCGCTTCCCTGAGTATCCCTAGCAGTTTCAAACCCTTTAGAAGAGGCATTATCTATAAGATCCTCTTGGGTTATATCTTTGGATGTACTGCCGGATTCCTGGTCAAGGTTCTCTGAATCATAAGGGTTTCTCTTTGGACCTGTGTTTTTTTGGGTCTGCGTCCAGGTTTTGAGAATTACGGTCATCTCCAAGGTAATTTTATGGCGCGTCTGAATTTGGTATTTTATCTTTTTAAATTAGATTAGTACTGTGGTTTTTTTTAAAGGGGTGTCGCGGGGCAGGTTGGGCGGTAGTTCCGGGTTTGTTCTACTTTGTACTTTGTATTTTGTTCTTTGTGCTATGTCAAATGTAAAAAGGATGGCAGCACTTTTTTTACAGAATAATGATTTGTATTTATAAAATAGTGATCAGGTGATCCGCAGGTAGAATTAATCGGGTATTAGGAATTTTTAGTGGAATCTAATTGAAGTGATTAGTATAGTCAATTGTATTTAATATTATTTAGGTTTAATACTATTTTTTGGGAGCTTTTTCCCGCTATACGTTCCAATCTTTTGCGCCGAACCCAGGCACAAAAGGATTTCCACTGCACACGAGCGAAGCGTACTGGCGAAGCAATCGGGGCTAGGGCAGCTCCAAACCACTCTAAAAAAAAGAGGACTATAAGTCCCCTTGAAATTCTAAAACTCATTATACGATAACTCCACAGTTGCCAGAGATGTAATCGGCTCCGTTCAACAGGAGTTTCATTGTAGGCTTTTCAAGCCTAACGAAACTCTAGCAATTGGCAGTAACTTTTTTTCTTTTACAATATTGGTTTACGCATTGATGTTTTTCCATTCGATGGATTTCCTGTTTTGTGACAAAAGTTTTCAGGATAGTTATCGTTTCTAAAAGAAGCCCAACTTCTATATGCTTGATATGAAAATGGCTTTTTTAAATTAAACTCTATTTTTTCTCCAGTTCTTATGCAGAAACCATTTATTGGATTTTCTATTTCCGCTCTGTTTGGTCTACTATTTTGTTCTGAACCCAATTCCAGTTCGAAAGGAAAATCCTCTAATGTTTTTATTTGATTATCTCGATTTCTAATCGATGAAGAATAAAACTTTTCAGTTGTGTCTTGTAAAGTATCAGATTTTATATAATTTTTACCAAGCAATGAACTCAATATTTTCTTTTCAAAAACAGGTCTTTTTATGAAAATAGCTTCACTTTTTTCTGCAAGTTCATAACAAGTTTGCCATGCTTCATTGTCTGTATTTCTTGTGAATTTTGATAAAATATTTATTTCAGAATAAACACCAAATTCAACATTGTTTTTAAATGAATAATCATATAAATTTATTGAAGTAATTACTCCTTTCTTTTCATTTCCATAATATTTTGCGTGAAGATTTGGAATATAAACTATGCTTATGTTGAGAAATTTTTTGAAATAGTCAAAATCATTTTTGCTTAAACTTCTACTTACTTCTCTTTCGTTTTTACCAAAAACAATTAAAATATGTAGTTTTGGATTATTCATATGCTTGTCAAAAAGTCTTTTGAAATAATCATCAAGTTTAATAAATGGAGAAACAATTAAAAGACTGCTTTCTGCTTCCCAAATTATTTCATAAACTGCATTTTCAAGATTTTCTCCGGTAATAAATTTTGCCATTTTCTATTTCAATTTTCTTTTTCTACGATTTTCTCTAAAGCTACTGCCAGCTAATCTATACCGGCCATGAAATGACTCCAATACGGCTTTTATAGTTGGCTTTATGCCATTAGTAAGATTTTTAAACGAATATAAGAATAAATACCAAATCTTTTTAGTTGTCAAACAATAGTTGTCACTAAGTATTTTTTTGACTCGTATCCTTCACAATACTTCGTAGGTTCAGTGTCCAACTTTTGTAATTCACCCTCAAGCTGTCTGCTTTTTTCCTTAATGCTCTTTATCCATAGAATCCCAATTGCTTCCCTTCTTCCTTTTTACCTAAGACCCTGTATGCTTTTGTCTTATTTCAGGAGCAAAGGTAGTCCGTGTCCATAAGCCAAAGCAAGGTCGGGCCTTTCAGGTCTTGCCAAAAATCTCCACCCATGCGGTTTTTTTTAGCTCATAAGAGACCTTTATAAACTTGCCTATATTGAAAATTGGATTGATTAGCGGAGTGTATTTAATATTATTTTTTAGGAGCCCTTCCTGCTATACGCTGCAAACGAAGTTCACTGAACTCCAATAAAATAAAAGTATAGTGAAGTAATCTTTTGTGAACACCGGCACAAAAGGATTTTCACTTCTATCGGGGCTAGGGCTACCGGAGAACCCTTTTTTGTTTTGGAGAACTGCACATTGCAACCCAATTGTTGTACTTGTAATCAATACTGCGATTTTTAGTAAACTCTTAAACGGTGAAATAAATTATGCTCTTCTGATTTCTATTTCTCTTTGGAAGATAATTTATATAACCGTAATCATTCAGGTCTCTGATACATCTATGGTAGGTAACAGGGCCGCTTATTTTAGCAATCTTCATAATTTCATGCCTATATGCTTTAATAGGATTAACATAGCCTGCATAGAACAGCGGTCAGGTTATCGGGGGGGGGGGAGGTGCAGTATTATATACAATGACCATGCTGATCAGTGGGTTTTTAGGTTTGATTTGTTATTTTTTCAGGAGCTTTTCCCGCTATCCGTTTCAATCTATGTGCCGGAACCCCCGGCGCATAGGATTTTCACTGCTATCGGGGCTAGGGCTGCCAGAGAGACGTGTTTTGTTTAGGAGAACTGCATATGAGCGCAAAATGTTGTATTTCTAATCAATACTCATTTTTTTAATACCATACGCCACGATTTTACCACAGAACTTACAATATCGTTTTCAGGTGAGTTTTTGTCGGTTACAATGAGTTGAAATCATCACTTCATAAACTGTTTAATTAGACTTTTAATACTTCGCAACAATTTTACTTTTTGATAAACTTCAATTATTGCTCTCTAAGTTTGATAATCAGTAAAATACAGGTGGAAATACCTATATAGCTTTCTTGTAATTTGTTTACATTTATGGCTATTTAAATTTTGTAGACAAAATCTTTTAGATTACTTCATCCACGAAAATTTGTTAAAAATTAAACTTTGATTTTTTATGACTCAGGAAAATTTAATTCCGGCAATTGAAACACTTTTAAATGTTGTAAATCAAATAGTTCAAGAGGATAAGCTTGTAGAGGCCCTGGAGCTTATGGATGAGAAATTTTCAAATATCTCGCTGGATGTAAAGAACTCGATAATAATGAATAAAGCTAGATTAAAAAGACTCGAGAATAAAATTATCGCAGCTACCATTTCTAATGAAAATGCCGATGTTGAAAGGGCGAGTATTGCCAGTAATCTTCTAAGAATTAATAATAACGTTCCATCTGAAATTCATACAGTGCAGTTGTTAGGAAAGATGAAAAGCATTTATGTTGCAAGTGAAGAGACACATTTAGAAAAGATTATTGGCCCATATAATAATCTGGTAAAAATAAAGTGGCTTCAGCAAGCTATTGAATGTGCTAAGAGTGTTTGCCAGGTAGTGCGGACCGATGGTGTAAAAGGAACAGGATTCGTACTGGAAGGCGGCTATTTGATGACTAATTTTCATATACTTCCCTCTGAAGAAAAAATAAAGAATGCTAAAATAGTATTTGACTATGAAGAAGATTTTTTGGGAAATGCTAGAAGTACCTCAGAATTCCTTTTGGACGCCACCAATTGGAAAGGCAGTCCAATTCAGGAAATGGATTACGCCTATGTTAAGATAATTGACAACCCTTCTAATCCGATTGCAAAGTGGGGATTTCTTGAATTAGACACATTTACAGAACCACAAAATGGTTCTCCTGTTACGATAATACAGCATCCTTTAGGTCAAACCAAGCAAATTGCCCTTACCGCAAATTCAATAATCAATGTTGATGGAAGAAAGATTTTCTATGAAACAGATACCGAAAAAGGATCGAGTGGGTCTCCGGTTTTTAATAATGATTGGAAAGTGATTGCCTTGCACCATGCCGGAAAAACAGAAGATGAAGGGGGATTACTAATTAATTCACAAACTGGCGAAAGTCGGGGAGCAAATGAAGGGATCTTGATTAAATATATTGCTGAGATGCTCTGGCCCAATATTCCATCTTAACGATTGATTTAATTTTCATCAAATATTTTCTACCAACTAAATTATAAAAATATGACAGTAAATGAATTTATAACCACAGCCCGACAGGTCATTAGTGATGATCCTAAAACACGACTCTCTGCAAAGGCAAAGCAGGCCATTACTGATAAAGAGTGTATAATTGATATTCATACTCATATTTTTGACAGAAGATGCTTGAGTACCGGTTATGTTTTGCTTCGAATGCTTAAGAGCAAATTAAAAGATTTACTTGGTTTAGAATCTTTTGAGGTAGATAGTCTTCTCATTAAAACAGAAGAGGAAATTTATGAGGAAATTAAAGCCAATGATTTAAACTCGGAAGCAGACTGGGAGAAATTAGAATCCGACCTGGAAACAGTTGCTGAGCTTACATCTGAAATAGAGTTTTTAGGACTTGATATAAGGGAAGCCTTAAGAGTATTGAAAAAAGGAAGTATGAGAGAAGTTCTGGATCATTACGTTGATAATTTTTCGGTTGTACAGCTACCATCGTATAAGAACAGGCCTTTTTTAACAGGGGTTTTAATGATGGATTTAGCAACAGGGTGGGATATGAAACCACGTAAATGTTTAAGCGCACAGATTGACGAAATTAAAGCCATCATGGCCGATCGACCGATCTTACCTTTTTTGGCCATCGATCCCAGAAGAGTATCATTAAATGACAAAGAAGAAAACATTTATGATCTATTTATAAAAGCATTTAACGATCGTCAGGCACCTTTTTTTGGTGTAAAATGCTACCCGTCGATGGGCTATTTGCCAACTGATGTAAGGTTGGATCCAATTTTTAAAATTTGTGCTGAGAAAAACATACCTGTTGTTTCGCATTGTGGGGGCGAGTCGGTATCTACATTTGAGAAAAGTATTGTGGTAGAAGATCAGACCGGGGTGCATAACTTCGTGATTCCCGGTAATTCAAGACCTGAAAGAGCGCGGTATTTAAATAATCCCGAAGCCTGGATACCAGTGCTTGAGAAATATCCAAAACTAAAATTAAATCTGGCACATTTTGGCGGAGATGATTTTTGGTTAAATCACAGTAAAACTAATTTGGGAGATGTAAGAGTGAAAAAAATAATTGCAATGCTAAAGAATCCTAATTGGAATGTGTACACAGATTTTTCCTTTAATTTAGTAGAAAGTGAGCTTTTTGAAACTTTTAAAAAAGAACTTGATGCCAATGCTGAGATTCAGAGCAAAGTAATGTTTGGAACTGATTATTGGGTGGTTTTACCTGCAGGAGATCTTCTGAATACACAAGGTGAATTTTTGGATCAATTAACGGACTATAGTGATAGAATGATCAGTACTGCGCCATTAGATTTTATACTTAAGATATAACTGCTAAAATTTATAAATATGAACGAATTAGAAGCTTATATAACGGGACTTGAACTGTACGATTCAGAAAATAAACTACCATTCACGGTACGAAAAGTTACAGATGATCTTTATGAAGGTACCGAAGAGGAAAGTGCAACTATTAATTTTAAGAGTGTACAGTCTTTTGAGGCAGGAGTATCTGCTGAACGCCAGGAAGATGTTTTAAATTCACTTTTACTGGCCCAAAGAGTAGCAACAAAAGCTTTTCCAGACGATGAGCAATTGATGGATTGGCATAAGAGGTACTTTGAAGTTTTAGAAAGACTCGGATGGGTATTTGCAAATACCGGATTTGACTCCTATGAGAGTCAAAGCAATTTATTTGGAATTGAAAAAAATTTACTCGAAGTGCTGGGAACTGTCCTGACCGGAAATCAATTGGCAATAATAGTCAAATCGATACAGGCTCTGAAATCACTGAGCAGCGAGGATAAACGCTTTGTTGCCTTTGAAAAGAATACACACTCGCTCAATAAGGGTAATTTTCAGATAGGAATTGCTACAGAGCAGAATAATGTTTTGTCTATTTCTTCCACCGCCTTTGTTGTCAAAGCGAGCAAAAAGTTTTCCAGAATTTTATTTTTTAGTACAGAGAAAGAAAATGTCGAATTTAAGTATTGTGATATAAAAGCCATACTTAATGAGGCGCAGTTTGCCACAGGAAGAGATAGTCTTAAAAAAAAGCTGGGCGACACAAGTGAATATATTGCAGACCTGGACATATGATAGTTTAACAAGGTAAGTTTTGTTCTAGTTGGCGGAATTTCGCCAATTCTATCCCGGTGCTATCTGGCTTTAATTTTGAAACATTTCGCACAAAGGTTAATTCAAACACATTTTCACCAATAAAAAAAGGAATTATGACCCCTCTTGAAACGATACAACATCTTTTAACGCAGGATAAGTTGGAAGATGCATTGAAATTGTTGATCTTAGAATCGCCAAAATTTTCATCTGGATTTCATATTCAAACGATGCAACTTAATGGCAGGCTATCAAAAGATAACAATGATAAAGTTAGTAACGTATCTGATCCACTAGAACGCGATAGAATAAGATACGCGACTCTGGGATTAACCCAAACACTAATGGGCTTTCCTACTGTATCAGGTCAAGTTGTAGCAACCTCAGCCGATCATCTTTTAAATAATAAATGTTATCCCTTTATAGATCGTATCCAATTCAGGGAATTTCTGAAGAGGCAGATTCATGGAAATGGAGCCAAAATGATTTTCATTAATGGGCCATCAAAATCAGGGATGTCTTATCTGGAGAATTATTTGATCCATTTGAGTACTCTCAACAGTTTGTTTTCAGTAGTGCGAATTAATGCTGCTGTTGATTTAAATGGACCTGAACCATTTAAAGGAGTCAGTCTGGCCAAATTGCTTGGTATAGAATTGGGACTCGATTTAAATCTGGACACTGATGAACTAGATCAATTTAAGTTTACTAGATTTGGTATTAAATTAAAAGAAAAATTGCTTGCAAATGATACAATTCCATTGATATTTATTCACGATTTTCATCACCTGCAAGCCACTCCGGACATCGCTAAATTTATTTTAAAACTTGCAGATGTGTTCCGCCAGGATTTTCCCAAAGTGATTTTTCTAATTGCCGGGATGGACTATGAAAAGTTACCAAATTGGGAGTCGAGTTTGAGAATGCATTGCTCGGTTTACCACATTGAAACTATTGACAGGGTAAATGTGGAAGTATGTCTAGACGGGATTTTTGATTATTATCAGCCAAAAATACTGGCCTTAGGAGATAGTTCTATAACTAAGACGGAATATGTTAACGGAATGATTAGTCGCCTAATTCCAGATGAAAACAATATCAATCTTGCCAGTGTTGGCTATATGATTTCAGATCATTTAATGCAATTAAACAATTAAATTTTGAAAGATATGCAGCAGTCAGCATTTAATTTTGATAAGTTGTTCAGCAACCTTGAACAAAAAGAAGCCAAAGACTTCAATAAGGAAGTTTTTATCAGAGCCTCTTTATTGTTTGAGTTTAGTATTGAATCCGATTTTCCGAATTGCAACAAAGATGATCTCGAATTATTGAAAATTGAATCCTGTTTAAAAAAGGATGGCAGGTATTTTTTAAAGGACCCAATCAGAGCTAAAATTCTCACCGAAACAATAGGTATTGGAAACATACAAAAGGAGATAGAAAAATATAATATTGGGGGAGATTATGCCCGATTGCTAATTTTACTTTTGAATAGTAAAAAAATTCAATACGATAATTTTAGGGATGATGAAATATATTATCTTTTAAAATTAGCTGACCTCTTCCCTGATAAACTAGATTTGGAAGTGCTCAAAAATGACCTTTTAAGGAGGAATTATTTTGTTCCTTTTAGAGAAATTACCAAAAATTTTGCAGGAAGAAAAAAGGAACTTGCAGCTATAAATGACTATATAGATTGGCTCCCAAAACAAGGTCTGGTTAATAAAACCTTGGGATTTGTTAGAAATGCCATTAACTGGCATGATAAATTGCCCATTTTAATTCAGGGAATCGGAGGAATCGGCAAGTCATCATTAATATCAAAAATAATTATAGATAATAATGAGTTGAGAAAAGTGGGGAAACTGCCTTTTGTTTATATCGATTTTGATGTGCCAGGATTTTCACTTGTAGAGCCGATGGGTTTATTGCTCGAGGCAATTCGTCAATTGTCATTTCAATTTCCTAAAAATAAAGATATTTTTTCAAAAGTTGCCAGGGAGATTTCAAGTAAAACATCTTTTGAATATGAAGCGAATCATTCAACACAATCCCATAGAGGAAATATATATAATTCTATAGATAATTTATTGTACCAATATGAGCTTGTATTAAATCAAATCAAAGACCCGATCTTGGTGGTGTTTGATTCTTTTGAGGAAATTCAGTATAAGGCATCCCGAACAGAACTCTCTAATTTTTTTAGTTTCATACGGGAAATTTCTGAAAAACTGCCCCGCATTCGAATAGTATTTGTGGGCAGATCTGAAATTGATGAAAGTTTGGCAGATTTTAAATTTGATAAAATTGTTTTGGCAGAATTTGATGAGGATTCAGCTTTGTCATTACTGGAGAAGTATAAGATTACAAATAAAGCCGATAGAATTAAAATTTTTAATGATTTTGGAGGAAATCCATTGCTGCTTTCACTTGCTGCTGATTTAGTTGAAAAAGATCCCTCAGCACTGGAGAACTTAAGTAAAATAACAGAGAAGAAGGAGAAATACCTTGTAAATCGTATTTTGGAACATATTCATGATCCGGAAGTACGCGAAATGGCAGTTCCCGGATTACTCGTTAGAAGAATCACTCTCGATGTGATAAAACATGTTTTGGCACCGCCATGTCGTTTGGGTAATATTTCCATAGAGAGAGCCACTGAATTATTTGATGAACTCAAAAAAGAAGTTGCCCTTATTTCCAGATCTTCTGAGGCTGATGAAATTATTTTTCGTCAGGATTTACGTATGGCATGTGAAGATACTGTCAAATCAAGCTATCCAACGGCATCACAACATATAATTCGTAACGCCATAGCGTATTATGATCGTATGAAAGAAGAGGGTGAGAAATACGAAGCGGAATTCTATTTTCATATTTTAAAAGAGGAAGAAGATATTGAAAGACTTACAAAACCAGATTATCTGCGACTACGCACAAAATTAGAATCTGCTTTGGTTGAATTGCCAGATGCTTCGAAATTGTACCTTCGAACTCTTTTGGGCTCGCAAGCAGAAACCAATATAGTAAATAACTCAAAAGATTATAATTGGTCAAATTATTTTATTCCTCAAATGAAGGAAGGATTAAATTCAAACTTGGACTTTTTGAAAAAGCTTGATCAAGAAATAAGTAGTCGAGATTATGATATGCAAATAATTGATCCCGATTTCTTAATTTATGATGTTTTATTAAAACAGCGGTTAAACAAGATTTCACAATCGAACGATTTAATAGAGCGATTTATCAAAGTGAAAGATGACTTACGAAATAGCAGTCAAAATTTTGTAATGACGTACTATCAGCTTTGTTTTTTAAAAGCTCAAAATCATGAATATAATGGAGAATATCAGCTCGCCATTGAAATATGTCAGGAAAATTACAATACTATGTTGATAAAGGATCGCCTACTGAATGAAAAATTCGCATTTCTATTAACCCGATTACGAGCCAGAACTGGCAAACTGCCCCAGAAAATAGTAAAAGATAGTTATAATTTGCAGCATAAATACAATGACAGGTTTAATAATGAGTTTAAAGATACAAACTGGAATTATGTATTAAGCAATACAATTAATTATCACTTTTTTAATAGTGATGATTTTATTCATTTGAGCAGAAAATATCAATTAGTACTCACAGATATTTCAATTCTGGAAGATCATTGTTATAAAACACTCGGTGTCTATTTAAAGGATATTGCACTGGCAGGGGACTTTCAGGTTTTGTTAAATGATTACTTATTGGCATTAGAAGTAAGAAGATTGCTTTGATTGCCGTATTTGTGAAGGAGATTTAAATTCAGACTTTTTCTGCTATAAATAGTATTTGAATTATTATGCTCGCAGGTTTTTTTCAATACGCGATGTAATTTCGGTGTTCCGAAGATTTTGAGATTCCGGCCTAATATTAGTACCTTAGCCATAGATAAGAAATTCCCATCAATGGAACCCCAGCAGTCAAACGTCGAAGCAGTCCATGCATAGCCTGGCTTTCAATATAAAAGCATCCTATTGTCTTTCCTTCTTCCAGAAACTTGTTGGCTGACTGCTCGTTTTTTGATAATGATGTATCGCGGATATTGATGCGCAATCCCCTGTTTTTTTCAATAAGTTTCACTGTATCGTCAATATGGGCACAGATTGCAAATCTGCGCTAACGGGTTTTCATCAGAAATAGGTATTTGTTAAGACTCACCTCTGTTGGTTTAAATTAAATGAAAAGAGGGCCGATTAAGGCCCCCTTAGGTATTATGTGCTGGATATGGGATTCGAACCCACACATCTTTCGATAATCGTTTTCAAGACGATCGCGTCTACCAATTTCGCCAATCCTAAAAAAATATTAACATATTTTCTTAGGATTGAGATTGCAAAGGTAAGTAAAAAATATCCTCACCTGATTACGGGTTTCCGTAAGAGCCACAAAAAATTCTAGATATTTTTTTAAAGCTACTCTTAGAATGAATTAATTCTTACAATAAATTTCATGATTCGACTTCTTTATTAATATTTGTACAGATATTTTCCTATATTTTATAAATAAAAAAAATAAAAAAGTTATGACAGATTTTGACAGAGAAGAAATAATTAGACATAATCGAGTTGCAAGATTATTGTGGTTTGGAATTGGTTTTGTATTAGCATTAGTTTTAATGAAGCTCGTCTCTGTTGTATAAGATAAAAAACTCAAGTTCCTCATAAAAACAGCTTTGCTATCTTTTACTGAGAATTTTAGTGAACTCTTAAACGGTGAAATAAATTATGCTCTTCTGATTTCTATTTCTCTTTGGAAGATAATTTATATAACCGTAATCATTCAGGTCTCTGATACATCTATGGTAGGTAACAGGGCCGCTTATTTTAGCAATCTTCATAATTTCATGCCTATAGGCTTTAATAGGATTAACATAGCCTGCGGCAGTTCTGAATTGTAGTAATGCCGCAAAAATTCCAATATGCGTAATGCTGATACGTTGATCTTTTTCTATTGCTTTGAAGAATTGCGTTAAAGGATTTAGCTGGTCCATTACTCTTGTTATTTAGATTTTTATTCCGGTTCTTCTCGACTGATTTTGTTTGGGTAATTTAAGATTCTGATTTTGTTCATGATTTTTTTGCAGCTCTGTTCGTAATGAAGTTATATCTACTTTACGTAAATGCTGATCGTAGATTGTTAAAGATTTAAAATGAGGATCAGCCTCAATATGGAATAGCTGTTCTTTTCCATTTTTAATCAATACTGCTGATATCCTGTCACCTTGCTTTAAAGTATTTTTTAGTTTCTCAAATTCAAATTTATTTGAGGCAGCTTTTAAAGGAACAGCTTTTAATGTCTTTTCTAAATCGTAACCATATCCATTTCGAAATTCTTTCAGATGATTATTTCCTGCGGCATCTTTATCGTTAAAGTCTATCTGGAACCATGATTCATTATGATATACCGAGCGGCCGGATAATAAATTATGGACCCCATGCAGTTTGAAATTGTATCCCTGCTCATTTTTAAAATAATACTGTCTGTTTTCTTCTGAAATAATATTATTATACAGGCTGCTTTTGTATCCTTCAAGCTCAAAATATCCTTCAGCATTTTTAGAAAACGTAAGGTTGTGATTAATTTTTTCTGTTTCATTAATGTAATAGGATAGAGATAGACTAAAGTTTTCTTGCGCTTTTTCAATAAGCATTTTTAATTTCTCTGAGAGGTCAGGAAATCCAATTCGCTGCATCTGCTCCTGCAGCGAATTGAAATTTTTTTCTGCTTTTTTAACATCACTGCGAATGGAAACCTGATTTTGTGAAGCAGTAATTATTTTTCTGAAAAAGCGGGAAATTAAACCCGGATACAGCTGCTTTGACATTCTGTTGCTTTCCATTTTAAGAATTCGAAGGGAATGCTGCTCTTCTATATTTTTTGAAGATTTGTATTTAGCCCTGATTCTTTCAAACTGGCGCAGTTTCTCTGCAAGTAAAGATTTATTATCAGCCGGTGTAATTGAAAACAAGGTACTGAAGCGTTCTTCTCTGGCTTTCCACTGTCTGAATTCTATTTCTACTCTGTTTATGGGAAACTGCTCATTCATGACTTAAGGTTTAATTCTCCAGAATTTCTAAACTGAGTTAGATTGTTTTCTTTTTTTTTTGTTTGCGGCAGGGGTTTCGGTGCTGTCTTCAGTAGTTTGAGATTGTTTTGTGGCAGATTGCTTTTCCGATGTTTTTTCTCCTTCGGCCTGCTTCTGGTCTTTACTTTCACGTTGGTTAATTCTCTGGAAACTGCAATCATAAACATTTACTGTTTTAAACTGCGGATTAGCTTCAACATACATTTTTGTTTCCGTACCGCCCACCGTAAAAGTTACCGACTGCAGATTTCCTTTTTTAAGAGAATTTATAAGGTCTTCTTTGTATTTGGGAGTTTGAAGCTCTTTAATGGAATGTTTTTCAAGACTGGCCTGAAGATCATAGCCATAATTCTGGTGGTACTGATTTAATTTGAAGCTGCCCGAATTTTCGGTTTGCTTAAAGTCGATTTTGATCCAGGCGTTGTACGCTTCGCCTTCTTTAGTTTTCAGGTCTTTGTTCACCGAACGTCCCTGCATTAAATTATAAGCTTCCTTGAGTGTGATACTCGTACCGTCATTATTGATATAAAAAGTCTGCCCAAGTGCTTCCTTTGAATCCTCTTTTTTTAAATTCACATGATAGGAATTAAAAAAATACATGTCGGTCTGGTCTGATTTCTTAAAGTTTAGATCAACCGACATTGTATCTTTATTATAGACACCATTATGAGTGATTTTAAATTCTTTTTCTCCTTTGGCCATACGCTCTCTCAGTTCAGTATCGAACGTTTCTCCAAAACCGGTATATTTCAACTGATCTTTCAGGTACTCTATATTTTTCTGATTCATGGTACAATTATTTTAAAGTTATTACTGATTTAAAAACCGTTAAGAATATCCAGATGTGTTAAATGGCTATTCTTTATATTTGTTGCTATGTGCCTGCCGCCGTTTTTCTCCATAAGCTGAATAGTGAGGTATTTTTTCTCCGGGATAGTAAACTTTGAAAAAGCATATACCATGCTGACTTCGGATTTATCCGCAATAACAGACGAGCTGTAGGTGGAATAAAGAGGCAGTATCTCGATTTCCTGGGAAGCGGTGCGTTTTGACTTTTTCTGGTCTCGTATAAAAAATCGCAGCTGGTCAATATCGTAATTAATCTTTGAGGCATTACCTAGGGCTATTCTCAGGTATAGCACATCCTGATGGATGAAAATGCCATTAACCATAATCTTCATTTCATATTTCTCCCTTTTAAGCCCGCTTATTTTTTTATTTTTAGATAAGGCAAGCCTGGCATTCTGCTCAATTTTCTTCTGGTTTTCATTATCCAGCGAAAACAGGATATCGTCATTTACAACAGCGGTATGATCAGCCTTTATATTTAAATGCGGACAGGCGTCATCATAATTTAAAATAAATACATAAAGCCGGCTGTCGGCTGTAACAACCGTTAGATTGGTCTGCGGGAAATTTTGTTTTGCCGCTTTTAGAAGAAGGATGTTTTCAGCTCCTCTGGCTTTCTGAATTAAAATATCCGCACTTCCCTTGTCTGCACTTTTTACGGCATAGGGAAAAACGATGCTTGTGGTTTTAGAGTAGCCGATCTGCAGGTTTTTATACTTATCTTCATTATAACCTGCATTCTTAGTAATGAACTGTGCATATCCTGATAAACAGCTCAGAAGTATGCAGGCCGTAACCAGCCATTTATAGTTTTTCATATTTATTTCTTTTTATTGGTTGAAATTCTTTTGTTTCTCATCGTAGAGCAGTACCTGATATCCAGCTTTAACCTGAACTTTTATGAGTTTTACCTTTTTGCTCATCAGGCTTTTGGCCGCTTCAATTCCCATCCCTGCCGCCTGTGCTCCAAAGGAATCCGTGATGCCGGTAAGTCCCAGAGTCTGGATGGAGCGGTCTGCAGAAGCCTTGGCTGAATCTCTGTCAATAGTTCCCGGGACATAAATTCCCTCAATGCCGTCAATGTCATAAACTGATAATTGAATGGGGAAAATCGAGCTGCGGTATTGAATGTTGTCGATTTTGACCTCAAGTCTTTCCCCTTTTAAAGCCGCAGTGCCGTATAAAAAAGTGTTTTTTGGAATAACGTTTCCCTGGAGTGTCACATCATTATTCAGGCGAAACTTAACGATTGATCCGTTTACAATAGTCTGGGTTTCGTGAATGACGGCCTCAATTGAATTCTGCTGCTGTGAATCTAGATCCTCCTCAATGGTATAAAAAGAGTTTGGTTTTACAGCTGTAGCAACCGGACCCTGCTCCAGAGAGGAAAAATTATTTTCTGCTTTTTTATGGTTTACTGCATATGTTTTTCCCTTTTTACTCTCGGATGATTGTTTTAAACGTTCCTGAACCCTTGAAGGATGCTGGATATCGAGTATGTTTTCCAGCATGCCGCCAAGCTGAGCGAGTTCAGCATCAGGCTGTGTGGATTCTCCCATCGCCGACATCATCTTTTCAAGGTGCTGCATTTCATCGGTTACACCTTTTGATGACCCGTAGTTTTCAAACTCGCGCATATCATAGACGTGCTTATCCAGCACTGTCTGCTGGTTGACCGCTTTTTGAAGCGCCTGGAGTTTTTCATAGATTTTCTGCTCATTTCTGTCCTGAAGAGGTTTTGAATTCAGACCTGTTCTGTTTTTTGAAAAGCCCTGCGTACTAAAATCTGATTTTGTAAAATCATTCAAAGATTCTTCCAGAATTTTTTGATTGGAGTAATTGGGGTCTTTTTTAATCTGCTCTTGCAGTTTTACAGAATCGACAGCTGCCTGATCGTAGTAACTCATTTTATCCAGAGAAGAATCTTCTTTGAATTTTGGAATTGGAAGAGTAAAGTTGAATCCTTTTTTGATTTTACTTTCAGCTTCTGCTTCTTCCATTGTGCCTCCTCCCAAAATATAAAACAGCAGGGTTATAAAAGGAAGCGTAGTGACCGGCATTACCAGCAGCATCTGGCGTTTTTTAGATGCTCTAAGAGATATTGTTTTTGTTTCCATGTTCTTGTTTTTTATTGGATTTTCTTAATTTTTGTAGCCGCATCTGCCTTTGTAAGTGATGCAGGGCAGCTATCTGTGAACGAATTGTAAATGTTATAGAGAAAATAACCGGTTGTTAAAGCAGTAAACAACACCAGTAGCAAAAGGAGTTTTCTTCTGGAAAGCCCTTGTGTCAGTCTGCTCATTTTCTCAGTCCATTTGTGCTGGGCGGCAGTGTAATATTTATTATAAACAAATGGAATTTCCTTTTTTCTAAACAGTGATTTCATAAGATTTATTTTCTGTTTTCAACCGCTAAATCGGTATTCTCAATAGTATTGAAGCGTTCAATTAAAAAACCATGAGGATTGTTGTCACTTCTCGATACATTGCGAAGGCTCCCTTCCGTAATCAGGTTTCTTTTCAAAATGCTCGTGGTTCTGATAATGTTCTGTCTGGCAAAACATTTAAATCGGTAGGGATAGTCTTTGATATCAACAGCAATACTATCTATCTGAATGGTCTGGCTGATATTCCCTGAAATTATTCCCGAGTAAAAGCCATTTTCTTTCAGGTCGTCATAAATCCGCTTGGCGCTTTCATCAGCCAGATAAAGGGCCTTGGTAATATTGGTTTTAATTACTTTGTCATCAGGATCAAGGGTGAAGAAAAACTTATGAAAAGTCTTGACGTGATCCCTGGCTTCCACAGGCAGGTTATCCTTTCTCTCAGAAGCATATACCTCCAGCGCTTTTCCGGCGGCAAGGATATATACCTTGTCCTGCATTTTAGCGACGGTCTGAAAACTTTTGTGAAGCGTAAAACAGCATATCACAACGCAGCCCGCAATAACCAGCATTGTAAAGCCTCTCACGTATTTAAATGCGGTATCTATATTTTTCATTTTGCTGAACATGGGATGATCTTTTACGTTTATTTTGAATTCCCTTTAAGCCTGTTGCTCATGTAATTTCCTTTCTCTTCAAAATAGGGAGCCGAAGCGCCCGATGCCGACATACTCTGTGACATTCTTCCTGCTGCATTCCCCATGGAATCCATAACCATTGCAGTTCCCTGTGATGTTTTGGAAACCACAGAGACCGCTGAGGTGCTAAGTAGGGTAGTGGCTTTCTGGCTCAGGGCCCCGCCGCCGCCTGCATGCACGATGTAGTTAGCCACTGAAGGCACAGTGAAGTAGCCTATAATGCCGATAATCATAAATATCAAATAAGCAATGTCAGTACTACTGAAAAAGGTGTCCCCGGTGGACTGCACCTGGGACAAATCCAGCTTGAGCATCAGTTCCTGTATCTTTCCGATTATGCTTCCAAAAATATTAGCCACAGGAAGCCACAGGTATATATTTATGTATCTGGCCAGCCAGACCGTCAGTGTATGCTGGAACCCGTCAAAAACGGCAATGCCGAAAACAAGCGGGCCGAGAATGGAGAGCACCACAAGTTGAAAGGTCCTGAGTGTATCAATGCAGAGGGCCGCCGATTCAAATAAAATCCTAAGCACCTCGCTCATCCATTCCTTGATGGAATTCCTAAAACTATAGGACGCTTTTTCCATGGCAAATTTCACATCATTGCCTATGCCCGCCAGCATGCTTTCATCAGATGGGACCGCACCGTCATGGGTGTACTTGTACCATTTATCGCGGTCTCCGGTCCCTGTCGCGCCTACATACATTTTCCAGGGATCGGTCTGCTGAACTGTCTTTTCTTTTTCTTTTAAAAGAACGGCAACAGCATTATTGGATCCTGTTACCATAGCAGCTGTTGCGGTAACAGTGGGTTTCATAACTCCGTTGATAAGGGCCAGCACCGAAGGGAAAATCATAATGCAGAACCCAATTACAAAAGGGCGGAACAGCGGATAAAAATCAATTGGCTCCGCTGCTGCAATATGTCTCCAGACACGCGAAGCGACGTACCAGAGGGTCCCAAATCCTGCAATTCCCTGTCCGACAGCCAGCAGATTGCCACACAGAGGCATCATCTCATCATAAAGCTGGTCCAGCACCAAGTGCAGGCTTTGCATGTTATCGCCCAGCCCCTGTGCTCGACTTAAAAAAGGAAGCAGCATAGCTGAGAGAACAATTTTGTTTTTTATTGGCAGTTTCATCTCTTTAGTTTTTAAGTTCCTGCAGCTCTTTGGAAGCATAAACATCATTTTTCTCTTTTGCCCGCTGCAGTGCCAGGATATTTGAAGAAGCATTAAAATTTCGAAGAAAAAGCAGCTTATCCTGCATCTGTAGATAGATCATATCCACCGATTGTAGTCTTTCATCATCGGACATCCTGAGTTTATCAGCAGTAACGGTCATAGTGAGTTCATCAAGATTCCGTAGGCTCTGGCTGAGCAGATTCCCGTAAACCCTTTCAAAATATCCAATTTCCTGCGCGCTGAAGCTGCCGCTTCGCGCAAACCGGTTCAGTCCGTTTCTGCTTTCCTTTATCAGCAGTATTTGAAAATTTATAATTTCACCCACTCTTTTGTAATTCTTTACCGCCGGGCTTACCTGCATAAGGGCGTCTAAAAAAGTTTTATGCAGGCTGAAGTTGCCCTGAGACATATCCTTCACTGTTTTATAACCTCCCGAGAGCAGTTCATAGCCCTTTTTCATATCACTGAGGATCTTTTTAAACTGGGAGAGTTTTTCAATGTTCAGGATCAGCTGTTGTATTTCTGCTGACTGGGCGCGAACTTTGCCTGGTATCATAGACAGGCAGATAAGCAGTCCTAAAATCAATATCTTTTTCATTATTTTTAAGTTTATAATCCGTAAAGTGTATCCATATCCTTAGCGTCTTTTTGATCTGCCGCCTTTGACAGTGCAAGCAGTTTGGCATCACGGCTGAAAGAAATGCAGAAATTGTAATCCTCTAGCATGGTTTTATGCAGTTCATCAATCCTCTGAATTCTATGATCATCCTTAAGTTCCAGCTTTAAATCAGTCATAATTACCAAAAGCTGGTCAAGCGTATCGCTACAGTTCTGAAGCAGCCTTTCAAAGGAACGTTCTATATAATCCAGTTCACTGCCGTGAAACAGGTCACCTGTCTTAAGATCGGCACAGGTCTTTTTATAGAGGTTCATTATTTTAATCTGCATCGAAACAATCTCGGCTGCTTTATAATAATTCCTGACTCTGGGATTAATTTTCAAAAGCGAGGTAAAATAATCACCATGAAGATTCAATTCTCCCCTCTTCGCATCCCCGATAAAATTGAGTCCTTTGGATACGGCTGAATAGCCCTTCTTGGCATAATCAATGTAGACCTGAAGCGCTGCAATCTGCAGCAGGAGTTCCTTTCGCTGCTTTGCCTGTCCATGAATCCCCTGCTGTAAAACCATTATCGCTGATAATAATAAAACCACTTTTTTCATGATATTTTTCTTTGCATTACGGAATTCCGTAAAATTGTTTCACGCGGGCTGCATCTGCTTCAGTTTTGGCCCTCTGAAGGCTGAGCAGTATATTCTGCTGATTAAACATCTTAAGGTCATCATAGCTGGCATCAATCTGGTCAGCTGCGGTATTGATGATTTCAAGTCTTTTGAGATCACTCATCTGTGTGGTAAAGGAATCCAGTATTAAAAAGATCTGTTCAATGTTCTTGATACTTTCTTCCAGAATACCTGTGTAAACACGCTCCATATACTGGATCTCGCTGTCCTTAAAATGGGTATCCTGTCTGAGCAGGTTCCACGCCCTTTCGTATTCCTGCACAAGTTTTGTCTGTTTTTTGGTAATATCTTTTATCCTCTGGTAATGCGTAATAATAGATTTTACTTTTCCCAGTTCTTCGTAGTACCCTTTATAGAGGTCTTTCTGTTTCTGTGTCCAGTCCGAGATTTCATCCAACTTTAGTTTGGAGAGCACATTTTCAACCTGTTTCTGGGCATTCTGAAGCCAGATGGTTTTGTTCTGCAGTTTTTGGATCCTCAGGTCAATGGCTTTGATGACCTTTTTTGTGACTGCTTTTACGATTTCCAATATCGGCAGTGCCGCGGTCTTTTCAGCAGGTCTTGCCGGAGTGCTGATAAGCAGCAGCAAAATCAGGCAGGTAATTAGTTTCTTTTTCATTGTTCATTTTCATTTAAATTCCGTTTCTCATGTCCTCAGCCAGTGCTGCAATGCCTTTTTCGATGTCGCCCCCGAACTTTGCTGCATAAGCATTCATTTTCACTTTCTCGCTTTCCTCGGTGGTGTAAGCCAGATATTCGTTTAAAGAAACCTCGGTTCTGTATACTTTTGATGACATTCCTCCCAGAGAAATAAAGACTTCCTTGTATTTCTTGTCAGGATCGTTTGCCTTATTGACCGACAGCACGAGCGCTTTTTCTTTTTCCGTGAGCCCCAGCAGTTCCTGTATCTGATCAAATTTATTCTGGTATTTGCTCTGGTCCAGCAAGATCTTGCAGTCGCTGTTATTGATAATGGCCTGCTTGACCACAGGAGAAGAAATAATATCTTCTACTTCCTGGGTGACTACGACGGCCTCCCCGAAGAATTTACGAACAGTCTTAAATAAATACCGTAAATATTCCGCCATTCCTTCCTTGGCTATGGCTTTCCAGGCTTCTTCAATCAGGATCATCTTGCGGATGCCTTTGAGTTTTCTCATTTTACTGATAAAAACTTCCATTATAATGATCGTGACCACAGGAAATAAAATAGGGTGGTCTTTGATATTGTCAAGCTCAAAGACAATAAACCGCTCTTTTAAAAGATTAAGATTCTCTGTGGCATTCAAAAGGTAATCAAACTCGCCTCCCTGATAGTACGGGCGCAGCACGTAGAGAAAATTATTAATATCAAAGTCTTTTTCTTTCACCTTGTCACCTTCCAAAATGGAAACAAAATCATCTTTCAAAAACTCGTAGAAGCTGTTAAAGCATGGAAAGAGATTGGAATTGATCTCCAGCTTTTCATAATACAGCTGAAGTGCATTTGATAAAGCTACATACTCGCTCCGGTTAAAAGTTTCGTCGTCTTTTTTCCACAGCGCCAGCAGCAGTGTTTTGATGCTTTCTTTTTTCTCAGTATCCAGAGTATCGCCTTCCGAGATATAAAAGGGATTAAAACGGATCGGGTTCTTTTCATCATACGTGAAATAATACCCTTTTACCATATCGCAGAGCCCTTTATAACTGTGGCCTACATCTACCAGTACAATATGGGTCCCTTGCTCATAATAGCTTCGGACCATATGATTGGTAAAAAAAGATTTACCGCTCCCCGAAGGACCCAGAATAAATTTGTTACGGTTGGTGCAGATTCCCATTTTCACAGGTTCATCACTAATGTCGACATGGACAGGTTTTCCCGTTAGGCGGTCTCCAAGTCTGATGCCTGTAGGGCTCAATGAAGATCTGTAACCTGTTTCCATATTTAGAAAACAAACGGCCTGCTCGGTGAACGTATCAAAGGTGTCATTCATGGGAAAGTCGGCTTCATTTCCCGGCATTCCCGCCCAGTAAATCTGAGGAGCTCCAACAGTTTCGTGTTTAGCTGCTGCATCCATCTGGGCCAGTGCTGAGGATACTTTGTTCTTAATTTCCTTCCCCTCTTGGGTATCGGTGCTCCACGCCAGCACATTAAAATGGGCTTTAACCGACAGCCGCTGCTGGGAAACCGCCTCATTGAGAAAATCATTAGTGGCATCCCGGGCAATCATATTCTCCCTGCTGTACGCCGATAAAGACTGCAGGCGTAATCTTTTGCTTTCCAGTTTCTGGATGGTTTTCTGCGCATCTTCAATAAATAAATACTGATTATAGATATGGTTGCAGGATAAAAGCTGCCCAAGGGTGGATGCAAAACCAATACTGAACTTGGTTTTATCAGTGGAATACCGGTCAAAATTAATCCTTGAACCGCACAGCGCCGGAAGATCAGCGGCGTCGCCCAGGGTAAAAAGCTGGCAGTGTTTATCACCCACCTCGAGGCCCTGATCAAATTTAATGTCATTAAAGACAAAGGAATCTTCCCTCTCAGAAAGAAAACAGTACTGCTCAATAAGTCCTTTTTTTCTGCTGTCGCTTTTGAGTTCGTTATTTTTCAGACGGGTGAGTTTTACAAAACCGCTGTCCTCCATAATTCTTTTAAACTGTCCCGTGCAGTCAATAAAATCCTGTAGTAGCTGCGTATTTAAAGTTTCTTGTGGGACGATGGAACTTCTCAAAAGATTTGAAAAAAGGGAGCTTGAACTTTTTCTGCCGTTGGGTTTCTTGGTCAGCATGATATAGCAGGAATGATCCAGAAAAGGTCTTTCATTGAAAAACTGCTCGCTGCTTCGTGTCAGAAAACTGCTGTCGTCACTTGTAAAATCGGCCTTGTAATTGTTTTCTAAAAACCAGTCCTGCTTATGAAACACACAGAATTTTGGAAGTATCTTGACAGCTTTGATCCACGACTGGTGGAATGCTTCATATTCTTGATCCGACAAAGTAAAAATCTCAGGCAGTTCTGCCTTGTATACTACCGTAACATCACCCTGTTTGGATACAATACAGTCGTGTTCCACTGCCATAACAGGCAGTACGTTTTCGATCCTTTTCTCCATTTCTCCTTCATTTTTATTTCAAACGTTCTATAACTATATCTTAATGAAAACAGACCTGCTGTACACTTTAATACATTTTGGAATCTGTTTTTTCGCTAGTGCCTTCATCATGCCGTACTCTCCATACTTATTACTCATTCTATAAATCTTCAGCACAAGAAAGGCTCCTGCTGTTCCTATCAAACCAACACATAGGAGGGAAGGCAGACCGATAATGTACATAATGGCAAAAAGGATCATAAGGGCGACAACCCCGCCTCCTAAATACCAGATGTACTGCGCTTTTAATCCCTTGAATTCTATGCTTTGGTTGATTCCCTTGTTGATCTGGTAAACACTGCTGCCCATTGCCTCTTTGCCTTTAAACCCCGAAAAAGGATTTAATTACCGTTGCCACAACAACCAGAAAAACACAGCTACCGAACCATGCTGCCGCCACTTTTCCCGTATCAGGATCCCCGGCATTCCATTTCTGGTAGACTTTTACTGCGCCGATAAGACCCAGTATGGCACCCACGGCATACATCAGTTCTGTACCCGCATCAAAATAGCTTCTGACTTTCTGGTTTGCCTCATTAATCCCGGCAACACCGTCCTGTGCGTAGCCTGTTCCATTAATTAATAATAACATAAAAAATGAAGTGGCAAGCACCTTATTCTTTTTCCAAATACGCTTTAAATTTCTTTTACATTTTCTCATCATACATCATTTTAAAGTTTTGATTATTATAAAAAGCAGAGGAACACCGCCGTTACAGCTCTATTTTCTTGTCACATAAAGCCATACCGCACCAGAGAGAACAGGGATAATTCCTCCGCTGAATTTTAAAAAGCAGTTCCTTCCCAAAGATTGTCAGCCTCGCTTAAGGTTAAAAGCAGAGTCGGGTGTTTTTTAGATTCCGAGACTATAAGTTTATTGATACTTTCACGCAGGGAAGAGATCTTTACATAGGGATACTCTTCGAGCACCATCGACAGGTAGTTTTGAAACTGCTCTTTTGATAATTTTTTTTCAGCACTTTCCTGGGCAGCTTGTGTAATTCTTGAAGCAAGCGCTTCAGCATCATCAAGGGTATCGAATGATTCCGAAAAAGAAGCTGAGATAGATTTTGGCTCTTTTGAATTTTGGCTGTTGTTTTTAAAAGAGGGAATTTTAAGTTTCTTTTCCCCTGATACCATTTTCTTTAAATCGGTATTGTAAAATTTAAGTAGTATAACCAGATACCAGATTATGACCAGTATGCCTATGACAGTCAGATAACTGCTCCATGGAATATTCGTAAACATAGTTTTTCATTTTATCGTTCAACATTTATCTCCCTGTAAAAATCATGACCACTTAATGGGGTTATGATTTATTAACGAGTCAAAGGAACAATAGGAATCACCTCGCTACAAGTCCAGCTTTTCGCTGTACCCCGTCTGGACTTCACTGGACCTCCAGTAAAATCTGGAAAAAATAATTTAAAAAAATACAAAATTTTTCAGTGTTTGATTTATTGCTAGAAAAATGGAAGACTTATAATTACCCGATACGGGGTATAATGCTGGTTTGAATATGCTGCTGGGAGTTGTAATTTGAAATGCGCAGTAAAATATAAAGAGCAGAAGACTTCAAGTTTTCTGCTCTTTGTGGTTATTAATATTCCCGTATTTGTTTAATGATCCGCTGCAGGGTTTCCACAGCGATCTCCTTATCCCTTTCCTCTGCGACATAAGCTTTACTGCGCATCGAATCAAAGGAGAGGTTCTTTTTAAATGGTGTTGATAGAAACGGCACAATGGTTTTAAAAACATGGTTCATTGATTTTGAAACAAGAATTTCAAGTTCCTGGCAGGCTCGAAGTATCAGTGCGGTCTGGTCGGTAGATAACCGGCATAGGATCTTTTCTTCTCTGCTGACTTGATTTTGCTGTGAAACTTTTTTATTTTCAGAAGGAAAGCAAACAACAGCTTTAAGATTTTCCTTTTTTTCAAGAAAATTAATTTCCTGTTTAAACCAGTCCAGCAGTGCTTTCTTTACATTTTGATGGTCACAATTAAGGGCCGCGGTCGCGTTAGCTGCAATTTGGTTAAGCTCTTTAGCATACAGCAGCAGCCATCCAATGCTGTCGGATGCCTGTTCAAATTGGCTGATTTTCATAGATATGGCCTGGGTATAAAAGTTGATAAAAAGTTTGCTGTTGAAATTCATATAAATAAGCGTCTGCATTAAATCGGTATGAATCAGGTCTTCTCTTTTATTTATTTTCAGCGATTCAAGTTCTTTAAGCAGCTCTTTATAGTAGAGTATTTCTCTAAGGGAGACTTTTTTATTTTCTTTAGCATTAGCAAAGCAGTACAGCGTATTAAAAACAATCTCTGCAAGCATCTTTTCGTCCGGGTCAAAATGCAGACTGGTTCTGAGTTTATCGATTCTGAGTTTTATTTTCTTATAGGATATACTAAGATAGGAAACAGGTATCTCGGAATCTAAACTTATAAAGCGGGCAAATCTCGACTCCAGAAAATTTAAGAGTTCGTCCAAAGCAGCAAGCAGGGCAGTAGTGACTTCTTTGAGATCCTTTCTTTCTGTATGGGTGCTTTTATTGATAACAATCAGCTGATCCCAAAGACTGATCAGTGCGGAATGATAATTTTTTACCAGCACCTTAATATGCTTTTTTTTACTGAGTGAAAAAACGCGGATAGTAAACTGCGTTTGTATGAATTGTGTTTGCTCTGCAGCCTTATTGATTATGGCTTTAGACTCAAGGGGAGTAAGGTTGCTTATGGCGCTTTTTTTCGGATTTAAATTCAGCGTCACTACTGAGTCCAGCCATTCTAAAAGATAGGTTTGATTCATGTTGCTTCATTTTTAAGTAAATATTATTTCAATATTGTATTGAAAATACTCCAAATCAATGTCTGTACACATATCAAACCCAAATGGAATTATTTAGTACTGGTTCAGCCTTATTCGGTATTCAGATGGAGATAAAGAAGTATGCTTTTTAAAAAAATTACTAAAGAAAGAAGTGTTTGCAAATTTTAGTTCTTCAGAGATTTTAAGAATGGTTAAATCACTGTTTTGAAGCAGAATCTTAGCTTCGAGAATTAATGCATTTTCAATGCACTGCTTGGCCGTTATCTCTGTAATTTGTTTGATTGTTTTAGTGAGATGCCCTGAGGATATATTCAGGGCATCCGCGTAAAACTTGACACTATGCTGTGTTCGGCAGTGGATTTCCAGTAATCTGAAAAAATGGACTGCTGTTTTTTCCGTGCTGGAATATTTTACCCTTTCATGCCAGGTAGCTTTATAATAATGGCTGGCAAGTTCATAGAGAAACAGATTAAAACTCAGCAGAATCAGCTCTTTTTTAAAAAACCTTAAATCAGGCATTAACAGCCTGGAGTTCACTATTTCCAGTAAAACCATCAGGTTATTCATCTCCTTTTTCTTTAAGAAAATTTTAGAGGCATACTGGGCAGTGAAGAAATTAAAATATCCGATATGAGGCCATCTGATGCTGTTTTCCAATGCAAATTCTGATGTAAAAGATACAATCGAAATGCATAATTCCCTGCTCATTAGCAGAATTTCGCAGTTTGCTTTTTTAGGAATAACTGCTGATTCGTTAATGAATAAGTGTACTTTTCTGCTGTTGATGCTCATCGCCGCCGCGCCTTTATTTACAAGCAGCACAGTAGAATGATCTTCCGGAATCAAATTCTTTAATGCGCGCTTGGAGGTTAAACTTTCAAAAACGCACAATTGAATCCCTTCAGTTTTATAGTTTGATTTTCTAAATTCCAAAGTGTTTTTTTTTAAGATTAAAGGCCTATTTTCTAACTGTATAGTTTTGCGATCAGCGAAACACAGATAAACAGCATATTTGACATCCCATTTATAAATAAGAGATATATCAATTTCCTGAGGGAATCCATTTTAAGGGTCTCTGCAAGAGAGACACAGATGAAATCATTATCAAACAGTATGGATAAGATGAGGTATATCGTTGTCAAATTAAATAGTATCAGAAAAACGTAATAACTGTATACTATCTGTTTTTCAAAAAGTAAAATCCAGTCCATGATTTTTATTCTGTAGTGTTGCTGCTGAGAATCCCCGCGAGTAGTGATCTAGTAACTGCAGTGGCAGAATTGCTTAAGGCTCCCTGAACGGCACCCACCCTGTTTCCCACAGAGGTTTCCCAGTCTTTGTCTTTGCGTTCTGATGTGTAATAAAGAGAATATCGGGTGATGGCTGATGAAGTAAGGATTATTCGTTTTTCTTCAGCTGTAAACTGCTGGTTATTGGTAACAGCTGCCTCAAAAGAGATGATGGATTGATGAATGACATCATAGTCATTGTTCTGCCAGAGTGCGGCAGAGAACATAAAATCTGACAGACAGTTTTTTGAAGTCGTGGACATCGAAGAATTTGCAATAATCTGCTCAAGCTGCACTTCAGGGGAATCGACCATTTCTTGTATTTCCTGGAGATTGGCGGGATAATAAGAAGGCAGGTTTTGAAGATCGCTGTTCAGAAATGAAATAGAATCAATTTTATTGCTGACAGCATTTATAGTGTTATCCGAAAAATTGCCCGAAAGATAGGCGTCCAGTAAGTCATTGTGAATTTTCCCAGCAATGTCATACGCATTGGCCATATTCTCAGGATTCAGCCCTGTATACTTTTTTGAAGTGGCATCCTTTTTTTTGAAAGTAGAAATTGAATCTTCACGAGCATAGTCGTTGGTGCATGAAAGGGCCAGTACCGCCAGCATGCTGATTAAAAAGGTTTTCATGATTAAAGTGTGTTAAATGGAAGGACTTTTCAGTCAGTTCATTTCACCCGGGTAAGCAGAACTTTAAAACAGCACGATGCCGTTTTTCTTGCTTTTGAATTCACCGCAAATCTATCATCATCAATTCAGCCCTGCAACCTCTTAGCTGTGGATTTTCGGAATTTCAACTATGGATTTTCCGAAAATCAACACCCTGTTTTTTAAAAGTTAATCCTTTGTTATCAATATATTACGTTATATTTGAAGCTCTTTTTTACAGAATGCTTTACTTATGATCTGCTGATCTGAAAATTGTATTAAGGAAAAGCATTTTTTTGATAAATATTGTTTCATTTTTTAATTATCAGCCTATGCTTAAAATACAATTAGGACTTCTTTTTTTGTGTCTGGCCCAGCAGGTTGCTGCCGGCTGGAACCCGCTGAAATCACCTGACACGCTTCAGGGTAAATCCTACGATTATTTATTTGATCGGATTGAAGAATTTGAGGACAGCAACAGCCAGCCGGTTTATCTTGCGTATTTCCTGGGAAAAGCCAAAAGGGAAAAAAATGAGCAGGAAATCATAAACGGATATAAAAACTACCTTCATTATGCCCCTGATAAATTAAAACTGGTTTATGCCGACAGTATGATCTATACCGCCAGAAAGTCTGGAAATGATGTGCTGATCGGTTCGGCTTATCTCTCAAAGGGAATTGTCTTTTACTCCTTTAAAAGATATAAGCAGGCTTTAGACCATTATCTTACAGCGGATAATTTTATTTCTAAAACAAAAGATGATTACCTAATTTATAAAGTCAGGTATAATATAGCCCAGATTAAGTATTACTTAGGGTTTTATGATGAAGCTGTTCCTTTATTTAAACAGTGTATTGCGTATTTCCACGCACATAACGCCAGAGCGTACCTCAATTCATTACACTGCCTTGGCCTGTGTTATAACAGGATGGGAAATTACGGCCTCTGCTCTGAAATAAACGAAAAAGGGATTCAGGAGGGCCGCAGACTCTCCAATGAGGATATGAAAGTGTATTTTATGCACTCGGAAGGAATCAATCAGTATTTTAAAAACAACTATGCTGATGCCTTAAAAAACATCAATGCATCAATTCCCGGAATAATTAAAAATAAAGATTTTGCAAATGAATCTGTGGGCTGGTTCTACATCGGAAAAAGTTACTGGGATCTTCACAAACAAGAAAAGGCACTCCCTTACTTTATGAAAGTAGACAGGATTTTTAAAAGAAAAAATTACATTCGTCCGGATCTTAGGCAGAATTATGAACTTCTTATAAAATATTACAAAAGCCGGCAGGATCTCAGTAAAGAACTTTTTTACATCAAAAAACTACTCAAAGCCGACAGTGTGCTCAGTAGCCGATATGTTTATCTCTCGGGCAGAATACACAAAGTCTATGATACAAAAGTGCTGATAGCCGATAAAAACAAAATTGAGTATTTATTTAATAAAAGAAAGCACAATGATATTATTTTCAGCAGTATTACCATTGTGCTGTTTTCAGGACTGCTCTATTTTGCCGTAACACATTTCAGGAGTAAAAAAAATTACAAATTAAAATTTGAAGAAATAATGAATAAAAAGGCTTCTTTGCAGCCTCGAGTGCAGAGCAGAAACGGAGGAAAAGTCATAGATGATATCAGTAAAGAAACAGTAGCGCAGATACTGCGCAAACTCGATAAATTTGAAAGCGATAAAAAATTTCTTTTAAAAGACCTAAATGCAACCAAACTTGCGGCAATTATAAATTCTAATCCGAAATATTTATCTAGTGTGATAAGGAACCATAAAGGTAAAAAGTTTGTAACCTATATCAGTGATCTTAAGATCGATCATATTATTACTTTATTGAAGGAAGATAAAAAAACAAGAAAATATTCAAATAAGGCGCTCGCTGATGAAGCGGGATTTAGCACTACCCAGAAATTCGTGCAGACTTTTCATGCCAAAACCGGATGCCCGCCCTCCTTTTTTATTAAGGAAATTAACAGGCTATAGGTATAGAAAAATTGTTTTTTACAACAGTCAGTACTGATCTGTGCAGTTTTATGCTTGTGGTTTGATAAACTGAAGTAAAAAGCTATTTTTGCGGTCTTAATTTAATATAAAACATCATGAACGATTTACTAGTAAAAATCAACGCGGAACTTGAAATATTCAAAACAGAATCTGAATCTTTAATTGAAAAAGGTGTTAAAGCGGCAGGGGCAAGAGCCCGCAAATCAACACTGGAAATTGAAAAACTGTTGAAAGAGTTTAGAAAGGTTTCTATTGAGGAGTCTAAGAAATAATTTTTAGCAGTCTTACTTACTTTTAAAAGAAGAGAATGGGGTTTTTAAGCCCCATTTTTTTTTATGCTGTTTTTATTTTTTTAATCTGATTCTGCCGGTTGATTCTTCATATTTTTCTTAAGAGGAACAATAGCATTGCTTTTAATCAGGATTATTATGTTTTTTCATTAGGCAGCCTCTCCCGCTTTACGCTGCAATCTTTTGTGTCGAACTCCGGCACAAAAGGATTTCCGCTGCAATCGGGGCTGGAGAGAAAACATTGTACTTTTAAGCAAAATTTGTTTTTTAGTGTCTACAGCTAGCTAAATTTTATTTTAACATCTAATCTTTCTTCCATCTTGTCTGCTTTTTTATTTACTTTTTGAACGATGTAGTTTGAACAATGTTCAAAAAGACCAAAGAATTTTTCATAGTCGCTCACTGGTTCCTTGTAAGTTATGGTCTGGCTTAAAGTAATTTCATCTTCGACTTTTTTCTGAAAAACTATTGCAAGTTCAAAATCACTATCGCCATTATGTGCTATGTATTCATTACGCATATCCATTAAGTCCAAATGAATTTCTTTTAATTTCGGTTCATTTTTGAAAACATCTTTGGGATCCAAAGATACTTTTCCGCTACCAGAACTTGAAAAACATTTTGCATAGGAGAGGATTGAATTTTTAAACATTCCATGAGACAGAACAAATTCTTCAAATTTATCGAAAGGATATTTTTCGTTGAATGTTTTAGAGAATTCTAGCGAATGCTGCGCTTCCAAAATCTGCATTGCTAAATTTGTCCAGGAATTTAAATACTTGGTTTCATCTTCGCTGATGACAAAATTTTGATCAGTTAAGCTTTTTAAATTCTCAGTTAGATCTTCTTTTTGCATAGTTTATTTCTTTAAGCACTATTAGTTAATCTAATTTTAGTTGTCGTAATAAACTCCAAAATCATGATCCAGTGAATCTGGCAGTCTATCCCCTACGAATTTATTTTTCCAGAGAATGCGGGTTTCAACGTCGTCATTATCCTGCCAGTCAACAGTTGACTTTACTTTACCGATTGCATGAATATCTAAATCTGAATGGGATGCTAAATGCTGATAAAGATATTCTTCAATATGATCGTATTCAAAGTCATCGCTGGCTCCGCTTAATTCATTAATAAGTGTGTATATCTGGCTGTCCTGAACGCATTCTTCGATTTTATCAAATTCCAGACAATTGTTACATACGCAGATTACATCTCCGTATGTTTCGGAATATTCTGTGCTTTGCTCGCTGAACACTAAAACGTTTAAAAGCTCACCATCGATGCAGTTTTTGCAGCGCGAAAATTTCTGTAATTTTTTTATTGTTTCCTTTTCAATTTTTAGAATAGCATCGAATTCGCGAAGAAACTTTTTAGCTTCTGAATTGCAATTCTCAATTACAGTCAGATTTTCAAAACTTTTTGCTGCGTTAAGCGACCAGTTAAAAGAACCATTTAAAATAGTTACTCCATCAATTATAGCAAATTTGTGATGCATATGATTATTGTTACTGGGCATTTGCAGTAATTTTATCACCGCACCTTTTTTTTGAAGGTTTTTGATACAATCCATATATCTTCGATTAGACGGATTGTCCGTGCAGATAATTTTAAGTTGAATTTCTCTTTCTAAAAGAGCAATAAAGACATCATTGTACAGTTCAAAGTTTATCCATGCTACCGCTGCCACAACTTCTTTTTTTGCCTTTTTTAATTCTTCTTCTATTATATTTTTATGATCTTCGAAATAGGCAGTTACTTTCATTTTTTTAATATTTAAATTCTATTTTTTTAGACTATGTGCGACATTATTGCCAACGTTAATTAAGAGTACTAATTAACTATAGTCTCTGTTTTTTTTTGATTAGGAAGAAAACCAAGCTCTTCGGGATATTTGTTTAATGATTTTACACGTTTTTTTCCTTTCTCAAAATTACGTGGCGAGACATTCAAATATTCCATGTTTTCCCAATCCTTCCTGATAGATTCAATTTTTTGATTGAGCTCGTATTCTAATAAATTTCCAGTCAAAACGGTTTCAATTTTATGTCTAAGTTTTTCATAGCTATTGCCTAATTTTCTATGCGCTTCTGATTTTTCGCCCGGTTTAAGAAATGTTTGTAAGCCCGTCAGAATTGCTACGATTGTAGTTAACAGCGGGATCATAAACTCATGTTTCAAAAGGATTGGAAGTTTTTGAAATGTATCTGGCTCAAGTCCAGGAAATCTGTAAGAACAAGCAATTAAAGTGGATAAGGCAAATGCCGAAATACCAATATATTTTTCACGATTTGACCAATAAATTGATTGATCTATATTGGCATACTCAAGTTGATGGATTTTTCTCATCCAGTCCAAAATCATTTTACGCTTTTCGTCAGTCATAATAGGTCAATTTGTTTTTTTTCAATTTTATCAAGTAGGTATTTTGGGTCAATATGCATTCTTCGATTGATTTCTGATTCTTTCTGATTTGTCGGACCAACCACGAAAGAACGATCCACCAATCCATTTTTAGCAGTAAAACAAAAGAATGCTGCAGAAAGACCATCATCGTCAGCAGTACCAGAATTATGATAATTTTCGGCTTTAATCTGATAACTACCTCCGCTCATATAAATCTCGTGACTAATCTGCTTTATATTTACATAAATATCATCGTTTGATGCGGTTGAAGTATGTCGATTAATGTCGCTTAAAGATTTATTGTAATTTATCGTAAATCTTATATTTGAAGCAGGCACTTTTGATTCTTCAACTAAATACCGATCGTTAATTGTTTTCCCTGTAATAATCCAACTGTGTGCATGGAATGAATGTGTGTGAATAGAGAAATTTTTTGACGCATTCTGGTCAATATATTGGTCCAATGACTTATCCCAAATGTGCAAACGAATAAATTCAAACTCAGACATCGGCTCAGTTACTTTAAATAAAGGTATTGAGAGGAAACCTTGAGAGCCAATTGACGAAATAGTGTCTTCACTTCTTATTATCCTAATAGAAGAAGAAATATACTTCCATGTTTGCTTAAGATTCAATATCATATCGTCTTCTCTGGATTTTTGAATCATAAAGACGCCTAAAATTCTATAAGCTAAAGATGCTAGATAAACATCATCGGTGTTTTTAGCCAATTCTTCAAGTTTATAAATATCTAGTTTATCGTTTAGAAATAAATCTCCCGGAAAGTTCTTTAAAGTCGGTAGTTTGTTTTGGCAATCAGGAGGATAACAGGTTTTAATACCCTTAATATAAAGTTTAAAATTTTCAATGTTTATCATTTATTGTTATTTTGGATTTTCAAAATATTACTTCACATTCTGATACTACGGACGATTGGTGATTAAATTAAGCCCTGTTTTGGGATTTGTCAAATCATCCCAAGTATAAAACCAACTTTCCATTCAGCGAAACCCAAATTGCTTGTAGTGTGCGTTACGCGTTGTGCTTATATCTACAAGGTTTCTCATTTCAATTTTAGGTTCAGCAGGCAGTTTTAATTTTCGCTTTTTGTTATTAAGACAATTTGCTTGTTATTTAAGTAAGTTTTTTACATTTTTGAATTATTTCCTCTATATTTTCTTTTGAACCATTTAGAAAAAATAAAGAAATTAGTAGAGGAATAGCTAATATAAATAAGTAAGATAATGAAACAAATAAAAAAGTACCAATGTCATCTGCATCTTGATAATAATAAATAGTAAACTTAATAATGCCGTAAAATGCTAAAATAGAGGTTGATATGCTTATTAGGAATCTAAATATTAATTCTAAAAAGGATTTTTTTCTTGTTTCTATTTTTGGCTGTTTTCTTGATGAATGATATGTTTCAGAAGGCTTTGTATTATTTGCATTTTCTTGATTCCTTTGAAGAGAAAAAGTATAAGCAAAAATTATCGTAAAAAATTGTAAAATCATTAATGGAGATGTATTAACCATACAAATGGTAAATATTATTAGGAGGAAGGAAACAATATTCAAACTTTTAAAACTAATAAATCCTCCAAAATAAATAATTAAAAAGACGACAATTTGGAATATTAATACTTGCATTTTTGCTATTTAAAATTTATTTTAGTTTTCTGATTATTAGTTATTTGTGGTGGATAACGCATAACGTCTTGGCGCTTGATTGAGGAATAAAGAGGCGAGATTTTTCGGTTAAACACAAATTTTCCAAATACAAAACCATCTTTAAGTTCATCCTAAAACCCCAATCTCGCCAAAGGGCTGTTGCCGGTTCGTTCTTCTCTTCTGCGACCATGTGCCCATTAGTTAAGTAATTTTGTTTTAAAAACGTCAAAATTATCTTGACCCCAAATGTTTCTTTGAATTGCAAACTTGTAACGATACTTACTGTATGAACTTAAAAGGGCATCTTCAAATTCAACACTTATTCCAACCTCTGGTGCTTCAAATGCTAAAGCTTCCTTTATTTTGTTCGATAGTTTTAATCCAATAGTTTGGTCAAATTTGGCATTATTTAGAAAATAGTTTTGGTCGATATGTTCTCCGTTGTTAGGTATAATACAAAGAAAATAATTATCGGGATGAGCATTGGCTTTTTTGGCTTGCTTATGTGTCATGTTTATTTGATTTTCTGTTGTTCTAATTGATTTTAACTCAATGTAAAAACGTTTATCGTTTGCAGGATTTGTAATAATGAAATCTTCTTCTCCTTCAACTTTTTGAATAATCAGCCTGTTATCGTTGTTAATTAGCTGATGAAATAATGTCTCAAAAATATCGCCTGTTTCCTTCTTGAATTTAAACTCTTCTTTTTCTTTCCGTAAGTCCGCAAGAACTTGTTCACCCAACCTTATTTTAAGCTCCAAATCTGGGTCTTGAAGCAGAGCTATTTTGGTTGCATCAATGTTGGATAAATCTTCAACAGATATTTTTCCATCACGGTCTTTTTGCAGAAGATCAGTTATGTGTCTTATTTTACTTTCGTTTGCTGTTTTGTATAGTAAAGTTTCCGTTCTAAGTCCTTTAAAATGTTCTTTCGCTTTATAATGATTGTCATTAAGCCAATTTAGTAACCGAGAAAAAACATCCCTTAATTCATTAGAGGGGTTTTCTTCTTTCAGCAAGTCTTTTATTGTGTCAGAAATTGTAGTTCCTATTAAGGAAAGTGTTTTCGTTCGTGTTGATGGAAGTTCAAGAAAAATCTTTTTATCTAACATATCGTTACGCCAATCAGTTACTTTGGATGTTACTTTTGATATGTCTGCAAGAATTATTTTAAGTTCTTGGTCTATTGTGTCATCATCAAGAAATAGCTCATCTTTCTTTTTAAAAGTTCCAAATTGGTTTGGAAGTATTTGACTATCGGTAATATTTAATAGCGATGCTTCTTCTTTATTTACGAATGCCACAAAGTTATTGAGCCATAACAACGTTTCATCTTTTGTTTTTGAGAGAGCAATTTGTAAATTTTCAACCGTTTTGTATGATGATATTAGTTTAGTAAATGAGTTAATATTATGCTTTGGACAGTCGTCCCAAATTACACCATACCAATTGCTTGATTGAACTTTTTGAGGAATTCTATTTGGAAATAGAGCATTCATAAAGTCCCAAAGTTGCAAACGAACATCTTCTTTTAATTCTGACTGGAAATATACTTTTTGTTCGTTTAGGGAAATTGGTAGGCTCTCTCCATTATCAACATCAACTAATGGAACTTGTTTTATGTAATTCTTTATAGGTGTTTGAATTTTTTCCTTGAACCAAGTTGAGTTAAAGTCCGCAATAAGTAAACTGTCTTTTAGAGATTTAAACAGCAAATATGTGTCCTGCCATTTTTGAGTAGAGGCGTAGTTCGTAATTGATTGAAATAAAGGAACAACTTGTTCTAAAAGGCCTTGATTTGTTTTTCCTTCGATTGTGTCAGCTAACCAAATCCCATCTCTTTCTTCTTTGGGTAAAAATGAAATACTATTAATGGCTAATGGAAATTTGAAATCATTAGCACCAATTAAAGGAAAGGGGCAAAACAATAAAGGTTGATGTTCAATAAATTCCTTTATGTATGTTTTACCATTCAATTCATAAATTTCAACCGCAATATCAACAACACCGTCAGAACATATTATTAAATTAATGATTTCCGCTTTGTTTTGTCCATTTTCAAAGGTCTTTTTTTCTATTGCAATTAGCTTGATATTTTCTGTTAGTTGCTTCGTTGTCTCATCAATTTTGTGATAAGTAATAGTAGAGTTAGAAATTTGATTTAGTATTTCAACTGATTGTATTTTAGGTATAAATGCTAATGCAAAAGGAAGTGAAACATCAAAATCTAAAATTGACTGTGTTGCTAAATGTAAACTATGAGTGTCTAATTCATATTTAAAAGAAGTTTCAAAATTAGATGAACTGTATTTATAATTCTGAATTTCTGTGCGTTTTGCTCTAAATTCTTGCCAAGTATTATTTATACTCTCAGCAATTTGAGGTTTGTCAGAACCTGAACGATCAAGAGTAAAATTAAAGTTAAGGGCTTGATCGTCTTTTAAGTAAATACCCTTTACTTGTGTTTTTTTTGATAGAATATGTGTAGCTAAAAAGCCTGTTCCAAATCGTCCTGATTTGTCTGAATTTTCTTCGTCTCCTTTGTCTGAATATGGGAATACTAAATTTTTTGCGTCTTGATAGCGAAATGGATTTCCATTGTGCTGAAAATCAATAAATTCTTGTCCATTATTTGACCCAATTATTAGTTTAACAGAAACTCTTTCGTCAGGTTTAACAGCATCTTTTGCATTTTGTAATAATTCCCAAAACCATCTTCTTTTTGCAATTTCAGGTCGATTACGAACTTTTATTAATTTGTCATTTATGTCCTTTGCTGAAAGTTTGAATACTACTTCAAATAATTCTTTTACTTCTTCTTCGTTATATGTCATAATTTGTCGTCTTGCTGTTTTTTAGAATGACCGGTAAAGTTCTGGTACTACACGGGTTTCGGACTAAATTAAGCCCTTTCTTCGGATTTGCCAAGTCATCCCAAATACAAAACCAACTTCCCATTAAGCCTATTGCCCAAATCCGTTGTAGCTGTTGCGCAACGTTCTAATCACATATCTGCTAATGATTTATAATTTAAAATATTTGAATTTTTAATTAGTGTTGTACTCATATTAATCCATTTATTTGATAATATAATATCGTTAGGCGTTTGTTCCCCTCCACTTTGAAAAAATCTAGGTCTTGTAACATCTTTAATGATTTCTTTTCTAACAGATTCATCGTCGATCTGTGGCAAATAAAAATTTTCGGATGCATGATACTCGGTTGGTATATTATCACTCAACCCTGGATTTAATAAATATAAACTAAAAACCTGACCAACTAGTTTTATATCCTTTTTATGGACTCCATTTAGCGAAAGAGAAAATACGCATTCGCGAACACTTAAATTTAAAAACATTGAATTTCTATATACACCCGAATTCGAAAGTGTATCGGATTTAGCTAAATTAATAATTTTCCCTATAGATTTATCAACCTTATAATTCATTTTAAATCCATCTTTATCAGTTATATCCTGATTTTGGTTAGCCAGATATTCCTTCAATAGAGCGATATCTACATCATCTTTTATTAATGAAGTGGAGTTTTCCGTTTCAGTTTCAGGAACAGAGTTTTTCTTTTCCTTACAACATGATAAGAAAATAATAATAATTGTAACGGCTAAAAAATGCCTAAAAGAAAATTTCATATAATATATATTTAAAGGTTTTGTTTTTCGTTATTTAAAGAATGTTGCCCAACTTACTTATTTCGGTAATAAAATCACTTCAATAAGTTCTATTTTGGTTGGCTTTATATCATAGTACAAATTTCAAGACTCAAACATACTAAACCAGTTTTGTTTTATTTTACGGTTTTCCATAATCAGTAAAATTATTAAGTTGCAAAATAATTCTTTTAAAAATGAAAAGACTACCGTATATATACCTGTTTTAAATTTTATTGAGCATAAAAAAAGATGCCTTAGCATCTTTTTTTATGTATTGTCGAATATATCACTATCAAAAAAATCTTTAAGTGTAATTCCTAAAGCTTTACAAACTCTGCCGATAGAATAAATGGTCATTCCTCTTCCAATCTCCAGTTTTTCCCATGCCTGAAAATTTTGTCTATCTATCTCAACATCTTTCGATAGAGTAGACTTATTTTGGCTTGCTTTTTCTCTTAACTCTTTAAGCCTTAATTTAATCTGATCTCGTAAAATTATATCCTCTGGTCTTAAATTTCCCATATAGCAATTTCATTTTTTTTATATTTTTCACGTAATGCATTTGCATTACATATTTTTTTTCTATACTTTTGAATAGAATTATTAAATTTGCGATACTTCATTTGAAAATATTTGAAGCATTCGCTTTGAATCCTGCTCCTAAAAACTGGTAATTTTCGTACGCGCAGGACGATAAGTGTAAATGCTCACGCCTTAAAGGGCGTGGGCTCACTTATTCGCGTACGGGTATACCAGTACCTTAGGAGCAATAAGCTGAGTACCTGCCCTTTTTATTTTTAAGCAAATCCTTCAGCTTTCATTCATAGCACCAATCTTCATTGTTTTTTTAGGCTCGTAAAAATTCTAATTAGTTTAATTAACCAAAATTTAGTGCCCATGATTTAACAAAAATGGTAGTCGATACCATAGAACTTTCAACTTACCGCATAAAAAATGACCCTCTACTTCGTCTCGCAAACTAGTATAGAGGATCATAGCTAATTCAACCAATGTTTCAATTAACCAGTCCAATATTATGAATAATTTTTCATTTTACAAGGATGGGAAAGCTCTTTATTGCCTAATTTTTATAGGGCTTATATTGTCTTTCTCATCTTCTTCAGCACGAAACTCAAATCGGAGTTTCAGTTTTATTTTTCAACAGCAGCAACTTCAGGGTGTTATTACTGACGGCAATGCTCCACTGCCTGGTGTAACTATTTCAGTCAAGGGCAGAGCAGATGTCAACTCCATGACTGATTATACGGGGCATTATTCAATTTCCGCCGGTATTAATGATACTCTTGCGGTTTCGTTTATAGGTTTTAAAACAAAGCTTATTCCAGTTTCGGGACGGTCGAAAATAGACGTAATCCTTCAATACGATACAACAACGCTTCAGGAAGTGAGGGTAAATGCAGGTTATTATTCTGTTAAAGAAAGCGAGCGTACTGGTAGTATAGCGCGGATTACATCCAAAGATATAGAGAATCAACCTGTGACAAATGTTCTAGCAACAATGCAGGGGCGCATGGCGGGAGTAAATATTACCCAGACCACAGGTGTTCCCGGTGGAGGTTTTGATATCAAAATCCGTGGACAGAACAGCCTTAGATCTGATGCCAATGCCCCTTTGTACATAATTGATGGCGTACCATATGCTTCCGCACCAATCGGTTATAATCAGACCGCTACAACTTATCCTACTACCACAAGTCCCTTAAACAGTATCAATCCTGAGAATATCCAAAGCATTGAAATTTTAAAGGATGCTGATGCAACGGCTATTTACGGATCAAGAGGCGCAAATGGCGTGGTGCTGATCACTACAAAAAAAGGGAAGGCAGGTAAAACCGTCTTCACAGTACAGGCATCCACTGGAATAGGAAATGTGACAAAATTTATGGAACTTATGAATACAGAGCAGTATCTAAGTATGCGCCGCCAAGCTTATAAAAACGATAACATAAATACTTACCCAGCGAATGCTTATGATATTAATGGAACATGGGACCAGAACCGATATACCGACTGGCACAAAGAGCTTATTGGAGGCACTGCCTTAATAAATACATTGACAGGATCCGTTTCAGGTGGTTCTCAAAAAACGCAGTTTATCTTATCTGGGAATTATTACACGGAATCTAGCGTTTTTGCCGGTGATTCTAGATATAAAAAAGGTGGCAGCCAGTTTAATTTGAACCACCAGTCAGATAATGACAAATTTCGTCTCACGTTTTCGGCAGGATATAATGTACAGGATAATAAACTGCCAGCTTTTGATTTTACAAGCGATGCACGGACTCTTGCCCCTAATGCACCGGCACTGTACAACGCCGACGGAAGTCTGAACTGGGCAAACAAGACATGGAACAATCCCCTTCGAAACCTAAATGCGGAATTCAAATCTAAAACAAATGATTTTGTATCCAATGCGGTACTGACTTATGAATTGATTCCCAATCTTTTTATAAAAAGTAATTTTGGTTTCACAAACCTTTCCACAACAGAAACACGAACATCTCCGTCAACCATATACAACCCCGCAAATAATATCACTAGCGCCAGATCGAGCATCTACGTTAATAACACAACGCGTTCATCATGGATTGTAGAGCCACAAGTAAACTATTCGAAGGAAATAGGAAATGGAAATATGGATGTTTTATTTGGGGCAACTTTCCAAAGCCAAAATTCAGCAAGTTTGTATCAGACAGGTAATGGGTTTGCTTCCAACAGCCTAATATATAATCTTTCAGCCGCATCCTATATCACAATTCTTCTCGATGATGAAACCCAGTACCATTATCAGGCTCTTTTTGGGCGAATCAACTACAACTGGCAGCAGAAGTATATACTGAACCTCACCGCCAGGCGCGACGGCTCAAGCCGCTTTGGTCCGGGGAACCAATTTGCGTTGTTTGGGGCTGTCGGTGCAGCCTGGCTCTTTTCAAAAGAAAATTTCTTAAAGAACAGTTCGTGGATCAGTTTTGGAAAAGTTCGTTCAAGCTATGGAACCACAGGAAACGATCAGATAGGGGATTATCAGTATTCTGATAGCTATACAGTCTCTGCAGTCGCTTATAACGGTACGGCAGGACTGCAGCCTACAAGATTGTTCAACAAAGATTTTGGCTGGGAAATAAATAAAAAATTTGAAGCTGCCCTGGAACTTGGTTTTCTGCAGGACAGGATTTTTACAACTGCGTCATCGTATCAGAACCGTTCATCCAACCAGCTTACCGGAATGCCAATTGCCGCTACTACAGGATTTACTGTCCTGCAGGGTAACTTGGATGCGGTGGTTGAAAACAAAGGACTGGAACTAACCCTTAGGACAGTTAATATAAATTCAGGCAGTTTCAACTGGACAACAAGCGTTAATCTCACATTTGCGAAAAATAAATTAATTCGTTTTCCAGGTTTAGAGAGTTCTTCCTACAGCCAGCAGTACAGGATTGGAGAACCTTTAAATATAAGGCTGCTTTACCAGTATAATGGCATTGACCCTCAGACCGGCATTTATCAATTTGAAGACCTCAACGGAGACGGCAAAATATCTTTTCCTGATGACCAGCAGATTACCGCCGATCTTAACCCAAAATATTACGGAGGACTTCAGAACCAGTTTTCCTACAAACAGTGGAAACTCGACTTTCTATTTCAGTTTGTAAACCAGAAAAACAGGGCTTATTTAAATGGCATTCCGGGACAGTTGCTCAATCAGCCCTCAAGAATGGCAGACAGCTGGACGGACATTAATGGCCAGGCACAGTATCAGCTCTTCTCTACGGGCACTAATAGTGCCGTGGTAAATTCGAGTTACTATTACTCCAGAAGCACGGCAAGTGTGGAAGATGCTTCCTATATACGCCTTAAAAATATTGCGCTCACTTATGATCTTCCCCTCCTTGTAAAAGATATGCAGTGCAGGTTTATGGTGCAGGGACAGAATCTGTTCACTTTTACAAAATTCAAAGATGGAGATCCTGAATTTACAACCTCCGGATATCTGCCTCCCTTAAGAATAATAACAGCCGGCATACAGCTGACATTTTAAATCCGAACAAAATGAAAATAAATCTTATAACATCCACAATACTTCTGTCTTCAATGCTATCCATTATGATGCTTTCATGCGATTCGTTTACAGAGGTAAATCTTCCCAAATCACAGATGACTAGTGAAGGAGTGTTTAATGACTACGCAACTGCGGATGCGGCGCTAACCGATATTTACTCAAAAATGCGAGATACAGGCATCCTGACAGGATCCAGCTCAGGTATATCCATTCAGCTCGGTAATTATACAGACGAACTTGTTGCATTTGGAACTCCCACAAGTACTACAGTAAGTTTTTTTAATAATGCAGTCCTTCCATCAAATTCCAATATATCTGATTACTGGAATTCATCCTATAACGAGATTTATGCCGCCAATGCTGTATTGGAAGGTACAGAGGCCAGCACTGTCATTTCAGCAGAAAATAAGGCAAAGCTTCAGGGAGAATCACTATTTATCAGGGCTTTTGTCCATTTCTATCTGGTAAATCTTTTTGGAGACGTACCGTATATTAAAACAACTGATTACGCCGCTAATAGCTTCCCTGCTCGCCAAACTGCAGAGGATGTGTATAAAAATATCACCGCTGATCTGCTCAGTGCCGCAGAGCTGCTGCCGGATGCTTACACCAATACAGAGAGAATCCGTCCAAACAGATTCACTGTAAGGGCTTTTCTTGCAAGAGTTTATCTCTACAGGGGACTATTCGCCGAAGCCTCGAACGAATCCTCTGCAGTATTAAATCAAAATGCCCTTTATAGCTTAAATCCGAACTTAAATCAGGTGTTTTTAATTGGATCAAAAGAAACAATATGGCAATTAAAGCCTGCTGTTGCCGGGCAGAATACCAAAGAAGGAATAACATTTATATTTCTTTCAGGCCCTCCTGGCCTAACATCTGTAAGCGCAGAATTGTACAATTCTTTTGCCTCCGCAGACCTTCGAAAAACCAATTGGATTAAAGAGGTAAAGAACGGAAATGATTCATGGTATCATTCCTCTAAATACAAAGAACAGAATTTTACTGCTGTATCCAAAGAATACTCCATCATTTTTAGAACTGCTGAACAGTATCTAATAAGAGCAGAGGCCCGTGCACAGCAGGGCGATTTAATAGGAGCAAAAGAAGACCTCAACAAAATAAGACAGCGTGCGGGAATTCAAAACACGCCAGCTCTTACTAAAGAAGAAATCCTTTTGGCAGTCCTACAAGAAAGAAAATGGGAATTTTTTACCGAAAATGCACACCGTTTCTTTGATTTAAAGAGATCTAACAGCATTGACGCTGTACTTTCAGTTGTCAAGCCGGGCTGGAACAGAACAGACAGTCTGCTTCCTATCCCTCAGAGCGAACTTAGTGCAAACCCAAACCTGCGTCCTCAAAACGCAGGTTATTAAATGAATATTATGATCATTAATTACGATATTACTGCTTTTTACAATAGCATTCGGAAGACTCTGCTGGAGACTGTTTTTTTATTTATTTTGCCATTAGTAGTCTGTCCCTTATGGGGGCAGACGGGGCAAAAAAGAAAGCTGTTTCCTGAGGATTACAATAAATGGGGACGTATGCTTTTGGAAAAAGTGTCACCTGATGAAAAATGGGTTAGTTATAAAATGTATTACGAAAGCGGTTCAGACACTCTCTTTGTCCGAAACATAGAAAACGGCAAAACCTACAGCTTTGCAAATGGAAAAAAATCTGTATTCACAGCAGATGGATTTATCTGCATGAGCGGCAAAAAACTGCAGCTTTTGGATTTCAAAAAAGCATGTACTGAAATTATACCCTCGGTAAGTCAGTACACTTACCTAAAAAATGCTGATGTTTTAGTCGCCAGAGTATCTGATGCCAGCAAAAAATATTCTTTGGTAATCAGAAAACCTAATGGGAAAATTATTGAATCCATTCCCAATGTGCTGAATTTTTCTTCCAGTCCTGATGAAAAGCAATTGATTTACATTATTCTCGACAATAACTCAAAAGTCTTAAAACTGATGGACTTAAAAAAGGGATCCGAAAAGAAAACTATCATCGAAAGTTCTGCAGGATTTAGCAATCTTACCTGGAGTAAAAACAGCAAAGCATTCGTCTTTAATACTGAATCTAAAAAAGAAGCTGAAAGTGCACTGCATTATTTGCTTATAGATGACAACAGGCTTTTTACAATCAAAGCTGATAAACTGCAGCTAGGTGAAACAGCTTATTTTACCAATAACCAAGTCAATACGATTTTGATTTCCGATGATGCAGGAAGGGTCTTTTTTAAATATAAATCCGACAATAAGGATAAGATTCCAAACAGTTCAGAAGTTGAAATATGGAATGGAAATGATAGGCTATTGTATTTGGAGAAAAAAGTGATGGGAAAATTTTTGGCACCGGCTATGACTGCAGTCTGGAATCCCTTCTCCAATAATGTTCTTCCCTTAACCACGGCCGAGCTCCCTACAATAGCAATAAATGGGGATCGCAAACATGCACTGCTCTATAATCCACAGGCCTACGAACCGCAATGGGAGATAAACAGCCCCATAGACCTATATGTAATCAATACGGAAACAGGTGAAAAAAAACTCTGCATTGAGAAACATTCTGCAGAACTAGGAAATACAGTTGTCTCACCTATGGGAAAATTTATAGCCTATTTTAAAAACCTTCAGTGGTGGATATATAATATAGAAAAGGATACGCATACCTGTATTACCTCTAAAATAAATGTAAATATAGCCGGAAAGGTTCATTCTTTAGTCCCATCAAGCGCGTATGGTATTGCCGGATGGAGCCTGCAGGATAATGAGGTATTGATCTATGATCAATTCGATATCTGGGCTGTTAGCTGTGACGGTTCTTCCAGCAGAAGGTTGACAAAAGGCAGGGAAAAAAAGATCCGATTTACAATACCGGAGTTACTGAATAATCCACATGAAAATTATAATAGTCATACTTTTAAAACCTATAACTACGACATAAACAGAGAGCTGATATTGAAAGCTGAAGGTAATGACGGCATGACCGGCTGGTATAAATTGAGCAAAACTAAAGAAGAGAAGCCAATTGTTTATGAAAATAGGTTTCTGGACCAGCTTTTTTATAATGCAAGAAGTCAGAAACTCATTTTTAGCGAACAGGATTTCAATCTTTCTCCACGCCTGGTCATAAAATCAAAGACTGGAATTGAACAGGCATTTTTTCAGAGCAATCCACAGCAGTCAGATTTCTATTGGGGATATTCAGAAATGGTTTACTACCAAAATTCAAAAGGCAGAGAACTGAAGGGCGCACTGTTTTATCCAGCCGATTATAATCCGGAGAAAAAATATCCCATGATTGTCAATATTTACGAAATTCTACATGACAAAACCCATAAATATCTTAATCCTACATTATTGGAAAGCACCGGCTTTAACCGAACAGTAGCATCAATAGAGGGATATTTTGTATTTCTTCCTGATATTGTTGCCGAACCTGGAAATCCAGGCTCAACCATCACCGACTGTATTAACGCTGCCGTGAAAAAAGTAATCGAAAAAAATGTAATCGATCCTAAAAAAATTGGGGTTATTGGACACTCTTTCGGCGGTTATGAATCTTCGTTCCTAATAACCCAGACCGATCTCTTTGCAGCCGCAGTTGCAGGAAATGGAATTTCAGATCTGGCAAGTATGTATTTAACGGTAAGCAGAGCCTCAGGAAAGTCAGATATGTGGCGATTTGGGAAAGAAAACTGGATGATTGGAAAAACGCTCATGGAAGCTCCGCATCTTTATCAAGTTAATTCTGCGGTCTACAATGCGGAAAAAGTTAAAACTCCACTGCTTTTGTGGGCAGGAAGAGAGGACAGACAGGTTGATATGAGGCAGAGTATGGAGTACTATCTGGCTTTGCGAAGACTCGGCAAAAAAGCTATTATGCTGCTGTATCCTGAAGAAGATCATGTTCTTTTTAAGAATGAAAATCAGAAAGATTTAAGCAGACGGATAATGCAGTGGTTTGATTTCAACTTAAAGGATGACACTACTGTTGAATGGATAAAAGAAGGTTTGAATTAATTCGCAAAAAAACAATGCAGTTCAAAGAAGAACTGCATTGCTCTTTTAAAAGGTTAAAATTTAATTCAGTGGCTGATATAGGGTTACGTTACAGTTTTCCTGCGCATCCCAACCAAAGGCCGTTTGTCCATCACTGTGTTTACAGATTGTAGTGGGGTTTGTGTCACATTTAACCTCAACATTACAGATGTCATTCTCATCAAGAACATATCCAGGTTGCGGTCCGGCAGCGCTGGTCGCTTTCTGCATTGAAGTGGTGGCAAATGCCCCTGCGGTACCCAAAACAGCAATTGCAATGGGAACCATGTTTTTCAAAAAATTATTTTTCATGATTTTCAATATTAAGTTAAATATCTGACTTACTTTTTTCTACAGGTTTTCAGTCTTCGTCCCTGATAGTGGCCACTATTTCTTAACTGTCATTTTTTCTTTGATTTGACAGAGTTTATTTCATTTCTTAAAAGATCACGGAGTCTGTAAACTCCCAGTTCATTGTCCATTATAGCGTACAGATAATCTTGAGTTACATAAAAGGAATTCAATCTTTTATCCTCTATTTTGTATAGGGCAAAGCTCATGAGATACGCTTTGCGTTCTAGATCATAGACATCAATTATATAGGCCTGCTCCCACAATTTTTCGCTTTCAAAACGCCCCGAAACTTTTGAATTGACAAACAATAGGTTCTCACAAATCGCGGTATGGGGATTCACAGTAAGAGCTGGTGCGGATAACTTTCTTTCTGTATTATTTTTAAGATGGGCCACTTTTATTTTTGCCTTTGAAATAGTATCGATAGTATGTCCAGTGAATTTTAAATTTGCATTATTATCAATAACTATATATTCATTGCGATAGTAATAGACATAAACTGCCCTTGCTGTTTTCGCGTCAAATACAAGAGTTCCATCGGTATCAAAAATACCGTCAATCTGTTTTTTTAAAAGACCTGAGTTATATTTTACTTTTGGGTTATCTGCTTCATTGAATGTCCCTAAAGAATGTTCGGAATTTCTTCCGTTACTTGACCTGAGAATAACTTTTGTGCGATCAGCAGGCTCTGCTAAAGTAAAGTATGGAAGTCCTTTCAATTCTTTCTTAACATCCCAGTCTAAGGTTGAACCTGAATACACCGCAGGTACAGTTCCGTCCATTAAATAAAATGATGAATCTATGACCTTTACCCTTACCGAAGAAAAGCGGATTCCTCTCGAATCAAGCTTTATTTTAAATGTATTTTTTACTTTAGTTCTCTTGTCGAAAGTCGTAATATGAAGAGGACTGCTATAATTTCCCAAATAGATTTTCTGGTGGTCAGCACCCGCAAAATAATAAGAGTTGAACGTAAGGTTGATAACCGTATCTTGCACTATCGGATGCTTAGGGAAACGTCTTATAAATGGATTTTTGTAATGCATGATTTGTTCTGAGGAGAGAAACAAAACAACGATTGTAAACACGCTGAAAATAATATTTAATGAAACATACCATCTAAGCTTTCTTTCATTAGATTCTTTTTTATTTCCGGTTCTATAATGTTTCTGGAATAACAAAGCCAGAAACGCAAGCACGACGAAAAACAGATTAAAAACAAGATGGATCTTCCATGTCATTTTTTCAAGAATTCCCCCGCAGGAACATGGCACGAAAGAACTGAAATTCAGAATGATGATAATATAGACACTAAACATTGTCATCAAACTTAAAGAAGCATATAATCCAGTGATCCGAAATTTGGGAATTATCAGAAGGATAACAATTAATAATTCAATCACTGGCACCAGATAAGAAACCCACACCGCATACGAGCTCAATAATGGCGACTGGCCAAGCTGAACTTGAAAATTTTCGAAGTCCAATAATTTACTTACAGCGGCATAAACGAATAGCAGCACATAAAGTAGACAGATAATTTCAATTATGATATTTCTTATTTCGGCTCTGAGTTTCATAGCATCTCTAATTAAGTTTTTGTAATCTTAAATGTTTTTTTTTGGAGATTATTATTACAAAATTAGATATGTTTCACAAAGTGATTGTTACCAAAAACAGGCTAGTATTTTTTAATACCATTCAATCTTAGTTAAATGTTTGTATTTTTCCTAAAATGATTCTGTATAAATAAAAAAGACACCCTTATATAAAATATTTGCTGGGTGTCTTTTCATTTCAATTTGATGGATTGCTATTTGCCTGATTCGTTAAAGATTTTTAATTTTTCATACAAATCATTAAGACCTGCTTTCTGCAGGCATTCATCTCCAAGCAGTTTTAATTCCTTAAGGCTCTCAACAGGAATGCTACTTAAAAATATGGATTTGGACTCATCGTCAGATGCCGATCCGCGTTCAATAATACTGTTTAAAAGCAGTACATTTTTTCGTGAAATCTTAAGGTCAATTTTCACTGTTTCATTCATGCCAGGGATACTTAAAATAGTATCAAAAACTTTGGCTACATCATTTTCTGTCATCATCATTTTCACGTATTAGATTAATAATTAATTCTTGTAAAGATATAAAGCACCTTTGAAAATGTCATGGACATAATATGTCCATGATAGGTGAAATCAAGATGTCTTGCTTATTTTCGTTGTACTGAAATAAAATGCGACTCTAATTTTAAAAGAGTGAGTGATGATATTATATATTTAAAGCCTGATTTTAAGAGGTAGAAGTACTGAGTAGCTTTCAAAAAGCAGTAAGATTGCCACGTTCCTGCAATCGGCCAGATGTCCGGTTGTTTAACAACCGAATCTGGCTGCTCTTTACTCGGAACTCGTGAGCAGTGAAACTGAAAGAAGAAAAAGATTTTGAAATTAATGAAAATGAGAGAAGATGGAAAAGAAAAATTCAAACAGAACGCGTATTGTAGGTCTGCGTTTTACGCCTGCAGAATATACAAGAATTGAACGTAAATGGAAGGCTACAACCTGTCGCAAATTAAGTGAATATATTCGTAAATATTTGTTTGATAAACCCATCACAACCAATTACCGCAATCAGTCCCTGGATGAATTTATGTTCGAGATTATCAGACTCAGAACTGAACTTAAAGCCTTGGGAAACAACTTTAATCAGACAGTAAAAAAGCTGCATACACTGCAGCAGATTCCGGAATTTAAAACCTGGGTTATCAATCATGAACTGGAGCGAAGGATACTTTTTAATAAGGTAGAGGAGATAAATAGATATATTGAGAAAATCTCCCGAAAATGGTTGCAGTAATTAAGACTGGAACTTCACTGCACAACATTTTCAACTATAATGAAAATAAGGTAAAACAAGGTGCAGCGGAGTGCATAGGCGAGGGGAATTATCCTCTTGAAGTGGATAAAATGAGCATCACAATGAAACTCAGCAGACTGCTCAATCAAAATACTTTAAATGAGAATGTAAAGCGCAATAGCGTGCATATTTCCCTGAATTTTGATCCCTCTGAAACCTCATTAACCAACGAAAAATTAATGCAGATCGCAGATGCCTATATGCAGAAAATTGGTTTTGGCGCGCAGCCTTATCTGGTATACCGCCACCATGATGCTGGACACCCACACATTCATCTGGTGTCTATAAAGGTAAAGCAGGATGGTAGCAGGATCGACATGCACAATATTGGCAGGAACCAGTCTGAAACAGCCCGTAAAGAAATAGAGAAGATGTTCTCTTTAGTGGCCGCACAGGGCCGTAAAAACAATATTGATAAGGTTCTTAAGCCTATCAATGTTCAGAAGGTTTCATACGGAAAGATGCAGTCAAAAAAAGCGATTGCAGCAGTGCTTAACGGAGTGCTTTCAACCTATAAATATTCAAGTCTTTCTGAACTCAATGCAGTGCTGCAACTCTACAATGTTTTTGCTGACAGAGGATCTGAAGACTCAAGGATTTTTAAGGCAGAAGGATTAGTGTACCGAATACTTGATAGTGATGGAAAACCTATCGGGGTTCCTATTAAAGCCAGTGACTTTTATAATAAACCGACTCTTAAATTTTTAGAGCAAAAATTTATATCCGCCGGTAGTGGAAGTGTATCGATGAAAAACAGGATAAAGAATGCCGTGGACCTGGCGCTTCTTAATAAAAGCATTTCATTTTCCGAGCTGGGAAAATTGCTGGAAAAAGAAGGGATTAATATTATTTCAAGAAAAAGTGCTGCCGGGATGATTTACGGCATCACCTATGTGGATCATACTACAAAATGTGTATTTAATGGAAGCGTTTTAGGCAGGCAGTACAGCGCAAAGGCAGTACAGGAACGTTGTAATTTAATGAGTAAAACTCTGCAGGGTTCCGATAAGGACATAAACATAAAATACAAACCTGAATTAATGGGAAGTATATCGAATAAAGATTTATTTGAAATTAGTAAAACTGATGGTTTTGATACTGCTCTGGCTAAAGTTTTGGATGTATTGACCCGGATGGAATCCGCGCAGGCTTACCTGCCCAATCAGCTTAAAGCAAAACGCAGGAAGAAAAAAAGAAAAGGGCAGTCAGATAATCAATAAAAAATTAATATCATGGGAATGCAGACAGGAGAAAATGAACAGGCACTGAGAAAGATATTGGATATGACAAGGCTCATAGGGATTATCATTCTGGTAATTCACTTTTACTATTATTGTTATTCAGCCTTCAAGCAGTGGCAGCTGGTAAGTGAGTTTACCGATAAAATTTTAGGCGGTATTTATCGTGCGGGGCTATTTGATAATTTTCATAAATCGAAATTTTTTGCCCTGGGATTTCTCGTGATTTCGCTTCTTGGTGCAAAGGGTAGAAAAAATGAAAAGATCAGTTACAAAGCTGCTTTTGCTTATTGTATTTCTGGAATGCTCATTTATTTTATAAGTTATTTTGCGCTTTTGTTATTTTCATTCCAGACACATAAAGCAATAGTTTATATTGTAATTACTTCGACTGGATTTCTTATGATGCTTTCCGGCGGGACAATGTTTTCTCGGATTATAAAAAACACGCTGAACAGCAAGGACATTTTCAATAAGCTCAATGAGACTTTTCCACAGGAAGAAAGACTGTTGGAGAATGAATATTCTATTAACCTTCCCGCCAGATATTATCTAAAAGATAAACTGCGAAACAGCTGGATAAATATTATAAATCCATTTCGGGCGCTGATGGTTCTGGGCACTCCGGGATCGGGTAAATCTTATTTTGTGATCCGCCACGTTATTACCCAGCATATAAAAAAAGGCTTCAGTATGTTTGTCTATGATTTTAAATATGATGACCTCTCAAAAATTGTCTATAATACATTTGAAAATAATAAACTGGCTTATAAAATCCTGCCCAAATGTTACTTTATAAATTTTGATAATATTATGCACAGGTGTAATCCGCTTGATCCTCAGAGCATGGAAGATATAACCGATGCTTCAGAATCAGCCAGGACTATTCTGATGGGGCTTAACAGGGAGTGGATAAAAAGACAGGGAGACTTTTTTGTAGAGTCTCCAATCAATTTTTTATCGGCCGTAATCTGGTATCTAAGAAAGTATAAAGATGGGGAATTCTGTACACTACCTCATGTAATAGAACTTATGCAGATGGATTACGATAGTCTCTTTACGCTGCTTCGGACAGAAAAAGAAATTGAAGTCCTGATAAATCCATTTATTAATGCTTATCTCCAGGAAGCCACAGACCAGCTTGAGGGGCAGATTGCTACGGCGAAAATCGCCATGGCCCGGCTTTCCTCCCCGCAGTTATACTATGTCTTATCAGGAAATGATTTCACTTTGGATATCAACAATCCCGAGGAACCTAAAATTGTATGCATGGGAAACAACCCGCAGAAAATACAAATATACGGGGCCGTATTATCCCTCTATGTAAACAGGCTTGTTAAGCTGGTAAATAAAAAAGGAAAAATGAAATCAAGTCTGGTATTTGATGAATTCCCTACTATATATCTCAATAATATGGACAGTTTAATTGCTACAGCAAGAAGCAATAAAGTGGCAACCTGTCTGGGCATTCAGGACTTTACCCAGCTCCGCAAGGACTATGGGCGGGAACAGGCAGATGTTATTATGAATATTGTTGGAAATATAATAAGCGGACAGGTTACAGGAGATACTTCCAAACAATTATCAGAGCGATTCGGAAAAATTATGCAAGACAGGGAAAGCCTTTCGATCAACAGCGCCGACACTTCAATCAGCCGTTCAAAACAATTGGAATCTGCAGTCCCGCCCTCGAAAATCTCAGGGCTTAGTTCAGGGGAATTTGTGGGCATGGTGGCTGATGATCCGGATTGTAAAATTGAACTCAAAACCTTTCATAACGAAATTATAAATGACCATGAAGCGCTGAGAAAAGAGATGGGAAATTATAAGGAAATACCCCCTGTCCGAAAACTTGATAATGCAATGATTCAGCGCAATTACCTTCAGATAAAACAGGATGTTCAGGATATAATTCATTCCGAAATGGAACGCCTGCTGAATGATCCCGCGCTGGCGTATTTGGTGTTAAAAAAGTAATTTCATAAGAAAAGATTTTATTCACTTCCAAATAAAGCTTTTTCATTTCGATGTCGGTTTTATTAATTCAATTATCAATATATTCTAATGAAAAATAAGTTTTTCCAATTTAATTTTTTGATAGTACGGAAAACCGTAAAGTGATTAAGAAGACAATACATATTTTTGTTATAAATATTGTTAATAATGTGTTCAGCATATCAAGATTAAAGAACATGTTTTATTTAAATTTGTTAATTATCAAAATTGTTTGTGTAAGAAAAATTAAACTGCGGGATTTTATTAGCATTTAAATCATTGACATAGCAATCTTCTATTACATATTATTTACGTACGACTCAAAAAGAATATAAATTGAATAAAAAAATATTAAAAAAATAGAGAATAAATTATCAGTAGTAGATTTCTTCTGTGGAGGTGGAGGTTTTTCAGAGGGATTCAGGCAGATGGGATTTAATATTCTGTATGGTTATGATCACTGGAGACCTGCTACGGAAACATTTAATCACAATTTTGGCTTGGAGTGCGAGGTTAAAAATATTCTGGATTTTAAAGAGTCGACAAATGAAATTGATAATATACCAGATACAGATATTATTATAGGCAGTCCGCCATGTGTTAGCTTTTCAAGTTCCAATAAATCTGGTAAAGGTGATAAATCACTAGGACTTGAGTTAACAGAAGTTTTTCTGAAAATTGTTGCTGTAAAAAAGCACCAGCCAAATTCTATATTGAAAGGCTGGTTTATGGAAAATGTGGTAAACTCTAAAAGGTATCTGCAGCCATCCTATACATTTAAAGATTTAGGTCTTACACAGTGGGCAAAAGAAAATAGAATTGGCCCTAATAAAATAGCAATTGATTTATTGGAAAACAGCACAATAATTAATTCGGCAGACTATGGATCAATACAATCGCGGAAAAGGGTTATTTCAGGTGAAATTATAAAAAGAAAAAATTAATAATTCCCCCTGTCAGCCATCAAAAGAAACATTCAAATTTTAATCTGCCTCTTTATAATTCTATAAGGGTAATGAAAGAAAATTTTCCATCCCCCTTCAGTAAAAAAAGAGATGGAATTATTAAAGATGTACAGTATTCTATCGAAGTAAAACAAGATGAAATCACGGATCATTTCTATGACACAGGAATTTATGAAGTAGAATGGAAACCTTCCCGATATTTTAAAACGAACCATCCTTTTATGGGAAAGATGTCGTTTCCTGAAAATGAATATAATCCCAGCAGGACTATAACAGCTACAAAAATAGCCAACTCCCGTGAATCAATTATTTATAAATCTGAGTTTGAAAGAGTGGGAGACGGTGAATATAGACTTCCTACGGTCAGAGAAGCATCTATAATCATGGGCTTTCCCCTGACATATCAATTTCTGGGTTCGGAAGGCGCAAAATGGAGGTTAGTTGGAAATGCAGTATGCTGTTCGGTAAGTAGGGCATTTGCAAAAATTGTATTAGATGAAGTAGGGATTAAGCATAATGGTAAACTTAATATTGCTGAGCGTCCAAATTTGAAAGGGGTAAATAATTTAAATAATTATATGCTTAAATCATTTAATAATCCTCCCATTAAAAAGGATAACTGCAGATTTAGAAGGCATCCGATTAAAGATGGTAACTTAACGGTGACTCTTTCTAATTATGATATTGGTAAAAAATCCAAACCGACAGGCACATGGTTAACATCAATACAATATGGAACAGGAGAAGGATTCCCAATCCAAAATATTGATGATGGTTATTATAGGGAATTGGAATCTTTAATTGTAAATTTTAAGAGTGGTAAAAAATTCATTGAAATCATAAATAATGGTTTTTCTGAAAAAATTGGCAGTGCAGCTCAGCTTCAGAAAATGTTTGAAATTCAAAAGTCGCAGGATAGTTTTCTAGAACCAACTGAACTGGTTGAAGAGGTTAGAAGGATAATTAATAAAGTAGAAATCGAAGAAACTAACATTACGCAAGGCGAAAATATTATTTTTCAAAATAAAAATATTGTACCATTAAAACAATTATTAGCCTTATATGCAATAAATAAGATTTCAACAACCGCTAACTCATACTAAAAACATGCCTATTCACTTTATTGATAACTATGCCAAGCAGAATTTGGAAAGTATAATAATAAATCAGGAAGGAAAAACTCTTTTTGGTGAATTATGGATATATAAGCAGTTTCTAGCATTTCATGAGGATAGTTTTTTAACTGATGAAGTGTGGTATTTAAAGCACAATTATAATCTGTCATCGCATCCTTCCAGTAAAAGAAAGGTTGAAGGTCAGATTGATTTTATTGTGCTTTCCAAATATGGATTATTGATTATTGAAGTTAAGGGCGGGGGACTAAGAGTTGATGAGAATGATTGTTATTTTTCATATAATAAAGATGGAGAGTATGAAAGTCAGAACCCTTTTACACAAGTTAAAGAGTATTTACACACCTTAAAAAATTATATAGACTCCTCTGTTTTTGTTTACAGGGCTGTAGTACTTCCTCATGAAACAGGTTTCGTTTTATCAGGGCCACAGTTATCAGGATATAAGGATTCTTTCTTTTCTAAGGCTGATGTAGAAGGATTGGACGAAAGAGGCATTCAAAATGTTTTTTTTAAATTCATACAAGATTGTGGTAGAAAAGCCAGATTTAAAATGATTAAAGAACTTAATCCATCTTTTAGGGGCGATGAAATTGCTATTAAAGCTTTTGAACGTTATCCATTATTAAATTCAAAAGAAATAAAAAGGTTAAAATCCGAGTTATTTCCTGTGCAGACGACTTACGGATATAATCCAGATCGAATAAGTTCAGAGATTATATTTAAAGAAAATTATGAAATATTGAAGGGACTGCGCAGAAATAGATGTGTAATCGTTCAGGGCGCACCCGGTACTGGAAAAACAGTTTTAGCGGTCAAGTTTCTAGCTGAGAACTTATTGAAACAGCAGAAAGGTATTTTTTATAGTGCCAATAAACTTATAAAAGCAAAACTTGAACACATAATTCTTTTTGATTATAAATTAAATCCTAATAATATTTCATTTAAGGTTTTTTCTCAAAACCTAACTGATGAGACGGTACCAGATGATGTAGACTTTTTAATTTTTGATGAAGCACATGAGTATTTCGATAGAGGTCTATATGATTTTATAGAGAAATTAAATGCTAAACTAAAAAAGCCTAAAATTCTTCTTCTTTACGATCCTGACCAGGCGATTGTTTCAACTTTTAAAGAGCTTTCGTGGTATACAGATTTCTTTATCGAAATAGGTTACACTCATTTTTATTTCGACGAAAATTATAGATGCGGTCAAAATAAAAATATAGCTGAGATTGCTTATTTTCTTCTTGCAGGAGAATACAGAAAAGTAAAAGCCAAATATGAAAATCTCTTAACGACAGTAGAAAGTCTGAAATCCAAAATAGAAAAGGTAAAAGAAATTATAAATGAAAATAAGTTTACCGTTTCTGAAAAAATTATATTAGTTGAAAGCCAATTAATAGATGAGTTTGCAGAAATTATAAGTGATTATTTTAAGGTAGATATTGAGGAGTTAACAGAGTCTAATATAAATGTTCTGTCAGGAAAAATAAAATTTACAACCCCTATAAAATACAGAGGTCTGGAGAATGAATCAGTATATCTTATAACTAAAGACTTAAATGAAAGCTCAAAAATTCAAAATTATGTTGGAGCAACAAGAGCTATGAACGCACTCAATATTGTTTTATGGAAATAACATTTGAAAATATACATGAAACAGTTCTCTTAACACTAGATCTTCAGGAGAAAAATTTGAGTTATTTACCAGTATTAGGCAAATGGTATTTTGATTTTTTAGAATCATCAGAAGAAAAACTTTCACTTCATGTACCCGATTATGATCAAGAATCAATCAATCTAGTTTATAATTACATCAGACTGCTGTCTTTGACTTACAGATTATTTCAAAAATCAGAATTGACAAGCTTTAAGGATACCTGCCTTTTCAATGTTTTTGATTTTAATAGAAAGAGAAATAATTTTAACGACTTTGAACCGGTATTTGATTTTGAAACCCAAAAGGGAGAGTATCTAATATGGTCAAAAAAAATTATAACTTCAAAAAACCGATTCGTACCTGTATTTTTGAAAAAACAGATAGAAAATTTAAATTGGATTAATACCTATACTGCATTTAGGTTATTTCAGATTATTGAAAACAGAGGTTTAATAAAATATCCTATTCTAATAGATGTTGAAAAAGATTTATGTCTTTCATTAACTACGGGAGAAGATTTTAGGCCTGAGGGATTTATTTTATTTGAGACTGCTAATTGGGATTCAAAAAAGATGACAGTGATAGACGCCATAGAATATGAGGAATATTTGTACAGTATGGATTTATCGCATCAAATCACGATGAAATACCCATACCATAAAAATATACACACTCATTTTTGTAATATTGGAAAGAAGAGTTTGGAATTAATTTTTAATTCTAGATTTTATTATCAGAATATAGCAGCGGATGATATAATTTTATTACCGGAAGAGTTGTATCAGAAAACTTTAACGAGTTATGACCTCTCTTCCAAATTTATGATTTTTGACACAAATCACAGTTTAGAATTATATAACTTGCTAAGTGATTTTAAGTCGGCTTGGAATGGATATGAATTCAATAGATTTACCACACCTTTCCCCAAATATTGGTTTATGTTTATTAATCAAAGCATACCAAAAAATGAATGGTTTGAAATGTTTAAAGGTGATTATCCCGAGCTGGAAGAAAAAGCAATTATCCGCCAAATTAAAACAATTATAGATTTATTATATGATCTTGATTGGAGCAGAAAACTTGTAAATGAATTTAAAAAACCTGTTTTTTTGCTTCCGGAAATTAAAGGAATAGGAAAGAAGCGACTGGAAAAGGCGTTACATTCATTTAAGAATTATTTGTCTGTAAATAATCCAGATGCAATTTTTATTGGAAATGATAACAACATCGATGTTAAAATAAATAAAACAGTTCTATTGTTAGATGGATTCAATATCATAAATACAGCTAATATACTTCAGCATCACGAAAATCTAAAAATCCTAATCCCGGATTTTCTGTTTTTTGGATATCAGCCTTGGATAAATTATCATTTATTAAATTACCAATATGATTCGCTCTTAAGTCCCAAAAGGGCATCACTTGACGATAATTTTAGTTTAAATAGGAATGTATTTGTAGAAGAGAAGAAGAAAATAATTGAAAATATAAAAACTGAGGTTATAAAATATAAAAAGAAGTATAAACTAGAAGAGACTGATATTGAAAAGGAAGAAATGTCAGTTTACAGCCAAGACATTGTTTTTACTAATGAAGAGGAGTTTGAACCAAATTTCAATGCAAAAGAAAAAATTAATGATAAAGAACTGGTCATAGTTACAACAAGAAATCAGGAATATAAATTTAAAGCCAGCAGTCAGGTCCTCCTTCGAATGAATTCAATTATATCATGCAGTGCATCCCAATTGAAAGTGTCCGATGCATTTATTCCAGTTGCTGAGATCCGAAATACGATTGATAGAGATTATGTTATCAATAAATTAAGCAGAATTCCTGAGTCAGTAATTAGTTTTCAAGCAGAATTGAGTAAGTCTGCCAATGTATACAATATTTTGAAAAATTTTGGACTAGAGTATACCAATGAAAAGTATTTTAATGATAAATATGTGCTAAAAGAGGAGACAATCGCTAAAGATAGATTTATACTTCCGAAAAGGAAAAATAATTGGAAAATTATATGTGAGTATCTCGGAATAAATACAAGCGATATGTATCAGGCTTGGATTTCCTATTATGGCAGCAAGGATATAAATGAAATTAAAAATATCTATATGTATATTTTAAATTTATGTATGGAAAATGATTCCTTAAAGGAAATAGAAAATCCTAAATTTTTAAATATGATAGCCGCGTATCTGGAAACTAAAAAAAGTGTCTTTGAGGATGATGAAGAAACCAACCCCGCGGATTTAGCTAAATCAATTATCTCATCTATAGTAAATGAGATTTCATTTCATGAAATCAAAGAAATCAAAACAGTTTAATTATGAGCAATTTTAAAAAGAAAAGGGAAAGTCTTGAAATATTTGTTAAAGAGCAGATAATAGGACCAGGTGCTTTTAATAAACGTTATTTCTTTATTGATAAATGGGATAAAAATGAGTTTAGTGGTGTAGACTTTAAGTCAAGTCCTGTTAATGCAATTGATAATAAGAGCGAAGTACTGACCGAAGTTCCTGCATATCAGTACAGCTCTGCTATTCTATTTCCTGAAACTAGAGTTCCTAAAGAGACAACTATAGAAAAAGACGAATCAATGCTGGATAACCCGGAGGCAAATGAGCCAGATTTAGAGGATTTTAATGCTGGCGCAGATGATGATAATATAAAGGATGATTCTGCAGAAAGTTTAGTAAGCAAACAGCAAAACTATCCTAATTCTTTTGGACTGTCTTTTGTTATAGATGAGAATTTTGACATTCAAAATGATTTAAAGGTAGGCATTTCTTTTAGGAAATATATAAATATCAGTAAAAATGAATGTTGCAACAGAAAATTATCCTGTTTGGTGACAGAATACGAAAATGAAATTGAAACTGCGGTTGCTCTGTATTTCAGCCCATTATTTGCTGCTGTTCGTAAAAGCGGCAATCTATTTATTCTTGCTCACCAGGAAATAAGTAAAAATAATATTTATGACATTGATTACATACATTTAAATAATTATTTGAAGAACGGCCTATTAAAAACCATAAAAAATATTTTTGGTGAAAGTTTAGTGGTGCTGAATAAAAAAAAGGATGTGACATATTACGGAATAAAGAATGATTATGATTTACAGTTTTATTCTGTAACAGATTTTATTGCTTATTCGGGTAATGAATATGAAAATGTAGCTTCCTTGTTTGATAATACCTTAGTTAGTTTTTTAAAAACAGAACTTAAAAGTGATACAGCTAACTATTCCAAATATAAAAAATTGATTAATGAATTAGAGATTTACAATCAATTAAGGAGTTATGTGACAGATTTGAAATCAGTTTACAAGCCAAAAAATGCATCGCCTGTCTGGGAATGTACTTCCTACGATAATATTGATGTTGTGCTTCCTGGTTTTGAAGGAAATTCTAACATATACAGATCCAGGGAGTTGGCGGTTAATAAGGATATTAAAGAAATTACAGATTTAAAATACTGTGTTCAATATGTCAGAAAGGATGGTGAGATATTTATCAAAATAATTCTTCTGAATAAAGCTATTGTAATTTTAAAAGAAAATGAACCTCCTCAATTAAACAAAAAAAATGAAGCAAATGCAAAAGCTTTTTTTGGAGTAAAATTAAGGGCAGAAGAAAAAAATGAAAATGTTCTTAAGCAATACAATCCTCCTCACTTACTGGATTTTGATGAGGAAGATAACTTTAATAAATTAATATACAGAAATTATCATGATTTTGGTGAAGGATATAATACTTCAGTAAACTGGGGAAAAACGGATGACGATTTAAGATACATCTGCACAGAATTTCTGCCGGAACAGGAAACTCCCAATGTTGATTTTAAACCGAGCAGAATCGATCAAAATGGTAGTGTTGTATCGCGTCTACAAAACGATGCCATTCTATCGATGCGAAATCTTTCAACATTGTCTGAGACTAAAGATAATGAAATATTGGATGGTTTGAATGATTTCATTGATGAATATAAAGCCTGGATTGATGAAAAGAAGAATGAACTTAGTCAGGACAATTCTCTTAAAATTGACCAGATTGAATTATTATCAAAGCAAATGCTTAGCTGTGAAAATGACGTTAAAAGACTAAAGAGAAATATTAGTCTTTTAAAATCCGATTCAAAGGCAATGGCTGCTTTTCGAACTATGAATACTGCTTTATTTATGCAGTTGCATCACAGTATTTTAAAAAAGGAAAAAAACATAGATTTAAGTCATCAGATAACGGAAGAGTATTATAAGGATTCTGAAAAATTTGATGATAATGGTAATAAAATTGAATACAAGTGGCGCTCTTTTCAAATTGCTTTTATTCTCTTGAATGTTGATGCTTTTGTGCAGCCTGATGCTGCAGATAAAACAGTAGAAAAAGTTTTTTCTGAAGGATGGCCCGAAAGAAATGAAATTGCTGATCTTGTTTGGTTTCCAACAGGAGGTGGAAAGACTGAAGCTTATTTAGGAATTATAGCCTTTGCAATAGCATACAGAAGGTTTACAAAAGAAAGCAAATCGGGGGGGACAACTGTATTGATGAGATATACCTTGCGTTTATTAACACTTCAGCAGTTTCAAAGAGCAACTATGCTTATTTGTGCGCTTGAAGTAATAAGGAAAGACAATTTTAATATTCCCCATTCCTGCAGTCTCGGGGATGAAAGAATAACCATAGGATTATTTGTTGGATCTGGTTCTTTACCAAATCAATGGAAGGGAGTCGGAAATAGTAATGATTCCAGTATGATTCAGGAGCTTGCGAAAATTTCATCAGCTTTAGAAAGCGGAAATATTATTTCGACGAGCCTGCCTTTTACCGACTGCCCATGGTGTGGAACTAGTTTATTCTTCAATAAAGAATTAAGTAATGTCTCCCACAAGGCAGGAGGAGAGAACTATGGAATGAATGATCAGCTAAGCATATGCTGTAATAACTCTTCCTGTACTTATAAAGGTTATGGTAGAAATAGACCTACAAATGATTACAGTCTGCCTTTTAGATTATTTGATGAAGATATTTATAAATTTCCGCCAACATTATTATTTGGTACAGTAGATAAATTTGCAGCTTTAGCAAACAAAGTATCTAGCAATCATTCGGAAAGAAACAATGACTCCAGACGTTTGTTTGGCGGACACAGCAATGCTGCTTTGCCACCTGAGTTAATAATTCAAGATGAGTTACATTTATTGCTTGGTCCACTTGGTTCTGCTGTTGGCTTATTTGAAAAAAGTATTGATTATTTATGCACATATCAGCACAATGGATTGAAAGTTAAGCCTAAAATAGTTACATCTACTGCAACTACTAGAAATACAGACAAGCAAATATTTGCATTATTTAACAGGAGGTCAGAAATATTCCCTAAACAGGGTATACTGGCCGATGATTCTTTTTTTGCGTATTATGAAAGAGACAAAATTAAAGTTGACCATTATGTTGCAAACAGAAAATATGTAGGTATTCTTCCTGTTGGTAAAACTCAGGTTTGGATGCAGTTAAGAATTGCATCTATCTGTTTGACGCACAGGTTGAAATATATTAAAGAGTGTTATACAAATGATATTATATTTGAAAACCCTTCAGCACTAAATGAATATAGAGATGTATTTGATTTTTATCATACAGTTCTGTCTTATTTTAATAGTCTTAAGGATGTTGGGAAAACGCAATCGCAGCTAAATCATTATTTGCCTGGAGATATTAATTTTATAACTAAAAATACAATACCATGGAGCATTATAGACAAACTTTTACGAAGTGAGACTACAGTTGATTATTCTGAATTGACTGGACGATTAAGCGGAGAACAAGTTAAGTCAAATTTATCAAATATTGAAAAAAAATGGACTTTGATCTCGAATGATGTTGATAAGCACATACTTAATTCTAATACTCCGCCTGCATATGTGATATCTACTAATATGATTTCTGTTGGAATTGACGTTTCTAGATTCAATACTATGATTATTAGTTCTATGCCGAGAAATATTGCAGAATACATTCAGGCGTCAAGCCGTGTAGCAAGAAGTAAAGAAGGTATTGTATTTACAGTGCATCATCCTTTTAGATCAAGGGATATTTCCCATTATCAAAGATTTAAAGAGTTTCATGAAAAATTTTATAGTTATGTCGAACCTATATCGGTAACACCTTTCGCAAGTAAGGCCTTGGAAAGGTATCTTGCCATGTTTGTTTCTGTAATTGTACGCCACACTAATCAACTAGAGCTTACAAATAATGCTGACGCAGGAGCAATTGATGAAAAGAAAACTCAACAAATAAAGAAAATTATAGGCGACGAAATTAATGAAATAGCTAATAATGCATCTAAATTGGATTCGTATCTACAGACAAGAAAAGCAGGAGTTAAATCAAGTGTAGACGGGATTATTTCTGATGAAGAATTGATGGATTTAAATAACAAGCTTAGTAAATTGTTAGATTATTGGATTGATAGATTGCAATTTATTGATTCTCTTTCTGGTCTGGAGTATAGAGCAAAGACTAAATTAAATTCACTGTTTATTTCTTCCAGTGATAATGATTTTCCATCTCACTGGAAAGTTGGGTATTCGTTGAGAGAAATTGATTCTTCAGTAGTAATAAAAACCGTTCAGCAGTAATATTATGGCAGTAAAACAATATTTCGAAAATAATCAGGCAAATGAGTCGATAGGAAAATTTAAACTTTTATCTGCTTATGGAGGCCCGGGCTCAATAGTGCATACTCAATATGGAAGCATCATTATTTCTTGTATCGAAGAGTGGGGCTTTCTCAAAAGAATACTAGACATACAGAAAGATGCGGTAGAAATCGGAAAAAAAGACAAGGAGATTAAAGGATATGTGGAAGAACAGGCCAAATTGGCAAGTAATGGAAATATTGGACTCTCTAATGACACCCGACTTTTAAATTCATTGAAAGACCAAAAACAAATATCTCAACTTAAATATTTGGTACTAATTCCTAATATTGAATTAAGTGATTTTTCAAATAAAATTAAGTCAGATGGTCAGGAATTAGCTATAAACAGCACATTTATGCCTAAAGTTTTTTTTGATAGAGGTAAGCATTACAAAACTTATAAAGAGTGGTATAAGGAGTGGACATTAAAAAATAAAGGGACTGACAAATATGGTAAGGAATTTTTTCCTCCTAAGTATATTTCGGGTAATGAGATAATTGATCTCACTCAGGACAATATAGTGCTAATATGTGATCATGGTCATATAAGTGATTTTCCTTGGTCCAAATATTTACGATGGAGGACTGAGTCCCCTATGGAGATTAATTCCGAAAAACCAATTGATTTGTTTAATTCTCAATCCTGTTGCGGCAGTGATGATGCAACTAATGCTGAAATTAAGATAACATCTAGCACTGCTAATGCATCTGGTTTTGATGGGAAATGGCTTAAATGTGAAAATTGCGGCAGACAGACGTCACTAAAAGGATTGATGAGTGTCAAAATTAAATGTCCCGGTCATAAACCATGGGAAGCTGAAACTTCACATGACGGAAACTTAAAATATTATTCAGGAAGTCCGCTTTCTAGAAATCAAATGCCTCCTTCTGAAAAATGCATGTCAAGCAAGCCAATGAAAGTTGCATTAACTACTGGAAACAATCTCTATTATTCAAACATGCTTACTAGTATTTATATGCCTGATGAATTGTTTCTAAATGAGGTTATACTAAGGAAAAAGAAACTTGAAAAAGAAAAAGAGTTGGCTAAGGATGAAGATAGAATTGATGATCTAATTCAAATTGTCAGTGAAATAAAATTAATTGAAAATGAATTAGTAAATCAGCCTAACGAAGAAATCCCAGATTTAGAAAAGCCTATTTTATACCGCTTCGAAGAATTTAAAGCATTAGCAGGGAAAAATGAAGAAGAGATTAATGTCGATAAAGAAAATGAGCATTTAAAAGTTAAAGATGTTACAGAGAACATTAAAGGTTCTCCGCTTGATAAATATTTTTCAAGAATTCTTAGAATTGATAATATGAAAATAACTTCTGCTCAACTTGATTTTTCCCGAGTAGTTCCGGTTGATTCTGATTCTGGCAGTGTAGTTACTAAAAATATCTTCAGCAGTAAAAATTTGGAAAAAGTGGAAGCCTATCCAGTTGTTGAAAATTATGGCGAAGGCATCTTCTTTTCTTTCAAAGATGAACAGTTGGAATTATTTTCTAATGTAGTTTCATCATCCATAATAGAAAAGCTCATAAAATTGGATAAAAACAGTGATACCTTTTCTGAAAAAGCCATAAAATATGGAATACAAAATAATTGGCAGCTGTATTTAGTTCATTCATTTTCTCATCTTATCATGAGGGAATTAGAATTTAGATGCGGTTATCCGACAGCATCCCTGCAAGAAAGGATTTACGTTTCGAATAATCCAAAATATAAAATGTATGGATGTATGATTTATACTGCTGAGGGTGCTGAAGGCAGCATGGGGGGAGTAATTGCTCAAACCAGAACAAATAACTTATTAAATCTAATTACAAGTGCCTTGAAAAGAGCTACTGTGTGTAATAGCGATCCTCTTTGTTGGGAATCAGACGGTCAGGGATTATTTGACTTAAATTTTGCTTCTTGCTTTTCTTGCAGTCTTGTTAGTGAGACATCTTGCGAACACAGAAATATTTATCTAGACAGGAGAATTTTGGTGGATGAAAATAATGGTTTTTTTAAAGATATATTATAATGGGGTATTTTTCTTCAAATGAAAATTTTATAAAAATTAAGTTCCATAGTGAGATGAAAACATTGTCACTGGAAGAAAAGATCAAGCATTATAATTATAATTTAAAGTCTGAAACACTGAGAAGAACAAAAGCTTATTTTGAAAAACTAGATTCCCAGTTTTTGATGATTAGCGATCTTAACCAAGGAATTGGATTAATTACCTCCGAAGATTTTGGATTGGAAACAAAAACAAAAGCTTATGAAGAAATTATTCAGCTGCTGAGAGATTATGAATACCAATTAATTATCTATTCCATTTATTTTGAAGATTATGGCGATAAAATATTTTTTAATTTATCTCATTTATTGCTTGATAGTGGTGCTTCGAATTTTCAAGATGATTATTTAATAAATAGCTTTATTAGCAAATATGCTTCAAATCAAACCTTAATCCATAAATCTATATTGACAGATAAATTAGGTTTATCAGAGAGAGACTGGGAAGATGAAGATAATCAAAGGAATCCAATAGTGGGAGGATTGATGTCTTGGTTAGAGAAAAAATTGGTGTCAAAAAATACGGATTCAGAAATCAAATTAGTACTGTTTCATTATTCTAAACTATGGAATCTTAATTATTCAAAACCATATAATGAAAATAAGGGAATTCTGCTTTTAAACAGTTTAATAGTAACCTTAAAAAAGTATTGCCTGATTTAAAAGTTGATTTCGATTCTATTTTATTTGAATTAAATTTAATTTTTAATTCTTTATTTTCCACTATAACCTTGCCTCCCTATCTTGAGTGTGATGATACTTTAGCTAGTAATTCCAGAACTGCAATATCATCTGGATATAAATTAAAGAAGAATGAATTTAATTCTTTACGGAAAGAGTCTGTTACATATCTGAATTTCGAAAAGTTCTCAATTCAGGAGCTTATAAAAACATATTTTTTGTCTAATGAAGGTTTGCAGAAAATTATATATGATAAAATAACTAAATCAATAAACGAAGGATATTTTATTACCAGATCTGATATTGAATTTTTTACAGAATTGCAAAATGCTGACATATTATTAACAACACATGATACGCAGAAACTCACGGAGTACTTTTATAAAACGAACTATTTATTTGGCAAATTAATTTTGAAATAGAATTTATAAAGAAGATTTTGCCAATCTCTCCTGTACGGCATAAGGGTTTTACTTTCCTAGAACCTTATTTTTTTTCTAATCTATAAGTTGCAATGTTGTTTAAAATTACAATTTTCATAATTACATTGTGCAAATATTTTATTATTTAAGTATAATGCAGAATGCATTTCAAGGAAGTTAATTGGTTATAAGTTAAATAATTCTATTGCAATAATACTTTTTAGATTCGACTCGTCAGTTATGTTGAATTTCCTGTCTTCTCGAAAATCTATGTGGGTCTTTTCTAAATTGTAGCTGAATACCTTGCTATGTATATTCTTGAAGAACAGCTCCAGCGAACTGATATCATTATTTGTTTTGTCAGCGTAATTATAAGACATATATCCCGCAGCATCCCGCTGAAAACTTATGCCGCTTTTTCTCAGATGATATGAGGATTTTATGCCCGTAATTGTCTCAGGTAAATTTTGAAAAGTATCATGATCAAATTTCTGATAGCTACCCGGATGCTTATAATTGTGGAAATAGTCATCCAGTTTGGAAGCGCTTGATGCATTGTATATAAATAAATGTTTCTCGGTTCTGTAATCAAGAATCTGGGAAACAGAAGCAAAATATTTTATAATTTCATGAAAAGCTGTTTTGCTGTTTACTGTGGTCTTTACTTCTATTACTGCCAACACAGATTTGCTGGGAACAACAACTATATCATTTACCCTGTATAATGGTGAATACAACTGATTATCGTAGATGATGATATCGATTTGCCTTGAGAGATTGCTTTTTTCATCTATTACGAAACCCTGCTCGACTGCAATCCCCTTATGAAGATAAGTGGCAAGAAAGCGCCTTAATATTTCTTCAGTCAGAACTCCTATGGTCGGATTATGTTTCTTTATAAAAGTTTTTACCTGCAGGATCTCATTGAGCAGTTCTTCGGTTTTCAATCTAAAAAATTCGTTAGTCATAGGATCAGGTTTATGGATTGCTGATAGTATCTGGCGCTAATACCATCTTTCATATTTTATTGAAGTAGGTATATTTTGCGCCTGTTTTGTTTTATTGCAGTTTTCGCAGAGGAGCTGAATGTTGGTAACATCATTAATGCCTCCAATTGCTAGAGGTATGATATGATCAAAATTATTTATGCTTCCTACGCTGATAAGACCTGTTAAATCTTTATGACAGCTTACGCACATGCCTCTATCTCTATGGATAACTGCACGCATTACCCATTTTGGTATCGAAACTCTTTTCAGCATGCCGTCTTTTTTAAAGAAAGACAGGTCTTCCATTTCAATTTCCTCAATTGTTTTTTCTTGAATTTGATGTGAAATCAATTCATTAAATCGTTGCAGGGTCTTCCTGTTTAGGAAAAGGACGAAAAAAATTTCATCCGACATCGTTTCCAGCAGCTCTTCATAGGGACCGTAAAAACTTAAATATCTAAAATAGTCCGCAATGTCATCATCAATTATTTCAGCTCTTATCTTTTTATTTTCTTTCAGCCACTTGTCAAAACTGTCGAATTTGAAATCATAGTGTCCCATTGCAATTTCAACCCAGAGTTTTCTTCTTCCTCTTTTAAATGATTCATTTTCGGATTCTGATAAATCATCATAATTTATGCTGTCGATTATGAATATGATAAAAGAATGGAGAGCTGAAATTTTTGGGAATGGACTTAAAAAACTTCTATAATTCTCATCGCCGAAAAAATCATTCAGCGGGCGGATATAGGAAAAGGGATCACGCAGTATATTATTAATCATATTGGCGAAATAATAGGTCTCAATATATTTAATCTCTGAAATTTGCGGTTTTCCCATATTGCTTTATTGATTTTAGGTTTTAAGTCTGGTGATTTTTCTACTGCTAATATAGAAGTATTATCATTGTCCTCAGCCCACTTTTACATTATTAAAATGCTGATGACATTCTCTGTTTAATTCTCAGTTATCAATATTTTTTTTTCAATAGTTTCAATTTTTGCTGTTTTATAGCATAGGCTGTAAATTAAGGAATTTTTCAATGATCCATCGCTTGCCTTACCCTCAGAATCATGAAATCAATGTTCCGAGACAGAAGATGAAATTATACTTTTTTCCAGTTGCTTTAATTTCTGGATTTCAATAATCACGCCGTAGGCATAAAATGTGCTGTAGGCCTCTTCGCCGTAATCAAAGCCGTCTGTTATATTACGGCTTTCCGCAGCAGAAAGATTTATATCTTCTGTCTGCACTTTAAAGCCGATGCCGGGATTTTTGAATTCAGCAAATTCTACTTCTAATCTATCGATGCAGGCGCTTTGCGATTCCATCAGACTTTCCTTTTTCTGTATCTTGTTAAGATTGTTATGGTGCATTATAAAAACAATGAAACCGCTTTTTAGCGAATTTTCAAAATTTGGGATTTCAGCGGCAAGGAACTGCTGTATCCTCTGGAAATCCTTTTTTAGTTCTCCCATGTCTGGATTTATCGCTTTGGCCTCAAAGATGTATTCTGAAATGTTCTCCGAGTTGCAGATTCTCGATAAGGCAATATCGACCTTTCCGCTTCGTATTGCATCATAGTTTTGACTGTATTCTTTAGACTGGCTGGCAAAGATGGTGGGCGACCAGATATCTTCCCTAAGTTGTTTGTAATTCTCAAAACAGTTTTTGTATAAGGTCTGGGTGTTTTTTTCTGCTTCGATTTTATAATTATAACCATCTTTTTCATTCCATTTCAGAAGCGCTTTGCAAAGGTTCACGGTAATGAAATATTCTGTCATTTTGGTGACGTTCTGATCAAATGAGAGTTTCAGTACCTGGCACTCTCCATATGATTTTCGAAGGGCGGCGAATGTTGCCGCTTTAAAAGGATTGTCTGTCATAATTTTTAGTAACTGATATAAAGTGTTATAAATATAGTATCATTTTTTACTCGTAAAGTTGAGCTTTTTTTTAAAATAATGCCGTCTAAATGATTCAAGACTGCAATCTGTATGAGATGTCGCTGTAGATTTTTTCTTCCTTTTTGTTTTTCCTCTTAGCTATCGGTTGCTTGTACATTTTTGACGATGCATCAATGAAAGTTTAAGTAAGGGTGTCTTCAATTCGAAACGGATAAAAAGGCAGCCAAGATAGTGTGCGCCGGATCCTGCAGGCGCATAACGGCCCTGCCGCCCTTCGGGACTTATAGCCCTCCGCATCCTTAAGCGCCCACTTGATTCTTGCTTTCTTTTTTTCCGTTTTTTCTTTTGAAAACATTTTTTGCGGAGCAGGCGGGAAGAAGCAGTAATAATCTAAAACTTTTAAATCATGGAAATTACAGGACGCTTAACCAGAGATGCTGTTGTTGCCAAAACAGCAAAAGACAGACAGGTTGTTAACTTCTGCATTGCAGTTAATGACACCTACAAAAACAAAGACAGGAATGAGGTAAAAAAAATAGTCACTTTTATTGACTGCTCGTACTGGCTCAGTGCAGGTATAGCCCAGTGGCTTAAAAAAGGCACAATGGTGGAACTATTCGGAAGAATCGGTGTGAACGCTTATCTCAGCAGTGAGGGTAAAGCAATAGGCAGTCTCACTTTTCACACCAATAATATTAAAATACTGATTTTCAAATCAGACACTCAGCCTGTTCAGTCGGGAAATTTTTCTGCCAAGAAAAGTAAAAAAGAAGAACCCGATGATCTGCCTTTTTAATGTTCGGATGATAAATGTATAAGCCTAAAGAAATGAGTTATGAAAGCCTTAGAAAAATCAATATACGCCGATTATGATGTACGCCTTGCGTTCAATAAAATTATTCTTTCCGATTTGGAATCGTATGACGGAACTAAAAAAGTAAAGCTTAAATCTTTCCTTGAAGACCTGCAGAGAATCGGGTGCATCAGCGGTATGATTTCCGAATTTATTTATCATGCCGATTGTAAAAAATTCTATATCCAGCATCTTGATGATTTAGAAGACATCAGGGAAGAAATCGAAGATTCGCTTGGCGAAGCTGTAAAAAACAGACACCGCCTGCCTCACTACACTTTTATGTGCTGGCTGTGTTTCGAAGAATACTGTTTTGACATATACAGAAGCAGTTTTGAATAACAGTTACTGTTCAATCTTAAATCAACTTTTATGAAAGCTTCAGACCAATTTAAAACCGTTATAGAAAATTATCTGAGTGAAACTGCGCAGAGCGACACCGTCTTTGCGCAGGACTTCAGTAAAGCATGCAAAAACTTGGAAAGCTGTTTCAATTACATTTTTGCCGAGGTAAAAAAAACGGGACTGTGCGCCTTTGATAATCAGGAAATATTTGACATGGCTGTTAAATATTATACCGATGACACTATTGCCGAGCCTCAGCCTATAAAATGCAGGGTTGTGGTAAATCAGCCTGAAAAACCTGATTTGTTTACCTCCTCATCCGAAGTTCCTCAAAACAGCATCGTTTTAAAAACGCAAGTGCCTGCTTATAAAACCGCACCAAAAACCTTAACACTCTTTGACCTATGATACCTAAAACCATCATCGAAAAGCAGATTACAGAACTGAGTGTCTCCCTTAAACCTGTAACGGAAAAAATGCAGGGGAGAGCGGAAAAAGACATTTTTCTTAAATGGGCTGTCCTGTCAAGGGGAAAATTTCATTGTTTGGAATGCACCTGCACTTGGAAGCCTGATGCGCAGAAAGCATCCTGCACAAATTATATAAACTGCACAGCTTGTAGGGGGAAACTCAAAATACAGCAGTACAATCAGGTGCATTTCAAAGAAATAGAGTACTGGGCAGTTTTGAATATATGCGCAGGATTTCAGGTGGTGCGTATTATCTGCTCGCATAAAAATATGAAAAAGAATTTTATGCCGTCTTACTTTCACAAAGAAGCCATGCAGCACTGGATAAATTCAAAAGGGGAGGTGCGTACACTCTCGCTCGGCACCAACGTTTTTTCAAATACCTATGATGCCTGGAAATATTACTCGCCCCTTGAAATCCGCCCCAAAAATTTTGAGGATTCTCCCAAATACCGCATTAATCCTTATAAGGTTTATGCAGGAGGGCAGGTGCTTGATGTCCTTAAAAGAAACGGTTTCAAAGGCAGTTTTTACACCATTGCACCGCAGGTGCTTTTTACGGCTCTTTTGAAAGATTCCCATGCCGAGACGCTCCTTAAAACGGGACAGACAGATTTTTTGAAGCATTATCTGCTGTCGCGCGCGCAGTATATCAGGGAAAACTGGCAGGCGGTTAAAACGTGTTTTAAAAACAATTTTAAGGTGTCAAATTTTACGCTTTGGGAAGATTACATCTCACTGCTGAGATGGTTTAAAATGGATTTGAATATTCCCCAGAATGTCTGTCCTGAAAACTTAGCTGAACAGCATGACAGGCTTGTCGAGCGCAAACGCAGAATTCAGAGACGTCTTAAAATAAAGGAACTCCGCTCGGAAATCCAGCAGGCGCAGATGATCTATGAGGAGCAGAAAAAACAGTTTTTCGGACTGGAGTTCACAGAGGAAAATCTCAGCATTAGTGTCATGGAAAGCGTGCAGGATTTTCTCGAAGAGGGCGACGTGCTCCGACACTGCGTATTTACCAACGAATACTATAAAAAGAATAACTCCCTTATTCTTTCAGCTAAATTTGAAAACAAGCCTGTAGAGACCATAGAGGTGGCACTCCCGTCACTTGAAATTGTGCAGTGCAGGGGAGACAAAAACAAGGTTTCCCCGCACCACAAACAGATTCTAAAACTTTTGAATCAGAACCTGTATCAGATTAAAAAGCGGATAAAAAAGCGGATAAAAAACAAAAAAGCAGTCCGAGCCGAAATTTAGTTTTCGGCTTTTTTTTTAACAAAATGTTAAATTGCGGCGCCCAGACACTTAAAGGCTGGGGTATTGTCTCAAGGGGTTCAGGCTTAATTCTAAAACAAAGTTCGGGAAGGAAAGGCGGTTCGCCGAAAAAAATTCCCCCATAAATGCAGGTGAAAAACCTGCTTTATTGCGTTGCTTTTTTCGCTCGCTTTCTCATTCCCGGCTGAGGTTCCATAATTAATCTTAAAACTTTAGAAATCATGGAAACTTCAAAGACACTTCAGAACTGGAATCAGGTAGCAGAAATTCAGTTGGTTTACAAAACAAAAGTGAAAGCATCAGAAAGACCTTTCATAAATTCTTCCAAAACGGCTTACCAGCTGGCGCTCCAGTCCTGGAATCCCGATACAATAGAATTTTTCGAGCAGTTTAAAATCCTTCTTCTCAATCAATCCAATAAGGTACTTGGAATCTATGAAGTTTCATCTGGAGGTATTTCCGGCACCATAGTTGACCTCAGACTGATTTTTGCAGCGGCACTTAAAGCTAATGCCGTATCGCTGATTATGATTCATAATCATCCTTCGGGACAAATCAGACCTTCCGAGGCTGATAAACAGATAACCAGAAAAGTCAAAGAGGCCGGTAGCATTCTCAATATTACACTGCTGGATCATCTCATCATTACCCCTGAAACCTACTATTCCTTTGCAGATGAAGGAGCTTTTTAGCTCCTACATTTTTTAATAATTGGAACGTAGGTATTTAATAAATTGACCTACTAATTATTTTTATAAAGAAGCTTTATCTCAAATTATGTAGAGATTTCTTTGATTTGCTATTAATAGGAAACATGTCTAGACATTTTAATTAGTTACATAAATTTACGGAAACGCTAATCTTTCGGATAAATCAATAGGTAAATATTAGTAACAATTAATTATGAATAAACAGTATAAATCGTACAGACAATATATTTTTACTCAGCTAATGATAATTTTCAATTTCAGATGTTACAATATATACCTAACTAGCATTATTTTGCTTATTGTAGTTGTCAAATCGATAAGCTTATCAATAGCTCGTGAATCAACACGCAGCTTTTAAGTTTTTTAAATTATATAATAAGCATCTGCGATATTTCTACTGAATCTGTACTAAGTTGTAAATAGTATAACATCTGTACCTTGCTTAAACTCCTTAAGATTTGTGAATGATTTTTGCGATGCCGGCCTATTGAAATTTTTTAGTAGAATAGTCAAAATAATTTCTCAACAAATATTATAATGCCTAAAATAATAAGTATAAAAAAAGCGACCCTTGTGAGGCCGCTTTGAATGTTTTCACAACGGAATAATCCTTATTGTGAATTGCTTCAAAATTGTATTGCAATAATACAAAAAAATCTCTATCCTTAATTATGGTTTTCCGTAAATCAATTAATTATCTTTTACTTAATTTTAAAAATTAATTTTTTAGAGATGAAAAAAATATTAGGATTAGATTTAGGGACAACTTCTATTGGTTGGGCATATATCCATGAAGCAGAAAATAATGATGAGACATCATCAATAATAAATTCAGGTGTACGTATTGTGCCTCTTACTACTGATGAAGAAGCCGACTTCAAAAAAGGAAATACTATTTCCATAAATGCAGACAGAACATTAAAGCGTGGAGCAAGACGAGGCCTGCAGCGTTTTAAACAAAGAAGAGATGCTTTATTAGAGACCTTCAATAAAATAAAATTTATTTCTACTGGTTTTGTTTATGCTGAAACAGGAAAAGAAACTACTTTCTCTTCATACCAATTAAGAGCTAAAGCAGCAATTGAACCAGTTTCTAAAGAAGAGCTAGTTCAAGTTTTATTGATGCTTAATAAAAAAAGAGGTTACAAAAGCAGCCGAAAAGCAAAGACTGCTGAAGAGGGAGATGCAATTGATGGAATGAAAATTGCCAAAGAAATTTTTGAAAATAATTTAACACCTGGACAATGGGTTTATAATTCATTATCAAAAGGAAGTAGATTTATTCCTGATTTCTATCGTTCAGATTTACAGAAGGAATTAGATAAAATTGTGCGTTTTCAAAATCAATTCTATCCAGAACAATTAAACAACAAACTTCTAGAAGATATTCAAGGAAAATCAAGAACACAAACTTCTCAACATTTTTCAAGAACATTAAAAATTGAACTTGCAGAAAACAAAGGAACCAGAGAAGAAACCAAATTACAGCATTATAAATGGAGAAATGATGCTTTGACAAACGAACTTGATTTAAAAATTTTAGCATTTATTCTTACTGAAATAAACAACCAAATTAATCAATCCAGTGGCTACCTTGGTGCAATTAGCGACAGAAGCAAAGAATTATATTTCAATCAACAAACTGTTGGTCAATTTCAATACAAGCAACTCGAGAAAGATCCACATGCCAAACTGAAAAATCAAGTATTCTATCGTCAGGATTATTTAGATGAGTTTGAAAAAATTTGGGAAACACAAAGGCAATTTCATAGCGAATTAAACGACCTGCTAAAAACAGAGGTTCGTGATGTCACAATTTTTTATCAACGAAAATTAAAGTCCCAGAAGCATCTTGTAAGTTTCTGCGAATTTGAAAAAGGACATAAAGCAATTCCGAAATCATCTCCTTTGTTTCAGGAATTTAGAGTTTGGCAGAACTTAAATAATATTGTTGTCAAAAATGAGACTACAAAAGAACCTTTTGTTTTGGATGAAGACCTAAAAAAAATTCTTGCACAACAATTATTGTTTAAGGACAGTATTACTGACTCTCAATTATTATCTTTTTGTGAGCTAAAAAAGGGGACTCATACTGCAAATTTCAAAAAAATTGAAGGAAACAGAACTAATACTGAGATTTATAAAGCTTTTGAAAAAATTCTGGTTTTAGAAGGCTATGATGAATTAGACCTTACTAAATTAGATGCTTTTGAAATAAATAAAATAATCAAATCTGCATTTTCTGATTTAGAAATTAATACTGATATTCTTGATTTCGATACAAATATTCAAGGGAATGATTTTGACAAACAGCCCTACTATCAGTTTTGGCATTTATTATTTTCTGCGGAAGATGATGATTTTTTAAAAAAAAGTCTGATGAGTAAATTTGGCTTTAGAGAAAATCACATTCCATTTCTTTTGAATGTAATCTTACAAGCTGATTATGGTAGTCTGAGCGCTAAAGCAATTAAAAAAATCCTCCCTCATTTAATTGACGGACATATTTATGACAAGGCATGTACATTAGTTGGCTATAATCATTCATCATCCCTAACAGCAGAACAAAATAATAATAGAGTTATCAAAGATACTTTGGAACTACTTAAAAAAAATAGCTTAAGGAACCCCGTTGTAGAAAAGATACTTAATCAAATGATTAACGTTATTAATGCTATTTTAAAGGACCCGACATTAGGAAAGCCAGATGAAATTCGTGTAGAATTAGCCCGTGAATTGAAAAACAATAATGAGCAACGCAGTGAAATGACAAAAGCTATTAATAAGAGTACTGTAGAACACGAGCAAATCAGGAAATTATTACATCACGAATTTGGAATTCATCGTGTAACCAGAAATGATGTTATACGCTATAAGCTTTGGAAAGAGTGCGACGGTATTTCTTTATACACAGGAAAACCAATAGAACCATCAAAATTGTTTACAAAAGATTACGACATTGAGCATATTATTCCAAAATCACGTTTATTTGACGATAGTTTTTCGAACAAAACCATTTGTGAACGTCAATTAAATATTGATAAAAGCAATAAAACAGCTTACTCTTTTTTACAAGAAAAATTATCTGCTGAAGAGTTTGATCAATTCGAAAAAAGAGTAAAAAGCTTGTTTGGAAAAATTAGCCGAACAAAACAGAACAAACTCTTAATGGCTGATAATGAAATTCCAGAAGGTTTTATTGAACGCCAATTAAGAGAAACACAATATATTGCAAAAAAAGCCAAAGAAATTTTACTGGAAGTTTCCAGAAATGTAACTTCAACTATTGGAAGTGTAACTGATAAACTTCGCGAAGATTGGGAACTGGTTGATGTGATGAAAGAACTCAATTGGGACAAATATGATAAATTAGGTTTAACTCATATAGAGGAAGGTAAGAACGGAGAGCGTTTGTACAAAATTAAAGATTGGACAAAACGAAATGACCATCGTCATCATGCGATGGATGCTATAACAGTTGCTTTTACAAAGCCAGCATACATTCAATATTTGAACAATTTAAATGCAAAAACGCAAGGCGATAAAAAAGCAGATTCTATTTTTGGAATTGAAACTAAATATTTAAAAAGAGATAAGAATAATAAGCTTCGATTCATCGAACCAATGCCTAACTTTAGGGAAGAAGCAAAAAAGCAACTCGAAAGCATATTAATATCCTACAAAGCAAAAAATAAAGTAGTTACCAAAAATAAGAATATAACTAAAAAAGGCGGAGGAACAAATCAGAAAACACAGCTCACTCCACGTGGACAATTGCATAAAGAAACAGTTTATGGTAAGTTACAACAATATGGTACAAAAGAAGAAAAAGTAGGTGTTAATTTTACAGCTGAATTAATTAATAAGGTTGCGAAAAAACAGTATAGAGAAGCTTTATTAAATCGTTTGTCAGAAAACAAAAATGATCCTAAAAAAGCTTTTTCAGGGAAAAATACATTATCTAAAAATCCAATATATCTAGATGTCAACAAAACTATTGAATTACCAGAAAAGGTAAAATTAGTTTGGCTAGAATCCGATTATACTATCAGAAAAGATATTACTCCAGATTTAAAAATTGATAAAGTAATAGATATTGGCTTAAAATCTATTCTTCAAAGCCGTTTAAATGAATTTGGTGGAGATCCTAAAAAAGCTTTTATCAATTTAGACGAAAATCCAATTTGGCAGAACAAAGAAAAAGGAATTGCCATAAAACGAGTAACCATTAGTGGAGTAAGTAATGCTCAGGCTTTACACGTTAAGAGAGATCACTTCGGGACTGAAATTTTAGATGATAACGGAACTTCGATTCCGGTTGATTTTGTTAGTACAGGTAATAATCATCATGTAGCTATTTACAGAGATGCAAAGGGAAATTTACAGGAAAAAATTGTTTCTTTCTATGAGGCCGTAACTCAAATTAGTTTAGGATTGTCAATTATTGATAAGGATTATAGAAAATCTGAAGGTTGGGGATTTGTATTCACATTGAAGCAAAATGAATATTTTATATTTCCTTCTGAAGGATTTAATCCACAAGAAATTGATCTTCTAAATCCTAGTAATTATTCTTTGATTAGTCCTAATCTGTTTAGGGTACAAAAATTAGGAACAAAAGATTATAATTTTAGACATCATTTAGAAACTCAATTATTGGACAATAGTAAATTGAATAACATCGCTTATAAAAGAATTAGAAGTCCAAAAGAATTATCAACTATCGTCAAGGTTAGGATTAATCATTTGGGTCAATTTGTGCAATTAGGAGAATATTAGTTATGATAAAACGGACACTTTTCTTTGGTACCCCAGCTTATTTAAGTACTAAAAATGAGCAAATTATAATATCTTATCCCGACAAGGATCAGGAGACTAAAAGCGTTTCTATTGAGGATATTGGGGTAATTGTTTTAGAAAATCAACAAATTACTATAACTAATGGATTATTAGAAAAACTAACCCAAAATAATGTTGCTTTAATTAATTGCGACCAACAACATTTGCCAATAGGCTTGTTAATGCCGCTAAACGGGCACACAGAACAAACAGAACGTTTTAAAAATCAAATTAATGCTTCTGTTCCACTAAAAAAGAATCTGTGGCAACAGACTATAAGCTCTAAAATTACGAATCAGGCTGGCCTATTAAAAGAAAAGGGAATTCCAATGCGTAAAATGGAATTATGGGCAAAGGAAGTAACCTCTGGAGACTCTTTAAATCACGAAGCACGGGCTGCAGTATACTATTGGCAAAGCCTGATAAAAGTGGAGAATTTTACAAGGGGTCAAAAAGGAATACCTCCTAATAATTTACTCAATTACGGCTATGCCATTTTAAGAGCCATCACGGCAAGAGCCTTAGTAAGTTCGGGAATGCTGCCTACATTAGGAATCTTTCATCGCAATAAATATAATGCCTACTGCCTTGCTGACGACATTATGGAACCTTATCGACCATATGTGGATTTGATTGTATGCCATATTATGGAAACAGCTGATTCTTATGAAGAATTAACTGTTGAAATAAAAAAACAATTATTGAATATTGCAACAATAGATGTAAACATTGATGGTAAAAATAGCCCTTTGATGGTAGCTATGAGTAGAACAACCAATTCTTTACATGAGTGTTTTGAAGGAAGTTCCAGAAGAATTTTATACCCAATTTATGTATGACGAGCATTATACACGTTTAAATCAATATAGGAGTTTGTGGATATTAGTATTTTTTGATCTGCCCACCGAAACGCGTAAAGAGCGTAAAGTTGCTAGTGCTTTTCGTAAGAAATTATTAGACGATGGCTTTTCTATGTTCCAATTTTCGATATATATGCGTTTTTGTGCTAGTAGGGAAAATGCAGAGGTACATGCTAAGAGAATAAAAAATAGCTTGCCTGAGCATGGAAAAATTGGCGTGATGCAAATCACAGATAAACAATTTGGAATGATGGAACTGTTTTATGGAAAAAAACCTGTTGAAACAGAAAAACCATCTCAACAATTAGAACTTTTCTAATAATTAGGATAAAAAAAATACCTAAACAGCTCTGGTTCAGGTCTTAAATTAAGCAACTTTTTAATTCCTAAGAAAATACATAATTGCCAACATATCAAACGATTAACTCGCGGTATGTTGGGAATTATAAGTAAAAATACAATTTTGAAAGCAATTCACAACACATAATGCAACGGTTCAAAAGTATAATGGTTGGGAATTATAAGTAAAAATACAATTTTGAAAGCAATTCACAACAACCCAACGGTTGGCGGTTCTCTTTACCTCGTTGGGAATTATAAGTAAAAATACAATTTTGAAAGCAATTCACAACGCGTTTCTGATGCATACAGACAGTTAATAGGTTGGGAATTATAAGTAAAAATACAATTTTGAAAGCAATTCACAACACGACGTCGGCGACTCCCATTTTTGAAAACGTTGGGAATTATAAGTAAAAATACAATTTTGAAAGCAATTCACAACTACGATATAAATGTAGAGGGCTTAGCAACCGTTGGGAATTATAAGTAAAAATACAATTTTGAAAGCAATTCACAACAATAATTAAACACAAATAAACATGAACTCGGTTGGGAATTATAAGTAAAAATACAATTTTGAAAGCAATTCACAACTGGAGTTTAAATAAAGTAGAGAAACAGTCAGTTGGGAATTATAAGTAAAAATACAATTTTGAAAGCAATTCACAACAACGAGGTCTACTATTCAAGAGCTTGCTGGTTGGGAATTATAAGTAAAAATACAATTTTGAAAGCAATTCACAACTATGGGTAAGAACCAATCCTTCAAAACCTGTTGGGAATTATAAGTAAAAATACAATTTTGAAAGCAATTCACAACCGATACAATGCAATGGTATCAAGATAGTATGTTGGGAATTATAAGTAAAAATACAATTTTGAAAGCAATTCACAACTGATACAGTTATTGAAAAATTAAAAAAAGGTTGGGAATTATAAGTAAAAATACAATTTTGAAAGCAATTCACAACACACGGTACTGCTGATTTACTAGCAGAAGCGTTGGGAATTATAAGTAAAAATACAATTTTGAAAGCAATTCACAACATGAATTATCGCAATCTGCATCACACGGTTGTTGGGAATTATAAGTAAAAATACAATTTTGAAAGCAATTCACAACATCATAGGAGCCGCTTTTTTAAAATAATAAGTTGGGAATTATAAGTAAAAATACAATTTTGAAAGCAATTCACAACGTATTTGGCCCTGTAATTAAACTTTCTACAGTTGGGAATTATAAGTAAAAATACAATTTTGAAAGCAATTCACAACTCATTTAAGGTTTCTCTAAGTTTCTTTAATGTTGGGAATTATAAGTAAAAATACAATTTTGAAAGCAATTCACAACAATATTCTTCTATGTATGTGATAATGCTTAGTTGGGAATTATAAGTAAAAATACAATTTTGAAAGCAATTCACAACTGAACCGTTAGCGGTTTGTCCTTGCATTGCGTTGGGAATTATAAGTAAAAATACAATTTTGAAAGCAATTCACAACTAATAAGATAATAGCCCGTAACAGGCAAGTGTTGGGAATTATAAGTAAAAATACAATTTTGAAAGCAATTCACAACTAACGTGCAGGACATGAGCGCGGTCGTTCAGTTGGGAATTATAAGTAAAAATACAATTTTGAAAGCAATTCACAACAGAAGCAGTAAGTACTGCATAACCGTCTGAGTTGGGAATTATAAGTAAAAATACAATTTTGAAAGCAATTCACAACTATTTCGGAAGAGATGCCATTAGAACTTTTGTTGGGAATTATAAGTAAAAATACAATTTTGAAAGCAATTCACAACTATATTACATATCCAAAAGATATTAATGAAGTTGGGAATTATAAGTAAAAATACAATTTTGAAAGCAATTCACAACACATTTCGCTGTCTTTAGTAATGAATTTTAGTTGGGAATTATAAGTAAAAATACAATTTTGAAAGCAATTCACAACTTGACTTGTGAAGCGTTAGCATTGTTCTCTGTTGGGAATTATAAGTAAAAATACAATTTTGAAAGCAATTCACAACAGTACAAGCAATTAGTAAGCATCGAACTTGTTGGGAATTATAAGTAAAAATACAATTTTGAAAGCAATTCACAACCACATACTTGTTGAATTATTTGTCCTTTAGGTTGGGAATTATAAGTAAAAATACAATTTTGAAAGCAATTCACAACATAGACTATATTACAATTTCGAGTTCATTGTTGGGAATTATAAGTAAAAATACAATTTTGAAAGCAATTCACAACGATGACAAAGGAAATGAGCAAAAAGGAACTGTTGGGAATTATAAGTAAAAATACAATTTTGAAAGCAATTCACAACATAGACTATATTACAATTTCGAGTTCATTGGTTGGGAATTATAAGTAAAAATACAATTTTGAAAGCAATTCACAACGAATTTCCTCCAGTAAAATTTTGATAAATAGTTGGGAATTATAAGTAAAAATACAATTTTGAAAGCAATTCACAACCTATTAGTTACATGCTTACTGTCTTTTGCTGTTGGGAATTATAAGTAAAAATACAATTTTGAAAGCAATTCACAACAGCTATTTGTTTCATTACATCTATTAAACGGTTGGGAATTATAAGTAAAAATACAATTTTGAAAGCAATTCACAACCAGTTAGAGTTCATTACTTACACCCTCTAAGTTGGGAATTATAAGTAAAAATACAATTTTGAAAGCAATTCACAACTATGAATCTACTAAATCTTTCTGTATTCCAGTTGGGAATTATAAGTAAAAATACAATTTTGAAAGCAATTCACAACATTAGAACAGCAACCTTATAAGAAAGGCCTGTTGGGAATTATAAGTAAAAATACAATTTTGAAAGCAATTCACAACTGAAATATCTGTGCTAATTGTCGAAGGAAGTTGGGAATTATAAGTAAAAATACAATTTTGAAAGCAATTCACAACAAGGACAATTAGATAATTCTGATGATTTTGGTTGGGAATTATAAGTAAAAATACAATTTTGAAAGCAATTCACAACAAACGACAGTAAAACAGTTTTAAATATTAAGTTGGGAATTATAAGTAAAAATACAATTTTGAAAGCAATTCACAACTAAATGTAATCGCATTTTCGGCCACCTCTAGTTGGGAATTATAAGTAAAAATACAATTTTGAAAGCAATTCACAACGATTACGTAATATTTAAAACCAAGTTTTTCGTTGGGAATTATAAGTAAAAATACAATTTTGAAAGCAATTCACAACTCGTAACCTGTATGTAATTGAACTCCGTTAGTTGGGAATTATAAGTAAAAATACAATTTTGAAAGCAATTCACAACGGGAAGAGTAATCTAATTAGGATTTTGGAAGTTGGGAATTATAAGTAAAAATACAATTTTGAAAGCAATTCACAACAGTCATTAAGATTAAGCATTACTAAAAAAGGTTGGGAATTATAAGTAAAAATACAATTTTGAAAGCAATTCACAACAGGTTGTTTGGAAACTTAGCGATTCCATAAGTTGGGAATTATAAGTAAAAATACAATTTTGAAAGCAATTCACAACATGATAGTTAAAACTAAATCGAATTTACAAGTTGGGAATTATAAGTAAAAATACAATTTTGAAAGCAATTCACAACTAACAAGGTTTTGCAAGTAAATGACAACGGGTTGGGAATTATAAGTAAAAATACAATTTTGAAAGCAATTCACAACGGATTAGCTACAATCAATATAAAATTTACTGTTGGGAATTATAAGTAAAAATACAATTTTGAAAGCAATTCACAACTTTGATGCTTTAATACTCATAAGACAAAAGGTTGGGAATTATAAGTAAAAATACAATTTTGAACTATTTTATTTTGACAGAAAGTAAAATTATCTCTAAAAATCCTTTTTGGTTTTGGAAAGTAACCAAAATAGACTTTAATTCAATTACAAGTATATCCATATTACACCCTCCAAAGACAGCAATTTCATTAGAAATTAAAATGGAGAATGCAACAAAACTTATACCTGTATCTAGTTTAAGAGATCATACTTGGAAAGAATTGAAAAAGCATCTGATTAAAGAAAATATTGTGTTGTATGATAAAGTGGGTTTTTAGTAAGGAATTTTTTCTTGCTAAAAATATAAAATTAAATTTTACAAGAGATTAAAAATAGGAGTTAGAGTTTCCCATTTAAGGATTAAGGATAGTTTCTTTCTAACTAAAGGAACTTAGTTTATTCAGAAACTAAGCCTGTCAAATAAAATTTTAAATGATTGGCTTTCAGAAAAGAAATATGTTATTTTGTGAAATAAAATAGTTACTTTGTTCCATATTTGTACCATTGTATTGTAATGTATTGATAATCAGTTACTGTTATTTTTGAAGAAGTCAAATAATTCTTCTTTAAACAATAATGAAAAACCGAGTCAGAAATGACTCGGTTTTTTTTTGCTAATTTTTAAAGGATTATCGGCCTCGGTTTTCAGTCCAGAACTTGAAACCAGAAACAAAATATAACAGTCAGATAAGATGTTTTTGATAGATGTTAATTCTCTGTTTGGTAGGTTTTTATGGAGTGTTAGCATTTTTTGTTCTATTTATTTTCAGATATTAAAAACCAAATAGGATGTTATGTCGTAAATGCTTTTATAACTAAAAAATTAAGTCATGAAAACTAAAAACATTTTAACAGCAGTAATTTTTACATTAGTATTTGGAGCAACTTCTTTCGCTCAAAAATCAGTTATGGTTGGTGGAGCAGCAATGTATCCTAACAAAAACATTATTGAGAATGCAGTCAACTCAAAAGACCATACTACATTAGTAGCTGCGGTTAAAGCTGCGGGCTTAGTAGAAACTTTAGAAGGTAAAGGGCCATTTACTGTTTTTGCGCCAACAAATGAGGCATTTAATAAATTGCCAAAAGGTACAGTTGAAACATTGTTGAAACCAGAAAATATTAAAAAATTACAAACCATTTTAACTTACCATGTTATAGCTGGTAAAATGAATGCATCCGATATCGCAAAAGCTATAAAAATGGGTGGTGGTAAAGCTTCGCTTAAAACAGTAAGTGGAGGAACGATAACAGCCTGGATGAAAGGAAAAGATTTGTACATAAGTGACGAAAGCGGAAATAAAGCAAACGTTACTATTGCAGATGTGAATCAATCTAATGGTGTAATTCATGTAATTAATACAGTGTTGTTGCCTAAAAGTTAATATTTAGACCCGATTGCTCCAATAATCAAAAAAAGCCCTGTATGTTGTACAGGACTTTTTTGTGTTTAATGAATAATGTATGTTATCCTAAAGCGCGTGCTGTAACAAAATAGCGGTAACCAATAATAGCCATTTGCCATTTCTTTGCTTTTGTTATATCAAGTCCTTGTTTGGTAAAACTGGGTAGAATAAGTTTATTTATCTGAGCTAGAATTTTATACATAAGAGTAGGATTTTTTTCAAAGATATAAAAAAAGACTTTGTAGTGATACAAAGCCCTTTTTATTGAATTTTAAATAAGTTTTAAATACTATTTTGCAAGTAGTTTATCTATTTTAGCCAACATTTCTTTGGCGTTTGCATTTTCTGGCGAAAGCTCCAGTGCTTTTTGATACGCCTGTTTAGAGATTTCAATCTGACCGTTATTAAAGTAACTTTCGGCTAGACTATCAAATGCATTTCCTGATTTAGGATTCTCTTTTGTATTTAATTCAAAAACTTTTATGGCATCATTTACTCTTTCGTAATTCATCAATGTATAGCCAATAGCGTTTAATCTGTCTTCAAACTTCCATTCAGGATGATTCTTTTTCAAGGCAAGATAGTTTTGCTCCGCTTTTGTAAAGTCTAATTTCAAAAAATCCTGTGTTATCTTTTCGTCAGCTAGTAAGTAATCATCGATTAAGGTTTTATCTACAATTCCTGCTACATGATTTACTACTTGAGACTGTACAGATAAATTGCCATATTTGTGACCATTAGATAAAAAAATGATAGTTAAATCGTTTTTAGTAAACTTTCTAAAAGCAGTTTCATTTCCGCCTGTAAAACCATACGAGATGATTTTGTTTACAGGGTAAAAATCCCAACCATATCCAAAATTTTGAGTACTATTAGTGTATTTAAATGGCTCCCACATTGGATACTTTGTTTCTTTTTTTAAGAAAGTATTTTTATCTAAATTTTCATTCCAACGAATAAATTCTTGCAGAGTAATATTTAGACCATTTGCCGAATGGAGATCAGCGCCACTATTTGAGGTTTGTTTTACATACTCCTTTGTTTTATTATTGTAATTATATCTAAATGCACTGTTAGGCACCGATTCACCAAAATTAGAGGAGAAATAAACTCCAGATTTAACTCCTGGGAATTGATTTTGCATGATGTATTCTTCAAACGACAAACCTGTTATTTTTTCTATTATCTTGGTAAGGAACAAATAATTTGTTTGATTGTAATTGTATTCACTTCCAGTTGCAAACTCCATTGGTTTCTTTGATAGTATTGCAATTTTTTCATTATAGGATAATGTAATCGGAATATCTTCAAACATTACGATGTTTGGTAAGCCTGATGAATGAGTTAATAAATTCTTCACTTTTATACTTTGCCATTCTTTTGGGAGATTATCAAGATATTTAGAAATTGGGTCTTCCAGAGATAATTTTCCTTTCTCGATAAGTTGAAAAATTCCAACATTTGTTATCAGTTTTGTTGTAGAGAAAATCTTAAAAGCAGTGTTTTTATCTACTGGTTTATTATCCTCAAAAGAAGCTTTTCCAAAGTATTTTTCGTAGATAACTTTTCCGTCTTTGATAACAGCTAGTGCAACTCCAGGGATTTCATTTATTTTGATTACTTCATTAATATAGCTATCGATTTTTTGTTTTATTTCGTTTTGATTAACAGCTGCTTTTTGACCAAAACAGCTGTTGAAGATGAGTAGAAATACTGAAATTAAAAATGCTTCTTTCATAGTAACAATTAAGGAATAATGCATGTGTGTGTATGATTTTTCATCACAGATTAAAGAAAGATAGTTTCTTTTTTCTTATTTTGATTTGCTTTCTTTTTGAAATTTTCGCATGTCCTTGTCAAATTTTGCCATTTCGACATTGAATTTTTTCATGTCTAGATCAAATTGCTTCATTTCTAAATCAAATTCTTTCATTTCAATGTCGAATTTGGCCATTTCTTTTTCATAAATCGCTTCACGCTTTGCCATTACAGCTTCTACTTCTTTTTCGTAAGCAGACATATTTGGTTTAAAAGCTTCCATCTTTTTATTAAATTCAGCCATTTCTTTGTTGAATTTTTGCATAGCTTTTGCATCATTTATATCTTTTGGATGTACAGGAGGTTTTGGCATTTTAGACATGTCAATATTCGCAACAGGCATTGGTCCTTCAGGAAATTCAGGAGTATCCGGAGGTGTTGGTGGCGTTGGAGGTATAGGAAAATCTTCATTGGTATTATAACTTTCATCTTCTTCTGAGCTTTCACTCATAGTTACAGGCTGATGGATATCTTTACCAGTTTGTAAATTAATAGATTCGGTACCATCTTCGTTTTTTATTATAACAACACCAAAAGGTTTTATGGCTTCATTGCCACTAGTTTGCATAATTTGCGATTTACCATTTTTTCTTTTTATGTCAACACGTATTCCAGTTAATTCATTAGTCGAATTTCTTGTTATATCGCTGAATGCAATGATTACTTCATGATTTGTTTTTAATTTTTGTACAATTTCATCTAATTCTTTATCTGTTGTATTCTTCTTAATTTTGTATACAAATACATTTTTAGGATCAGATTTTGTATTAACAATAATATCTTCTTTTACTTCCTTTTGTTCTTTTTCCTGTGCAATAACTTTTACTTGAAATAGGAATACAAATGCTCCTAATGCGGGAAGTATTAAGGCATACTTTAAGTAATTTTTCTTTTTTGATTGATTTTTGTTTAACATGACGATTCGTTTTTTGATTAATGATTGATAAAAGTGATTGGTGATTGCAACACAGTTTTCGTGTGTTGTTATTTTTAAAAGTGTGTATTGATAGGCCCTTTTATCGGCTATTTTTTTCAAGGCTTCAGCATCGGCAATGAATTCCAGATTTTGCATGATGGCTTTTTTATAAAGCCAAACAATTGGGTTAAACCAGAATACAATACAGAATATCCTTGATATCAATACATCTGAGGTGTGATTTTGTTCGCTGTGAATTTTTTCGTGCTCAAGAATGTTTTCTAGTTCAGTAGAATTGTACAGTGATGAGTTGTACACAATATAACTGAAGAATGAAAATGGAGCAATATTTTCTGAAACATCTACAAACTTAAAATCGGATTGATTTAGAATGGTTTGTCCTTTAATAACTCTTTTTAAGCTATAAAAGTCGAAAGCAAACTTTAATAATAATATAGAGATGATTGAAACATACAATAGTACCAAGCACAAATTTAAATGAATATCAAACCAACTCTGTTCGACAGGAATTGTTTGTATAACATTATTATTTATAGGTAAAGTAAAATTTGTACGAACAGGGGCAACCCAAACTATTTTGGTATAAACTACAAGAGGCAATACAATCGAGGTGATTAATCCCGATAATAAAAACCATCTATTGCTATTAAAAAAAGTTTCTTTTCGCAATAAGAAGTAATACGCTAAATAAAACAAGGTGATTAGTCCGCTAGTTTTAAGAATATAGATGAAAATTGCCTCCATAAATTATTATTTTTTGTTTTCTATCATATCTAAGATTTCACGTAATTCATCGGCCGAAATTTTTTCTTCTTTGGCAAAAAAAGAAACCATATTCTTGTACGAACTATTAAAATAATTATCAATTGCTGTATTCATAAAGCGCTTGCTATATTCTTTTAAAGTTACTACAGGATAGTATTGATGCGTGTTCCCAAAAGGAGTGTGTGCTACAAAGCCTTTTTCTTCCAAGTTTCGTACAATAGTCGATAGGGTGTTGTAATGCGGTTGATCCTCAGTAATTTCTGCTTGGATTTCTTTTACGAATGCTTTGTTTAGCTTCCATAAAATATGCATTATTTCTTCTTCTTTGTTAGTTAACTTTTGCATGTTTTTAGTTTTATTTTAGATGCAATCTGGAATGTTATTTTTTGGTTACAATTTCAATTACACCATTTTCTCCCTGAGTTCCGTATTTAGCTATTGCATCAGGTCCTTTAAATACGCTCATTGATTTGATATTTTTCGAATCAAGTTCATCTAGACTTATATCAGAAACTATAATACCATCTATAATTATTAATTGTTCGGATTTTTTTGAGCTTCCTTTTTTTGGAGAAGATATTTTGATTGTAGTTTCATTTTTTGTGTCATTTTTTGTGTCAGTGTTTGCCTTAGTTGAATTAGCGTTTTTATTAATTTTAATACTCGTAAAACTGCTACTGTTAGCATTTTTATCATTTTTTAATTGAATAGCTATATCATGAGCATCTTTATCATCGTTATTAATAGTAATGGCAACATTGTTATCACTAGTGGTAGTTGAAGTAGTAGTAAAGACACTTGAGCTTTTATTATTTTTAGGCTCATTCTTAAGTTCTTTAGCTCTTTTTTTATCTTCAACTTTTTTATCAGTAGTAAAGGCAACTTTTTTAGAGCCGTTTTTGTATGTCGTTACGATAATTCCGCAGTTTTTAATTGCTTTACTTTCATTCAAGAGAAAGGTTTGGTTTAATTCAGAGCCTCTTTTTACCTCTATTCTAATAGCTTTTAACAGATTTTCGGAATTGCGTTCTAAATCTGAGAAAACAGCATCTATATTGTGATTTTGTTTTAGTTTTTCGGCCATTACTTTTAATTCCTGATCTGTTGCACTATTTTTAATTTTGTAAATATCTACATCAGTTATTTCTTCTATTGGATCTGTTTTCAGGGTTTCATTCTTGATGGATTCCTTTTCTTTTGCTATAATTTCAACTTGAAATAAAAGTACAAAAGCTACAAGTGCTGGAATTACAACGTAGTATTTCCATGAATTTCTCTTTTTTGATTGATTTTTGTTTAACATAATGATTCGTTTTTTGATTAATGATTGAAAAAAATGATTGGTGATTGCAACACAATTCTCATGTGTTGTTATTTTTAAAAGCGTGTATTGGTATGCTTTTTTGTCGGATATTTTTTGTGCAGCTTCGCTATCTGCTATGAATTCAAGATTTTGTAGAATAGATTTTTTATAAAGCCAAACAATGGGATTGAACCAAAATAATATGCAAAAGATTCTTGATACCAGAACATCTATTGTATGATTTTGCTCACTATGTACTTTTTCATGCTCAATAATACTTTCTAGTTCTAAATCGCTATACAATGATGAGTTGTACACGATATAATCAAAGTAAGAAAAAGGAGCGATATTTTCTTTTATGTCAATGAATTTAAAATCAGCTTGTTGTTTTATTTTTTGGCCCTTTAAAACAGAATTTAAACTATAGAAATCAAAAGCAAATTTTATTAATAGAGCCAAGAATCCAATACCATAAATAGCAATTAAAGCAAAATTCCAATCAACAAGTGATACATCCGGATTATTTTGGGGAGTATAAATTTGATAATTATTGATATATGAAGTTGGAGTAGAAGCAATCCAAACTGTTTTAGTATAAACTATAAAAGGCAATACAACCGAGGTGATTAATCCCGTTAATAAAAACCATCTATTGCTATTAAAAAAAGTTTCTTTTCGCAATAAAAAATAATACGCCAAATAAAATAGGGTGATTAGTCCACTAGTTTTAAGAATATAGATGAAAATTGCTTCCATAAATTATTATTTTTTGTTTTCGATCATTTCTAGAATTTCACGTAATTCGTCTGCAGAAATTTTTTCTTCTTTGGCAAAAAAGGAAACCATATTTTTATACGAGCTATTAAAATAATTGTCAATTGCCGTATTCATAAAACGTTTGCTATACTCTTTTAAAGTTACTACAGGATAATATTGATGTGTGTTTCCAAATGGAGTATGAGCCACAAAACCTTTTTCTTCTAAGTTTCGTACAATAGTCGATAGCGTGTTGTAATGCGGTTGGTCCTCAGTAATTTCAGCCTGAATTTCTTTTACAAATGCTTTATTTAGCTTCCATAAAATGTGCATTATCTCTTCTTCTTTGTTGGTTAACTTTTGCATATTTCTAATTTTAAATCAAACGTACAACTATTTTTATAGTTACACAACTAAAAAAGCAGTTATTAAACTATTTTTTTAGTTAAGGTCTATTCTAAAGAAGTCGTATTAGAAACGTGTTTCTAGTTTAAAATATTGTTTAACAGGTTTTTAGTTTGCTTTTAAAATCTTTTTTGTGTAGTTGTAAAATGCTGTTTTCTTTTTGTAATTCTTTCTGAATCCAAAAACAACATATGGTTGCAGCTAGTCCAATAGTTCCCATTATGAACCAATTATATTGATATCCTAATCGGGTAATAAATTCAAAACCTACTTTGGAGCTAATAATATGTGCCAAGCTAAAACTCATGGTATATAAAGCCATATAGCGTCCTTCTTGACCTCGTGGCGCTCTGCTTAAAGCAAAAGCATTAGAAAAAGGGAAGGCTAATATTTCGCCAAGAGAAACTATAATCATTGCAAATACAAGTATTCCAGCCCAAACATTAATTAATAATAAATAGAAGCTTGAAGCCATTAATATAGTACCATAGATAATTATCTTTATTTTATGAATAGCATTTCGCTCTAAGTAGCTCACAATTGGCATTTCGAGTGAAAATATCATAAGTCCGTTTAGTGTCATTAATAATCCTGTTTGCAATTCGCTTAAGCCAAATTTTTCATTGTGATATAATGGTAGCGTTGTAAAAAGCTGAAAGAAAATTATAGCAGTTGCAAAACTTACAAATAAAAACGCCCAAAATATTTTGTCCTTAAACACCGATTTAGGTTCGCTTATTATATCGTGACTACTGTCATGAACTGGTTTTTTCTTTTCTTTTACCAGTAATGCAAAAATTGAAATTGCTACAATACAAGAAGCACCATCCACCCAAAATAATCCTTTATAACCAATTCCCATAATAATTAAACCTCCTAATGCAGGACCAGCAGCAAAACCGAGATTTACTGCAAGTCGTACCAATGTTAAGGCGCGAGTTCTGTTTTCGGGTTTGGCATAAGCACTTAACGAAACATACATTGCAGGACGAAACATATCGGCGATGACCATAATACTAAACATTGCAAAGCACAATGCCCAGAAAGTCGTTATGTATTGTAAAAAGAATAAAGAGATCCCGCTGGTAAATAAACTAAATACCATTATTTTGTAAAAGCCTATTTTATCTGATAGCTTACCACCAAGCCAAGAACCCAACATAGAACCTAATCCAAAAGCGACCATAATCCAGCCCACTTCATTGTATGAAAATTGAAGGTCTTCTTTTAAGTATTTCGATAAAAACGGTAGAACCATTGTTCCAGCACGATTAATAAACGTGACAAGTGTAAGTATCCAAATTTCTCTAGAAAATCCTCTAAAATTGTTTATATAGCGTTGAAAGGCGTTGATTAGCATTATAAATGGGTTATATGTGCAAAGTTATAAAACTTTGTAACTTACAGTCTTTGTTGCTTTGTTACTTTTAAACTATTTTTGCTAAAATTTATAAGATGAAAAACCTAATTCTGTTTTTAGCCCTTTTAGTATTTAACTTTGGCTTTGCTCAAGAAAAATTTGATCGTGTTGCTGCCGAAAATTTTCAAAAGACAATTAATAGCGAATATGCAGATGCAAAAACAAGTCCGTTGCTTCCTGAAGATTTAAAAACTTTCCAGACATTAGATTTTTATCCAATAAATGAAAAATATGCTGTCGTGGCTAAATTTGTAAAAGCCAAAAAAGAGAAACCGTTTGAGATGAAAACCTCTACAGCAAGAAAGCCAATGTATATAAAATATGGAATGGTATATTTTATTATTGATGGAGTTGATTTACAATTAAATGTATATCGAAATATTGACCTTTCTAAAAAAGAAGAATACAAAGATCATCTATTTTTACCTTTTTCGGATTTAACTTCTGGAAAAGAAACTTATATAGGAGGAAGGTACATTGATTTAAAAATCCCAAAAGGAAATACAATTGTAATTGATTTTAACCAGGCATATAATCCGTATTGCGCTTATAACCATAAATATTCTTGCCCAATTGTACCTTTAGAGAATGATTTAAATGTGGCAATAGAAGCAGGTGTTAAAAAGTTTCATGATTAATGCAATTTTTAAATTTCCATACACATAAATCAGCAAAACGTCCAGATGTTTTGGATATAGTCAATCAATATCCTAATGAGTTTGACGAAAGCGTAGCTTTTTACTCTATCGGAATTCACCCTTGGTATATTGTAAAGGAACGAATTGAAGCTGATCTGGAAATTATAAATCAAAAAATGACTGCCGAAAATTGTTTGGCTCTTGGCGAATGTGGCTTAGACAAGCGAACAGAAGTTCCGTTTGAATTACAAGTAGCTGTTTTTGAAAGGCAATTACTTTTGGCAGAAAAACACCAAAAACCTGTTGTGGTACATTGTGTAGCAGCATTTCAGGAAGTGATTGCTTTGAAGAAAAGATTAGGAATTACAGTTCCTATGATTATTCATGGTTTTTCTAAAAATGAGCAAGTAGCGAAACAACTTTTAGACAATGGATTTTATCTTTCTTTTGGAAAACATTTAATCAGGAATCCTCATTTAGAAACTATTTTTAAAAGTATTCCTAATAACCGTTTTTTTTTAGAAACGGATACAGTCGATGAATCTATAGCTATAGTGTATGCGATAGCAGCAAAATATAAAAATAGTACAGTTGATGAATTACAGCAATTACTTGCTAGTAATTATAAAACAGTATTTAATAAATAAAAAAGGTTCAGATTTTTAAAACCTTAATAACATTAAACTTTAAACAAAATTATATGGCAGAGTGGACTGAAAGAGCCGAATTATTATTTAAAAAAGAAGGATTAGATAATCTTAAAAATTCACATGTTCTTGTTGTTGGATTAGGTGGAGTAGGATCTTTTGCTGCCGAGTTTTTGGCAAGAGCAGGAGTAGGAACTATGACAATTGTAGATGGAGATGTAGTAGATATTACCAATATAAACAGACAATTACCAGCTTTACACTCGACTGTTGGACAGCCAAAAGTTACAATCGTAGGCGATCGTTTGATGGATATTAATCCAGAATTAAAATTAATACGTGTTCAGGAGTTTCTTTCACCAGAGCGTGCATTTGAGATTGTTACAGAAGAGTTTGATTATGTTTTGGACTGTATCGATAGTGTTACTCCAAAATTAAATTTGATTATTGCAGCTAAGCGTAAGCATATTAAAATAATTAGTAGCATGGGAGCTGGAGGAAAAATGGAAGCTGCAAAAGTAAAAGTTACTGATATATCTAATACTGTAAATTGCTATTTTGCTAAAACAATTCGTAAAAGGTTAAAAGAAGCTAAAATAGATAAACTAAAAGTGGTTTTTTCTTCAGAGATTCAGGATGAGGCAAGTTTAAAAATGACTGATGGATCTAATTTTAAGAAATCATTTTATGGAACAAATAGCTATATGCCAGGATTATTTGGTTTATACGCTGCCGAAACGGTAATTCGTTATCTGCTAAAGAAATAGTATTCAGTCACCGTTTAGAGTACCAGTATTAAGAATGCGTATAGTATATAATCTAAATACAAAGTATTTCACAATATAAAAAAAACTTAGAACCTTTGCCTCTTAGAGCCTCAGAATCTTAGTACCTTAAAAAGAAAGAAATGATTAAAACAGTAATTTTTGATATGGACGGTGTAATTGTAGATACAGAACCCGTGCATTATTATGCATATCACAAACAATTTTCGGAATTAGGTATTCATGTAACCGATGAGGTTTATGCATCGTTTACTGGATTTTCGACACGGAATACTTTTCAAACTCTAAAGAATATTTTTCCAACTATAGAGCAAGATGTAGAAGATTTGATTCAGAGAAAAAGAACTATTTTTAATGATGCTTTTGATACTAAAGAAGATTTATTGTTGCTAGAAGGTGTTGAGGATTTAATTAAGGATTTATATGCCAATGGCATGCAATTAATTTTAGCCTCGTCAGCTTCAAAAGTGACTATTGAGCGTGTTTTTACACGTTTTAATTTGCATCAATATTTTACTGATATTGTTAGCGGTGAAGACTTTCCTCAATCTAAGCCTAATCCAGCTATATTCTTGCATGCAGCTTCATTGTCTAAAGCACCAAAAGAGGATTGTATTATAATAGAAGATAGTACCAATGGTGTCAAAGCAGCAAAAGCTGCGGGAATATTTTGTGTGGGATACAATAGCGAACATTCAAAAATGCAGGACTTATCAGATGCTGATATTGTTATTAATCATTTTGATGAGTTAAACTTTGAGAAAATAGTGCAAATTAAGGCTCCTATTAGGTAATTATTAACATTTTGAATTGAACGAATTCGTAATTTTGGGAAAACAAAAAAACTATAAATAATGAAAAAAGTACTTATTGCCTTAGCAATTGTTATTGCTCCATTTGTTGCAGAAGCACAAATAAAAACTCCTCAAGCGAGTCCAAAAGCGGTTGTAAACCAGATTGTTGGTTTAACAGATGTAGAAGTTACTTACTCAAGACCAGGCGCTAGAGGTAGAGCAGTATTTGGAAATTTGGTTCCGTTTGGTAAATTATGGAGAACGGGAGCAAACGAAAATTCAGTAATATCATTTAGCGATGATGTTGTAATTGATGGTAAAACGTTGAAAAAAGGGAAATATGCTATCTTTACTGTTCCAAGAATTGAAAGCTGGGATGTTATTTTCTATTCAAAAACAGACAACTGGGGATTACCAGAAAATTGGAATGATGCTGATGTAGCTTTAAAAACTACTGTAAAAGAAGATGCTTTAAATAAAGCAGTTCAAACATTCACAATTGGAATTAATAATTTAGACTTTAATTCAGGTACTCTTGATATTGCTTGGGAAAATTCTTCTGTATCAGTAAAGTTTGAAGTTCCTACAGATAAATTAGCTTCAGAAAGTATCAAAAAAGTATTGGCTGGACCATCATCAAATGATTATTTTGCAGCTGCACAATACACTTTTCAAGCAAAAGGTGGGGATATTGCTAAAGCAAGAGAATATGTTGATAAAGCAATTGAATTAAGTGCTGATAAACCTTTCTACTTCTACAGACTTAAATCATTAATCCAAGCAAAACAAGGAGACAAAAAAGGAGCTATCGAAACAGCTAAAATTTCGCTTGTTGCTTCAGAAGCTGCTAAAAATCAGGATTACGTAAAAATGAATAAAGACAGTATTTCTGAATGGAGTAAATAATATTTTATTCGATTACTAAAAAAACCATTTTGATACTATTTCAAAATGGTTTTTTTTATGTCTTATTCAGAGCCTAACAATCTTTTAATTCTATTTTAAGCTTCTAAGTGGCATATGTAAAAATGGTATTCAACGTATATAAAAACATTTAATATTGATAATCAGAAAAGGAATCCAAAAAAATATATCATATAGCCTTATATGATTTATTTTATGCTAAACGTCTTTTTTAGATATTGGTTAACTATGTTTCTGTGTCAGAAAATAATTGTACTTAAGTAGTTAATGTTATTCTAAATAGAATTTATTAATAATGGTTATTTCTGCTCTTTTGTATGTTTAGTTTATAATGATGAAAATAAAAAAACGCTGTAAAACTTATGTCTTACAGCGTTTGTAGTAATTTGATATTTGTTAAGCTACTATTCCTTTTTGTTTTCTGAAGATAGTAAGCTGCATTAGCGTGGATAAGAAAATGGTTAACATAGCACCAATAAAGTTAAGCCATAAATAACCTAGTTTTTCTTGGCCACTTGGGTAAATCCAGATGGCATAATAAAAAATTATAAAAATGGTAATCTGGCTAATAAGTGCACTATAGAACACTGCTTTTGATTGCACACGTCTGATATAAAAACCAACCAGAAATATCCCTAAAACAGTTCCGTAAAATATAGAACCAATAATGTTTACCAGTTGAATTAAATTTTCGAATAAAGTTCCTATACATGCAAATAGGATAGCAATTATTCCCCAGAATAAAGTAAAAAATTTAGTTGCATAGAGGTAATGCTTGTCTGATTTTTCGGTTTTAAGATTACGCTTGTAAATATCGATTGCTGTTGTCGATGCCAAAGCATTTAGTCCCGAAGCGGTAGACGACATGGCTGCCGAAAGTATTACTGCTAATAACAATCCGATTAATCCTTTTGGTAAATAGTTTAGAATAAAATGGAAGAAAACATAATCTTTATCATTTGTTTCGCTATTGCTGTCGGCTTTTAAGATGATTTCTTTCGCTCTTTCGCGTAAGTCTCTTTCTTTATTGGAAAGTGTTACTAATTCTTTTCGTAGAATTGGATTGTCGTAATCTTGATTTAACTGATCGATGTATAATAAGTTAATCACTTTTTTATCTTCAGAAAGAACAGTAAGCTTTTTTTCTAAAGATTGGTATTCGTCTTTGTACGCAGATTTTTCGATTATAGCTTTGTTGTTCGGATTAAAATTTAATGGAACTGGGTTAAACTGAAAGAATACAAAAACCATTATTCCAGTAAGTAGAATGAAAAATTGCATAGGGACTTTTAAAAGCCCATTCATGATTAATCCCATTTGGCTTTCCTTAACTGACCTCCCAGATAAATAACGACCTACTTGCGATTGATCCGTTCCAAAATAGGCGAGGGCAAGAAAGAACCCACCGGTAATTCCGCTCCAGAAGGTATATTTTTCTTCAGGATTAAATGAGAAATCCACGATATTCATTTTATCATTTGCTCCAGCAATATGCATAGCATTGGTAAAAGTCATATCATTTGGCAGGTAATGTAATATTAGGAAAAAGGTAATAAACATTCCCGACATGATGACAAACATCTGTTGTTTTTGGGTAACGTTTACTGCTTTTGTTCCTCCTGAAAATGTATAGATAATTACTAATACTCCAATCATCACATTCATTAAAGTAAGATTCCATCCTAATAGTGCCGATAATATAATTGCTGGGGCATAAATGGTTAATCCAGTTCCTAAACCTCGTTGAACCAAGAATAAGATTGCTGCAAGAGAGCGAGTTTTTAAATCGAATCGTTTCTCTAAAAATTCATAAGCAGTATAGACTTTGAATTTATGATATAATGGTATGAAGGTGACGCAAATAACAATCATCGCAATTGGCAATCCAAAATAGAACTGTACAAAACCCATCCCGTCATGGTAAGCTTGTCCTGGAGTCGATAAAAATGTAATGGCACTTGCTTGTGTTGCCATTACCGAAAGTCCAACAGTGTACCAAGGAGTTTCGTTATTTCCTAAAATAAATTCTTCAACATTCTTACTGCCTTTGGTTTTCCATGAGCCGTAACCAACAATAAATAAAAGTGTAACGATGAGTATAACCCAATCAAATAGTTGCATATGTTATGAGTATAATTGCATTATTAAGTAAAAAACTAGAATATAAATGGCGTTGGCTACTAGCACATAGGTGTAGCTTTTTTTCCATGTTTTTATTTTTTTCGTTGCCATATTAAAAAGCTTTAATTCTTAATTTCTTTATTTGGGATTTGTACTGGTTGTTTTAATGAGATTATGTTTGAGAATAATCGATAGGCTCCAGGAACTCCTTCTGGTAATTCTCTAAAAAAACTTAAACCAGTGTAAATATAATATCCTTTTCCGTATGGAGCGACTAATAAAGCGCCCTTTTTGGGCGATTCTCCTTTATCATGTGAAGATAGGATAGGAGTGAAAGCTTTGTCGTATTGATTTGGATAATACAATCCCTGCTCTTGTTTCCAGCCTTCAAAATCTTTAGTCGTAATTTTATTTGGCGTACTTAAAACTGGATGATTTGGCGCTAAAAAGGTAACTTGAGCATTTTCTTCGGTTACTCTATCTGTCGATATTTTTAAAGGATATGGTGCAATACTATCAGTTACAACATCACCTGCGGTATTGTATTGTACAATCATTGTTTTTCCGTTTTTAACAAAATCAAAAAGTACAACTTGTTTATTAGAAAGTGCCTGAATAGTATTATAGGCGCGAACTCCTGTAATTACTACATCAAAATCGTCAAGTCGTGTAGGAGTAATTTCTTCAGGCTTTAAGATGGTAACTTTATAGCCCATTTGTGCCAGACTATTTGGTACTTCGTCACCAGCTCCCATGATATAAGCAATTGAATCACCATTTGTTTTTAAGTCTAATCGTATTGCTTTGGCTTCAGATGTAGATAAAACTTGCTGCTTAGCAATATGGCTATAATCAATTATTATTTGGTCTTTATCATAGCGTTTGTTGTTCATGATTACAACACTTTTTAGTGTAGCATTTTCAGGATTAACAGGTGGAGTAACTTCGAAATAAACAGTTTGCTCCATTCCTTTTTTTGCTAAGCTAAAAGGAATTTGTTTTGGCGATATCATCCAACTTTTGGGTAACTCTAATTGTAAATTACCATTTGCAGCATCTTTTCCAGCTTTAATCTTTACTGCGACAGTTTTTGTTTGAGTATCTTTAAATAGCAATACTTTTTCAAGGATTGTAGTAGTTACTTCTGGAACAATATCTAGGAAATCATACATTTCTCCTTTTACATCATCATTATATTTATAAACCACAGTGCGTTCAAACGGAATCTCAACATTGTTTACTTTGATGTTAAAAACAACCTTCACATCACGAATAATATCTGGAATTCCAATATTTTCTTGATTTGAAACGGTATACATCCCTGTAGTTGCTTTTTCAGCTAACCAATACGGTTGAGTAAAGGGAATTGTGCTTGGTAATTGTATTTTTAAATCAAATTTTTGATCTTTATTGTTGATTAAATCTATGTTTTGTGGTGTGCTTTTGTGATCTGGTAAAGTTGTTACATTTACTAATTGCATAGGAACAGTGCTACGATTAATAGCCTCTAATTTAAGATTTACAGTGCCTCCTGGTATAGTTTCTTGTTGTTGTGCAACTGCTTCTAGATATAAGCCAGAACTAGCGGCTATAATTTTTTTAATTTCTTCTGATTTTATGAGCTTCCAATGTTTTTCGTCCAACGATTGAATCATTGTGTATGCTTTTATCAAGTCAGGAATACTTGCTGAAGGGTTGTTAAAATTATATTGTGATAAAATTGTACTAATTAATTCCCCAATAGGTTTTCCGCCCTTAATACGGTTCCAAGTGGTGTCAATTCCATCAAAAATAGTAGCTGAATCTTTTGGAGCATCGCCATTAATGAGTTCTAAATATTCGGTATCCTGACCGCGGCTTCCTGTACTACCGAATCCCTGAGATTGATGGCGACTACGACTCAATGCAGCAATTTCCTGATTAGATTTTCCTATTCCTGTATAATAAACACCTGTTTCTAATGTTGTGAATTTAGATTTATTAGCGGCTTCAAATTTTTCTTGACTGCCATAAAACCACCATGAGGTATTAAAATATTGACGTTTAGGTTGCCAAGGAGTTACGTATTTTAATTGTTCAGGATATATACTAGGATTGTTGGTTAAATTAAAGCTTTCAACACTTAGCATAGCGGATGCTGTATGATGTCCGTGAGTGGTACCAGGAGTACGATGATCAAAGCGATTGATGATTACATCGGGCTGAAATTTTCTAATATTCCATATTATATCTGCTAGAACTTTTTCTTTATCCCATATAGTCAATGTTTCATCTGGAGTTTTGGAGTAACCAAAATCATTGGCACGTGAAAAAAATTGTTCGCCACCATCAATTTTTCTAGCCTCAATAAGTTCTTGGGTTCTAATTACACCTAATAATTCTCTTAATTGGGGACCAATTAAATTTTGGCCACCATCGCCTCGAGTTAAAGATAAATATCCTGTTCTCGCATTTACTTCGTTAGATAAATAAGAAATTAGTCTAGTATTTTCATCATCGGGGTGTGCAGCTATGTAAAGTACCGAGCCTAAGAAATTTACTTTCTTTATTTGATTGTAAATCTCAACAGAATTAGGTTTTTGTGGCTTTTGTGCAAAACTAGCTTGAAAGCTGATAAGAAATAAAAGAATAATTTTTAAACGAAGTTCGTGCATCTGAGAATTATTTAATTTAAGGATTATTTTCAAAAATAGTAATAATAGAAACCAGTAGTTGTTAACGAGTTGTAAAGATGTTAAATATTTTAATAAAAAAAGAGAGTGCCTAATTAAAGGCACTCTCTCTAAGTTATAAAATGATGTTTAATGTCTTCTATGTCCGTTACCATGCCCTCTATCATGATCGTCTCTATCATGGTCATTTCTATCATGTTTATCGTGCTTGTCGTGGCGATCTTTTTTGTAATGATCGTGACGATCTTTTTTGTAATAGCCATAAGTTTTTTGAGGTTTACCATGATATCCTTTGTGATATTTACCTTTATGTCTGTCAAAATAAACATATGGTGTTCTACCGTGATAATCATTTAGAACTACTTTGTATCCTCCGTATAAATCATAGTTTCTATATTGTCTAGGCAAACGGCTAGATCTAATCCATTTTCCTCCACCAAAATAAATAAATTGTGTAGCACGAACATCATAATATGCTTCAATGTCTGGCAAATAATAGTATTCCATTTCAGTATATCCTACAGGTCCCCATTGTGGTGGAGAACCAATATTTACGTTTATTGAAACTTGAGAATGAATGGTACTTGAAATAAAAAGAAATATTCCGAAAGTAATAATTTTTAGCGTTTTCATTTTTTCTGGGGTTTTGGGATTCTTATTCTTATTCTAAATGTTGAAATGATTGATTATCTCGACATCTGATTTGTAAAAACCAAAAGTTGTGCCACAATACGATTTTTGAACAGCAACAAAAGGTGAAATATAATGGATTAGAAGTAAAAGCCTTGATATGTAGTAGATTATGATGTATTGTTTTTTTGTAAAAAAATATAGGATATGAGAATATTCTGTTCTTTATTTATAATCAACTAATCTAGGTTTAGCCAATTCGAAATTCTGTAATCCAAAATCGGTAGTTTCAAATGTATTTGTTTTAAAAACTCGATCTCCTTCAAAAGGGATTGATGGATAATAAGAGATTGAAAGCTGGAATGAACTAAAGACTAAATAATCGTTACTTATCAAAAGCCCCAGAGTTACTTTAGAATAAACCTTGTTTCTCATCATTGCATCTCCGGGTCCTCCTAATATTGCTGCAGTATAATTAAAAAACGGATTCACACGAAATCCCCATAACGCATGTGGAGCATAAGTTTGTGTTTGCAATGATAATACCATTTTGCTAGTACCATATAGTGCACTGTTAAAGCCTTGTAAACCATTGTCTCCATTTATATTAAGTTTATCACCAATAGAATTTTCTCGATTGGCACCAACAATTAATGCAGGCTTAACAAATTGTCTTAATTTCCAATTTCCAATCTTTACAAGATTGGTAAAATAATTGGCTTCAAATACAAATGCACTTTGGTATGTTTTGGATTGATGAAAGAAAGTTCCAAACTCAAAATCAGCACTCAGATATCCCCATTTATGGTAATCTCCAAATGAGGCTTGTGCGCCTACATAAGAACGCCAAAATGTGTTTTTGTATTGGTAGCCAGCTGTTATCCCAAAGATTCTACCGGTTGCTACATCTTCAGTAGCTCCATTTCTAAATATATAATTGTCTTTAACAAACTCTCGGGTATTGATTCCTATTCCGGTAAGTAATAACTTCTCATCCGAATAAAAACTTACCGGATCATATTCTGGAGTGGGAGTTTCGGTATAATCTACATTTAATAAGCGACCAGATACAATTAAGTTCGTTTTTCTTTCTTTTTCTTTAAAAATAGGAAATGCTTTTGCGAGCCAGATATCCTGTGAATTGAATTTAAAATTCTGAAAGGCATATTTTAAATCAGGACCTTGTAAGGTATCTTTTCTAAATTGTTGCCCGAAATAAACTCCTCCTGCCCATTTGGTTAAAGGAGAGTAGAAAGGACGCTCTATAGCTATGCTTTTATTATAGTTGTTATCTAAATCGATATTATACTTTGCAGTTGCATTAATGAAGCTATTTCTAATATTAGGAACTGTGTAGGTAAAATTGTTTGCATTTTTTCCATCGCTAATCCGATTGATAAACTTATATTCTAATTGTTGACCTGTTCCAAAAAAGTTTTTATCTTTTAGTCCTATACCAAACTGACTACTCGAAATCGAAAATTTTGGAATGTAACTCCAAGAATCTAGCACACGGATGGTAACATCTACCGAGTCTGATGCTACGCTAGTTAATTGCTCTTTAATACTTACTGTATTAACATATCTCTGAGATCGAATTATACGCTCAGATTCCTGTACTTTGTAGGCATCGTAGGGAGTATTTTTTTTAAATAATAATAAATTACGGATTGCGAATTTTTTTGTTTTCAGGTGAAGCTTGTTTCCAGTTCTTTCTCCCCAATTTCTAGGTGTAATAGTCGAATCACTTTCGGAGTATCCAAAAGGATCTAGTACTATAATATTAATTTTGCGTATAATCTTTCCATTGTAATTTGTCGTATCTACTTTTTTGATCTGTTCGTCATTTTTTCTTGGACGTGTAGATCTAAATACAAGGCGATGAAAGAAATTTGTGAATTTATGTTTTTTAGTATAGGACTTAATTTTAGAATACATTTCAGTACTGTCTTTTTTAGTTTCTTTTACTTGCGAAAATGAGCTCGTATAGCAAAAGCATACCATAATAAGTAATAGTAATGTTTTATATTGAAATAGTTTTATTATCAAAGTGTAATGTTTATAAATTCATTTAGATAGTACATAAAACGGTATTCTATTCTTTTAATTTTGTCTTTTTGATTTTCCAGTTAAATTTTTTTGGCAAATCATTACCGATCAGATATCCCCAAGGCTCAAGAGACTCAATTCTGTCAAATATTATTTTAAGAATAGCCAATAATGGTATAGCCAAAAACATTCCGGATATGCCTGCAACTCCGCCACCTACAATGATTCCGACAATTGAGAAGAGCGCATTTATTTCTACTTTAGTATTTATAATTAAAGGTACGAGAATATTATTATCGATTAGTTGAACAATAATATTTACTATAAGAATTCCTAAAATAATTGATATTCCAGGAGTTCCGGTTAATGATGCCAAAACCGTTAATACACCTGCTATAAAGATTCCGATGTATGGAATCATGTTTAAAATACCTGTGATAAGACCTAACAAAATAAAATATTTTACACCAATAATATAAAGTCCTAAACTAGTTAATACAGCAACAACAAGCATTTCTATAATGAGGCCAACAATATAATTGTTTATGGATACTTTTATTTGAGTTAGAATTTCCTTTAGTTTATTATGATGTTCTTTCTTGAATAATTTTGCTAAAAATAGAATAAAATGTTTCTTATATAGTAAGAACAGAAAAATAAAAATAGGGATTATAGTGCAATCTAAAAGAACATCGGAGAGAGAGCCCAAAGCAGTACTTATTTTTTCGCCACCATTTTTTACTGAATCAGAAGTGACATTTTCAATGTACTTTTTTTGTTCGCCAGTACTAATATTAAAATTTGCTTTAATAAAGTTTTGAAAATCATTAAAAACTGAAATGGCATTTTTCTTAATTACAGAAAAGTCATTGGCAATATCACTAATCTGATAAGATATAAAAGTAAGTATTCCAATTATAATCAATACAAAAATGATAACGGTGACTATAGATGCTAGAAAATGGGGGAAGCGCAACTTAATATTTAATAATGTGAATAATGGTAGTAATAGTACCGAAAATAGAAAAGCTAATAGTATTGATGTTAGAATATCTTTACCAATAAAAAATATAAAGCCAATACAAATTATGCTTATTAAAACACACATTAGTCTTACGTAAAAAGGTAATTTAACTGTTTCCATAACTAATTTATTGAGATTAAAAGCTTTTATTACGACTAATAAAAACTAAGTTAAACAAATGTTATGTTTATTTACTTTTTTACGTTCTACATTTTTAAGATTAGCTTATAAAATTCCCATAAAAGTACAGACATATAAGCCATTTAAATAAATATAAGTTTTGAAACTCTTCGCTTAAATGACTTAACATATTTCGTTTTTAGTCAAAAAACTCTTTATCCTCAAAACGAGCTGGTATAATTGAGATTCCTTTCTGTAAAAGTAAATTATTAGGGTAAATTATTTTTTCTCCTTCTTTAGTTTTTAAACTTACGTGAAAAGCATTTATGTCTTCAATTTCGGCCTCGATTGGAAAATCCTTATCATGAATTTTGATAGAATCTCCGATTTTAAATGGAAAAGAAAAAAACAAAATAACTCCTGAGGTAATGTTACTTAAAATAGACCATTGTGCAAACATTGCCACACCAATAACAGTTGCTATAGAAGATACAGTAAGGAAAATATCATCAGTTTTGACTCCCCAAACAATAAATAACCCTATTATAAATAAAATATTGGTGAGTAAATGAATATACTTAATTATTAAAATGGTTCGATGTTCTAAAAAATGTTCTTTTCTAGCATATTTTCGAACTATTTGAGTAACAATGACTCTTGTAGAAATTGTTACTGCAATAAGAATTCCTGTTGCAAATATCTCTTTGGCATAATCGGTGAAGAAAGACATCATAGTAATTTATTATTTTAATCTAATGTACTTAAATATTCGTAAACTTTGTGTGTAGGTAAGCCCATAACATTGGTATAAGAGCCTTCTACTTTTGCAACGCCTACAAAACCAATCCATTCCTGAATGCCATATGCTCCAGCTTTATCATATGGTTTGTAATTTTTTAGATAATATAAAATAGCTTCATCACTTAATACAGTAAAGGTAACTTTTGTAGTTTCGTTTATAATTACTGATTTGTCATTGGTTTTAAAACACACAGAAGTGATTACATCATGAGTCGTATTTGATAGTGATTTTAATATATTAAAAGCATCTTCTTCATCTTTTGGCTTACCTAAAGCTTTATCATTATGCCAAACAATAGTATCGCTTGTAATTAGGATTTCGTTTGGGTTTAATTGCCCTTCAAACGCATTTGCTTTTAACTCGGCTAGATAATCGGTGATTTCAGCTCCTTTTAATTCCAGAGGATATATTTCTTCAACATCTTTTAATCGGATTTCGAAATCTAAATCTAAGTCTTTAAAAAATTGCTGACGTCTTGGAGAACCGGAAGCTAGTATTAAAGTATATTTTTCTAATTTTTGCTTAAGCATTGTATTTAATATTAAGATTGATGATTAAAATTGATAGAATTCCGAAGAATAAAATCCATTTTAAAATAGAGCTCAAATTGTGAAACTCTTTTTTTGTTTTTGCAGTTGTTATTTTAGCAATGAAATATAATAGTGGAGCAAGTACAAATATAAAGGCATATAACGTAGCGATATAAAGATTGTAGGCTACAAAATAGTTATTGATATAGATTAATAAAAAAACAACTGGAATAATTGAAAGTGCAAAAACAATTTTGGCTGTTCGGCTAGTGCCAATTGCAATAGGCAATGTATTCATACCTTGGTTATAATCTCCGTTTACATCTTCGATGTCTTTTACAATCTCTCGCATAAAATTAATCATAAAAGCAAAAACAGCATAATCAAAAAGGATAGAGAACATACTTGCCATTTGTGCTCTGTTTTCAGCATCAGTAGCAGGGAATATATCAAAAACACCAATTATTATAACACTAAAAGACAATAATAGGGCAACAATAATGTTGCCTAAAATCATAATTTGCTTTAGGGTTGTAGCATAAAAATAAAGACTAGCCGCGACCAGAATAAAAATTGTTGCAAAACCAGGTCTCATAATTACATTCGATAAGTAAAAACCAATAGCAACGCCACTAATATTAAGAGCAACGTATATATTATAGGCTGCAGTTTCAGAAATGCTTTTACCAACTACAACATCAGCGGGTTTATTGATTAAGTCGGTTTCCTGATCAAAAATATTATTAATCACATATCCAGCGGCTGCAATTAAAACAGTACTTAAAACCAATAACGCATATTGCCAATGGGCTAGTGCCAAAGGGATATTTTGCAATTTTAAGAATCCATAACGGAATAATAGTTGCATAAAAGCAAGCATCAATAGGTTTTGGTAACGAATGAGTTTGAGGTATTTCATTTTTTTTACTAGGTGCTGAGGTACTAAGTGGTTAAGGTTCTAGATAGTAAAGATTTTAGAAAGGCGATATTTTATATAAAAGATTATCTTAAATCTTTTCATCTAACATTTCACAATCAACAATTCACAATCAACAATTCACAATCAACAATTCACAATCAACAATTCACAATCAACAATTAAATTAATCGTGTTTCCCATTAAAGTGTTCCATCCATTTTCCTTGTACTTTCATAACTTGTTCGATTACATCACGCGCTGAACCTTTTCCTCCTTTTACGTGTGAGATATAACGACTAATTGTTTTTATTTCAGGACTCGCGTCTTGAGGACAAGTTGGTAATCCTACTAATTTCATTACATGATAATCAGGAATATCGTCACCCATGTATAAAACTTGCTCAGGATTAATATTATATTTCTCAGTATATTCTTTAAAGGTTGCTACTTTATCTGGAGTTCCTAAGTGGATATCTGTAATTCCTAAATTGCGTAATCGTACACGCACGCCTTCATTGCTTCCGCCAGAGATAATGCATACATTATACCCACTTTCTACAGCTGCTTTCATAGCATAACCATCACGGATATTCATCGTACGAAGAATTTCTCCTTCATTGGTTACAAAAACAGAACTATCAGTAAGTACTCCGTCAACATCAAAAATAAAAGTAGTGATGTCGTTCATTATTTCTTTATAACTTTTTGCCATTATTTTGTATAGATTTTGTTAGTAATGTGTATATTTTTTTTTGATTTTCATTTGATAAATAACTCAAATGTGATTCGATTGTTGTAATGTCATTGCGTTTTGCAGGACCCGTTTGAGCTTCAATAGGCGAAAGCGTATTAATTTTATTGGCAGTTTCGGCGATTAAAGGTTTTAATGTATCAAATGAAACCTGATGTTCTTCGCATATTTCCTGTCCGATTTGATATAAATGATTAGTGAAATTATTTACAAATACAGCTGCAACGTGCAATGCTTTGCGTTGTTCCGAATTGATGGAATATACCGCATCCGAAATGCTTTTAGCAACTGTTTCAAGTACCAAATAGTCGGTATTATTTTCGGCTTCTAAACAAAGCGGTATCACTTTAAAATCGACTTCTTTATTCTTTGTAAATGTTTGTAAAGGATAAAAGACAGCACTTCTGTTTTTTGTATTAATTGCCTGTAATGAAGCAGTTCCAGAAGTGTGAGCTACTAGTTTGTTTTTAAAAGGCAATTGTTCAGAAACTATCGATATTGCATCATCAGAAACGGCAATAATATACAAATCGGCTTCTTTTAAAAGAGCAAGATCAGTTACAATTTTATTAGAATCGAGTAGTGGAGCTATTTCTTTTTTGGTTCTGGAATATACTTCAATAAGTTCAATCGCACTGTTTTTTGCGAAAGCATTTATTAAATGTTGAGATACATTTCCAGATCCAATAAGTGTTATTTTAATCATATTGCAAAATTAGCAAATTTTTTTAAAGGACTCCCGTTACTAGGTAAGTTCGTTTAGAAATTCATTTTAACAAGAAAAAACATTATAGAGATTTCATAGAAGTGTTTTATTTTGGATTTAATTAACAAAAGCACGAATATTTGAGTCAACATTTTTAAGTACTTTTGTGCCACTTTATAAAACGTAATTCCTTAGTAATGGATAAAAAAATATTCTCCTTTTTGTTTTCTACACGATTAATGGCTGTCCTTTTTTTAACATTTGCAATTGCAATGGGGGTCGGGACCTTTATAGAAAGTAAGTACAATACTGACACAGCCAGAATTTTTATATACAACTCATGGTGGTTTGAGGTCATAATGGTTTTCTTCTTAATTAATTTCTTTGGAAATATTAAAAGATACCAATTACACAAAAAAGAAAAATGGGCAACTTTACTATTGCATTTGGCTTTCATTTTTATCCTTTTAGGCGCTTTTATAACGCGTTATATTAGTTATGAAGGGATGATGCCAATTCGCGAAGGCGCTACCGAAAATCAGGTATATTCAGACAAAACATTTCTTACTGTTTTTGCAGATGGGGAGTTTAAGGGCGAAATGAAACGCCGTGTCTTTGAGAAAAATTTACTATTATCTCCAGTAGCCAATAACGATTTTAGTATTTCAGGAAAATTTGATGAAACTCCATTTGAGGTTGAATATAAGGACTTTATTATGGGAGCCAAAGAAGTTATAAAACCAGATGCTAACGGAATTTTATATTTAAAATTAGTAGAAGCTGGTGAAGGTGGACGTGAAGAACATTTCCTTAAAGATGGCGAAGTGCAAAACATACACAATGTTTTATTTGCATTAAACAAACCTACAGAAGGAGCTATTAATATCAATACAACAGGTGAAACGTATACGATACAAACCCCTTTTGAAGGAGATTTTATGCGTATGGCCGATAAATTCAAAGGAAAAGTAACCAAGGATAATGTACAGCCATTAATGATGCGTTCATTATATAGTATTGGAGATATACGTATTGTTTTTCCAGATCCAGCTGTAAAAGGAGTTATTGCTTATGAATCAAATAATGATTACAAGGCTAAAACACATGAAGATGCTTTGACAGTAACGCTAAAAGCTGAAGGTCAGGAAAAAGAAGTAACGTTATTAGGATCAAAAGGGAAAATTGGAGATTTTAAAACAGTTAAAATTGGAAAAATTGATTATACTTTTTTCTACGGAAGTAAAGCTTATATACTGCCATTCAAGGTTAAATTGAATGACTTTATAGCTCAAAAATATCCAGGAACAGAGAAAAGTTATTCTTCTTTTGAAAGTAAAGTTACTGTTATAGATTCAACTAAAACATTTGATGCTAGAATTTATATGAACAACGTATTAGATTATAGAGGATATAGATTCTTCCAATCTTCATTTGATCCAGACGAAAAAGGAACTGTTTTATCAGTAAATCATGATTTCTGGGGAACTAACATTACCTATTTCGGTTATTATTTGTTGTATTTTGGTCTAATGGCAATTATGTTTACTAAACATTCTCGTTTTGCTGACTTAAAGCGCAAACTAGAAAAAGTAAAAAATAAAAAAGCAAAATTTATTACTATTTTAGTTTTAATGTTGAGCTTCAACGGATTTGCACAAGAGCAACATGACCACGATCACGATCACGACCATGATCATGCAGCACATAGTACTGATCCAAATCATGACCATGCAAAAGACCATGACCACAATCATGCAGCAGAAACAAAGGATCCAAAGAATCATGCAAACCATGTTACAAAACCACCAAGTCAAAAACAACTTGATTCATTAATAAATATATACAAAGCACCAAAAGAACATGCAGCCAAATTTGGTCGTTTGATTATTCAGGATGCAGGTGGAAGAATGAAGCCTATTAATACTTTCTCATCAGAATTATTGAGAAAAGTAAGTCATAACGATACGTATAACGGAATGAATTCTGATCAGGTATTTTTGTCAATGACACAATACGCTCAGGTTTGGATAGAAATTCCGATTATATACATTAAGTCAGGAAATGATAGTATTCGTAAAATTATCGGAATCGATAAAGATGCAGGCTTTGCTCCATTTATTAAATTCTTTGACGAGAAAGGAAACTATAAATTATCACCTTATTTAGATGCGGCTTATAAAGCAGCAAACCCAAATCAGTTTGAGAAAGATTTTATCGAAACTGATAAAAAGGTAAATATAATGGAATCGGCTTTAAGCGGAAGTATATTAAAAATATTCCCTATACCAAATGATCCAGGTAATAAATGGATTTCCTACTTAGAGATAAGCAATGCTGGTTTGAAAGGAATGGACGAAACTTATGTGAAGCAAATTTTGCCAATGTATTTTGCAGCTTTAAATAATGCTTCGATAACAAAAGATTTCAAACAAGCCGATGAATTGCTAGAAAGCATCAACGGGTTCCAAAAGAAATTTGGAAGTAAAGTGCGACCAAGTGATAATAAAATTGATCTTGAAATTGCATATAATACTTATAATATTTTACCAAAAATGATTTATTGGTATTCGCTTGCCGGAATTTTTATGTTGATTTTTACTTTACTCAGTATTTTCTTTGATAAAAAGTTTTTGCGTATTGTAGTAAATGGCTTTCATATTTTAATAGGTATCATATTTACATTTCATACAATTGCATTAATAGCACGTTGGTATATTGCAGGACATGCACCATGGAGTAATGCGTATGAGTCTATTGTTTATGTAGCTTGGGCAACGATGTTCTTTGGATTGGCTTTTGATCGAAAATCAAAACTTACAGTAGCTTCTGCAGCATTTGTTACGTCTATGATTTTCTTTGCATCAAATTTAAACTGGATCGATCCAGAAATAGCTAATTTGCAGCCTGTTCTTAATTCATACTGGTTAATGATACACGTAGCAGTAATTGTTGCTAGTTACGGACCATTTGCATTAGGAATGATATTAGGTTTTGTATCATTAGTATTGATTTTCTTTACCAACAAGAACAACAAAGCCAAGATGGACTTAAATATTCAAGAAATTACATACATCAACGAAATGGCATTAACTATTGGTTTGATTATGCTTAGTATAGGAAACTTCTTAGGAGGGCAATGGGCCAATGAAAGTTGGGGACGTTACTGGGGATGGGATCCAAAAGAAACTTGGGCATTAATCAGTATTATGATTTATGCATTTGTAATTCACGCTCGTTTTGTACCAGCTTTACGCGGAAAATGGTTTTTTAACCTAATGAGTATGTTTGCATTTGTATCAATCTTATTTACTTATTATGGAGTAAACTTCCACCTGGTAGGATTACACTCTTATGCAAGTGGAGAAGCACATTCATTAGATTGGATATGGTATTCATTGGGGACAATTACACTGATAGGAGCTGTAACTTATCCAAAATACCGCAAGTATTATAAAAAATAATAAATTATTAGTTCACATAAAAAGGTTCAACTGTAAAAAGTTGAACCTTTTTTTATTTAACTTTTCCCCTCCTAAGTAGGTTTTATAAGTTTTAGTAACAGTATGGTTATATGAATCTTGTTGTAAATTAAGATTTTGAATTAGTAGCTACTTCCTGCTGTCCACTATATCTTTTTATTTTTAAAGAAAAAATAAAAAGGATGCCGTTTCCATCAGGGCTAGGGTATTCGTTTTCATGATAAAACAATCAATATAAATCTATGAGAGTTATTGAGAAACGAAAGTTCGAAAATAGTAAATTGATGTAGTAATAGCTCTCCAAATTGTATCGTATCAATGGGGGATCTTTTCTGCGTTAGGATGATAAGATTGTGTCTGCTTTTACATGAGAAATTAAACGTAAAGTTTAGAAAGCATTATTGCAAAAGAGTTACACACACCAGCTAAACAGCCTTTGTTCCGATAGCTATCGGAACTTTGTAACTTAGTACCTCAGCACCTTAAAAGATGCCTTTGTTACTTTAAATCTCTGAGTTTTTAAAAGAAACTTTTTTAAACCAAAAGGCAACATTAACCAAAGCAATTAAGGCAGGGACTTCAACAAGAGGTCCGATTACGCCAGCAAAAGCCTGTCCACTATTAATACCGAAAACACCAATGGCGACAGCAATTGCAAGTTCAAAATTGTTTCCAGTAGCAGTAAATGCAATTGCAGTAGCTTTAGAATAGTCAGCACCAAAATACTTGCCAGTAAAAAAGCTAAATACAAACATTATTACAAAATAAAGAATCAGAGGAATAGCAATTCGTATTACATCCATAGGAATTTGCACAATTAATTCTCCTTTTAGGCTGAACATGATTAAGATGGTAAACAATAATGCAATTAGTGTGATAGGTGAAATTCGAGGCACATATTTATTCTCAAACCAAGTGATACCTTTTAGTTTAATAAGAATATAACGGCTACCAATACCAAGTGCAAAAGGAATCCCTAAATAAATACCAACACTTTCTGCAATTTGACCAATGGAGATATTTACATTAAAACCCGTATATCCAAAATAAGGAGGTAAAACAGTGATAAAAAACCAAGCATAAACGCTATAAAGTAAAACCTGAAAAATACTATTTAGTGCAATTAATCCAGCAGCATATTCACGGTTTCCATCAGCAAGATCATTCCATACAACAACCATTGCAATACATCTGGCTAAGCCTATTAAGATTAAGCCAATCATATATTCAGGATAACCATTTAAGAATAATAAAGCCAATCCGAACATTAAAAAAGGGCCAACAATCCAGTTAAGAAATAGAGAGGCACCCAATACTCGGGTATTTTTAAAAACTTCTCCCAAGAGTTCGTATTTAACTTTCGCAAGTGGAGGATACATCATTAATATTAATCCAATTGCAAGCGGAATATTAGTAGTTCCGCGAGAGAAAGAATTAATGAAATCTCCGCTCGATGGAATAAAATAACCAATTGAAACGCCTACAGCCATAGCAAGGAAAATCCAAAGCGTTAAAAAACGGTCAAGAAAACTTAATTTTTTTCTTTCGAAAGTTGGAGCGCAAGTATTTGCAGACATATTATTTGTTTATTTGTGAGAAAACATAAAACATTTCGGTAGCAATTTGTACACTGCGTTCTTGATATTTCTCAAATTGTTGAGGTGTATTATCAAATGCTTTCGGATCATCGTAAGTAATCGGAATGCGTTTTTCAGCACCAGCAATAAATGGGCATCCCACATCGGCTTGCGAACACGTCATTATAGCTGCAAATTTGCTTTCGGGATTAAAATTAGCATCATAGGTTTTAGAAAACCCAATAATAGGTTGTTCGTTAGGCGCAAATTTTATCGAATAAATAGGGTTTTGACCTTCGGAAATAGTTTCGATTTTAAAACCCGATTCTTTCAGCGTTTTAGTAACCACAGAAAATAAAGTAGTCGCTTCCGTTCCTCCCGAATAACAAGAAGTGTTTTTTATGCCAAAATGCGCAGCTGCAGCTTGTGCCCAAATTTGTGCCAGATGACTTCTTCTCGAATTATGGGTACAAATAAAATTAAGCCTAATTTCTTGTAGCGTATTCACTCTATTTTGTATAAAAACTACCAAAGGAAGCAAAATACTTTTACGCTCAGGAGGAATATTTTTAAAATCAAAAGAACCAATTGTGTTTTCGATTTCGGGAAAGAGTGTGCGCATATTTAAGATATTTAAAAAATTAGCAACAGCCTCCGCCCGGAGTACAAGAGTTAGATTGATTTGATATATCCGAAAGATTTACTTTTTGTTTTTCCGATGGAATTCCACATTGATCCATAGCAAGGCAAGCCGTTTGTTTATTTAATAAAAGAAAATCTTTACCGTTAAAGTCTAAATCGTATTTGCCGATAGTAGTATCTTGATATTCGACTTCAATTTCAAAATCTTCCATTCCGATAGCTGTCGGAATCAAAACCTTTTCTGAAAGTTCGATAATATGAACCAGTTTTTGAGGTTTTAATCTATGCTCGTAATCATTAGCATCCCAAAGCTGAAAGTTTACAACTGTTTCTTTACGTACCGTTCCTCCACAATCTATAAAATTCTTGGTTATCAAACCAACTTCGGTAACGTGAAAATACTCGGGTACATAATTCCCATTTGGAAGCTGAAAATTAATAGCTTCAACAGTTTTTAAAATGTTTTTAATTTCTGAAAGTTTCATAGTTTTTATTTTTAATATTTAACAGCATTCATTATTTCTTTTCTCCAAATGTGCTGTAACATGTTGGAAAAAGACCTTGATTTTTTCAAATCCAGATTCGTTAATACAATAGCAAATTGCGTTTCCCTCGATACTTCCTTTTATCAAATTAGCGTTTTTAAGCTCTTTGAGATGTTGAGAAATGGTAGGCTGGGAAAGTGGTAATTCGTTTACAATATCACCGCAAATGCATGCATTTACCTTTAATAAATATTCTATAATGGCAATTCTTGCAGGATGTCCTAGTGCTTTTGCCAGAATAGCCAGTTCGTTTTGATTGTCAGTAAAGAAATCTGTTTTAGTAGCTCCCATGATTGTATTTTTATATTGCAATATTACGATATAGATTTTTATAAAAAAAGAATTTTATATTTTTTTTAAGTTACTAAGGTTTTCTTAAAGGTTCTGAGGCACTAAGTTACAAAGTTCTGATACCTATCGGAACTTTGCCTCTTTGTACCTTAAGAAGAAGCCTTTATTTCTCAGAACCTTTAATGATCCCATTTGGAAACATAATTGCTAATAATACGCAAATCAATAAAAAGTTATATTCCATTCCGTTTCTGCCACCACCTACAACAAACCAGCCTTCTTGAAAATGAACTAAAATAATTCCCATAATAAGTACTAGAATAGTAATAATTGCAGCAAAGTTGATGTACTTATTAGCAAGCAGAAGAACAGCTGCAACAATATGTGATAGCTTTATCGACCAGGCGAGGAATACACCAAGAGGAGCGAACCCAATTTGGTTTAAATAGAGGTTTCCAAAATCATTAATGCCATTATCAAATATTCCAAAAACACTGTGAGTAAGTAGAATAATAGCTACGGCAATTCTTAAAATTAAAGTACTGTTCATAAATTGAATTGGTTTAGTATTGGTTGAATGGAATTTTAAAATAATAAAAAACGCATATTAATTTATTTAAATATGCGTTTTAATTTTGTGATAGGTTATTTTTTATACCTTTCCTAAAGTGTACAATTGATCCATTGTAGGACTTGGGCTTCCGCCTTCAGGTTCAAGAGTAATTCCAAAAGCTTCAGCATAGCCAGTATCTTCTACTTTGAATAACTTTTGACTATTAGAATCAAAATCACTTAATAAACCAATGCTTGTAGGTGTAAGTACTGGACTAAGTTTAAGTGCCCATACCTGATATACTTTTCCTTTTGGAGGTTTTGGTAAACCAGCAGCATCAATATAGGTTACTTTGGTATCTTTATTCCAATAGGCTTTAGCATATGATTGAGGTGCTACAGCTTGTCCACCTAGGGTAACTCCAGTGTTTTTTATGTCTCTTACAATGGCCAAGCTTTGCGCAGTAACTTTATTTTCTTGGTCTAAAAGTGCATAATCATTTTTCAATTTGTCTTTTTCACTCCCAACAATCGCTATTGCTTGCTTGGTTTGAGTGAGTTGTACATACTGGTAAGCAAAACCTAATAAGAAGAGTACAGCAGCGGCCCAACCTACATATTGTGACCAAGTAGAAGCTGGCTTCATATCGACAACTTTACCATGTTTAAGTTCTAGTTTCGCTTTAATTTTTTCAAAATTAGCTACCGAATGAAAAGGTGAAAAGCTTGAAGACAGTGCTACAATTGCTTTTTCGATGGCTATAATTTCATTGTTAATTTCAACATGTTTTTTTGCCATAGCAGCTACTTCCATACTTTCAGATTCGCTAAGTAATCCATAAACATAAAGCTCTAAAATACCGGATTCTATATATTCTTTTGTTTCCATTATAATTTCAAATAAATTCGTAAGTCATTAATACAGTTTCTGTTTTGCGTTTTTATAGTTCCTAAAGGTATCGCCAACTCTTCTGAAGCTTCTTGTTGGGTATATCCTTTAAAGAATAATAAATCAATTATCGCAATACATTTTGGTTTGAGTTTTTTTACAAACTCATGAATTCCAATAGTATCGATTTTGTTGACGAGTTTATTACTGTCGTCTAATAGATGTACGAAATTATCTGATGAAAGGTTTTTTTGACTGTTATTAAAGTTTTTAGAACGAAGTTTGTCAATAGACGAATTTCGAGCAATATTAAGGATCCAAGTATAAAATCGACCTTTGCTTTCGTGGTAAGTATCGATGTTTTTCCAGATTTTCACAAATACTTCCTGAAGTACATCTTCAGCTTCTTCTCTGTTTTTTATAAGAACATTGATAACGGCAAATAAACTTTTAGAATACATATCGTATAGATAGGTAAAAGCTTTTTCGTCTTTCTTATAAATTAATACCAATAATTCGTCTTGACTCATATTTTGTAGATTTAGGGTGAACAAATTTGTCTTTTTTATTTTAAAAAACTATAAATATTGTTAAAGCTGGTATAAATATAATTTAAAAAATTAAAGAAATAGTAATTTATTTATAACCATAATACTTTTATAAGTATATAAAGTATAATATATTAACTTTTTTTATGTTTTTTAAAACCATGCGTAAACTAATCTCGTATATGTACATTATGATAGTCTGAATGGGGGATAATTTAGACTTGAATAATTGATTGAATAGGGAGATAGGTTTCCATTCTAATGAGATTTTAGAACAATAAAGGCAAATATGGGGGATAATATTTAGCCTGCTTCTAGAGGTAAAAGATGAAGGAACGAATTTGGAAGCCTCTTTCCTAATTTATAAATTTAATAAAAGTATTATGTTTAAAATTACTTTTTAGAAGAGAGAATTTAATTTGTTTGTTAAGGAAGCCTGATGTTTATATGCATCAGGCTTCTTTTTAAATTAACAATTGTTCAATCATAAAATAAAGTGAAGAACGAAATCAGGTAAATCAAATTTGATTAATTTTATAAAAAATTTAATTATGAAAAGATTATTGTTTCTATTCTGCGGTGCTATGATTTTGTTTAGCTGTCAGAATCAAGCGCAAACAAAGAAAAATAAAAACAACAAAAACGAAAAGGTTATGGAAAAACAAACCATTTATCAGTTTAAAGTAGAGGATCTATCGGGGAACCCATTTGATTTTGCTTCTTTAAAAGGGAAAAAGATAATGATTGTAAATACAGCTTCAAAATGTGGATTAACACCACAATACAAAGATTTAGAAGCTATTTACAAAGAATATAAAGATAAAGGTTTTGTAATTGTTGGGTTTCCTGCAAATAATTTTGCATCACAAGAACCAGGAACAAATGAAGAGATTGGTGCTTTTTGTCAGCAAAACTATGGTGTAACTTTTCCTATGATGGACAAAATCTCAGTAAAAGGGGATGATATGAACGAAGTATATCAATTTTTGACTCAAAAATCTAAAAATGGATTGCAAGACTCAGAAGTAGAGTGGAACTTCCAGAAATATCTAATTAATGAAAAAGGAGAATTGGTAAAAGTAATTCATCCTAAAACGGTACCAACAGATCCAGAGATAATCAATTGGATTAAAAGTTAATTCATCAAAAAAACAAATTCAAAAGCGATTTTCAGGATATTGGAAATCGCTTTTTTTATTAATAAAATACCTTCTGAAACATAACCTGTATTAGTATATTCATTTTTTGTAATACGTATATAGATAATTTATACATTTACGAAACATAACTTAATTTATGGCTAATAAAGATTTGTTATGTGTTTAAGAAATGTCTTAATCTGATATTTTTTTAACGTATTAAACCATAAATATTGTTTCATTTTGCACTCTAAAATTTTCTAGAGAATAAAAGCAAAAAACAATACTACTACCATTAATTGAACAGTTTTTTTGATTACTTTAATACATGATAATTTTGTTTTGTATTATGTAAAAAGCTTGTAAACAATATTTATGAAAAAAATTATACATCATTATGGAGTGGAGTTAGATTGGGTAGAACCTCTAGCGATACAATTGGAAGGAAGAGTTGATAGTAATTTTATCATAGTTCCAGATTATATTCATACAGGAGAAAGGTATTTCTTGAGTTGTGACTTTGGAATTTCAGTACTTTATATAGATGTTTTATACCATTCAGAAATTCACTTCAGACAAGAAAACAAAACAGATGACTTTATAGGGATGTATTATAATCTTACTGAAGGAGAGGCTGTTTTATTATTAGGCGATGGAGAGAATCCAATTGGTAGATGGAATTATAATTTAGTTATTATTGATAGTACATTAAGTTCTGATTATATTGTTAAACCAGGAAGTAAGACATTTGCCCTAAATATTTTTATTAAAAAGAAGTAATAAAAGGATATTTAGAAAATAACCCATCAATAAAAATGCATGCGGAAGAAATTTTAGATTCTAAATTAAATACGATCGTCAAATTTACCAGAATGAGTAATGAAAGTTATAATCTTCTGATGAATTTGCGCTCTCAAAGTTAGAAGGGGAGTCTTTTGCTCTTCATCTTAAAGGAGTTGTACAAAATCTTTTGGCTGAATATATTGAAAAGATGGTCCTTGATGAAATTGTAGTTGATAGAGTTAATGAAAAAGATTTAGAAGGAATTATAAAATCTCAAGCCTATTTAATTGAAAATTTAAATCAGATTTTTCCAAGTATTGTTTTTTTAGCGCAAGAGGCAAATATGTCAGAGACTAAATATAAAAAATTATTTAAAAAGATTACCGGAATGACTCCAAATTCTTTTTTTCTTAATAATAAACTTATTGAAGCTAAACGTCTTTTGATAGAGAAACAGTTGACGATTACCCAAGTTTCGAACGAATTAAATTTTACTAACAATTCCTATTTTACAGCAAAATTTAGAGATTTTTATGGGATGTCACCAAAAGAGTTTATTAAACAATTACAGTAATGATAGAAATTAGTCACACATATACTTTAACATCTGTATGGCAAAAAGAACTTGCAAAACAACTTATTGAGAGGTTAGGAGCAGCGCTAATTGAAGATAAGTTTTTACAGATGCCTAAAGATGTTGCTGATGGCGGTTTTTATTATACAGAAGTTATGCCTGGGCTTTCGGTTGTAATTTGGGATTTAATATTTAAAGAACCCATTCTGATAAAAAGAATCAAATCAGAAGATGACTTATATATAATTCATTATGATTTTAGTGATAAAATGAATTTGATTCATGTTCAGGGGATAAAGCATAAAATTGGATATAAAGCTAATTTAGGTTTGGGTGTGTTTGACAACGCTATTGATAATGTTTTTCAGCCTGTTGTAGGAGAACGGGTTTTTGCTATGCGATTATTGGTAGCCAAAGACTTATTGAAATTTACAGTTGCAAATGGCGTTATAAGAGATTCAAATAAGCGTAAAATAAAAAGTGGAAAAAATACGCTTTTCTTTTATGATCATATTGATAGTAAAAGCAAGGTTATTATGCATGCTATAAAAAATAAGTCTTTCCTAGATCCAGCTTTCGAAATATATTTGCGGGGAGTTGCACTTAGGCTATTGGCAACATTTATTGATCGTTATTCAAATCCATTACCCATGCTTCATTATGTGCCAGAAAAAGAAGCTGAAGTTTTAAATACTACAAAAGATTATTTATTAGAAAATCTATATAAAGGATTTCCTGGAATCGAATTTTTAGCTGATATGGCAGGAATGTCAGTCTCAAAATATATGTCTTTGTTCAAAAAAATGTTTATTAGTACTCCAAATCATTTCTTTTTAAGAGAAAAAATGATTCTTGCCAATGAACTGCTTAAAAGCGGAAAGTTTGATTCATTGATAGATATTTCACATGAATTAAATTATGACAAATTAAGTTATTTTACTTCAATGTATTTTCAGCAATTCGGAAGAAAACCTTCTGATGATTTCATTAAGGCTACTTTTTAAATTGTATTATGCTAATGAATAATTCGTATTTATTTTGATTTTTTCCGACTGTTGTTTGTTGAAAAATCACTTAACGGTTGAAATATGTCTTAATTTGTTGTTTTTTAAACATATTCTCCTAAAAGAAATCGGTTATTTTGTATCTTTTCTAAAAGGGAATAAAGAGCAAGTGGATTAATTGCAAAATGGGGAATAGTAAGTAAATAAAATGGAGACAAAAGAGGTATTAGTATATGATAATCAACATGGTTTTTCCAGATTTTTGAAAAAGCAATTTGGAAAAGATATTAATTTTAAAGTCTATAAAAAATTTAGTTCAGAAGATAATTTTGACAATATACAAGAGGAATATTCGTTTATTTTTTTCATTGTTTATTCAGGAGAGGACTTATTTGACTTTATTAAATTGCAAAGAAAAGGGGTGCCTATTGTAGTCTGTAGTTTTAATAAAGAAGTATTGTACAAGTTTAAAAATATTGATGATATTAGTTTATTGGATATTTCTGCTTCACGAGAAGAATTAATAAATAACTTTCAAATGGCACTTCATACTTATTCAGACGCTTACATTAATTAGGCACCGTATTATTAAATGTAAATTTTTATTTAAGTATTAACTGCATGAAAATCAGATCAAGCCAATGATCAAATTTGTAACCTACTTCACGGATAGTTCCAGTTGCTACAAAACCAAATTTTTCATGAAACTTAATGCTTCCGGCATTATCAGCGTCAATTGCACCAATCATAACATGATAATTTTGCTCTTTGGCTAGGCGAATTAATTCAGTCAATAATTTAGAGCCAATACCTTTCCCAATTATATTATCAGTTACATAAACAGAATGCTCTATAGTGTATTGATATCCAATTTTTTCTCTAAACGGACCATAACTGCCAAAACCAATAACTTCACCATCCAGCTCAGCAACAATAACAGGTAAGTTTTTAGAGTTTTTATCTTCAAACCATTTTTTCTGAACTTCGATCGTCTGAGTTTCGTAGCTGTAATTTGCAGTGGTATGTAAAATAGAATAGTTAACAATATCAAGGATTTTTACTAAATCCTGAGAAGTTGCTGGTCGAATTGTAACAGACATATTGAGTTGTATTATTTGTAGTTTTATTTAAGTTCGGCAAATAAAGCATCAGCATCTTTCGAGTCCCAATCCATTTCTTTGCAAATAGCTTTAGCCTTTTTAGCATAAACTAAAGCTGATTTTTTGTCTTTAACTTTAATATAAAGACGCGCTAATAATAAATTACCATCGTAAGCATCATTTAGTTCTAATGAACGTTTTACCCATTCGATAGATTTTTTAAGGCTTTCAGTATCAGTGATGTTTTTTAGGTAAACTTGTCCAATTTCTTTAAGAGTATTTGGACTATTCCATACATATTTTTGAGTTCCATCTAAAGCAGTTTTGTTATAATACTTCCAATTGGTACTTCTTTCAGCAATTGTTAAATCATAAGAGAAAATAAGAGAATCAGTTTTTTGAAGACGAATCGTTTTGGCAATTTCTCTTTGTTTGTAATAGTTAATGGTATCAAGACTTTCAGTATAAGGACGAAGCAATTCAGTTACAATATTAATTATCTTTTTCTCTACACGATCAGGAGAAACAACATTTCCAAATTCCTTTTGATGTTGCAATACATATTGAAATTCATGCGATTTGATATCACTTACGCCATTAGCAATAATACGCCAGTTCATTTCAGTAAGTAATTGAGCATCCGATTGTGTGGCAAGATAGGTATGAGTGGCTTTGGATAAATCGACTCTTTCACGACCTTTTCTCAATGTAGTCAAGTATGCCAAACATTTATTAGGATTACTTGGGTCAGCCATGAATACAGACTCCAAATAAGGCAATTGCATTTTAGGATTTAAAGCGTTTTTGATTTCGTTTAAGAATGCAGCAGTTTTTATTTCGCCTTTCAAATTATATAAAACAGTTTCATTAGAATCAACAATTAAAAAACTAGGTAATGATTTAGTGTCAAACTTAGTTTTTAAAGCAAGACCTTCTTCTTTATCAATATCTTTCCAAACACAAATGTAATTGTCTTTTAAAAAAGTCATTACTGTAGCATCTTTTAAAGTACCATTCTTCATAGCATTGCAATGCGGGCACCAATTAGCATAAAGCATAATAAATACAGGTTTGCTTTCTTGTTTCGCCTTTACTAAAGCATCTTTGTATGAAATGTCATCATGAATGAATTGATTTTGAGCATTTCCTGTATGTATAAAAAGTAGGAGTAACGATAGATAAATAAAGCGCATAATTCTTCAGTTTTATTAAAGACAATTTTTACAAATATATTTCCTTTTTCTATAAGTAGATGGTAATATATTGTTATTTATACCCTAAATCATGTCTGAACTCATTAACTTTGTGTTTTATAATTTCGAAAAAATGATTTACCCCAAAATACCACTTGCACAGAGTATCATTCAAATTTGTTTAGAAAAAGGAATCACCAATATAATTATATCTCCCGGGTCGCGAAATGCGCCTTTAACCATAGGATTTGTTAGTAACCCAGCCTTTCAGTGCTATAGTATTGCAGACGAAAGGTGTGCTGCATTTTTTGCATTAGGAATTGCTCAGCAAACCCATCAACCAACAGCTTTGGTTTGTACTTCTGGCTCAGCATTGCTAAATTATTATCCCGCTTTTGCAGAAGCATTTTATAGCCAGATACCGTTAATTGTAATCTCAGCAGATCGTCCGCAAAGTAAAATAGATATAGGTGATGGGCAAACCATTCGACAAGAAAATGTATATAGCAATCACTCCTTGTATAATGCTAATTTGCATGAAGATGTCTCGCCAGAAAATGATAAGAAAATCAACGAAGCAATAGATACAGCTAGAATACAAAAAGGGCCAGTACATATTAATGCACCATTCGAAGAACCGCTATACGAAACAGTTTCAGAACTTACTGTTAGCCCAATAATAGACACTTACGTAAAAGAAAACCAGTCAGAAGCAATAGTAGATATAGCTAATATGGTTGCTGATTGGAATAAATCGACTCGTAAGATGGTACTTGTAGGAGTAAATGAGCCACATACTATTAATCAAAAAATAATTGAAAGATTAGCCAATGATGAATCAGTAGTTGTTTTAACCGAAACAACATCTAACTTGCATCATCCGAGTTTTGTAAATAGTATCGATACTTTAATTACGCCGTTTACACCAGCAGATTTTGAAGATTTCCAACCAGAAATTTTAATCACTTTTGGAGGAATGATAGTTTCTAAACGCATCAAAGCATTTCTACGAAAGTACAAACCAAAGCAACATTGGCATATAGATACGTTAAGAGCGTATGATACATTTGGAGCTTCACCAAATCATATAAAAACAAATCCAAATGATTTCTTCGAAGCATTTTTGCCTCAAACGGAATCTATTGAAAGTGATTACTTTTCAAAAATTGAAAAAATAAATGATTTAAGAAAAGTAAGAGCACAGGAATATTTAGGAAAGATTCCATTTTCAGATTTTAAGGTCTTCGAAAAAGTAATTGAATCATTGCCAAAAAACAGTCAATTACAAATAAGTAATAGTTCGGCTATTCGATATGCACAATTAATCGACATAGACTCATCGATAGATGTTTTCTGTAATCGTGGTACGAGTGGTATCGATGGTAGTACATCAACAGCTATAGGAGCCGCAGTAGGCAATCCTAAGCCAGCAGTTTTTATTACAGGAGACATTAGTTTCTTGTATGATAGTAATGCTTTATGGAATAGTTATATTCCGAATGATTTTAAAATTATAATCGTAAACAATGGGGGAGGAGGAATCTTCCGTATTTTGCCAGGACATCAGGAGCAACCAGTGTTTAATACCTTTTTTGAAACATCACATCATTTAACGGCCGAGTATATGGCAAGAATGTTTAAAATGACTTATATAAAGGCTGATGATGAAAATGCATTACAATTGGGATTAAAATCATTGTACAATACAAACGGAGCACCAGCAATTCTAGAAATTTTCACGCCAACATTTGAAAACGACAAAATATTGCTTCAGTTTTTTAAAGAATTATTGTAAACTTATTTTTGTCTTAAATAAACACGATATATAGAATAAAAGCTTAAATTTGAGAGTATAAACCAATTATTAATCAACTATTAAATTTTTATTTATGAGTGCAAGAGACGAATTAATTGTAAAGTATGCTGCTGATTTAAAAGACAAGTGTGGTGTAACTCCAGATATGGATTTATTGACAAAAGTAACTATTGGTTGTGGTCCGTCAATATATAATGCAGATGCAGCAACGGTTGCAGGAACGCAAAAATCGGAATTGGATACCGTAAAGAATAATTTTTTAATCAAGAAATTAGGCTTGCCAGATACACCAGCTTTAGATGCTGGAATCGATGCTGTATTAGAACAATACGGACGCTCAAACAAGAATAAATATAGAGCAGTTGTGTACTATTTATTAACGAAACACTTTAAAAAAGAAAGTGTTTACAAATAGTATCTCATTATAAAATAATAAAAGCGCCCAAAAGGCGCTTTTTTAATGAAAATTAATTGAGGTCTATTGCAACAACTCCAGAATCATCATCGTTTGCTTCAGGATCGTTATTATTTGTTTGAGATTGTATAAAAGGGGAAAGAAATAGTAATGTAAAGATATAAATAAGAGATTATCGTTTGATTTATTTGTAGTTTATTGATATAATCTCAAATTTAATTAAAAAATAAAACGATTAGAAAACTTAACATAAAGAATCCTTCATAAATACTTTTCCTTGGTAGATTCAAACTTCGTACCTTTGCAACTTAGAAACTTGCTTAGATAGCAATACAGAACTTTAAAGAAGATGATTGAAATAGGAAAATACAATACACTAACTATATTACGTGATACCAAAGTAGGATTGTTTTTGGGTAACCCCGAAAAAGATCCAGAAGGGATACACGACATACTTTTACCAAACAAATATGTTCCAAATGAATTTGAAATAGGCGAAGAACTCATTGTTTTTGTTTATTTAGATCACGAAGAGCGTCCAGTTGCAACAACTTTAGAACCATATATTTTACTAAATGAGTTTGCTCTTTTGCGAGTAAACTACATTAATCAGATTGGTGCTTTTATGGATTGGGGAATGGAAAAAGATATCCTGGTTCCATTTAAAGAACAGGCGCGTCCTATGGAAAAAGGAAAGCGTTATTTGGTTTATTTATACATGGACGAAAAAACCAATCGTTTGGTAGCTTCTAGTAAAACCAACCAGTTCCTGAGCAATGATAACTTAACAGTCGAAAAAGGAGAAGAGGTAGATTTAATTGTTTCTCATATAACTGAGATTGGGATTAATGTAATCATCAATGAGAAACACAAAGGGTTGCTGTACAAAGATGAGGTTTATGATGATGCTATTCGTACAGGAGACCGTATGCGAGGTTATATTAAAAACATTCGCCCTGACAATAAAATTGATGTTTCATTGCAAGTGCAAGGATACCAAAGTATCGAGCCAAATGCTGATAAGATTTTGGATGAATTAAGAGCGAGTCGTGGTTTTTTAAGACTTACAGATAATTCACATCCTGAAGATATTAAAACGGTGCTTAAAATGAGTAAGAAAACATTCAAAAAAGCTATTGGGGCACTTTATAGAGAGAAACTAATCGAGATTAAAGAAGATGGAATCTATTTAGTTAAAGAATAATACAACAAGAAAGGCTAATCATTACGATTAGCCTTTCTCTTTTTATTCTAGTTTTAAAAAAAATTGTAATTAAAAAAAACAAAAATAAAAATAAATCTACTGTCATCGCGAAAAGTGAATAGAATCACACAATATAAATACTGTACTAACTCTTCTTGCGTGTGATTTATTACTTTTTCAGATGGGTTTGTCTGGAAATAAGGATAACAAATACGTATATGCTAAAATTAATTTCACGGCAGAACCTTTGGTTTATTTTTAATATTTTAAAAGATGATTAAACTATAATGTACACTCATTTTTAGAGTAGCTTAATAAATCTTCCTCGTTAACCGTAGGTGTTACTATCTCTTTTTGGCAATTTCGACAAATGCTATTCTCATTTGCTCATGGTCTAGGGATTTTAAATTTAAAACCATAGAAAAATGAGCGACAAATTTTTTAAATTTTCTCAAAAAATCATTTTTTAGGTTAATAAATCAGTGAAAGAAAATCAATCTTAAATGTGTACTTAAAATAGTGTATCACATTGATTAATAGATTGTAAAGATAAAAATAAAAAACAAAATACACTATAAAACAATATCGTTTTTTATTTTAAAACAAGTTTTAACATTTGAGTAAAATTGTTTAAGGAATGACTTCATTAAAAATGTATAGCCTAAAGTGTAAAAAATGATTTATTTTTACACTATAATTAATTAAAAATAGCATCTAATGGATTGGATTACTGTCAGAGAATTTGAAGATATAACCTATAAAAAATGTAATGGAGTTGCAAGAATAGCCTTTAATAGACCTAATGTTCGCAACGCATTTCGTCCAAAAACAACATCTGAATTATACCAAGCGTTCTACGATGCACAAGAAGACACTTCGATAGGAGTAGTTTTATTGTCAGCCGAAGGACCTTCGACTAAAGATGGCGTATATTCTTTTTGTAGTGGGGGAGATCAAAACGCAAGAGGCCATCAAGGATATGTAGGAGAAGATGGGCAACATCGTTTAAATATTCTAGAAGTACAACGTTTAATACGTTTTATGCCAAAAGTTGTTATAGCAGTAGTTCCAGGTTGGGCTGTTGGTGGAGGACATAGTTTGCATGTAGTTTGTGATATGACATTAGCAAGTAAAGAACATGCTATTTTTAAGCAAACAGATGCTGATGTTACTAGTTTTGATGGAGGATATGGCTCAGCTTATCTAGCCAAAATGGTTGGACAGAAAAAAGCACGTGAAATTTTCTTCTTAGGACGCAACTACTCAGCTCAGGAAGCAATGGATATGGGAATGGTAAATGCAGTAATTCCTCATGATGAACTAGAAGATACAGCTTATGAGTGGGCACAAGAGATATTGCAAAAATCTCCAACATCTATAAAAATGCTAAAATTTGCTATGAATCTTACAGATGATGGTATGGTTGGGCAACAAGTTTTTGCTGGAGAAGCAACTCGTTTGGCTTATATGACTGAAGAAGCAAAAGAAGGTAGAAATGCCTTCCTAGAAAAAAGAAAGCCTAATTTTGGCGAAAACAAATGGTTACCATAAATAAAAAAGTTTAAAAAATGTTTTAGGTTTCAGGTTCCAGGTTCTGAACTTGAAACGTGTAACATGAAACCTGAAACAAACTAAATAAAAAATCAGAATGAAACATTGGATTGAAGCCGCTAGATTAAGAACATTACCTTTATCAGTCTCAGGGATTATTGTCGGTAGTATGTATGCTTTGGCAAATCCCACAGAAAACGTTTACACGCCAACAGAGGTTTTTAATTGGAAAATCTTTGGTTTTGCGCTGTTAACAACCCTTGGATTACAGGTTTTATCCAATTTTGCCAATGATTATGGTGATGGAGTAAAAGGAACCGATAACCAAGACAGAATAGGGCCTAAACGCGCCATTCAAAGCGGTGTAATAACACCACAAGCTATGAAAAAGGCTATAATAATTACTGCTATATTGACTTTGTTGTCAGCAATAACATTGATTTATTTTGCTTTTGGCGAAACAAACTTTGTGTATTCAATCTTTTTCTTATTGTTAGGAATTGCTGCAATTATTTCGGCAATACGTTATACAGTAGGAAATTCAGCTTATGGATATAAAGGATTTGGTGATCTATTTGTATTTGTATTCTTCGGATTAGTAAGTACATTAGGAGTGAATTTTTTATATTCAAAAGAAGTAGATCCACTTTTAATCTTACCAGCAGTAGCAATAGGATTATTGAGTGTAGGGGTTTTAAACTTAAATAATATGCGTGATGAAGCTTCAGATAGAAAATCAGGCAAGAATACAATTGTGGTAAAAATGGGAGGTGAGGCTGCCAAAAAATACCATTATTTTTTAATTATTGGAGCAATGGTTTCAGTAGTAGTATTTGCTGTTTTAAGCGATTATCATTTTGATCAATACTTATTTTTGTTAGCCTATATACCTTTAACAAAACATTTAATTGTAGTTTCTAAAAACAAAGAGCCTAAGTTATTAGATCCCGAATTAAAAAGAGTAGCACTAAGTACATTTTTACTTTCAGTATTATTGACTTTGTGTATGATTTCATTAATTTCAGACATTATTGTAAATCTCTTCTTAGGAGGAAGATAAATATGTTAAATTTAAAATTTGTATCCATATGAAAATTACATTTTACGGTCATGCCTCATTAGGAATCGAAGTAGGAGGAAAGCACATTCTGGTAGATCCTTTTATTTCGGGAAATCCAATGGCTTCACATATCGATAGTAACACATTAAAAGCCGATTATATCTTGTTAACGCATGCGCATGGTGATCATATTCTAGATGCCGAAGCAATTGCTAAACGTACCGGAGCAGTAATCGTATCTAATGCCGAAATTGCAGGTTATTTTGCTCAAAGAGAGTTAAATGCTCATCCAATGAATCACGGAGGAAGCTGGCAATTTGATTTTGGGAGAGTGAAATATGTAAATGCAATACATTCAAGTTCATTTCCCGATGGTAGTAACGGAGGAAACCCAGGAGGATTTGTAATCGAAAGCGAACACAAAAACATCTATATAGCAGGAGATACTGCGCTTACAATGGATATGAAGTTAATCCCGATGCGTACCAAGCTAGATTTAGCTATTTTGCCAATAGGAGATAACTTTACCATGGATGTTGAAGATGCAATTATAGCATCAGATTTTATAGAATGTGATAAAATTTTAGGGTATCATTTTGATACTTTTGGATATATTAAAATTAATCATGATGAAGCAATTCGTAAGTTTTTTGATAAAGGAAAAGACTTAATGCTTCTTGAAATAGGAGAATCTATTGAATTATAAACGGAATAGTATTTGTTATCCTGATGTAATTTAAGGGATAGAAGTTGTTCACTTCGTTAGTTCATTTTATTAGTAACCAGCTTATATGCTTTATCTCTTTCTTAGCTAAAGAAGTTAGGAAAAGATATAGTAGTCTCTAAGTAGTTATTAAGGATATAGCTAAAAATATATATTTAATCAATAAAGCATGAATTCTAGAAAAGTACTTTTATTTATTTTGATTATTGTTTCATATGGCTCATATGCACAAAAATGTTCTTGTGAAGATAATTTTTATTGGCTTAAGAAAACGTTTGAAGAAAACGACGCTGGTTTTCAGTACGTCATTGATGAAAAAGGATTGACAGAATATAAAAATCACAATAGTATTTTTGTCAAGAAAGTAAAAAAAATAAAAGAGCTGGATGATTGTAGAAAAGTACTTTCTGATTGGTTACTCTTTTTTAGACCGGGACATTTATCACTATCTGTAAATCAGGAAAATATTAAAAAAACAGTTAGTAAGATTGATCCAGAGGTTGGGAAAAATTGGGAAAAAGTAGAAATAAAGGAAGATGTATTAAAGGATAATTTATTAAGAGTTGTACAGCCTAGCTTTGAGGGGATATGGGTTTCTGGAGCTTATACTATTGGAGTTGTAAAAAGAAATGATGAATATATTGGTTACATTTTAAATTCAGAAGGAACAAAATGGAAGCAATATCAAGTAAAATTTAAGATTAAAGAGAATTTAGATAAAACATATAATGCTATATATTATATGGGAGATTACTCTGTTCAAAAATTCAAGGATGTACAACTTATTGGAAAAAATTTATTGAAAATTGGTTTTATTTCATTAGTAAGAACCTTTCCAAATAACTTAGAAGATACTCCATTAATAAATGATTATATAGAATCGCTAACTACTCAAAAACCTTACCTCAAAGAGATCTCGAAACAAACTATTTTATTGCGAATTCCAACATTTAATTATTCTAATAAAAAAATGATTGATAGCATACTTATTGCTAACAATAGTTTAATTCTTTCAAGAGAAAATTTAATAATTGATATAAGAAATAACGGAGGTGGTTCAGATGCCAGTTTCCAAAAAATAATTCCATATTTATATACGAATCCTATTAGAACAGTTGGTGTTGAATTTTTATCTACTGTGCAGAATAATAAACGAATGGAAGATTTTATGGCAGACCCAGATTGGTCAGCAGGGGATAAGGAATGGGCTAGGAAAGGGTTAGAAAAACTGAATGCTAACATTGGTAAATATGTTAGTTTACAAGAAAATACAGTTGATGAGTATAAGTTAGATCGTGTTTATGATAACCCCAAAAATGTTGCAATCATTATTAATAAAAATAATGGAAGTACAGCAGAGGAATTTCTATTAGTAGCAAAACAAAGTAAAAAAGTTAAGCTTTTCGGGACAACAACAGAAGGAGTATTGGATATTTCTAATATGTATTTTGTTAATTCTCCATGCAAAGATTTAAAACTCGGATATTCACTCTCAAAAAGTCTAAGAATTCCAGATATGCAAATTGATAGAAAAGGGATTCAGCCAGATTATTATATAGATAAGACTATTCCCGATTATGATTGGATTAAATTTACAGAAAACATATTAATTAAGTAATATGGTATTAAAAATTATGGCAAGAAAGAATTCTAGAATTCTAGTTTTAGTACTTTTAATGAGCTCATTTTATTCAGCTTTTGCTCAAAAAGAAGGCTATTGGGATAAAGAACGATCAACCACTAAAGAAATAATCGTTCCAGCCCGCGACAGAATAATTATTTCAACCGAAGATTTACCTTTAGGAACAACCGAAGTGGTTTATAGAATAACGCTATTGGATGAAAACCAACAATTAACAAGTAGTTTAGTGTCGGTATTAAAATCGATTCCAGATCCTACGGGAATTAGTCAAGGTTCAGCTGGAGCAGTATTTTTAATGTCCAAGATATCAGGTGATGATAAGTGTAAGTATGCACTTTTTACCGATCAGGCAACAGCTAAAAGTTATGTTCAAAGCGGTAAAACAGATAAGGCATGTTATGCCCAAGAAGAACCAATAAGTAAAGATGCAAAACGGTTATCGTTAGACAAGTTAGGTTGTTTGAAGTCAAACACAAATGTAATTTGGTTTGGATTCGAGAGCAAAAATTGGCTTTTAAAACAAAAAGTAGTTCTAGAAGTGGTGCCTTGGGTTGATGTAAAACTAAGCCGTGGTTGGAATCAGGAGAATAAGAAAGAAATCATTAGCCAATGTAAAACCTCAAATTTGGCACAAAAAATGGCTAATTCAGATGATTTTTGTGTTTGTATTCTTGAAAAAATCCAAAAGCAATATCGTTATACTGAGTTTGATAAATTATTGGCAATGGAAAAAATCAAAGCCTATAAAGATTATGGAAGTTCCTGTTATAGTGATACTAATATTTCAAAAAATATTTATAGTGATTTAAGAAGTCAGGCCTCTAAACTTATTAAAAGCCAAAAATATGGTGAAGCAATAGCTTTACTTCATACAATAATTACAGACAAGAAAGCTACAGCGCTAGATTATAGTTCAATAGGATATTGTTATATTATAACCAAACAATACGAAAAAGCACTTAAGTTTTTGAAAGAAGGTGAAAAATTAGATGAAACAGAATTGCAACTAAAACTCAATTTAGCTCATGCCTATTTGGTAAATGGTGATTATAAAGATGCTAAAGCTATTTATAAAAAATATCAGACACAAAATGTAACCGATAGTTTAAGTTGGATAGAAAAAGTAAGGCTTGATTTTGCGGTTTTTAAAAAAGCAAATTTACCATCTGCTAACTTCGATAGAGTTTTAGACCTTTTTAATTAATCATTTATGGATAAGACAATAGCTTAATTTACTTAAATAACTTTTATGTTTAAGAAGTAAATTATGATTATATGTTTTAAAAAAAAATCACATTGAAAGCAACTTATCATAAATACACACTCAATTTTAAACGCCCATCGGGAACTTCACGAGGCGTAATGAATGAAAAAGAAACCTGGTTTATTATAATTGAAAAAGATAATAAAAAAGGAATAGGAGAATGTGGGATCCTTAGAGGTTTAAGCGCAGATAATCGTGATGATTATGAAGAAAAATTACAATGGACATGTAGTAATATACATCTTGGTGAAAAAGTGCTTTGGGAAGCCTTATTAGCATTTCCTTCAATACAATTTGGAGTAGAAATGGCTTTTCGCTCTTTAAATAGCGAAACTCCTTTTATGTTATTCCCTTCAAACTTTACAACTGGAGAAAAATCGATAGCAATAAATGGTTTGGTATGGATGGGAGAGCCAGAGTTTATGAAGCAACAGATAGAAGAGAAATTGGCTGCCAGTTTTAGATGTATAAAGCTTAAAATTGGCGCTATCGATTTTGAGAAAGAACTTGAATTATTAGCTTTTATTCGTAGTCATTTTAGTTCAGAACAAGTTGAAATAAGAGTAGATGCCAATGGAGCTTTTAGTTTAGATTCAGCTTTAGATAAGTTAAGTCAACTAGATAAATATGAATTGCATAGTATAGAACAGCCAATAAAACAAAATAATATTGAGGCTATGGCTGGTTTATGCAAAAAAACGCCATTTCCTATAGCGCTAGACGAAGAGTTGATTGGGATTTTTACTTTACAGGAAAAAGAAGAATTATTACAAAAGATAAAACCACAATATATTATTTTAAAGCCAAGTTTTATAGGAGGTTTTCGTGGTACTCAGGAATGGATAACATTGGCAGAAAAATATAATATTGGCTGGTGGATTACATCAGCTCTAGAGAGTAATATTGGACTTAATGCAATTGCACAATGGACTTTTTTACAAGATAATACGATGCCACAAGGATTAGGAACAGGAGCATTGTACACCAATAATTTTGATTGCCCGTTAGAAGTTACCCAAGGGCAGTTGTGGTATAATCCAGATTTAAACTGGGAAATAGATATTGATAAATTTTAATCTCTGCAAGATTCTACTATATTATCCTAACAGGTTTTCAAAACCTGTTAGGTATTTTATATAAAAATATTAGCATAACTATCTTTGTCAAAGTTTTGAAATTTGACAAATATTTTTTGATAAGCTTTAATCTGAAAATAAAAAAAAACTAGCATAAAGCTAGTTTTTAAGTTTAGAGAACAAAGATTATTCTTTTCCGCCATCTAAGGCATCTTGCCATTCTTTTAATTCTTTCCATTTTCCTTCATAAGCTAATTTGGCTTGTCTTGCCCAGGTTCCAGGATTATGAATAGCGTAGTTTTCGCCTGCTTCATCTAAGATAGCTTGTGATTTAGATGTTGGTGTTTCAGATAAAGCAAGCCAGGTTTTGATTCCTGCTTTATGATATAGTTCTTCAATTTTAGGACCAATTCCCTCAACTATTTTCAAGTCGTCTTTCTTTATTTTTTTGCCAAATACAGTCGCTGCCAATGTAGCATCAAAAGCAATTTCTGGTGAGGTTTTGCTAACAAATGATTGTGCAGATGCAGAAGAATTTAATTTAGCAGCTAAATCAGCTTCTAAAGAAGTTATTTTGGCATTTAAGTTCTTCGTATTCGCTCTGCAAGCGTCTAAATCAGCTTGTAAAGAAAGCAAATCAGAGTCGTTTCCTTTTGAAGCCATTTTTCCTATCAAGTAACCTAAAATTCCACAGATTAACCCAACAAGTGCTGGTATTAAGATACAAGGTATATTCATAATGTTATTTTTTTTGGATTAATTATTTTATTGTAACTACAGTTCTACGATTGTTTGCTTTGCCTTCGGCAGTTGAATTATCGCCTACAGGCTCATCAGGACCTTTTGATTGAGTTTCGATTTTACTACCATCAATACCGTTTTTAGATAAATAGTCTTTAGTAAAATCAGCGCGTTTTTGACCTAAAACAACATTAGATTCACGTTTTCCAACATTATCTGAATGACCTACAACCAATAAAGCGCCATCACCTACATGAAGAATATAATAAGTAATGTCTTTAATTTTCTGACGTTCTGCATCATTTAGATTTTCATTAGACTTATTGGTATTAAAATGTAGTACTAAAGGATCCGCGTTTATTTTAGCTTTTAAAGCCGCAAAATTCTCACCATCAGTTTTAGTTGCTGTGGTATCTGATGAGGTGTTTATTTGGAACGCAACTGGACCTAAAAGTGTATCTGCATTTGTCTTCCAACTATCAATTAGTTCTCCTTTGGTGTCGAAGTTTCCTGCTGGTAAACCTTTAGATATAAAATAGTTTTTAACATCATTTGCCCTCGCTAAGCCAAGATTAGGATAGGTTGTAGTGTTTTTTTCCTCAGTAGTCGCATAACCAGTAATAGTAACTTTTTGCTTAGGATTACCATTCAAGAATGCTTTTAGTTTCTCAATGCCAATCGTAACAGAATCTTTTACAGGAAGGATAACTGAAGCACTGTTCTTCAGGAATTTGATATTGTCGCTACTGCGATAATCAATACCATTGCCATTAATTACAAAAGGAACAATCTCCGTGACGGTTTCTTTTACAATAACTACTTTTTCGATATCGTCTGCAGGTTCTTTCATACAGCAATTGCAGCAAAATTTTAAATACAAAAATGTACCCAAAATAATTGTGACTACAATGCCTAATAGATAAAGTGTTTTTTTAGACATAATATTTATGAGTTAAATTCTCTCAAATTTAACAAAAAAATAAATGCAAAGCATTACTAATCAGTTATTTTAATATAGATGTTCTAATTAAAATGTTTTTGTGTTTACGAAAAATCTTGTTTTTTAAAGTAAATAATTTGAGAATTAAAAAATGGAAATAAAAAATCTTGATTCATCAATTAATTAAAATGAGTAACTTGCTAACTGATTCTAGTTATGGAAAAGATGGTCGAAATAGAAAGAAAGTTTTTAGTTAAAGCAACCGATTTTAAAGAGCAAGCATATGCTCAAAATAGAATTGCGCAAGGGTATTTATGTTCTGAGCCAAAACGTACAGTACGTATTCGTATAAAAGGTAAAAAAGGCTATATCACAATAAAAGGAATAGGAAGCGAAAGTGGTATGTCACGATTTGAATGGGAAAATGAAATTCCGCTAGAAGAAGCACAAGAATTATTGAAGTTATGTGAAAAAGGTAAAATTGAAAAAACGAGATTCGAAATAAAATCAGGAAACCATGTCTTTGAGGTGGATGAATTTTATGGAGAGAATGAAGGATTGATAATTGCAGAAATCGAGTTACAATCAGAAACAGATACGTTCGAAAAACCAGCTTGGTTAGGAGAAGAAGTAACCAATGATCCAAGGTATTATAATGCTTATTTAAGCAAGATTCCATTTTCGGAGTGGAAAAACAAATAGTTTTATGGTAGTTGAACAATATGATTTGATAATTGTGGGTGGAGGGCCAATAGGTTTAGCTTGCGCAATCGAAGCACAAAAGAAGGAATTAAAGTATCTGATTATCGAAAAAGGGGCAATTGTAAATAGTATTTTCAATTATCCGTTGTATATGACTTTCTTTTCTACAGCCGAAAGGCTAGAAATAGGAAATATCCCTTTTAATTGCCTTGCACCAAAGCCAGGGCGACAGGAAGCATTAGAATATTATCGTAATATTCATCGTTATTTTAACTTCTCTATTCATCTATTTGAAAATGTAACACAGGTTATCAAACAAGAAAATTCACTTTTTAAAATAGCTACAAATAAAGGGTCGTATGAAGCTAAGAATGTAGTAATTGCAACAGGTTTTTACGATATTCCGATTCATATGAATGTAAAAGGAGAGGAGTTGCCTCATGTCCGTCATTATTACAAAGAAGCACATGAGTATGCTTTTAGGAATGTCGTGGTGGTAGGGGCAAATAATTCATCTGTGGATGCGGCTTTAGAATGCTGGCGTAAAGGAGCTAATGTAACAATGGTTATTCGCAAAAGCGAAATAAATAATCGAGTCAAATATTGGGTTAAACCAGATATTGAAAATAGAATCGCCGAAGGAAGTATAAAAGCTTATTTTGAATCAAATATTACTGAAATTAGAGAGGATGAAGTAGTAATTGATACTCCAAGCGGAAAAGTAACTATTGAAAATGATTTCGTTTTGGCGCTTACTGGTTATAAACCAGATTTAACGTTTCTTGAAAAAACGGGAATTCAATTGTCAGATGACGAAAGAAAAGTACCAACATACAATCCTGAAACAATGGAGACCAATGTTGCAGGATTGTTTTTGGCAGGTGTTGTTTGTGGCGGAATGGAAACTCATAAATGGTTTATAGAGAACTCAAGGGTTCACGCCAACTTAATATTAGATTGTATTTCTTCTAAATAATTGTTTGAGATGTAGGAAGTTTAAAATCATTTAACACATAGGAACATAGTTTTTTTGTAAAAAGAAGACAAAAAGAAACACATTTCTTTCACATAGACAGCTATGTGGGTTTTGAATAAGTGAAACGTCTATTTTATGCTCGCAAAACCTATGATTCTATGTGTTAAGATATTATACTTGTTGGACTAAATAATAATTAAGAACTGCAAGAAAGCATAGAGCAACCTACTTTGTCTCTTGCCCAATCAGGTCGTTTAGCAAACCATTTTTCGAATTCTGGTTGCTCATCATAAGGCTTTTTAAGTAATTGATGTAACTCATCCACTAATGAGTAATTGCCTTTATCAGCTTCATCAATGCTTAATTGTGCCATATAATTACGCAAAACATATTTTGGATTTACTTTGTTTATGATTGCTACTCGTTCATTGTCAGAAATTTTTTCAGTACTCAAACGTTTTAAATAATCGGAGAACCATTGTAACCAAGTATTTAAAATAGCCCCTTTAATTTCTTCAGGTTTGTAAAAAGCATCTTGAATAGATGCAAATGCTTGTTCAGCAGACTCTTCTTTTTTGATTTTATTTAAATTTCTAAAAAAGATAGTCATGTCTGTTTCAGATAATTGCAAATTAGTTTCTAAATCCGAGATGATTTTGTTATCAGTTTCTTTAGAAGTTGAAATTCCTAGTTTGCTAAGCATCATTTCTTTGTATTCTTCATCATACAAATCAGAGAAAGATTCTAATATGCTTTCAAGACCTTCAGCTTCATTGATTAAAGGATACAGAGCATTTGCTAATTGAAATAAATTCCATTTAGCAACATTAGCCTGATTGCCAAAACGGTATCTTTTGTGCTGGTTGTCAGTTGTATTAGGCGTCCAATTAGGATCGTAATCTTCTAGCCAGCCATAAGGTCCAAAATCTATTGTTAAGCCGTGAATTGACATATTATCGGTATTCATTACGCCATGCACAAATCCTACACGTTGCCAATCGAGAATCATTTTACGGGTTTTATCAGCGACAGCTTTAAAAAATTGGATGTAGGTTTTTTTATCATCCTCTTCTTTTATTTCAGGATAATAATATTTAATCGTATAATCAGTAAGTAATTTAAGGTTTTTAAGCTCATTACGTGCCGTAAGCATTTCATAACTTCCAAAACGAATAAATGATGGAGCTACACGGCATACAATTGCTCCTTTTTCATAAGCGGGATTACCATCATAAAGCATATCACGTAATACTTCGTCACCAGATAATAGTAAAGCAAGAGAACGAGTGGTAGGAGCTCCTAAATAAAACATGGCTTCGCTACATAGATGTTCACGAATAGAGGAACGCAATACAGCTAAACCATCAGCAGTTCTAGAATAAGGTGTTTTTCCGGCTCCTTTAAGCTGTAAAGTATAAAACTGGTCATTGTGTTCGATCTCAGTTAAATTAATAGCTCTCCCGTCTCCTAATTGCCCTGCCCAATTTCCAAATTGATGTCCAGCGTAACACATAGCGTATGGATGCGTGGTCGGTAATACTTCTTTTCCAGAAAAAACATTCAAAAACGATTCTGATTGAACATCTTCAGGTGAAAGTCCAATTAATTCAGCTACTGCTTCAGAAGCGTGGATTAATTTTGGCTCAGAAGGAATTCTTGGATTAACATAAGAGAAACAAGTATTTAAGACTTGCCTTGTTTCATTGGTGCTTAGTGGGTCTTCAGGAAGTTCGGCTGTAAACCGATTATGTATATTTAATTTTTTCATTTTATTCAATTTCAATAACAGTAATTCGTGCTTGCTTATGCGAGTTTATCAGCATACATTTTTCTTAATTTTTGCACTTTAGGGTCAATTACCATTCGGCAATAACCAGCTTCCTGATTGTTGTTGTAATAATTTTGATGATCTTCTTCAGCTTCGTAAAATACTTCAAAAGGTTTTAATTCAGTAACAATTGGATCAGTATAAAAAGGTTTTACTGTTTCAAATACTTGTTCTGCGATTGCTTTTTGCTCATCATCATGATATAAAATAATAGAGCGATATTGTGTCCCTTTGTCAGCTCCTTGCTGATTTAACGTCGTAGGGTCATGGCTTGTCATAAAAATAGCTATTAAGTCATGGTAAGAAATGATTTCAGGATCAAAAGTTACTTGAACCACCTCGGCATGTCCTGTTCTTCCAGTACAAATCTCACGATAAGCAGGGTTTTTTATATGTCCATCGGCATAGCCAGATTTTATTGATACAATTCCTTTTAAGCGCTGAATTACTGCTTCAATACACCAGAAACAGCCTCCTCCAAAAGTTGCTATAGATAAGTTTTTCATGTATATAATTTTAAAATAATTATTGTTGTTTATCGATTGAGAGTAGAAAAAAATTAATGATTTCTCCTCAAATTTAATCCTAATATGTGTCTTTTACTAAAAAGATAACTGCTAAAGAGGTATTTAATTATAAATAAAAGAAATTGTACTATAGTTTTAACTTCACTGTTAACAAATTCGCAATTATGTAAAAAATATATACCTTTGGCATCAAATCAGCTAATAATGAATATCAAAAACAATACCACGGCTTTAGAAGCTTATTTCCAAGATTTTCGAAAAAATATTATTGGAATCGATCAGGAATTTACCTCTCCTTATGGTAAAAAGCAGATAATTTATACCGACTGGACTGCTAGCGGACGTTTGTATAGACCAATTGAAGAGAAAATTATAAATCAATTTGGACCTTTTGTCGCAAATACGCACACAGAAACTACTGTGTCAGGTACTGCCATGACAAAAGCGTACCATCATGCCAGAAATATTATTAAGCGTCATGTAAATGCCAATCAAGATGATATTTTAATTACAGATGGAACCGGAATGACTGGTGTTGTAAATAAATTCCAACGTATTTTGGGATTAAAAATCCCTGAAAACCTAAAAGATTTCACGACAATCCCTGCAGATAAAAAACCAGTTGTTTTTATATCGCATATGGAACACCACTCAAATCAAACAAGTTGGTTGGAAACTATTGCTGATGTTGAAATTATTCCTGCTTGCGAAAAAGGACTTTTTAGCCTTGAAAGATTAGAAATTTTATTAGATAAATATAAAGACAGAGCTTATAAAATAGCTTCCATTACTTCTTGTTCAAATGTTACAGGAATAAAAACCCCTTACTATGAGGCTGCAAAATTAATGCACCAGCATAATGGAGTTTGTTTTGTTGATTTTGCTTGTTCAGGACCTTATGTGCAAATAAATATGCACCCAGAAGATCCAGAGGCTTATTTGGATGCTATTTTCTTCTCTCCTCATAAATTTTTAGGAGGCCCAGGAACTTCAGGGGTTTTAATTTTTAATAAAAAACTATACAAGAATATGATTCCAGATTGCCCTGGAGGAGGAACTGTAAGTTGGACGAATCCTTGGGGTGAGCATAAATATATAGATAATATTGAAGATCGTGAAGACGGAGGAACTCCAGGATTTTTACAAGTTATAAAAACGGCTTTAGCAATCGAGTTAAAAGAGCAAATGGGAGTAGAGAACATGTTGCAACGCGAACATGAAATCGTTGATTTTGTTTTTAATGAATTGAATGACATTCCGAATATTAAAATCTTAGCGTCCCAACATCAGGAACGTTTAGGAGTAGTTTCGTTTTTTATCGAAGATTTACATTTTAATCTAGGTGTAAAAATATTAAACGATAGATTTGGAATTCAAACTAGAGGAGGTTGTAGTTGCGCAGGAACATACGGGCACTTTTTATTGCATGTTGACCAAGAAACATCTAGTAAACTAATTGATCAAATTACTATTGGAGATTTAATACGCAAACCAGGGTGGATAAGAATGTCAATACACCCAACAACAACTAGCGACGAGATTGCTTTTGTATGTAATAGTATTAAACAGCTAGCTCAAAACCATAAAGAATGGGCTCAGGATTATGAGTATAATAAGGATACAAACGAATTTATTCATGAAAATGTAAATTCATTCGAAGACGAATTGGTCGCAGGTTGGTTTGCATCATAAAACAAAAAATAGCTTCAATTGAAGCTATTTTTTTTGATTTTTTTTACCATTGAGGGATTAAGAAAAATTAAGCTTTTGTTACTTTATATAGCTTAATATCTTACTTAATGGTTTAATGATTTTTTTAAATTTATGATCCATCAATAATTAGCTTTACGTGTCTAACAATCGACGGTGATAATTTATTTGCCCTAAATGATAGGTTAGGTGAGTGGTGAGGTGCGTTAAAATAAACCCTATAGAATCTTTGTCTTCAAAAACAATAATTGGAAATTCATGTTCCAATTCTTCTTCAGGTAAATTACTTAAAGTGGCATCAACTACTACAATCATTTCTTCAATTTTAGTAATTAATTCGGCTCTTGGTATATTTTTTAATGAGAATTCTAATTCTCGATGTCTTACGTAGCCAGAATTACCCAATGTGGCGCCTATATAAGTGTTTAAATTACCAATTAAGTGTAAACACAGGTTTCCTGCTGAATTTAAAATTTGTTCGTCTATAGTCCAAATTTTAGCTTCATTTTTATAGGATTCAATTTCGAGTTTTAATTTATTAAGATCACGATTAAAAAGAGTTCTTAATGTTTCGCAATGTGCCATTATGATTTAGACTGATATTTCTGAAGTGATAACAAAGCCTGTTGTTGTATTTTTTTCTGAAAAAAACCTGTCCATCCTAATAGATAACCAGTAATACCGAATGCTTGCTTAGACCATTTCCAAACATCAAAAGTATCCGTGTGTTTGATGATTAGACTGTCTTGGAATTGGAATTCAGCAAAAACATGATTTACAACATTTCTATTTGTTTTACTGAAATTGTAAGTCGCAATCCAATAGGCGGAACCTACAAAGTCATCAGCTTTTACTTCAGAGAATTCTATTTTTATATTTCCTTTGCTTTTTTTAAGAAGCATTTCCCACATTTTATAAACTTGATCTTCTTTTAATAAGCCAAAAGCGGGATCACGAAATTGTACTTTTGAATGGTAACATTCGCTCATTTTGACCGCGTCAGCATTGGTGAAAGCAGTATAAAATTTAGCAATAGTGGCTTCATTTGCATTCATCTTGGTTGTGAATTAGAATATAAAAGTACAGAATTAATGATTTTATACTAATAAAAAAATTACAAAACGGTAATTTCTTCTGCAGTATTGAAGCTATTTTTAGATTTATCAAATTTGGTTGCGTAATATGACTTTTTATTAACTGCTGTAAAATTTCCAATTTGACTGCTAAATTTATTTGTAGTTCCTGATATGTTGAATCTAATAGATTGTATATCGGTTTTCTTTAATTTGTTCATTTCAATAGCAGAAAGATTAAAGTAATTTGCTGTTTTGTTTTCAGCAGTTTCTGTATTCTTTTTATCTATACAAACAATAATAGTGTTGTCTACTAGGTAAATGTATGTAGTGCCAGTAATTTGTAATTTAGGATCTGTTGTTGCTACACTAATTTTTAAAAGTCCTCCAGTTTCCGTTTTTGCAATTTGAATATTGGCTTCTCCAGATAAAGCATAGTTTTCACATATAAAATTCCAAGTGGGTGTAGCTGGATAGGTTTTCCCTTTAAAACTAAGTGACTCTTGAGCATTAACCAAAATGGATAAGAAAAAAAGGGCAAAATCAGTAGCATTTTATAATTCATAAGGTTTTATTTTTCAATTACTTTTGACTCGAATGTTTCGTCCCAGTCTAATGATTTTATAGCTGAAATTAGATTATCTTCATTTACATACACACGAAGTTCTTTATTGGCTACTTTTTTTTCATATAAAGCTCTGTATCTGTAGATGGTTTCGTGTTTGGTTTTGTAAACACCATCTAGTTTAAGGTCTTTAAAGGCTCCGTACCATTGTCGGAATTTCTGACATGTTTTTGTTAGTCGCTCTTCTGTAGTATTAGCCATAACGGATGGTGTAACTTCAGTTTCGTTAAAAGGCTTGAATTTGGAAGTATTACAAGTCAATAAAACTCGTTTTCCTAAATCGTAGGCCTTTTTTTGTTGGCTGTTATTTACTTCTGTAGCTAAAACTTTTGATATTTTTAAATCTTCTGTTTTGTTTCCGCCTGTTTTTGATTTGCAACCAATCAACAGAAGCAAACTTAAAATAAATAGTACTTTCTTCATTGTTCTTTATGTTATTTTTAATACTAAATTGGGATTTGGGCAGTTGTTAGTGTAATAATCTAAATCTATTTTACTGCAAACACCTGGATAATCACCAAAATTGTCTCCTATATTTTTTATAATCTGAAAATGCAAGTGTGGTGCATAATCACCATTTATATTTGATTTACCTAAAGTGCCCAAAATTTGTTCTTTTTGAAAAACAGCTCCAACTTTAAGGTTAACTATACTTTCTAACGATAAATGACCATATAAAGTATAGAAAATATGATTTTCAATAGTATGTTTTAGGATAATTGTAGGGCCATAATCACCCAAACTAGTATTGTTTTTAAAGCTATGAACAGTTCCGTCAAACGCTGCCAACACAGGAGTTTCAGCTTTAATCCATAAATCTAAACCGATATGAATGTTACGCTCAGCAGTTGTTGAATTATTGAAATTTTCACTTCGTTTGTAAATATTTCGTTCTTCCAGATAGCCACCAAAAGCGACTTTCGCTTTGGTTTGAGTTAATAAATGTTCAATGTAAAATTCAAATTCATGGGCCGTTTTAGTTTTGTTCTTCGCTAATTCCTGATTAGAGATTGATAGATCTAAAAGCATATATTGAGAATATTCAATTGTTGCGTCGATTACTTTTGTTGGAGGTAAGCTTTTTAAAACAGTTTCTAAAGCAGGCATATGTGTTGTTTTTTTTAATATAAATCAAGCTAGGCTAATTTTTCGATAATAATTAATTCATTGTGTTCTTCAATACGGGGCAGCATTTTAACAATATGCTGATTGTTTATTTCCGAAATATATTTTTTATTTCTGATATTGTGAGTTTCGTTTAAAATCATAGTATTAAAAAGTACAAACCCATTTTTTTTTAAAAGATCAGAAACTCTATTACTAAAGAAGCTTTCAAATAAAAAGTTAGGCATTGTGGTGTCTTCAAAAACATCGATTATTATAAGGTCGTATTTTTTATTTGTTTTTAAAACAAACTCAAATGCATCATCAATAATAATTTCGAGTTGCTTAATTTTATTTAAATTGAAATATTTATTAGCGATTTCAAGAATATCGGGATCAATTTCGACTCCAGTTATTTTGCCTTCGTATTTTATTTCATCAACCAGAGTTTTGATAACACTTCCTCCAGCTACTCCCAGAAGTAAGATTTCTTTCATTGAGAGAATTTTATCAAAGCCAATATTTTTTAAACCGTACCTCAAGATGCGTTGTAAACTTCCGTAAGAGTAATTGGTATTTTCAGAATCTAAAACTAATTCGCCGTTTGCCCATGTAACTTCGATGGCTTTGCTACGAGCAGATTTTTTTTCAAATATTTTTATAGGAACAAGGTAACTGAATATTTTCTTAATCATTGGTATGCGTTTTTACCAAATTTAAGATTTAAATTATTTATTTTGCAGGTTAAAATAAAATTAATGAAGAAACAATTATATAAATTCATCTTTTTTAAATTAATGGGATGGAAAATTGTAGGGATTGAAAATGCTGAAGTGAAAAAATGCGTGTTGATGGTAATGCCTCATACAAGTAATCATGATTTTTATTTAGGAATTTTCACTCGAGGTATTTCTGGATTAGAAATGAATTGGGTAGGAAAGAAAGAATTATTTAAATTTCCTTTTGGATATTATTTCAGAAGTGTAGGAGGAGAACCGCTAGATAGATCAGGAGGTTTGAATAAAGTAGATTCGATCGCTGCTATTTTTGATAGAAAAGAAACCTTTCGTTTAGCAGTTGCTCCAGAGGGAACTCGTAAAAAAGTTTCAGAAATTAGAACGGGGTTTTATTATATCGCTTTAAAAGCAAATGTGCCAATTGTCCCAGTAGCTTTTGATTGGGGTAAAAAAGAAGTTAATCTAGGTAAGCCGTTTTATCCAACAGGAAATTATGATATTGACATAGAAATTTTAAAACAACACTATAAAGGAGTCGTGGGGAAAATTCCAGCTAATGGATTTCAGTTATAGAATCTTTTAATAATTCTCAGAATTGTGCAAACGAAAAAGCTTAAAATTTTCAAAAGCACACAAAATATAAATTTAAGGTATGTACGCTTTAAATGTTCCGTTTTTATAAAAGAACACAATTTTCTCTATTTCTCCAGAAGAGGTATTGGAAATTGTGTTTTTTATTTCTGGAGCATTTTCTTCAATTATTTTTTTCTCATTTTTCTCATTCGTTTTTTCGATCTCTAAAAATAAATCTTCAGGGATGAAATTGCTATTTGAGAAAATAGGAGCAATGGGTTGTTCGATTTCTTGTGGAATTGGATTTGTTGTAACTTCTTCATTTTCGTTTTTAGGGAAAGATCCTTTTCCGTTTAAAACCCAATACAAATCTATATCGGGAAAAACCTCAATAATTTTTAATATAAAATCTAAGCTAGGTTTGTTTCTGCCCGAAAGGAGGTGGGACATACTAGAGCGTTGTACTCCAATTTTATCCGCAAATGAAGAGGCGCTTAAGCCATAATATTCTAATATGATTTCCAATCTTTTTATAAAATCCTCGATGTTTACCATTGTAAATTGTTTTTTAAATTAAGACGGTTTACAAATGTAATTAAAATAGGGTAAAATACCAATTATACAATTGTAAATAGTGTAATTCGCCGTATTTGGTTAATACTTAAGCTTTAATTAATGTTGTATAAGTGCTTAGTAATTATTTGTTTGGATGTGTTTTTGTAAGGGAGTAACAAATGTCACTAAAAAGAAGATTGAGCAATGCTATTTGGAAGAAATAAGCGTTTACAAATGTAGATTATTAAAAAAACTTACTGTTTACAATTGTAAAAATAAAGATGTTTACTTTTGTAAACCAAACAATACAACATGAATTTAGAAGAATTATTTAGCTTACATAAAGAACAAACTATAGAAGGAAGGTATCTTACCTTAGATGCAATAACTCCTTTATTAGAGAAATTAAATACGAATAATCAGGTTGAGATTATTGGTAAATCTGTTTTGGGAGAACCTATATATAGTTACAAAATTGGAACAGGTGAAACTCGAATTTACCTTTGGTCTCAAATGCATGGAAATGAAAGTACAACTACAAAAGCTTTGTTTGACTTTATTAACGTGCTGAATAGTGGTTCTGATTTTGCGAATAAATTACTTGAAACGTTTACTTTTTATAGTATCCCTATACTAAATCCTGATGGAGCGAAGTTATATACTCGTGAAAACGCTAATAAAGTTGATTTAAATCGTGATTCGCAGCAGTTAACGCAACCAGAAAGTAAAGTGTTAAGAGCGACTTTTGAAGAGTTTAAGCCTCATTATTGTTATAATTTACATGATCAACGTACAATTTTTGGAGCTGGCGATACAGGGAAGCCAGCAACAGTATCATTTTTGGCTCCAGCATATAATGAAGAGCGAGAGATAAATGAGTCGCGTACGAAGGCGATAGATCTGATTGTAGCTATGAATGATGTTTTGCAAGATTATATTCCAGGACAAGTAGGGCGTTTTGATGATTCTTTTAATATTAATTGTATAGGGGATACGTTTCAGTATTTAGGAGTGCCTACAGTTTTGTTTGAGGCGGGGCATTTTCCTAATGATTATGAAAGAGAAATCACAAGAAAATATATCTTTTTTGCTCTGATCTCAGGGTTTAAAGCATTAAGCGAAAACGATATAGTTATCAATGGAATTAATAAATATTTGAATATTTCACAAAATAAAGTCGTTTTTTATGATTTTATGTATAAAAACATCAAAATAAATTATGATGGTATTGAAATAATCACGAATTTTGCTGCACAATACAAAGAGGAATTGATTGAAAATAAAATTTGTTTCACTGCTTATGTTACTGAAGTTGGTGAATTAGAGAATTATTATGGTCATTTTGAATACGATGCCAAAGGAGCAGAATATACAGATGATTTTGATAATTTTCCGAAAACAAGCCAGAAAGCAGATTTTTATTTAAATAAAAACATAAAATTTGTTAATGGACTGATAAAAGGATAGGTTTTTTGTCGTTTTGTTATTTTTTATATATATTTTTATACTTTGTAATAGTAATTAGTAATATTAATTAAAGAACTATGAGTAAATTTCGTTTGGATGAAGTAGATCACCAGATATTAGACATGTTGATAGACAACACAAGAGTACCGTTTACTGACATTGCAAAAAAACTATTGATATCTGCAGGAACAGTGCATGTGAGAGTGAAAAAAATGGAAGATGCCGGAATAATAATGGGGTCTTCATTAGCATTGGATTATGATAAATTAGGATATTCATTTATAGCTTATGTAGGTGTTTTTCTTAATAATACGTCTCAAACAAAATTTGTTTTAGAGCGTATTAATCAGATTCCTTTTGTAACTGTTGCTTCTGTAACTACAGGTAAATTTAATATTTTCTGTAAAATTAGAGCAAAAGATACTAAACATGCGAAAGAAGTTATCTTTATGATTGATGATATCGAAGGAGTATATAGAACAGAAACTATGATTTCATTAGAAGAAAGTATTAATGATAAAAAGCGATTGATGCATACTATTTTTAAAAATATGTAATTGATCTTGAATGCTATATTGAATATAACCTCAAGTTTTTCTTGGGGTTTTTTTATGAAAAATTAACTATTAACAACCAACCAACTATAACACATTATGTATACGCTTCCCAAAATAGAACGTTTTAACCAAGACGTTCTTTCTAAATACCATATTTATAATAGTGTTTTTATTACTTTGCCATTCGACTCTATTGATAATACTGGGGTTTTACTTCCTTTATTTACCGAAGTTTGCGAAACAGGCTTTAAAAAACAAGAAACACCTAAAGAGATTGTAAATTTTTTCTCAGGAAAGTATTTAAATGATGCTTCAGAGACAGATAAAATCGATTTGATGTTTCGATTTATTCAATATATCGAGCGCCAAATTGTATTATTTGATGCTATAGAGGATGCAGCGTTTCCAACTGTAAATAACATGGAAGGAAGAGGCTCGCTTCGTGATATCAAAGAAAAAACGGATGCTAAAGAGATGGAAGATGAACTAATTGAGTTTTTAGAAAGCTTTAATGTTCGTACTGTTTTAACGGCACATCCTACACAGTTTTATCCAGGTCCTGTATTGGGAATTATTAATGATTTGACAGAAGCTATTCGTTCAAATGATTTGCTTAAAATCAAGAAATTGCTAGCTCAGCTAGGAAAAACTCCATTTATACAAAATGAAAAACCTAATCCTTATGATGAAGCAGTTAGCTTGATTTGGTACTTGGAGAACGTATTCTACGAAACTTCTGGTGAAATAGTGCATTACCTTCAAAAAAACATTTTTCACGGCAAATCGATTCAGAATCCTTTGGTGAAACTTGGGTTCTGGCCAGGTGGAGATCGTGATGGGAATCCGTTTGTAACAACAGCTATTACATTAAAAGTAGCAGAACGTTTAAGAACTTCAATTCTTAAATGTTACTATGTTGAGATGCGAAACTTAAAAAGAAAATTGACATTTGCAGGAGTGGATACATTGGTATCTGACCTTGAATATAAATTATATCGTTCCGTTTTTTATTCTAAAGGAGAGATTTATATCACTCTAGACGAGTTTAAAACACAATTAAATACGATTAAAGAGATTATTGTTGAGAAGCACCAGTCCTTGTATTTAGATGAATTAGAAGCGTTGCTTATCAAAATAAATCTATTTGGGTTTTATTTTGCAACGTTGGATATTCGTCAGAATAGTAAAATACATGATGCTGTTTTTAAAGATGTTGTGACGTATTATCTAAAGTCAGATCCTTTAGTATTTCCTGCTAATTATTATGATTTACCTGAGAATGAAAAAATAGCAGTACTTTCAAAAGTAAAAGGAAATCTGGATCCAAATGTTTTTGAAAACGAAATTACTAAGTCAACAATTGAGTCTATACAAGCTATTAAAATTATTCAGGAGAATAATGGGGAGTATGGAGCAAATCGTTACATAATCAGTAATAACGAAAGTGCATTGAATGTAATGGAGACTTTTGCTTTAATCAGGCTAAACAACTGGGATAGTCCAACTGTTGATATTATTCCGCTATTTGAATCTGTTGATGATTTGCAAAAAGCTCATGAAATTATGGAGCAATTATATACAAATCCTGAATATGCAAAACACTTGATCGAAAGAGGAAACAAACAAACGATAATGTTAGGTTTCTCTGACGGTACAAAAGATGGTGGGTATTTAATGGCAAACTGGAGTATTTATAGAGCCAAAGAAGCGCTAACTGAAATTTCTAGAAAATACGGAATTAATGCTATTTTCTTTGATGGACGTGGTGGACCACCTGCTCGTGGAGGAGGAAAAACACATAAATTCTATGCTTCGTTAGGGCCAAAAATAGAAAATAACGAAATTCAGATTACTGTTCAGGGGCAAACTATCAGTTCTAATTTTGGTACATTAGATTCTTGTCGTTATAATTTAGAAAATTTATTAAGTGCTGGAGTTACAAATCAGGTATTTAGTAAAGGTAAAAATGAGTTGACTGTAGAAGAAAAAGATGTTTTAGATCAGTTAGCAGAACTTGGGTATCAAGAATACTTAAGTTTTAAGAATCATCCTAAATTCATTCCTTATTTAGAGAAGATGAGTACTTTAAAATATTACTCAAAAACAAATATTGGTAGCCGACCATCAAAAAGAAGTAAGTCAGAAAAATTAGATTTCGCTGATTTACGTGCCATTCCGTTTGTGGGTTCTTGGAGTCAATTAAAACAAAATGTACCTGGTTTCTTTGGAGTCGGTTCTGCATTAAGACATTTTGAAGAAACGAACCAATGGGAAAAAGTTCAGGATTTATACGATAATTCATTATTCTTTAAAACCTTGTTAGAAAATAGTATGATGTCATTGGCGAAATCATTTTTGCCATTAACAGCTTACATGAGAAAAGATCCTGAATTTGGAGAGTTTTGGCAAATTATCTATGATGAGTTTTCAGAAACAAAACGTTTATTGCTCAAAATTGCAGGGCATAAAGAACTAATGGAAAACTATCCTGATGGTAAAGCATCAATTCAAATAAGAGAGCGTATAGTATTGCCATTGTTAACAATACAGCAATATGCATTGTTGAGAATTAATGAATTAAACAAGCAAGATCAAGTCGATGATGAATTGATTAAAGTATATGAGAAGATAGTAACACGTTCTCTCTTTGGAAATACAAACGCAAGTAGAAACTCAGCTTAAATTTAATTTATTATGTTAGCATCACAATTATTAGAAAATGAATATTCAGGCGGATTTACAACTTATGTTCAAGAAGCAGGAAATGTAAATTTGATTGAAGAATTAGAAATTTCATTACATGATTTTATACGATTTGTTCAAAATATTCCGATGGATAAATTTGATTATCGTTATGCTGAAGGGAAATGGACAATCAAAGAAATCATTCAGCACATAATCGATACCGAACGTATTTTTGCATATCGTGCTTTACGATTCTCTAGAAATGATAAAACAGCATTGCCTAGTTTTGATGAAAATGATTATGTAGGCAATACTAATGCAAATAGCAGAGGGCTTCAGGATTTATTAACTGAATTGTCTGCTGTAAGGCATTCTAATTTATTGTTCTATAAAAGTTTATCAGAAGAACAGCTTAAAAGAATTGGTACTGCTTCTAATAATCAGATGTCAGTTCGTGCTTTAGGTTTTGTTATTATTGGTCACCAAAAGCATCATCAGAAAGTTTTTCAAGAAAGATATTTGTAGTAATAAAGGTTATAATTAGATATTTAAAATCCTGTGAAGTACTAATTCACAGGATTTTTTTATGGAGCTAATCCTGCTTCCCGATAGCTATTGAGACACTGTATCTTTTTATTTTTAAAGAAAAAATAAAAAGAATGTCGTTCCTATCAGGGCTAAGGAATATCTTAATTTCTAAAAAATATGCTATTAAAATATCAATTTTGTCTTCCTGATCGGAGTCGAAGGATAGTTACAATTTGGCTTTATCTTTGTCAAAGTTCAAAACTTTGACAAAGATTTGGTTGCGTAATATTTATGATACGTTTTAATAATTCTTCTCGATTATTGCAAGACCTAATCGAATTTTGTCATAAGAAATTTGTTCTT